>JANRIL010000011.1:0-146637 GCA_033764955.1 Cyanobacteriota bacterium | reverse complement strand
CGTGACGTACTCCCATCACCGATGCAAACATACAGTGTGGGCTTCTCCATCCTTTTCAGGACTTCGCGTTTTATAGTGAGGCGACGCCCAACCCCACTTGGAAACACCATAGCAACAGTTGGTCGGCTAGTCCAAATTGTGCGGAGTACGCCGACCCTGGCTATCATCCCGACACCGACCCTATCGGTTACGGTGCGGGGCTTCCCGCCGAGTAGGCTAAGTGAGAGTCTGCTCGACTTTCATTCCCCACAAGATCTTCTGCAGTGGTTTGAGGGCAGCCCTACCTAGATTGGTTTCCGATCAAAGATTCCTGAGCAAGACGGCTGAGGACAACGATTTGCAAAATCACTGGCAAGGCAGGCTGGGGATCCCAGGTGAGGGTTTTGCTTTTTTGCTCCAGCAAGTCCGCCAGGTAAGTCATGGGGGCTAGATACCGCACAAAACCCAACGCGGATCCCTGCTGGCAAAGCTGCCGCCATACCTCAACCTCACGGGATCCCAGGCGAGTTAAACCCAGCACTAGCAGTTCGCCTAGGGCTTCGATCACGGCTCCCGGAAAATCACGGCGGGGATCCCGCCAGGCCATATCCGCAATCGCAGAGGAAAATGCTTTGACTTCTCCCTGTTCAATCCAAGGTTGCAGCATCGTCCGCTGCCCTCCCTCCTCAAAAATCAAAGCGATTGGAGACAGTTGTAGACCATCCGAGCGGTAGCTAAATTGTCCAGCGACAAAACAAAGTTGCTCGCCCCTTGTGCGGAGAGCCGTCAAGAGGGCTTCCGTTCCGGCGGCACTGCGGGAGGTATAGGGATGCCGCAACAGGGCTGTTTGGTTTTGGGTATCGAGGAGGTTAGCATATACCGCTTGTTCCGCCTCCCAAAAAGCGACCTCGCTGATCCCTTTGACCTGACAAACCCCCAACTGATAGGTGAGGCGGCGCGGGCCTAGGCATCTGGGTGGTTGAGTTGCTAGGCGAGCCACCACTTCGGCAAAGTCCTCCGCCAAAATACTCGATTGCAGATGCTCCCATTGAAAGGATTGTGGGTGGGCATGGGCTGCCGAGCGTCCCGGCAAAAACTGACCATTACTGGTGCGTTTCCCCCCCTTGACCATCACCTGACCGGAGGCGAGGGTGGCTAAGGAAATCCCTTTGAAGGCGGGAGTTTGCGCCAGTTGCCCAAAGTGGCGGGGTTTGTCTGGGGGGGGCGGATCGGCAAACTCTCGACAAACCGCCACCACCACTCCTGAGTCCATGTCTTGCAGATAGGCGGAGAGTTCTACCCCCTGACGGTGCTGCACGACCCCACAGCCCAGTCCAATCAAACGGGCGGATCCCACATCAGTGGGACGATCACTGGGTAACCCACGGATAAACAGTTGTGGGACAGGCTGGTTGGCATAACAGATGGCATCGCGGCGAATGCACCATTCCCCTATCTGCTCCACCAGGGCTATTGGGGAAAACCGCGCATCATGTTGGCGATAGCGTTCGATCTCGTGCCGGATGTCACTCAAAATGTCGGCAGGCCAAATTAAGTCTGCGGAGCGGCAGGCTATTTCTTGCCTTTTAAGGCGTTCTAGGTGCAGGTCGGTGATGGCAGCTAGCCCGATCTGCCAGAGGGATTGGAGTTCTTGCTCGGTAGCGGCCAAAACCCCTTCCGGGATCCGCAGCGTCCAGTCTCCCCAGTGAATCAGGCCACTTTTTTGAGCGGGATCCAACAATCGGAAGGCTTGGATCGCCAAGGGCACATGGCTACAGGGATCCGGCTCCGCACAGTCGCAGTAGGTATAGCGGGGATCCCCTGGCACCAAAAAGCGCACCCGACAGGCCAGGGTGTGAATGGTACAGGTTGGTTTGCGGCTGCGGACTAATTCCAGCAAATGGGGGGACTGGCTAAGCTGTTGACTACGCAGAAGCGTGGACTTGCTGAGCACTTGGCTGAGGTGCGTATCGCTGATGGTTCCGGGATCCCAGGGGGTGGGCGCTGGGGCGGGTGGCGGGGCAGACTCCCCCTGACTGGATTCGGGTGGCGGGGGGGCAACATGGTGGTGTTGATAGGCCAACACCGAGCGCAAGAGATGGCGGCAGAGGGTAGTAGAAGCACAGCTACAGGTGGATTGGCTGAGGGTTTTCTGGGCGGGCAAGAGACACTCCACCCCATCCGACCACTGCACAGTGATGGATCCCGCTTCGTCCTCGTGAATCTGCCAGGAAAAGGATCCCGATTCCCATTCCTTTTGGGCACGTTTGACCAAGCCGCGATTGCTCAGCACTTCTAGGGCATCAGGGGTTAGGGCGAAGAGATCGGCGCGCATCCCGTCACCTCACTTCCGGCTGAGATCCGGCTGGGGACGCTTCTGCAAAAACTTGCCATCCAAAGCTTGCAAAACCTCAAACAGGGCGGAGGGTTTTTGATCAGAGCCAAAGGGATTTTTGCTAGACACCGAGAAGGTGAGGCGGCGTTTGGCACGGGTTATCGCCACATAGAGTAGGCGTAATTTTTCGGCAGCCAGATCCAAGAAGGCTTGCTCAGTTGGGGATCCCTCACTGATATAGCTGCCCACCTGCTGTTTCAGCTCCGCAATTGCCTCCGCCTGCATATCAGCTCCCTCCAAAAAGCGCAGACCCATGATCCGCTCCTGAGGCAAAACGGGATAGTCATAGGCCGACAACCCAACAATAAACACCTCATCCCACTCCAAGCCTTTCGAGCGGTGCAGAGTCGTGACGGTAATGGATCCCGCCGCAGCAGAAAACGCATGAATGTCCGAAGGCAAATTGTTCATCCGTCCATCCAAAACCGCTTGAATTTCATCGGCAATATCCTGCCAGTCTGTTGTGGGCTGTTTATCGAGAACTTGCTCCAGTTGGTCAGCCAAATAATGCCCAATAAATAACTCATCGGAGGTGTGATAAAGGGTTTGCACCATCAGGTTAAGGGTTTCTGGCCAGGGGGAGCGGGCGGCGGCCAGCCAGGTTGCCAAGGTTCTCAGGAGGTGGTTCAAGGGATCCTGCTGGGAACGGAGTGGATCCGGCAGGCGAGGAGCGGCCAACGTTCCTTGTCCTGGAAAAAGCAAATCCTCAGGGCGACAAGTCTGAATCCAACTTTTCAGGGATTCACGGGTTTCTCCCCCCGCTAGTTTGGCCCAGTCAGCCAGCCCTTCCACCACAGCGGCTAAGCGAACCACTGAGGAGGGTTGCGCCAGATAATCTGCCGCTAGCTTGAGCTTTTGGATGACGCGGCGTTGGCTGGGGTTGTTCCGCAGCAAATCAATCACCAAAGAGCACCCCAATCCTTGCAGTTGTAACAGCAACTTGGCTCCAGCCTCATTGGTTGGCACCAAAACCACCACTGTTGACTGGGGGCGATTTTGCACGGCTTGGGCAGCTAAGTCAGCCACCCTCATCCACTCTTCCTCCGGCGATCCGCTCACCCGCAAGAAATCAATCGCGGCCTCGGCATCGGGCGGATTGGCAGGCCCAGAGGAGGCGGGTTGAATGTGTTGGGGTGCCAAAGCTTGCCTTAAGGCACTAAGCGGATGGTCTTGGTTTACCCAATCCACCAAGCCATTGGCCAGCGACAAAATTCGTAGCGCACTGCGGCTGGACTCATTCAGCATAATCGGCTGACTGCGCCGACAAAATTCTCGGAAGAAGCGGGGTTCGGCGGTGGTAAAGGTGCCCATAATGCTTTGGTTGGGATCCCCTACCCGCACTAGGTTCTGGGTTCGCCCACTCATCATGTGCAGCAAATCCTCCTGCAAGGGGGAGCTATCCTGCGATTCATCCTCAAACAGATAGTCATACCAGCTCTGCACCTCCGCCCGCACATCGGGATCCCGGCGCAACAAATTGAGGGCAGACCAGCCCAAATCGTCATAATCCACTTTGCCCAGAGTTTTCAATTCCGCCTGATAAGCCTGATAAACCTGCTTCGCCCAATCAAGATAGCTATCGGTGGCAGGGGTGAGTTGGGTGGGGGTTAGCTGATAGTTTTTGGCAGTTTGAATGACTGCTCGACACATCTGCTGAAAACTATTGGAAAAGCGAGTCTGCTGCTGGCGTTGGTGATAAGCCGATTCATCCCTGGGCAACAGCGACTGCCACTGGCTGATGTGGTGTTTGAGCCAGAGTCGTGCGAAGCGGCTGGTCAAGCGATCCTGTTCATACTGCTCTAAGACGGCGATCCCTTCACTATCCAAACGGACAGCGTAGGTTTTCAAAATCCGTAGACAGAGAGAATGCAACGTAAAGGCTTGGGTAAAGCGTCCGGTTAACCCATGCTCCTTGAGCCGTTGGTTGACGCGGTTAATCAGGTTGGCTCTGGCGGATCGCATATAAGTAAAAACCCCCACCCGATCCATCGGGATCCCCCGTCGCAAAATCAAGTCACTGATCAGTAGCTCTAGGGTGAAGGTTTTGCCACTGCCGGGTACGGCTGAGATACCCAACGCCCCTCCCTGATAGCGCAATGCCTCCTGCTGAGCCGGTCGTAGAGTTAGGCTGAAGGGATGCAAGGGGTGATCTCCTGAAGAGAATGCGGAGGTTTACGGAAAAACTAAGGTGATGTAACCGAATATACTTCTGTGATCTTGCTCATACCATTCTCGGGTAATTCTGTCACGATCATAGATGTCAAGGTTCAACGGTGACCAACTATGCATACCCCCACCTCTTCCAGTTCCGGTCAGGATCTCAACCTTGATCTCAACTTTGATGTCAGTCGAGTCTTTGTGCAATCGGTTTTGGTGATGGTGGTAGCGCTCAGTTTGGTGAGCGTGATCAGCCGCGTTGAGGCGCAATGGTCGCAACCCACCCCCGTGCCAGAGGTGCAACTCTAGGCTCTCACAAGCCACCCATATCAACACCAGTATCAACCGAAGCCGTCTGGGATCCGCCATCCACCTGCCACACCCCCGAACCCAAGCGAAGTTGGCTGAGCGTCAGGTGACCCATAGCGGGCAAATCAAGAGGTTCTCCCCAGCCCAGAGCCTGATCAGAACGGGTCTGGGTTGGAAGGTTTTTTAGGGCTGTAGTCAGGATCCTAGGCTGGAGATCCAACGCCATCTCCATGAGGTGAAACAAGCTGCCCGTTGCCCAGGCTTGTGGAGAACAGGCCACTGGGTAGGGAACGGGTTGCGGACACTCTCCCCGACCATAGCCACAAAAGAGTTCGGGTGGGCGACCTAGGGGTTGCTCCTGGGTCATCTCAACCAGGGCATTCGCCAGCCGACCGGCTAATTCCACTTGCCCCACTGCCCGCAGTCCTAGCGCAATCAGGCTATTGTCGTGAGGCCAAACGGAGCCATTGTGGTAGCTGCGCGGATCGTAGGCGGGGGACAGGCAACTGAGGGTGCGGATGCCCCAGCCACTGAACAGGTCATCACTCATGAGCCGTTGTGCCACTTGATCAGCTTGGCTAGGGGTAAAAATGCCAGTTTGTAGACAGTGTCCAGGGTTAGACGTGATGCTGTCTACCTGGTTGCCTGCTCCATCCAAGGCAAGGGCACAATATCCCTGTTTGGGCATCCAAAAGTCGCGGCTAAAACGGGTTTTCAGAGCCTCCGCCTGCTCTTGCCAGAGTAGAGCGTGGCTGGGAAGCGACAGGCGCATTGCCAGTTGGCTCATACCCAGTTTGGCAGCATAAACATAGCCTTGCACTTCGGCGAGGGCAATGGGTGGTGAGGCTAGCCTTCCTTCTCGATCCACCAGGCAGTTGCTGGAATCTTTCCAACCCTGATTGTGGAGACTGCTCCCCGCTTGATAGGTGAGATAGCCGCTGGCTTGACTCTGTTGATCAATCCACCCCATAGCGGCCAGGGCGTGAGGCCAAAGAGCTTGTAGAGTAATGAGATCTTCCGTCCAGTTAACATAATCGCCCAACAGCATCAGCCAGAGGGGGGTTGCATCGACGCTACCGTAGTAGGGGGTATGGGGAATTTCCCGGCAGCGGGCCATTTCTCCCATCCGCAACTCGTGCAGAATTTTGCCGGGGGCTTCTTCTCGCCAGTCATCCTGCTGCTGCCCCTGATAGTCGGCTAGGAGGGTAAGGGTGTCTCGAGCCAGCCTTGCATCCAGGATGAGGGTTTGTCGGGCAGCAATCAAAGCATCACGACCAAACAGCGTGCAGTACCAAGGGATGCCGGCGGCCAGGACAGTTGCCCGGGATCCGTTTTTGCGCCGGAAGGTTTGCCGTAGGGCGTAGATATCCTGGAGAGCTTGTTGCAAAATGGGTTGGAAAGGGGGATGGTCTGACTGAATCTGGGTGATCTCCTGTTGCCATCGGCGGAAGTCATCCTGGTTGGACTGGAGGGCTTGCCAGTAGGTGGCAGGTGGCGGGAGGCGAGGAACCGAGCGTTCGTTTTGCTCTAATCGCAAGCGATAGCCAAAAGAGAGAAGGCTTTCGGGTGGCAGGGTAAAGATCCAGGTGAGGGGGGTGGTTGGGGTGGGGAGGTGAGAAAACTCTATCGTGACCTTGAGGAGCATCTGATCCAAGCCGTGATAGCTCAGCTGCCATATTGAGCCATCCTGTTGCAGAGGCTGTTGTTCCCCCCGCTGTGAACGCCGCCAGCCGCGCACTTCAAATAGATCTACAAAGTCGCTGGCAACAGCAAAATGAACCGTCAGGGGGAGGGGGATGGCATAGGGATTATGGATCTGCATCTGGTCAAATAATCCTCCCCGCAGCAGGAGATGTCGGGTGATTTGGGGGGTAGGGATCCCGTTGCTGGAGGTTCCTATGAGGGTGAGGTGATCGGGTTGGCTTTGTTGGGTTTGCCACAACCAAGGGTTTCCATCCTCCAGATGCCACTCCATCTCACTTAAGAAACGGGTGTCTTGGCTATAAAGCCCAAGCTGATGAGAGGATCCCGCTGGGATCATCCCTAATTTGTCGGTGAGTAAGAACAGGTCGTCGTGCTTCAAAACCCAACCAGAAAGGTGTTGTGAGAATATCAAGCGGGATCCCTGAGTGTGAAGTCTGCCTGAGGTTAGTGTATCAATCGGTGAGAGAGTATTGCGTAAGGGGGTGTTATCGCTTAAGATATATTTCCTGTAGAGCCGGGATAGCTCAGTCGGTAGAGCAGAGGACTGAAAATCCTCGTGTCACCAGTTCAAGTCTGGTTCCTGGCATCCGCTCCAAGCCTCATTCTAACGTCCGGAAACCTTTCTGGGCAAGCTTTTGGCTGGCTGAATGTTGGCTAACTTGGCGAGGGTAATGTCGCTGGATGTTGCTTGATGTCGCCCGATGTAGGGCAAAATTTAGTCCAGCTTTAGTCCAGGTTTTGGGGCTGGGGGCACAGCTTCCCCTGCTCAGTTAGTGCAGTAGGGCTTAAAGGCTCAGGGCCATTGATGACAATCCACTACGGTCATCGATATAGGTGGTTTGCAGCCAGCCTTTAGCCCAGGATTTCATCTGTTGGATAAAAGAGGTAGGCGATCTTGGGTTGGCGGCTGTGGAATTTGACTAGGCTGGCCCCTTCCGATCTGCCAATGGTTGGGCTGGTACAGCTTTCGTAGAGGCTCAGTAAGGGATCCAGTTAATCTAGGGCGGAGACATGGACGGTGAGCGATTTGGATGTCCTAACGATCCCCTGGCGCAAACTGCTCTTCTCGCTTATCAGCTAACTTATCCAACCTTTGGGCGTGTTGCTTAGCTCGTTTCGCCGTGACCTTTCTGCGATGGTGGCGCTGGTCATATCCTTCCATCTGGATAGGATTGGTGGTGCAGCCTGCAACTTGACCATTGACCTTGACCAGGACGTGACACCCTGGTTTGGCTTGGACAACAATATGCTCAATCACTGGATCCAGTGGATCTGGAATGGTAGTAAGGGTGCAGGTTCCACAATCAATAGTTCGTTTGTTCATGATGGGTGGGGTGTCGGGGTGCAGCCTGGTACACTACTTCACCAGGCGGAAGGGCGACAAAGGAAAGGGATCCCCAGGGTGAGGTTCCCCATGTGATCTATGCAGGAAGCTCTAGAGGATGGGCTTCTGCATCTTTGAGATGCCGGACATCGGCTAGGCGGGAAGCATAGAGATCCTGCTCACTGGCGAAGGCTTGCAGTTCGGTTACTCGCTTCTTGCTCGACTCTTTCCACTCAAACTCCACCGCGTAGTACACACCCAGATCACCGGAGCGTTTAGACATTTTGGCGGTGGTCACGCCTTGGCCGATGGCTTTGCCCTGGGATGCCAGATCCAGCATGAAATCGAGGAAGTTATCCAGGCTCTGGGTCTTGAACAGGATGTGGCTGACGACATTGCGCGGATCCACAAACAGAATTTCCAGCCAAGTCTGATGGGGATAGTCGAAGAGCTGATCCTCGAAAGTCCGCCAAGACAGGATCTCCATTGCCAATGTGGATCCGACAAACTTAGATTCGCCAATTTTGAACACACCAGATTTACAGTCACCACGATACTGACAAGGGCGACCAGGAATGTAGGTGATCCCTTTCAGATCTGGGGTAGCAAACGCATTCACAAACATGATGATTTCTCCTTTTGAGAAACTTGATTACACAATCACCAAAGGACTGAGTTAGCCAGCTAACTTTGATTGTTAGGCATTGATATATTCTTGCAAGTTATGGTAGCCACTGGCAAACAAAACTGCATAGCAGTGTTTGCAACAAGCCTGTTTGAGAAATGTCTTCTGATTCTGATAATCGTCACAAGTGCAATGTAATCCAGAATCATGGAGTAAGACTTGATGCCGATGCCCATTCTCTGAATTGAAAACGACATATCTACCTGGGGAAATTAGCTTGCAATGCAGATCCATCGCAGCAGATCTACGAGTTTCTACAAAGTCTTGGTGGAAGGTTTTACGAGACAGGAAGCGGGGACGGGATCCCTTTACCTGAGCCAGGACAACTTTAGGCCAGACTTGGATCTGAACGTGATGAGGCATGACTCCCAGGATCCGGCTGGCAGCAGTGCGGGAATACAACATCTTCTCTTTGGTCATCATGGTTTAGCCCTCTTGACTTCACCCATTCCGTAGGACTAATACTCACTTGAATGCATCACTGTCATGACTCTTCTTGTCTGGGTTGGATCTGATGGATCTGGAGAGAGATATTTTAAGCTCTGGTCGTAGTAATCTATTTTCCAGAAATACTTTTCTCCATTATAGTCAATGGATCCAAAGTCATGCTCTCCATAAGGATCATTGTCTTCGTTGAAGATACTAAACTGTCTGACTAATTGGAGTAAGCCTGAGATATTAAATCCCAATGATTGCACCATTGGAGTGATGACAATATAGGCACTCTGAGACTTGCGGAACTCGTCATTGAGATGAGCGATTGCTTGCGAATTAGACATGGTGAAACTCCTTCTCTACAACCAAGCCGTAGGACTGGTCAGTAAATGATCTGGATAGGTTTATTCATCGACTTGGCAAGTTGAATACTGTGAGCAGTGCCAGGACTGGATCCATCCCAGAAGGCGACGACTACATCGGCAGATTGGATAATGTCGTGGTTGCGTCGGATCCCTGCGAATTTTCCGTGTTGATGCCAGTCGGCTGGGTAGATTTGAACAGGGATCCCTTTTGCTCTGGCGGCTTGTTCCGCAGTCTGGTCAACGCCTCTGGCTCCACCAGAAATGACGGTGCAACCAGCCGGCAACTGAGCAATGAAGTCCCGCACGGCTTTGAGATTCCAGTAGGTGCGGGATCCTACAACTGCCACACGACAGGGATGAGTGATGAGCATAAACTCTCTATCAACGACACCCCTACCGCAGGACTTACAGCTCTTCGGCTACCTTATTGAGGATCCGGTTCACATAGACCTCTTGATAGATCTGAACTTCCTCTGGTTGACTATCAGGGAAATGTTCAGCGATCCAGACCAGAGCTTGTGACATTAGACATTCGACAATTTGTGAACTGAGCATGGGTGTGTCTCCACAACGACACCCACGCCGTAGGACTGCTAATCATCTCCCAGTAATCGAGTCATAAAATTGAACAGCTTCTCGCCGGAATCGGGATCTGCGTCATCCAATGTAAACACCGCCATGCGCCTAGGGCACGCTAGCGCGAACACTACATTCCCGTCGTCATCCACGTAATAGGTTTCTCTGGATCCGTCCTGTAGATCTGACATTTCATTCACCTTTATCAAATTCACCCGCACCATAGGACAGTCGGATCCTATTTCAGCAGGGAGATAGGGTCTGGGGAACGCGCAGGGTGGGTGGGGTAAGTTCCCCAGTGGGTAAGTCCGCCAATTGCGGATCCACTATCCAAATGGTTTGGAATCCTGGGGCGGAATGAAAAGAAGGGGGTCAGCCGACCCCCAGCAGGAACTAGCGCGTCAGCGCCGCCGCCCGACCCAGACTCAACCAAGGCTGTGAGCAGAACTGGCGGGGAAAGCCTGCTACAGGCACCGACACTTGGAAGAAGGAGCCTAACTCACGGATGACACAGCCCCCATGAGCCGGACGACCCCAGCGACGAGCGAAGTAAGCGGCGTCTGCCATTGTCGGGAACCGGAACACAGCCACCCACCCTGTGTACGAGTTGGTAGAGCGACGCACCAGCATGGATTGAGAACCAAGGCGGAGAGCAGAGAAAAGAACGGACTTGAACATGGGAAGAACCTGAATCACGATGGCTTGTTATTAGCCACTGCGGATCCCAATGCAAGCGAGGATCCCAAACGTGGAATACCGCAGGAACAAGGATATGCCGCGAAAGTTGGGAACGACTCTTGCATTCACAGCGCTTTGCCTGTGGGCTGTTGGCAGTGGCATGGTGCCAGCGTGTGGGATTCAGGTTTCCCTGGATTCAAGGCCAACCTTTCTCGCCTCAACTTGGATCTTCTGTGCTGATATCGCTACCGGATTCAACTGGATGGGGCAGAGATGGATCCTCTGAAAGGCAGAGTTGCTGATAGGTGTCACTAGTGGAGTCGGATCTCGTGGTGTCACTATGGGGTGGCCGCCGCTTCATATCATTCGCGTAGCGTGCCGTAGGCTCTACCTTTGGGATCCTCGCTGAGTTCAACAGTTCTGGTGTGTCAGAAGGGCAAGTGCTCTGTGCCTCATTGCTGGGTCGGCTGGATCCCTGATTGGGGAGAGCGATAGCCGGGGGTGTGGGGGAATGCGATGGGTGGGTGGGTCAAGTTCCCCCACTGGTGAGGCGGATCCCGCGTCACCACAAACATAAGCCCGACGTGCGGTAGCGGGTCGAAACGATATCCAAGTTTAGGGATCCCTTGGCTCAGGGAAGAAAAACTGGGGAGAAAGGGATCCCCCCAGTCTTGTCAGACTTACATGGCTCGATTGAACCGTGCAGCACTGCGCTCAGCATTCAAAGCCAACAGACTTTCCAGGTCATGCTGGTAATGTTTGCGGGCAAATTCCACCAATTCGTCCAGACTGGCTTTGATGAAGCCTCGGTCGAACTCATCTTTGAACTGTTCCCAAGCCTCGGCATAAAGCTGCTTGATATCAGCCGGATCATATTCGGGTCGGCTGTAGGATCCGTCTTTCTGGCGAACAGGGGGAGCAATGGGATCCAACGTGCCATCATCCACAGCATCTTTGAAAATGCGACCCTTGGACTCTTCCCAGATCAGGGAACGGAGAGTGTAGAAGACGGCTTGCTGTTTGCGGAAGGTTGACTGTTCATCGCGTTCACGGGTGGTGAGAGGGCGGAACTTACTGGAGAGGGCAGACTTTTCAATGGACATAGGACAAACTCCAAAATCGGTAACCCCGTGCCAGGGAGCAAGGCCAGAAGACGGAAAGGGGCGACGGCAACCCATAGGGCTAGAAGTTTTTCCGACCTGCCTTTTTAGGAAAAAGTTTTGACGGCGTTCATGCTTGCACCCCTTGAAGTCTGAGTCGCCGCAGATCCCATGCTCAGGGGTCGATTTCTGGGTTGTCTGGTTGTCCATGAAGGTTGCCATCAGCAGGGATCCGATTCTCTTCCGAAACGGATGAACGGATTCCATCAGGGGAGTGGAGTTGCGGCGCGGTGGTGGGTGGGTCAAGCCGCTGGGTGGGGTGCTGGGGTTGGCTGGCTACACTTTTCTATCAGACAGCCAAGGGCAGCAAAATTCTGGAAGAGAGCCCTCAATACCTAGAAAAGTCGCCACAGGCGGGGCGGGGGAAGGGGGGTGGGCAAGTAACGCACCCCCTCAGCTATCAAAATGGGCAGTCAAAAGGTAGAGATCCCCACTCATCTATTTCCCACAATTCCCATTCTGCTTCCAGCAACTCCTCTCGCTGATTACTCTCCAACTCTACAGATCCCCACTCGGCTTGGGCTACGAGGAAATCAACCATCGGATCACCACTTCTGTACATAATCAACAGGGGTCAACTACACTTGCTCCGTAGGACTGTTTGCACTTGCCAACTTTTCCAACACTTCTGGTTGAAACTGGTTGATCAAGGTGGTCATTTGTTGGAAGGCTGCCCATTTCTGTTCGGCATAGGCACGGTCGGGATCCCAGCCACACAAAACACAAAACTGCTCATAGTTGAGATCCCAGGCAGCATTACATAATCCGGTCAGGATATTCATCGGTCAATACCAACTCATCACCCTGACCAACGGACTGTTACTTGATTCGGATAGTGGATCCGCGTTCTCCTAATCGCGCAAAGGGTAAGGTCTGACCAGATTCTAGGGCGGTACGGATCCCTTCACGGTCAGGTTTATGAATCAGTTCCGTGATTGTGTATTCCTCTGGCAGGTCAATCGGATCCACATCGATAATCAACGGAGCTTTGCCACCGTTGGCAGCCAGGGTGATTCGGTAGCGGTTGGTTTCCACTATTTTGATCTGGTGTCTGGAGAAGTACCCTTTCAGATTTTCTTTGAGCCATTGAGCTTGAGATTCATCGATTTGAGCACGGTCACTCAAGCGTTTAGCTTCTGCTTTGCGCCATGCAGCACGGGTTTCTAATAGGCTAATCACACTGGCGTAGGCTTCCAGTTTCTTGTCCCGCTCAGTCGCATTGCTTTCCAGCAAAGATTCTAGTTCTGCCAGTTGATTGGGATCCGGATCCCCCTCACCCACTAACTCCAGTATCTGTGTCTCCAGTTCATTCAATTCATCACTTAATTTCTGTAGGGTGGTCATGGGTTTATCTCCATCATTACACCCTCACCGTAGGACTCACTTATGTCCAAACTCATCGTCTGCTTTCTGTCTCTGCATTTGCGGGATCAATTGTCCAAGGTAGCCCCCCAGCCCTACCTTGGCAAGATCTGCAAACAGAGGGCGAAAACTCGGATCCACAATGGCAATAGCCAGGGATCCCCCTGCCAACAAAACCATCAACACCAGTGGCGTGAATTGCACAATGAGTGGCTTATTCATCCATTCCGTCCTCTCATATATTTGTCCCGCCAGATCTCCACTTCTGTCTGACAACTGAGCAGTTCCTATTCCAGAAAAGCAACCTTTTCTCTCAGGATCCCTACTTCTTGATTCAGATCGGAGTAGAGTTTCCCCAGATTGGCAAAGTGACGACTCAACTCAATCATGGTCATCAGGGATCCGGTCATTAAAATCATTGACATCATTTCCATCGAATCCCCCTCACAAGCGAGTGATCAGAGACAGCAGCGCGTTGTCACGGTTCAGCCAGCCTTGTAGGAAGACTTGCTGTGTGGGGTTTTGCCGTGCCCGTTGATGGCGATACTGGATCCGTGCTTCCACCAAAAGTTGAGCGGTATGTTTGCTGTTGGCTTTCACAAAAGCAGCTTGAGTGATCGGTCCCCAGATCCCATCTACGCTAACCTTGAGGACAGATTGCAGGAACTTGACGGATCCCATCACACCAAAATTCACAGCAGTGTCAAAGTGGGCAATTGCTAATGGCAACACCATCTGGGAACAATGTGCAGGGATCCAGTACAAATCTCGGTAGATCAATTCCACTTCCTGAGACTGAATCAGTTTTACATCTTGGAGTGGTAAAGCCTTTTGTTTCCGCCACTGATTGTAGGTGGATTGGGTGATACCAAAGTTAGTGCGTCCACCAGGATCATAGTGATGATCAACGAAACCACCTTCCCATTTCTGAGTGAAGGCGATGGCGGTTTTGAAGGGGTCAGTTGTAGTACTCATGGCACAAAATCATCTACCTCACTGTCACCCTAGCCAGTCAAAACTGTCTGACTGCTGGATAATCCAGCAATCTACTTCTGACAAGGATCCACCATAGAAATGAACTGTTTGAGGTGATTCCTATGCGTGTCGATGAATTTGTCTCTGCCTTGCCTGACATCTCTGCTCCTACTCTGCCAGCAAATCTGGATCCCGCTGATGAAAATGCTCTGGAGCAGTATATCTACGATGTGATTCTTCATGCCTCTCGTGTGGAAGCCAAACTGAACGAGTCCCGTGGACGAGATGACCGGATCAATCGTTTTGCCACCACCATTAACGAGAGCGGTGCGGTGAAATCGACCCTCACGGGTCGTGTGGATCTCTCTACCATTGTTGTGAGCTGATAACCCCTTTAGTAAAAAATACCTGCTCTGGGGATCCCCCTGGGGCAGGTTTTATGTTTCCACCGCTTCAGTTTCCAGAACCAGCGAGTCGGTGATGATGAAGATAGTTTGTTCTGAGTTGCCTAGCTTCAAAACTCTTGTATCAGAAGGCCATTGCTTGAGGATCCGCCACAGTCTTGACCAGTAGGGATCCAAGATCAATGGCTCGAAGAATTGCTCTCCAGGAATGCACTCACAGGGATCTCCTTGTGCCAGCCGCTCCCAGATTTTGGGTAAGGGAACTTGAGCCAGTTGCACAGGCTCATCCGCGTCACTGATATAGCTGAGTTTGGGTAGCAGGCGTTTCACCTGGTCACGCAAGATGCTGGTTTTGGCTCGTCTGCGGATCCGGTGCATATATCATCACTCCCGCTCCAAGTCTGATCCCACTTTCTAATGCTAACATGTGGATTGGCTTCAACTTTACGATACTCTTTGGGCTGGATTGGTGACTCTCGCTACTTCGTTAGGAATGACAGGTTTCATGGGCATTTTTCTGTCGATGCTGGCCTCACTCAAGCTCATGGATGTGAATGCGTTTGCCAACAGCTTTGAGAAATACGATTTGGTGACCAAATGCTTCCAGCTCTATGGAAAAGCCTACCCATTTATTGAATTGTTGGTAGTGAATCTTGAGGAGCGATAAATAATGGATCTGGCAGTGCTCGGTAAGTCGGTGCTTTTCTTTACGCTCGCAGGCTTTTGCGAACTTGGAGGAGCTTACCTGATATGGCTATGGCTCAAAGACGGGAGATCCGCCTGGTTGGGTCTCTTGGGAGCGGTTGTTCTGGTTGCCTATGGCTTCATGCATACCCAACAGCCTTCAAACTATGGGCGAATTCAGGCCGCCTATAGCGGGTTTTTTATAGCAATTGCATTGCTGTGGGGATGGCAGGTCGACAAGGTTACTCCCGACAGATACGATCTCATCGGAGCGGCAATTGCCCTAATAGGCGTGTCTGTGATCATGTACTGGCCAAGGCTCTGAACTCTCCGATATCACGGAATAATTTTCGAAGCGGCGGACTAACGCCCAGCAGCACCTATGAAATGGTGGAAAAAGACTAGGGCGTGTCATCAGTTAATTGCGGTAGAGGAGATGAGACAAGACAAAGTTACCGCTAAGGCAAGAGCAGTTTCAGGTGAGATCTGTTCACCGGATCAATGTGGATCCATCCACCACTGTCCAATTGGATCCTGAAGAACGTTGCCATAGTTCAAAGTGTAGATGGGGGCCAGTCGAGCGACCTGTGGATCCGACATACCCGATCACTTCTCCTTGCGTAACGGTTTGGCCGGATGCCACCACTACCTCAGACATATGCCCGTAGCGAGTGCGCCGATCTCCAGCATGGGCAATCACGGCAGCAATGCCCAAGTTGCCATTGTCACCTGCCAAGATCACTTGACCGGACATGGCTGCCAGCACAGGGGTTCCTTGAGGCGCACCGAGATCTAATCCTTGGTGAACACGGGGCTGGCCTGTAAAGGGATCCGTTCGGATTCCCACAGCAGAGGTAATGGGGGCAGACTTCGGTAGCGGAAAGCGGGGTTTCTCAGAAGTCATGGGAATGGGTTGAGTAGGTACCGGAGCAATAACAGCCAGCGGATCCTCAATCTGAATCCGATCATCTGAGGTGATGATGATCTTCATGCCTGTGGAACGATCCATGAGGGTGATCGGAATCTCCTCAAAGCCTGGAGCAGATGATTCCACGGCTTGAGCGGTCATCGGGATCGAAGACATGGCAAAACAACTGAACCAGACTATGGCTTCTCTAAAGATTGCGCTCTGACTCATCGAGATCCTCATCCTGAGTGACTTCTCCTTAAGGAACCATACTGCATCCAACTCCAAGCAAGTCCACTGCTTAGCGCCAACAGGATCCAGCCTTCCCCCACCTGATTAAAAAGCGTGATTTCATCTCGCGCTACCACCTGACCTACAACCACATCCCGTTGGAAGATCTCACCCTGCTGCTGGATCCGACCCGATGGATCGACGATCAGATTGCCTCCTGTATTGTTGACAAAGATGAAACTACGGCGATTTTCGATAGCACGAAACACCGACAGGATGCCATGCAGCTTAGGCCAATGACTATTACCAAACCAACTGTCATCGGAAATAGCGATCAACACTTGAGCACCATTTTTGACCAACTGGCGACTAGGAGAAGGCAAAACGCTTTCTAGACAGATCATCACTCCCCATGCAGCGGATCCACGCATCGGTTGGTAGCCCGCCACAGAAGGGATGTAGCGTTGCGTCTCGAAAAAAGGAAACAACCACTGCTTACCAAAGCGATCTTGCAACTGGCCTGTAGCATCGTACAGAAGAGCTGCATTGTTCAATTTCTGTTCTGGCTCTGACAACTGGCTATAACGAGGATCCGGCTCAGCAGCGCCTGTGATCCAGGATCCGCTAGGGGAGAGAATCGGCTTCAGTTGATTGAGCAAATAGGGTTCCAAAGGAGTATTCACTAACTTTGCTCGTAAAGCTCCTTCCGGCCAAATGATCAATTCAGCCCCCTGAGCAACACCCTGCTGGGAGAGTTTCAATAGATCCTTGTACCGCTGTTCTCGATAAGTCCAACTGCGATCCTCGGTCTCGAACCAAGCCATCGGTTGCACAGTTCCCACTTGAATTAAGGATTCGCTTGGCCTGTCATAGTGCCAAAGCTGAACGGATCCGTACCCTACCACGGCAACAGTGAAGCTTATCAAGATCCCACTCACCCAGCGAATACCCCTCAGACCTTGCAGGAATCCCACGACTAAACTTGCCAAGGAAGCATTCACAAGCACCGCAAAAAAAGTCACGCCCCAAATGCCTGATAGGTCAGCAATCTGGATCCCTAAAGGCCAGTCATAAAGCAACGACCCCCAGTGAAACGGGATGGGAAACCAGATTAGCCCCAACCATCCATCCAATGCAGTCCAGACAGTTGCCATTGCCAAGGGTCGGATCCCCAGAGGGCATTTTTTTGTGAACTCCAGACTTAATACAGTTGCAGCTAGGTAAAATATCGGCAGAACCGGAGCGATCAAGATTCCTCCGATGATCTCCCTAACTCCCAGCACTTTTACGGAAGTGAGATCTGGCAAGAAAAGGAACAAGCAAAATAGGAACCAGACCCCAAAGCTATAACGGACTTTTGCCCAGAAAGGCATCTGCCAGATAACTAGAAATAGAATGGCAATGCCCAGCAAAGCTCCAGGGAACCAATGGATCCAACGGTTAGGAGATCCCAAGCAAAGCAATACGATGGATAGCACCAGCAGTCCAATTCGGTGGATCCCTTTCATGCCAACCATCGGATCCCTCTAGTGACGATCAGGCTCAGCAGAGCGAGAAATACCAGTCCCACCCCACCCGCCAGAGGATTGTGATCGATCCCGGTTACCCAGGTCGGCACAGCACCCGAATAACGCACTAGGTCTTCCACCTGGATCAGGTAATAGCCCCACACCAATCCGGCATGGATCCCGATGGCTAACCCCAATCGTCCTTGCTGTTGCTGTCTTGCCCAACCTAGCAACAATCCCAACAGCAGCAAGCCTGGGAAACTAGGGAGAGTACGAATGATCTCTTCCCAAGGTTTGATGAAATGCAGGAGCGCGTAAAGACTACTGCTGATCCACACCGCCCCTTGATAATCCCGTCGCAACTCATCGAGCAACCAACCGCGAAACAGCAATTCTTCCGCCCAGGCTACCCCTACTGACACGAGCAAGCCCTCCAGGATCACCTGAGTAGAAGGGATCCCTTGCCAAGTCAGCCAACCCATGACTCCTTCAGTTGCGAAGAGACAAACTAGGCTGATCATGCCTAGCCCCAAACCAAACAGAAACTCCAACCCGTTTGTGCAGTTAAAGACCAACCCATGCTGGATGAATGGCTGAGGGGTTTTATACACACACCGATCCCACACCCCAATAAGTCCTACAAACTCGCCATACAAGATCACCACTGATCCCAAAGACGTTGCGGCGGCTTCCCCACCCAGTACATAAAGGATCCCGACCACAGGCAACCATAGGATCAATAGCCCGAACAAAAAGAGGCCAATCCGGATCGGGGCAGGCCATTGGGCAATCCTGTTCATCGGTTGAGGTACTCGCTGGGATTAAGCGCCACATTGGCAGCGGAGCGCACCTCAAAATGCAGGTTAGGGCCTGTGACAAAGCCGGATGTGCCGCGACTCATCACGGGTTGACCTTGTTGCACGTGCTGCCCAAGTGATACATAGATCTGATTGCCGTGGGCATAGCGAGTGATCAACCCGTTGGCATGTTGAATATCGACTCGTTGACCATATCCATCTCCTTGATCCCCTGCGAAAATTATGGTTCCTGCCATGACTGCGGCTACAGGAGATCCCACTGCTCCTGCAATGTCTACTCCGGTGTGCATTCGCCCCCACCGCCAACCATATCGAGAGGTCATTTGACCCGCTACAGGCCAGGTAAATCCTGAATTAGCCTGGGCAAAAGGGGGAATTTGGGTGACTGGATCAGGAATCGTCAGTTTTTGTCCTAGCGACAACCAGCCTGGATTGGCTAACTGATTGACCTGGATGATCGCCTGCTGGGTCACACCATAGAGCGAGGCAATCCGCTCTACTGTTTCTCCTGCCTGAACAGTATGCGTAAAAGGGGATTTTTGAATGGGCTGGGGCTGGGTGGCCATGGGTTGAGGTTCACGTTGCAGCGTGAGGAGTTGTTTGACATCACCAGGAATTAGCAGTTGTTGTCCAATCTGCAAGAAATTGGGCGTGGTTAGAGGTGTGGCTTGAATGATGTCTGTTTGAGCCACCTTAAATCGCTGAGCAATTGTTTCTAAGGTATCTCTAGCCTTGACCGTATAAATGATGCCTGGTTGGGTCGGAATAGCAAGGATCTGTCCAGGTTCTAAAGAGGTTTGAGCGGTGATGTTGTTGGCAACCGCAATGGCGGCGGCATCGACTTGATAGATCTGAGTTAGCGCCCAGAGAGTTTCGCCTGCTTGAAGGGTGTGTTGGCGGATCCCTGGTAGCGGTGTCAGGGATCCCGACTCTAGAAAGGCTTCTGCCTGGATCTGCTTGGTTTGATAATTTTGTTGTAGAACTGCTGTCAAGGTTTCGGAAGATGGAGAAATCATTTCGGTGGGAGTATCAGGTATCAATACCACTCCCCCAGAGAGGCCAAGCGCGGCAGCGATGGCTGTAATCAAAACTGATGGTCGATGAGGGGATGAATCTGATGAGTGTTGATCTGAAGCGCTATCCTCAGGCTCCAGTACTGCCGTCAGATCCTGCTGTGACATGGGTCTTGCCATCTGAAACAAGCAGATCAAAGCGATCATCTGAAATTTTAAGGATGGCAAAGGCTGGGGTGGTGGGAATTTAGCTTCAGCAGATTCTTGGATCAGATCCTTGTCTGGTCGGATCAATAGGTTTCGAGTCAATACTCTTTCCTCACACGCAACGTTAACAAACACTACAAATACTACAAGTGGGACTACTACAGATACGACAATGGATTGACAGGTCGCCCCCGTTGCCGCACTTCAAAATGAGCGTGTGGCCCTGTCGAGAGGCCACTAGATCCAACTCTGGCAATCATCTGGCCTTTTTGTACTACTTGTCCTGTGCTGACAGCCAGGGAACTGTTGTGGGCATACAATGTTGTCAACCCATTGCCATGATTCAGGATCACCGTATTGCCATAGCCGCCATACCAACCTGCGTAGAGAACTGTTGCTCGATCTGCGGCTTTGATAGGTACACCGGATCCTGCGCCAAAATCGATACCGTTGTGCATTTTAGGAATCCCATAAATTGGGTGAATCCGCATTCCAAAAGGACTGGTCACTCTCGCGGCGATAGGAAACTGAAATTGTCCGGTGCCTCGCACGGGGATCCCCTGTTGAGATGGCTGAGCAGCCATCTGTTGAATTAATTGGTTGATCATTTGCTCAATCCGTCCAGAGTCTGCTTCTAAACGCCGTTGAGCGGCTTCATAGGCGGTTCGCTCAGATTTTAGGCGACTAATCAATTGCTGTTGGGTGGTTGCTTGCTGCTCCAATTGATTTTGTTGGATCTCTAATTCTTGGTTGAGTAAAGCAATCTCATTTCTTTGTTCCTGTACTTTAATGCGTTGCTCAGTAACGTCCTGAGATTGTTCTTGCAACTGAGTAATCAATCTCCGATCTGCTTCGAGCAAAAGCTTCATCTGATAGCGCCGATCAAAAAACTGATTCAGATCTTTACTAGTTAATAATAAAGCCCACCATTTTTCGGATCCCTGTCTTTGTAAGTAGCGTAGGCGAGCTTCTGTGCCTGCTATTTGTCGAGCAAGATTAGCTTCAGATTCTTGAAGTTTTCTTCCTAGTTGATCCAAGGCTTCCTCTGCTTTCTTGAGGCGAAATAGATTATCTTGGATCCGAGTATCAGTGACATCAATTCCCTGCTGAATTGCCCCTAATTTTTGTTGGGCTTGGGTCTCTTTTTGCTGCAAAGCCTCAGACCGATTTTTGACAGTATCCATCTGTTGACGAATTTGCTCTTGCTGTTGTTTTAGAGAATCTACAGTTTGCCCAAAAACGGATCCAATGGGTGAGACAAATAGAATGGCTAAACAAAGGATCCCAATCAACCAAACTCGTAGCCTACTCATTCGGAACAAGATCGCTTGAGATAGCCAAGATCCGATCCAGGGGACTGTTCCCCCTGCTAGAACTGCTAATACTGACAATCCCCACTGCCAGCACCCTGCCCCACGCAGACGTGAGATCCTATGAGGTTGAGGATCAGAAAATTTTGTCATGCTGATCTAGGGCTTTTTGGCAGCAGGCTTGAGTTGTTTAGCTTGAGCTAGGGCAGCTTCAAATGCAGCCAGAGGTTGTGCTCCTGTTAGAGAAACCCCATTTAGAAAAAAGGCGGGAGTTCCCTGTAACCCGATCTTCTCAGCTAGTTCGGTATCGTTCTGGATAGCTGTTTTTGCTACACTGCTGGCTCGATCTTTATTGAATTTATCCAGATCAAGCTTAAGATCTTGAGCGATTTTGAGATAAGTGGCTTCGCCCAGATCTTTCTGATTTTGATAAAGTGCGTCGTGATACTCCCAGAATTTACCTTGTTGTTGAGCAGCCCAGGATGCTAGTGCAGCAGGGATGGCCTGTTCATGGATCTGAACCAAAGGCAAGTGTTTATAAACCAGGGCCACCTCAGGATTTTTCGCCAAGAACTCTTTGACAGTGGGGCTAACTTTCTGACAAAAAGGGCATTGAAAATCAGCAAATTCAAACAGGATGATCTTTTGATCAATGGATCCCTTGGTGGGTGAGTCGCCGATCAGCGATTGGGGATTGGTTTGCATCTGCTGCAAGATTTTTTGTTGAGCTTGTTTGAGCTTGTCTTGCTGTTCTTTTTGATAGGCTTGTAGGGAGTCGAAGATCACTTGGGGATTGTTCTTGATGATCTGCAAAACCTTCGACTCTAGATCAGGATCCAGGACTGGTTTTTGTTGAGCCAAAGTGTTACACCCCATCAATACAACAGGCGTACCTAGCATGAGGATCCATGAGAATAGGGTCAAGTTTTTCATGATTGAATCTCCTGAGATTGAGTTATCAATTGCTTGCTTCTGAGGCCGATGAGTAAACAAATCACTCCTATATTAATGACAACATCTGCCAGATTAAAAACAGGAAAGTTGATCAGGGTAAAATTCAGCCAATCGACCACATACCCTTTCAAGAAACGATCTAATCCATTGCCAAAACTGCCCCCGCTAAAATCAGGCCATAGCCGATCTGTTGCCAGCGTCCCAAGGGTCTTCCCCAGAGTGCCAGACTGATTAGCCCTAGGGATACTAAGAGTGAGATCCATTTCAGAAATCCCCCTGACTCGCGAAATAAACTCCAAGCTGCCCCACGATTTTCAGCATAGGTTAGGTGAAAAACCCCAGGCCAAAGTACAATCTCTGAGCCAGTTTTCAACCCCCGAATCGCCCACTCTTTAGTCGCAACATCCAACAAGATACCAATCCCTGCTGCCAACCAAAATCCCTGATTTTTCATGATGGCTTTCCCGCTAGGGTGCTCCCTGAAACCCGGACGCGGCTGAAAGTTTTTCTAACGATTGCACGCCTCGATAAACCTTGTCGCCGATGAACCAAGTGGGATAGCTTTCCACTCCTTTATCGATACATTCCTGAGCTTGGGGAGTGCCAGGGCCGTTGGGAGAGCATTCTACATAAGGCACATCCTTAAACGCGGATCCGAATAGCTCTTTTTGCTCCGCACAGTGGGGACACCAATAGGCTCCATACATCGTGCCGCCTGTCTGTTGCAGGTGGAGTGCTAAGCCTTTTGCCAATGGGCTGGGGGGTGGAGTTTGGGTGGCATAAACCCCCACGGTAAAAACTAATGTTGCTAGCGCTATGATCGTTCCACTGAATGCCAATTGCCCCCAATCAATCCAGCGCCGACCCAGCAGTGTCACCAACCACAATCCTGCCACCAGAAGGATAGCTGCCGTGCAATACATACAAAACTGCTTCAGCACCCCCACCATCAGGTAGAGCATATACACTTCAAAAGCCGCCATCGAGGTAGTAGTCGCAAACAACCCTGGCCAACGCCATCGCTTCAGAAACGGGATCCCATCGGGCAACACCGCTAGCAAAAACACCGCCGTAAATCCCAAAAATCCCAGAGCGGCTGTGGGCATTCCCAGAAACCAAGCCCATTTGCTCGACAGCACCAGATCGCATCCGGCATTGTTGGTGCAAAAAGCTACCTTCTGTTCGGTCAGCTTGCTCAAGGTCAGATAGGCTGTGAGCAATCCACCCAGAGCCGATAACACCGCTACAATCCGGCGAGTGTATGAATATAGCCAGGGATCCGGTTCATTCAAATAGGAATAGGTCATCTCAGTTCCTCAACTTCTTCAAAGCTTAAATTAGACAATTCGCTGATGAAATCCAGATGAAATTGACTACTTCATCACACGAGCGGCATTCAAGATAGCTAGCAACGCCACCCCTACGTCGGCAAAAATCGCTTCCCATAACGAAGCTAATCCAAAGGATCCCAGTAGGATAAATAGCCCCTTCACCGTCATTGCCAGCACAATGTTTTGCACCACAATGTGACGAGTTTTGCGGCTGACTCGGATCGCTTCTGCCACTTTGGATGGCGCATCCGTCATGATCACCACATCTGCCGTTTCAATCGCTGCATCGGATCCTAACCCCCCCATGGCTATGCCCACATCGGCACGAGCGATCACGGGCGCGTCGTTAATGCCATCCCCCACGAAAACAGTTTTAGAATTTGGGTCTGCGGCCTTGAGAATTTCTTCTAATGCCGCTACCTTTCCTTCGGGCAAAAGATCGGCTCTAACCTCATCCAACCCCAACGTGGCTGCCACTTGCTTGGCGGTGAGTTGGTTATCTCCAGTGAGCATCACTGTTTTCTCAACACCCACTGCTTTCAGATCTCGAATCGCTTGGGCCGCATCAGATTTGAGTTCATCGGCAATCAGGATATAGCCTGCATACTGAGCACCAATTGCAATATGAACCACTGTACCTTCCCTTTTGCAAGTGTCATGAGGGATCCCTTCTCGATGAAGCAAGCGATCATTACCTGCCAACACCACCAAGCCATCGATCCAGGTGCGGATCCCGTGTCCAGGAATCTCTTGATAGCTCCCATTGAGTGAGGGATCGACAGGCTGACCATAAGCTGCCCGAATCGATTTCGCTACTGGATGATTAGAACTGGCTTCTGCTTGAGCCGCGATCCGAAGCAATTTATCTCTATCAAACCCTTGATAAGGAATGATCTGAGTAACAATAAAGTTTCCTTTCGTGAGTGTTCCCGTCTTATCAAACACTACCGTTTTGACTTGAGTCAGCACATCCAAAAAAGTAGATCCTTTGACCAGGATCCCACGCTTAGCAGCGGCTCCAATTCCCCCGAAATACCCCAACGGAATGCTAATCACCAATCCACAAGGACAGGAGATTACCAGCAAGATCAAGGCACGATACACCCACTCCGAAAATATCGCCCCAGGGATCAGCAACGTCGGCACAATCGCCACTGCCACTGCCAGAGTTACCACAATTGGAGTGTAGATCCTGGCAAACTGACTGATAAACTTCTCGGTTTCTGCCTTACGGGTGGTGGCATTCTCAACCAGGCTGAGGATTTTGGAGATCGATGACTCGCCAAATAGTTTGGAAACCTTGATCGTGATCACCCCTGATTGGTTGATCATCCCAGCTGAAACGGTTTCACCAGGCTGCACCTCACGCGGTACAGATTCGCCCGTCAAAGCTGAAGTATCCAAAAACGAATGTCCAGAGATCACGTCCCCATCGAGCGGGATCTTTTCCCCAGGATTGACGCTGATGATCTGCCCTACTTGCACTGTGTCTGGAGCTACTTTTTGGATCCCAGTGGCGGTTTGTAAATTGGCATAGTCAGGACGCACTTCCAGCAACGCTTTGATCGAACGGCGTGACCGATTAACAGCAGCTTCTTGAAACAATTCGCCAATTCGGTAGAACAACATCACCGCCACTGCTTCCGGCAGTTTATGGACAGCGATCCCGCCTAAGGTAGCAATTGACATCAAAAAGTTTTCATCAAAAACTCTGCCGCGATAGAGATTACGAATAGCACTGTAGAGCACTCCCCAACCACTCAGTAAATAGGCCGGGATAAACACCAAGTATTCCGCTATCGAGTAGGGCGTGTTGTGCAGGGGATCCTCAAAAATAAAGCCCACCAGAAACAGCACCACCACCCCAACAACCACCGCGATCTCTTGTTTGAGGCTAAAGGCTTCCGGATCGCCGCGGCTATGCCCATGATCCTCATCATTGTGATCGTGACTCTGATGATCGTGGGAATGCTGTGGCACGCTGGCGCGAACAAGATCTTCTGGATCTGTGACTCGATACCCCAGTGACTGGATCCGCTCTTGGATGGCTGCTTCGCTCACCTGCGTCGGGTCATAACCCACCTGCATTCGCTCAGTGGCAAAACTCACCGACACCTGACTCACCCCAGCCAGTTTCTGGATGGCATCTTCGATCTTTGCTGCGCAACTGCCGCAATCCATGCCGCTGATCTGAAATCGCTGGGTCTTTCTCTGAGAGGAGAGCATAGGGATCCCTGCCTGTAAGTCTTCGCCAGAATATCACAACACCTGAATAGATATTCAGACTTATAATGATTCTCATTCCAGGATTTATACTGGGCTAGACGATCCCTTCTGAACCCTTTCATGTCTAGTCTTGCTCGCTCTGACTCTGCAGATGCCCCTGTGTGTGATCAGCATCTCGTGGATCTAGAGCATGTCCGCCAAGTGCAGCCGGAAGTCTTGCCCATAGAAAAAGCACAGCAGATGGCCGAGTTGTTTGGGTTGCTAGCGGATCCCAATCGGTTGCGGATCCTGTCGGCACTGGCAAACCAGGAATTATGTGTCTGCGATCTGGCGGCGGTGGTGAAGATGGGAGAGTCGGCGGTATCACATCAATTGCGGGTGCTAAGGTCGATGCGGCTAGTCAGCTACGAAAAGCGAGGTCGGATGGTTTACTACCGCTTGGCTGACAATCGGGTGAGTATCCTTTATCGGGAAGTCGCTGATCAATTGTCTGACCGGGAATCTTAAAGAGAAAAAGGACTCGGTTGAGTAGATCGAACTCTAAAATCGACAAAAGTGAAAATGGAGCGAGTTTTTAAGTTGTTAGGGTCGGTGTGATCCGAACATAATGATAGTTGTTCCTAAAAGTGAGATGCCAATGCCTACTAAATCCCATGTACCTGGCTTGACTCCTTCAACTAACCATAGCCAAGTGAGTGACGCAAGAATGTAGATACCCCCATAGGCAGCATAGGTTCTTCCAGCATTTGAGGTATCTATTCGGGTTAGCGCATAAGCAAAAACAATCAAGCTTAGAATACCTGGAATGATCCAGAGTATGCTTTTACCAAGTTTTAACCACGCCCAGAAAGCATAGCATCCAGAAAGTTCTCCTAGAGCAGCTAGTAAGAAATACAAAAATGTTTGCATTAGTTTGCACAGACGGGTTAACTGAGTTTACTCCTATCCCAAATCAGAGGACAGAGACTTGTCAACCCAAGCAACCGGAGATCCCCCGGCAGAGTAGCTATTCCACAAACCAGAAGTTATCCGGCAGTCGATCACAATTGACGCACCCTCTATTACCTGATAGGTTCGAGACAAGAATATGAAATAATTATGAAAGCCAAGTTCGAGATCTAACCATGAAATTCAGCCTATCGCGCCGCTCTCTTTTGGGATTAGGGGGGCTGGGATCCCTGCTTTCCCGTCCGGCGATGGCATCTGAACAGACTATGACTCACTCGCTGCGAATCCACGGCGGGCTGACTTCAGTGGGAGAGGTAGATCATGCCCGCAATGGTTTTGATCCCTACGCCCTCTTGACCGATTGGGATCCAGGCCAAGTCTCCCAGTTATCCAATGGGCAAACCCTGAGAGAGTATGACATCGATGCTGCAGATCGCCTGGTTGAGATTGCCCCTGGGGTGATGTATCCAGCTTGGACCTATAACGGACGGATCCCTGGCCCCACGATTCGGGTGACCGAAGGAGATCGAGTCCGGATTCGATTCAGCAATCGCAGCACCCACGCCCACACCCTGCACTTTCACGGGATCCATCAGGCGCGGGTGGATGGCGTGCCTGGAACCTTGGAAGCAATGCCTGGTCAGGAAGTGGTCTATGAGTTTGAGGCTAAACCCTTTGGCTGTCATCTCTATCATTGCCATTCGGCTCCCTTCAAACGGCATTTACACAAGGGTTTATATGGGGTGTTTGTGGTCGATCCAAATCCCAAACGTCATCCTGAGCAAGAAGCTGTGGCGAGATCCAGAGTCTTGGGATCCCGTGAAAATGCTCGTTGGCAAGAATTGTTGATGGTGATGAATGCCTTCGATACCAACTTTGATGAGGAAAACGAGTTTTACGCGGTCAACACCATTGCCCATGAGTTGATGAAACGACCGATTCGGATCCAGCGAGATCGTCCGGTGCGGATCTATCTGGTGAATGTGACGGAGTTTGATCCCATCAATTCCTTCCATCTGCACGCTAACTTTTTTGATTATTTTGATCATGGCACTACGCTTACCCCTACCCACAAAACTGTAGATACCGTCATGCTTTGTCAAGCTCAGAGAGGGATCCTGGAGTTGAGTTTTGCCGAACATGAACCTGGCTTGTATATGTTTCATGCTCATCAATCGGAGTTTGTGGAATTGGGTTGGATGAGTGCTTTTGAGGTGGTGGCATGAAGCGATCTTGGCTCTGGGCGGTTTTGCCCCTGACGATCTTAGGGATCCTGATTGCTGTATTTCTGCGCTTGAATCCCTTACAAGTGTTGGTGGGATCCGCTCCCCCCGTCGAGTCAATTCAGATCGAGCGGGCCGTACTCAAATCGGATGAGCCAATCCGGTTATTGATCAGAGGCAATGGCACAGATCCGGTTCAGATCGCCCAGGTGCAAGTGGATGGGGCGTACTGGCAATTTCAGCAGGATCCACCTGGAGAGATCTCCCGTCTGAAATCGGTACAGATAGAGATTCCCTACCCCTGGATGGAAGGGGAAACCCATCACATCAAAGTTCTCACGGCCACAGGCTTGACCTTTGATTACAGCATTGATGTAGCCCTACCCACCCCCGATGCGGATCCGGCGCGACTGCTTCACTATGGCGGGCTGGGGATCTTTGTGGGGGTGGTGCCTGTCGGTTTGGGGATGTTGTTTTTCCCCTATCTGAAAACGTTAGGTAATCAAGGGATCCAGTTCATTTTGACCTTAACGCTGGGATTGCTGGCTTTTTTGCTGGTGGATTCGTTGCAAGAAGGAGTAAAGTTGGCAACCGAGGCAGCCAGTGTGTTTCAAGGGGGATCTTTGGTGTGGTTGAGTGCTGCCACGGCTTTCTTGACGTTGCTGATGATCAGTCGTCGGGGTGGCAACGTGCCGGAAGGAATGGCATTGGCCACTTACTTAGCTTTAGGAATCGGCTTGCACAATTTAGGCGAAGGGCTGGCGATTGGATCCGCCTTTGCTGTGGGTGAGGCGGGACTGGGATCTTTGTTAGTGGTAGGCTTCACGCTGCACAACCTGACCGAAGGAATCGGCATTGCTGCACCTCTGATCCGGCTGCAACCGCGTCTATGGGTTTTTGTCAGTTTGGCGGCGTTGGCGGGATTACCTGCGGTACTGGGATCCTGGCTGGGGGCATTTGCCTATTCCCCTCAGTGGGCAGCGTTGTTTCTGGGCATTGGATCGGGTGCCATTTTGCAGGTGATGGTGGAGGTGGGATCCTATGTCAGACGGCTGAACGAGCCAAGGGGATCCTGGCTAACGATCCCTGGTCTGGCCGGATTCAGCTTGGGTTTGGGGATCATGTATGCCACCGCTTTGTTGGTTTGAAACTCAGGTTCATGCTGGTGGTCTTGACACAGTTAAAGAATGAATTTTTCACGCAGTCCCTGAACTATACGGCTGTGCCATGATACACACAAGCCGGATCCGTCTGGGGTGGGTGTTCATAAGCCATGACCTGTAGCGTCAAGATTTGGATCCTGTTGACTCGCAAAAATTGGGATCCGATGGTAGGGTGATGTCACCTGCTGGTTCTAGCGAGGAGCAGTCGCTGGACTTTTTGGATGGATCTCTAAGGATCCCCGAAAAGGGGGAAAGTGTGGTGTAAATCCATCGCTGTCCCGCAACTGTGATGAGGAAGATGCCTCTAAGTCAGGATGCCCGCCAACCAGGATCCCGTTGTTCTCATCTGCGAGGCACAAGATGAAAGCTCATAGTCAAGGTTTGGAGCGGCGAGCGATTGGCTTGACGCTTTCGGTTCCGGTTCAGGCGGGTCTTTATCTATCGCTCTGTGGTCTAACCCTCTGGACGATCTATTTCAGCACCTATCCGGCGGTGCATGATGCGGCTCACTCGTTGCGCCATCACACTTTATTGATCGGCTGTCACTGATATGCGCCCGATCCAATTCATCGCGCTCCTCAGTCTGCTGATGGGAGTGTTGGTTATCTTCGGGATCCCTAGCGAGAGGATCCCGACTCTAGCGGCTAACCCTAGGATTCAGTTGCTCACGGATCCGCCGCTACAACAGATCCGACCTTTTGAGGCGGAGGCGACTTCTGAGCAGTACCCTGTGAAATTTGTGCTGCAAGCTTTGGATCAGCAGGGGGATCTTTTGCAACTGGCAAGGATCCATCTAGTGTTACAAACGCCTGAGCGCAATATCTGGTTGCCGACCGATTTCCCTTGGGCAGAAGGATCCCAATTGTTGGAATTGGAAGCTCTTAATCCCGTGCAGTTTGAGCAAATGTTGCCCATTCGGGGATCCTATCGTTTGCAGATCACGGTCAAAAGTCCCGCTGAATCTTTTCAAGAAAATCTTGATTTCTTTGTGACAGAAGCTCCCATTAAATATGTGTTTTTAGGGATCCTGGTTATAGTGCTGTTCGGCGTGGGGATCCTGGGGGCATGGATCATTGGGGATCCTGCAGCAGGGGATGGGCTATCCGAGTCTGTGCGGCTGTTGCTGAGTGGAGCGGCGGGGGTGGCGATTGTGGTATTGCTTGTGATCAACTTCAAAGCAGGATGGGCTGAAACTCACCCTGCCGAGATGCCGATTTCCCCAACCAAGCAGGCTCCAGTGATGCAGGCTGAGGGGCGGGAACTGAGCCTAGAGGGGGATCCCAGTGCCGTGGTAGGGCAACCGCTCGCCCTGACAGTCAAAGTCCGAGATCTTCAGACGGGCCAGTCCCTTCCTGATCAAGATCTAGAGATTCGTTCCACCCAATTGGAGCATGGATGGACAGCTTTTGCTTACCAGGGATCTGCAGATCTCACCTGGCAGCAGCACTTTTTTGATGGTGCGCCCCATCGCATCGCAGCCCGGATCCCGTCTTCTCCTTTGCAGGTGAGTCAGATCATTGAGGTTGAGGGCATAGCTCCCCCCTTGTCCATTCGCCTGATCGTGATGAGCTATTTGCTGGGGATCCTGACTTTGGGCATGGGGGCGGGGTTTTGGATCCGGCGAGCACTTTTAAGATCAGCCAACTGAATCGACCGTATGGTGTTATTGCTGCAAGTGCAAAGTTGATCTAACCGTGACTCCCTCAATGAGGCTACAAATTTGTTCTTGGCCAGGATCATCCAAAGGTTGATTGGCCCAACTAGAACGATAGGTTTCCAGTTCCGTTTTGAGGAGCAGAGCCTGCTGGATCCCTTGCTCTAACTCAGCGATTTTGCGATCTACTAGGTCTTTTACTAAAGGACAAGTGGGGTTGCCTTGAGACCGAATACTCATCACCTGTTGAATTTCAGCCAGAGAAAATCGCAGTGCTTGAGCTTGTTTGATAAACCGCAATTGTTTAATGGCCTGCTTAGTGTAGTAACGATAGCCGTTTTCAGCCTTTTCAGCAGGATCCAGCAACCCTAATGATTCGTAGTAACGGATGGTTGCTACCGCTACCCCCGTTTGTTTGGACAGATCCCCGATTTTTAGACTTTTAAGGGCAGACTTGGCACAATGATCCATGAAATCTCCAAATAAAAACCCAACAAGCTATTCCCCATCAAGGTTTAAGCTCATTGGGTTCACTAAATGACTGGTCTCTGGCTATGATTAGTCGCAATCCGCAGGTGGACAGTCATTACAGTCCGCAGGTGGACAAGAGAAAGCCCAAACGGATCCACCTACAGCAAATGTGAGGAGTACGGTCGAAGCAGCTAGGAGAGAAAGCCGTTGGATCAAAGTTGTTTTCATGATGGGTTTTTAGCCTCTAAAGGAAAGGACAGAAGCGTTTCTTGAGGAAACTATAGGTAGGATAAACCCTCTAGTCCACTTGAGAGTCAAGAGGAGTTGGACAATTGATCGATCCATGTCAGACCCCATCATCCTGCGGATCCCATTGGAACCATATTCTAACATTGTCCCCAGCACACCTTAGCCCGAAGCACATCCAAGACCATCGGCGCAGCTATGCTGCCACCCCCGCCGCCAGAGTTTTCAGCGAAGGCCACCACCACGATCTCCGGTTGCTCGGCAGGCGCATAGGCTCCAAACCAGGCATGGGAAGGGCGAGAAAAATCCTCAGCCGTGCCACTTTTACCCGCTACAGGGGGAATATCCGCCACATTCAAGACGGTTCCTGTTCCTTCCACCACCACATCTCTCAGACTTTGTTGCAGGATCCTCAAGGTTTCTGGCTGAAGTTTGAGTGAGATCCGCTGGGGCAATTCACCCGCATTGAGGATCAAATGAGGCCGCACTCGATAACCCCCATTGGCGGGTACCGCCAACATCACGGCTAATTGCAGAGGTGTTGCCTGCCAGAAGCCCTGCCCAATTGACATATTGATCGTGTCGCCGATATACCAGGGTTCTTGCAACTGGTTTTGTTTCCAGATCGGATCCGGTATCAGTCCTGGGGCTTCTTCCCGCTCTAGCTCGATCCCTGTTTTTTGACCCAACCCATATTGGCGCGACCATTGAATGATGGGTTGCTCGCCTATTTTCATCGCTACTTGATAAAAGAAGGTATCACTACTCAGCCCCATCGCCCGCACAAATCCCAGTGAGCCAAATCCGGCGCGGTTCCAATCCCAGAAGCGGATCCCGCCCACTTGAATGTAAGCGGTTGTGGGTAGTATTTCATCCGGTTGGAACAGACCTGACTCTAGAGCGGCGGTGGTGGTGATCACTTTGAAGGTGCTAGCAGGGGGATAGCCTTGGAGTGCTCGATTCAGAAAAGGATAGGTTCTAGACTGGAGTGTGCGCCATGCTTCAGGGGTGATCGGCTTGGTGAATAAATTGGGATCAAAGCCTGGATTGCTGACCATGGCTAGCACCTCTCCATTGCGCGGATCCAGAGCGACGATGGCTCCGTTATGGTTGTCTAAGGCAGCTTGAGCCGCTCGTTGCAGATCCAGATCAAGAGTCAGCCGAACATCTTGACCCTGCTGCGGTGGGATCTCTCCCAACGTTTTGACCACTTGACCTGTGGCATCCACTTCAACTTGTTGTCCCCCCAGTTGTCCTTGCAGTTGAGGGTCTAAAACCGATTCCATGCCTGCTTTGCCAACAATGTCTCCCAAGCGGTAGCCCTGATCTTGGAGTCGCTCTAGCTCCACGTCATTGATCTCGCCCACATATCCCAGCACATGTGCCCATAAATCTCCATAGGGGTAGGCACGGATCGGTTCTGCTTGCACCTGCACCCCAGGAATCCCTTCAGCCCGCTCCATCAGGGTGGTCACCTGTTGGGGATCCAAATCACGGGCAAGTCTTACCAGATAAGGGGATCCATGTCCAGCTCTTTCCAGCCGCTCCTGCATATCAGCCACAGGGATCCCGACCCACTGGGATAGCTGTGGCAGTATCTTTGACCATTGATCAAATTTCTGAGCCAGGGGCCAGATGAAGAGGGAGTGAGACAGACGGCTGCTTGCCAAGACTCTGCCTTGCCGATCCAAAATTTTGCCCCGTTCTGGCTGCACTCTGATCAGACGAATGCGATTTTGATCAGCCAGTTGTTGATAGTTACTGCCCTCGATGATTTGGAGAAAAAATAGCCGGATCCCCAGGATCCCTAATAACAAAGAGGTGATGGCGATCAAAATAACCGTTCGCCCCATCCGGTAGAAAGCCGCCTCTGTTCTCTGAGCTGTTGAAGATTCTGAAGGATGAGTAGGGAGAATTAAGCGCATGGGCAAGGCTGGATCCCGTGTCAACGCAAGCAAGCTCGACAGTCAGGGATACAGAGTAGTCAGTAAAAGTGGCGAAGTCGGGTCAAAGCATCACCGCCGAGACTCAGCTTTGTCCCAATCCAACTTTCAATGTTAGGGATAAAGATTGTGATCTGGATCCATCCAGACTACATAAAAGACCTCTTTAATAAAGAATCCATGCAGTCTGCCGTGTTCATTAGCAGAAATAGCAATTTGATAGGGAATATCTACCAGTTGTTCCTGATTGGGTATGCCAAAGCTAGATTCAGAGACTTTAGGATCGTCCCAATCAATCGGATGGCATCTGAGGGCAGGGCTGCGACTCTGCTTTAACTCAAGGGCGGTTTGACTACAAAGAGATCTCCATCTCTCAAGTAAAGCAATCAGATAGTGGATGTCTTTGTGGTTAACAGAGAATTTGGGGTGATGACTATCCAAATACCGAAAAGAGAAACTGACACCTTGGAAAGATGGCGGTGCAGTTGCCTTAATCGGGGCTGCCTTAAGCGGCAGTGAGGTTTTCTTCGGTTTCTTCGGCACGGGCGGCAAAAAACTTTCGCATAGACTCTTTGGAGATAATGGCATGGGATGGAGCATCCATCGGCAGATTGCCTCGTGCCAGCCGCCAGGGATCCTCTACATATGTCATCCGCTCCAGTTCGTAAGCATCACAAGCAAAATAAACATCAGTCACTGACTGCAAAAACTGATGGAGATCTTCAGAGAACTGTGGTTTAGGAATCTCTTGAACAATCGGCTTCCAACCAAAGCTTTTGTAGCGATCATAAAGAGCAGGGATGACAGGGCCATGGATCCAAGCTTCAAAATCTTGATCAAACAAAGGAGTGCCGTTGATCCCCAAATGCCAAGCCTGAGTGTAATACACTAATTTTTGCAGCTTGAGATTAGAGACAAACGAGCCAGTCTCGTTAGCAAGCCAGATAAAGTAGTTAGCAATATCGAAGCAGCTTAACACGGCACTAGCTCCCTAATTTGTGGATCTGCCAGTCGCTCACCTTAGCACGGATAGATGCGGTTTGACTTAACAAGTGTAGCTAGCACTCATTTCATCTGGTTTTCATAACTTCTTGCCATCATCAGCAATACTAGCAAAGGGCTTTAGGGCTGGCGAACACTGTGAAAATTCTCTTGGTAGAAGACGAAGAAGAAGTGGCTGAGGCTCTTGCCGAAGATCTGAGTGAGCAGCGTTTCATCGTGGAGATCGCTAGCGATGGCTGGCAGGGCTGGCAACTGATCCAAGCCTTTGAGTATGACCTTATCTTGCTGGATGTGATGCTGCCCAAGCTAGACGGGATCCGTTTGTGTCAGCAACTGCGCGCCCACGGTTATCACACGCCTGTTTTGATGTTGACTGCCCGTGATTCTCTCACCGATAAAGTTTTAGGTTTGGATGCCGGAGCCGATGATTATATAGTGAAACCTTTTGAACTTCAGGAATTGGCTGCTCGTGTGCGAGCCTTGCTGAGGCGCGGGGGATCCCCACTTCCTCCCATATTGCAGTGGGGAGAGCTACACCTGGATCCCAGTCGTTGTAGTGTCACTTATGCAGGTCATCCTCTGCAGCTCACCGTTAAGGAATATCATTTGCTGGAACTATTCTTGCGCCATAGTCGCCAAGTGCTGAGCCGTAACGCCATTCTCGATCACCTCTGGTCGTCCGAGGATCCACCAGAAGCCGAAGCGGTCAAGTCTCACATCAAGCGGTTGCGTCAGAAGCTGAGCTTAGCCGGATCCCCAGCTGATCTGATTGAGACCGTGTATGGTCTAGGGTATCGGCTCAAGCCCCTCTCTTAATCTCACCTGTGTCTATGCGTTATTCTCACCGACAGGATCGCTATTGGCACTGGCAGCTACTCTCTGGGTATCTGGTGGTTGTGGGCATTGTTGTGGGATCCTCGGCGACCGCCATGTATGGGTTCTTCAGCCGCAGTATGCACCTACAGGTTAAAGATGAGTTGATCACTCTGGCAGAAACTGCCGCTCCAGCCCTAGAAACCATTGCTCAACGAGGACTCCAGGGACTACCCGAAAATACCCCTTGGCGCAACCTCAGCCATCGCCGCCAGAGTTTGGAATGGTTTGATGCCGAAGGGATCCTACTCGCCCGCGAAGGATCCCTTTTTACCCAGTTGCCTTTCCCTACGGGATCCCAGTTGCAACGGCAGACTCGACAATCCTTGCCGGATTCTGTGCAAAACCTTCATGTTACCGTCATCCCTGTTTACAGCCCTCAAAATAGTAGGCAATTACTGGGGTATATCCGTGCCAGCGTTTCCGATCAAGCCGTGGAAGAGATCCTCAGCCAACTCCGTTGGGGTCTTGCCTTGGGTGGGACGGTGGCGCTGGGGGTAAGTGGAATGGGGGGATTGTGGCTGGCTCGTAAAGCTACTGAACCCTTGGCTCATAGCTACCAACGACTACAACAATTTACGGCGGATGCTTCTCACGAATTGCGCAGTCCGTTGACGGTGATCAAAACTTCGGTTGGGGTCATCCTCAAGCATCCAGAACGGGTTCACCCCCAAGACAGCAAGAAATTAATAGCTGTCACTAGAGCCACTGCCCGCATCACCCGTTTGGTGGAAGATTTGCTGCTGCTGGCTCGGACTGATATTCATCCAAGGCTACAAGAAACCACACGGATCCCTTTGCATGAACTGCTGAGTGAGTTGGGTGAAACTTTAGAGTTACAGGCTCAAGCCAAAGAGATCACCTTGATCGCTTCACCTCTCGTTCCCGTGGTTGTCATGGGGGATGCCAGTCAGCTTGTGCGTCTGTTTAGTAATCTGCTGGAAAATGCCCTGAAATACACACCCAAAGGCGGATCCGTCTCATTGAGCCTGAAGCTAGAAAGTCATGCCTACCTGGGGCGCAATGTTTGGATAATTATCACCGATACCGGAGTTGGCATTGCTGCCAGCGATCTCCCGCACATTTTTGATCGCTTCTGGCGAACGAATAAAGCTCGCTCGCTTCAGAATGGGGGACTAGGCTTGGGGCTGGCGATTGCTCAAGCGATTGCCCAGCAGCATGGGGGTGAGATCTCGGTTCGTAGTCAAGTGGGAGTGGGCAGTAGTTTCCGCGTGCGGATACCGCTTGCTTCCAGTCCAGTGGTCAAGAATGCTGCTCGATCCTGACCCGACTTTGCCACCGTTGACGGCTACGCTGATCCCTGTCGTAGCGGATCGATGCGGATGGTGCTGGACTGCATGGAAAACTGGAGCATCCAGGACATTTGTGAAGAGGCTTTGCGAACAGGACTCCTCTCTGTTGGGCAAGAAAGACATCTCTGGCGTTTGTTGGAGCAAGGGCTGTTTGACGACACTGATCTCAAAATTCTGGAGCAATTTGTAGAAGCCAGTCTCAACGATCAGATCCTTCATCTTGACCAAGAATTCTGACAGTCATCTCTTGCTGTGCGGGTTAATTGGCTGCTGCACTCTTTTGTTGTGTTTTTGGGTGATGAAGTGCGTTTAATTCAGTTCCAATCTTTGATCCCATACCTCGATAACCGAATCGAGACAAAAATCAAGCCGGATCCGCCAAACCCGCGATTTCTGCTGACTCTGCTCACAGGCATTTTTCTCACCAGTTGTTTGATCTGGATCAGCCGCCAGCAGGATCTCTCTCCACCCATTCTCCCTTCTCCAAACTTTGACGATCACCGCTATCTGAAAGGACAGCCATGAGGATCCCCCATCCCAAAGGATCCCTAGCGTTGGCAGGGTTGGCGGTTGTGCTGCTGGTGTTGGGATCCCCCAATCGTTGGTTACATCTCTATCCGGCTGCCTTGATTGGCATTTCGCCCCTTTTATTGCTCTCTTGGAATCTCCCTTTTTGGAGTCAGGTGCGCTGGAGCTTTGGGGTCTGGTTTATCTTCTGTGCCTTCGTCTTTTTGCCGGATCTCTTTTCGGTGAAAGTGCTGGAAGCCTGGGAAATCTTGGGTGGGATCGCTATTGCCCCCATCGTGCCTTTATTTTATGTGACAGCTACTGTTCTCAGTCTGGCATTGACGAGGGTTGTCCCCTTGTGGATTCGTCCATTGGCTATTGCCACTGTTTGGACTGGGCTAGACGGGATCCTGGGTTTAGTCTGGTTTCCGATTCCCTTTCATTGGGGATCTTTGCTCTACGACTGGCCTTTAGGGATCCAAATCGCTGACCTGACAGGGATCTGGGGAGTGACTTTTGTGGCGGTGCTGATGAATGCCACATTAGCTGCTCTGGCGACTCTGATGCGGCAACGGAGAAATGGGTTCAGGGATCCCCGTGTTTGGCGCGCTCAGATCGCCATGACAGGGGGAGTCGGATTGGGGGTATGGAGCCTCGTGCTGGGGTATGGTCTGATCCGGCTGGATATGTATTCTCACCTGACGGATCCCTTCTTCATGGTTGCGGCGGTGCAGCCCGTTGCTTGGTTCGATGCCGCATCTCCCTACACTCAAGAGTATCGAACCCAGCGATATCAAGAGTTGCTGGCACTCTCGCAAAAAGGTGTTGAACAAGGAGCCGAACTGATCATCTGGCCGGAAGGGGCATTGCGAGGGCGACTGCAAAACACACCCCTAGAACCCTATCTACTGGCGGGGCTCAAGCAGATCTTGCCCCCAACTGGAGCCTGGATCACCGGAGCCGCCGAACCGGATCCTCGTGATGTCCATGCTCCTGATCAGTCCAAGAAATTCAACAACTCGGCTTTGCTCTACGATGCAACAGGTCAATTTCAAGATCGCTACGGTAAGCAGTGGCTTTTTCCCTACTTCGAGACTCAACGTTACATCCCCCCTCCAGATAGCTATCGTCCCCTCAAGGGTGACAGGTTTGGGCAGTTAGGCTTGATGATCTGCTTAGAAAGCGTGCTGCCTAATGCGAGTAGAAACTTGGTTGATGCGGGTGCTCAGTTACTCATTGCTATCTCCGATGACATTTGGTTTGGCAATAGCAACTGGCCTCACTTGCACGGGATCCTCTCAGTATTTCGTGCTATCGAAAATCGGCGAAGTTTTGTCTTTGTCAACAACACAGGCGGCAACCTAATTGTGGATCCCAGTGGACGGATCCAACAGCAGGGCGAAATCTTTCAACAAGGTGTGGTTGTTGGAAAGATCTTTGTGCGAGAAGAGATCACCGTGTATCAAATCTGGGGAGACTATTTGATTCGAGTGACAGGACTGATCACTTTGTGTTTGGGATTTATTGCTCTGACCAACAGGAGAACTTATGGCTTGGATTAGTTTGGGATTGATCTTTCGTCGCCAGGTAAATTTATTTGGCAATTTTCTGAGAATAACGGGATCCGTTGGTATGGGTAGCCATGTCGGGATTAGGATAGTAAAATGACAGATTATTCTGTTCTTGAAGATTGGATTATATCCTATGCTTACCTGCCTTCAATGTGGATCTTCTAATGTAGTTAAGAATGGTAAAACTCATAACGGCAAATAAAATCATAAGTGTTGCGCATCCCTTCGCCAGTTTATTGAAAATCCTTAACCTCAGACTGTTTCTCCTATAACTATTGAGATTGTGGATCGACTCTTATTAGAACGACTCTCTTTAGCAGGAATAAGTCGAGCTTTGCGCATCTCTAGCAAGTGGCTACAAAATTATGTCAATCACAAGTATATGTGGACTGCTTGGATCCTCGAGAAAGAACCGGAAAATCCTGGATCTGTCAGCCTATCAATCCTGCAGTGTGATGAGATGTGGAGCATTGTTGGGAATAAAAAAATGAGCAGTGGATCTGGCTAGCAATGGATACTTCAACTCGTAAAGTTGTGGCGGTATTTGTTGGTGATCGTTCTAAGAAGTCAGCGAAGACCTTATGGAAACTATTACCAAAATCTTATCGTAAACAATCAATTTTTTACACGGATCACTGGAAAAGTTATAGAGGAGTGATGTCTAAAAAACAGTTAAGGCAAGTTGACAAAACCACTGGAAAAACGAATATGATTGAGCACTTCAATAACACGCTTAGACAAAGAATATCGAGATTGGTGAGACGCGGACTGTCCTTTTCCAAAAAGTTAGAGAACCATATAGGAGCGATCTTTAATTTTTTGCATCATTACAATGCATCCTTATCCGGCTAGCACTACCCAGACTAGTGGATTGAGCTTGAGTATTAAGGAGCATCAGAATACGGTAAAGATATCTTTCTGACTTATCATCATTTCACTAGATGCTGATAAGGTGATCATGTAGCCTTGATAAGCCACTATGGACAGAAAATTGGGTAGTCCTACACAAGTAATGACTCATTATGGTGATGAAGAAAACCGAAGATTGCTGAAATGTGATTTTCCGTCTTCTTGGAGAAGGAAAGGGCCTTACGAACCAGCCTACCAATACGCTGCCTTAAGGTATTGTTGAAGCGCTCTATACGATTCGTTTTTCCAGTTTCTTTGCCTACGGGATGATGTTGATTTTTGGGGATAACGCCTTGATATGCATCCCAAAAATCAGTATAGACTTGAGCGTGTTTCCTATGAGAAACAGGGATCCTATTCCACAAACAAAGAGCACTGTTTCTCGTTCTGTCACCGATGTAGCCAGCAAGAACATATCCAGTATCTGCATCAATTGCTAGCCACACCCATTTTTGATTAGCTTTAGACCCAACAAATGACCACATCTCATCACATTGCAGGGTTAAGTTAGTGGGTTTTGTGGGAGGAATATCCATGATTTCCGAAGTGAAGAGAGCCTTACGATTGACATATTTTTGCAGCCATGTGAGAGAGACGCCAATCACCCTCGCTATTGCAGCCAGAGAAAGTCTCTCAAGGAGTAATTTATCTATGAAAGCTTTTACTTGACTTGAGACTTTTATCCTATTTGGTTTAAGCACAAATTGACGATGACAAGAATGGCATCGATATCTTTGTTTGCCTGAGTGAATTTTTCCGTATTTAACAACTTCTGATGACTGGCAATCAGGACAGGTAATTAGGCTCATTTCATCTAATGGTATAAAATCTGCTTCATGATATCATTACTTTGTGATGCACTACCGAAAATTGCTGGCTTACAGTCTGACTGGTCTTTTCGCGGGTAGCGTGGCTACAGCTTTAGTCATGGTGTCTGCATCTAATACCAGCCTGAAAGTTATCTTTTCCCCTGACACAATATCAGCAGCCCAAGCTCAGACTTCTTCTCCGCAAAACTCACCTCCCGGCACTGCGTTTCCCATGATGCCAGGGATGATGAACTACCCAGAGCAGCACTTTATTGTCATGATGATTCCCCACCACCAAGGGGCGATCGCAATGGCAGATTTAGCCCTAGAGCGATCGCAACGTCCTGAAGTTCGTGCCTTGGCAGAATCCATCAAAAAGACTCAAACCCAAGAAATTGAGCAAATGCAGAGTTGGTATCGACAGTGGTACGGTGCTGATGTGCCACAGTGGACTTCTGGAATGGGAATGGGGGGGTGGAATAGAGACTGGTCACAGTGGGATCAAAATTGGTCATTGCAACCGAGTAAACGGATGCCTGATGTGGGAATGCACCACAACTGGGGGCAGCCTAGACAACGAATGGCTCAATCTGGGTGGCAAACTGGTATGGGTTGTATGGGCATGAGAATTATGCTGGGTAATACGGTAGCCCTACAAAATGCCTCAGATTTTGATCGTGCTTTTATTGAGGAGATGGTTCCCCATCATCAGATGGGTGTCATGATGGCACAAATGGTGTTGGCTAATAGCGATCGTCCAGAAATTCAGAAATTAGCGCAAACGATGATCGATACTCAAACGGCTGAAATCAACCAAATGCAGCAATGGTATCAGCAGTGGTATCAATAACCGTCGCTCTTCCAATAAGTGATCTTCAGGACACTTCCTCCACCAAAGATTAGCGGCATGATGCGGCGCTAAGCGGTACCCGTAGGGCATCTGTTCGAGTGCCTGGTTCTCCCGAAGCGGAGCGAGGAGAAACCAGGTACGAGCCGCTCAGCGCCGCATTCTCCCCTCGCTGCGCTCGGGGAGAACCAGTGATTAAATATGACTGCGAATGGATCCCAACACCCGCCCAATCACAGCAAAATCATCTGGCGGCTGCCTCACATTCAACTCAAACGGCTTGTAAGCCGGATTATCACTACACACCTCAATCCGCCGTCCAGGGTAAACCTGCAACCGCTTCACCAACAGGGATCCATCCAACCTCACTACAAAGATCCCTTCCCGTGGCTCCGTTACTTTCCGATCTACCAGAATAATGTCCCCTGAGCGTAGGGTGGGTTCCATCGATTCCCCCCGCACATAGATCAACACCAACCCTACCGGACTGGTATGGAATTGCCGCTGTAACCAACTGCGCTGAAAATCGATCCGCTCCAACTCTTCCACAGGTGCATCCAGCAACGCACCGGATCCGGCACTGGCTTCCACATCATGCAGGGGGATAGAGACCACATCGGATTCCGGTTCTGGGACTGGCTCTGTTTCCAGATACTGGGATCCCTCACCCGTCAACAGCCAATGCAAATTCACCCCAGTTTGTTCTGAGAGAGCCACCAACCGATCTGCGGTAGGTTGCGCTCCATCCAAATACTTTCGTAGGGAGCTGTCTGGGATCCCAGCTCGTTGAGCGAAATGCAGAATCGTTCCTTCTCCCATGATCTGGCGCAGACGGTAGCGGAGGGTTCCAGGGGGAAGATTTTCCAGGCGGTGATTCACCGAAGTTCGTGACATAAGCAGAGATACCCCTTGAGGATGAGCAAAAGACTGAGATATAGTCTAGCCATCCAGCATTATTCCATCTTTTGATGAATAGCATAACTCATAGATACGAGTCAGACAAGTCTGACCAGCGAGAAAAGTTAAAACTCAGTCAGACTTGTCTGACCACTCGTTCGCTAACCCTATTTCTAAATAGGTTCGTCAGATATGACGGATAGCTACTTTGGCTCAAAGATGCCATTGACTGGATCGGTTCCTGTAGCGGACTCCTATCTCCGTGTTGAGCGGATTAAGTCTGAGCTGCGAATGCTGGGCTGGTCGGTGGTGAAAGTGGCAGAGCATCTGGGAGTGTGCAAGCAAACTGTTTCGCGGGTGCTGCACGGCAAACGCTCGCGGCGGGTGGAAGAAGGGATTGCGGCGCTGCTGGGAAAGTCTGTGCAAGAAGTCTGGCCGGAACGATATCCGCCACCTGACAAGCAAATCCCGCTGTTTTGAGGGGGTGATCTATGTTTGACATTCGTGAACATATTGAGTTTGACCGCAATGGACGCGCTTACTGTCCCAGTTGCGAGATCAAGAAAGGTCGTAGACCCAGGCAACGATCCTTGGCTATCGTGCCGGGATCCGACGGTGCCTATCTTTGCCATGCGGGGTGTTCGGTGGAAGAGATCCGTGAGGCAGTAGGTCAGCCCAAACCCAAAGCTGTAGATTCTGTTCTACGTAAGCCTAGTCTGGCATCACCATCCGAAGCGAAGGATCCGCCTGCCTACACCGAAATACAGGTGATGAAATATGTCGGGATCCTGGTGAATGGCAAAACACCTGATGCCGTGGCCGCCAGAGAGTGGCTAGGAAAGCGCGGCTTTACCACTGACATGATGCTCCACTACAAGCTGAGTTTGTTTGGATCCCATCTGCAAATTCCCATACCCACAGATGATGCGGGATCCAGCTATCACCTCAAGAGCCGCATTGCACCCTGGACAGGGAACACAGCCTGGGCACAGAAAGGGATCCCAGCGATGGTCTTCTTTACCTACAAACCAGAAGGCGCAACCCAAACTTGGCTATGTGAGGGGGAGTGGGATGCCATGCTCTTGGGTTGGAAAGTCAGAGAGGTTGGGATCCAAGATATCGCAGTCGCTACCTTCACCTGTGGCTGCAATGCCATCCCGATGCAATTGGAATTGGAGCGGTTGGTGGGAGAGGTGATGATCTTCTATGACCGTGACCAGCCGGGGCAAAACGGATCCGAGAAGTTAGCCAAAAAGCTGGGATCCCGTGCCCGCATCGCCCAGGTGCCTGCACCGGATATCTTCCCGAAGGGCTGGGACATCTCCGATGCTCTCAATAGTGGATTTAGCCTGGAAGATCTGCAAAAGGCCGCGAATCAAGCCATGCCCTTCATTGCCGATAAATCCCCTGCCCAGGAAGTTTATGGAGATCTGCTCTCCCGACTGGAACGGGCTTACCAACTGGAGTCAGCTTCAGAGCGGATCTACCATCTGGAATTGATCAGCCGTGAGGTGCGGATCCCCACGCCTCGTCTCACCTTGATGTGGATGAACCATGTTGCGGAGAAAGACACCAAGGATCCGCTGGAAGTTCACCAGTTTGTAGAGAAATCGCCTGAGCGTCGTCCTTTCCTAATCCCTGGCTTTCTCCCCACCGGAACGATTGTAGTGTTGGTGGCGGATGGTGGCACGGGAAAAACCTTATTAGCAAATCACCTCTGTCTGTCCATAGCCAAAGGCGGATCCTGGAATGGCAAGCCTGTAAAACAGGGGCGGGTGTTGATCATCCAATCCGATGAACCCGAACTAGAATGCGCTGCCCGACTGAGAGATGCCAACTTCCCTGACTTGGATCCGGGGTGGGTTTATGTCAAAACTAACTGGCAGTTCTCGCAATTGCCATTGTTAAAGAAGTGGTTGCAGCAATACCAGCCTGCACTGGTGATGATCGACTCCCTAACTGCGACCAATCGCCACAGTGAAGCAGAAGAGCGAGATACCGCTTATGGCCTGGTGCTTTATGAGCTACGGGATCTGGCGAACCAATACGGCACGACCTTTCTGGTGCTGCATCACACCAACAAACTGGGCATAGAGCGGGGCACCACCGCTATCCGTGACAACGTGGGGGAAGTCTGGTTGCTCAAGCACGGGGATAAAACGGATCCGAGCAACTTGGAACGCAAGCTTGTGATTGATAAGTCGCGCACTGGCTGCAACGACACCCACACCCTGGAACTGAATGATGAGGATTTCTCCTGGATCCTCAAACCTAAGGATCCCAATCAAGAGGGCAAGACCCCTCTGGAAGATCGGCTGCTCGATTTCATGGAGCGCAGTCCTGACATCCCGCGAGAGATTGAGGAGATTGCCCATGAGTTCAATGTCAGTTGGAGCAGTGCCCGTCGTGCCCTGAAAAAGTTGTGGCGACTGGGTTATGTCAACGAAGAAACCCTGGCGGTGGACAACCATAACGGTCGGGGTGGCAAAACCACCAAGAAGGTCTTCACATACCCACGCTTGCTGAATAGTGACCAGGATCCTTGCCTGGAGCCAAGTGTTGTCACTATTCAACTTGACCTCAATTCTGAAGAGCGACCAGGATCCTTGCCTGAAGACACTTCTGGTCACTATTCATCCGCAGCCCCTGTATATAACCCTGCTCGTCCTTTTTGAGGATCCACATCATGGCAACAGCAACCAGAACCAGAACCCCCAGAAACGAATCTGCAGAGGTGGAGTGGAGCCACTATCAACAGGCCATTTTCGACTGGGCAGCCCACGGATCCGGTCATGCCCTGGTCAATGCGGTGGCGGGATCCGGTAAAACGCAAACTTTGCGCGGGCTAGTGAGTCGGATCCCTTCCGACAAAAAAGTGGCTGTGCTCGCCTTTAACAATCACATGGCGGCAGAGCTGGCAGCCAAACTACCCAAACGGATCACCGTCAGCACGATCCACCGGATGGGAATGTTCATGCTGACTCGCTATTTCCGGTCAGCTTTTCAGTGCAACGAGTCGAAGTATCACGACCTGGCGACGGCTGCGGTGGAGCAGTTACGACCCAATTTCTCATCCATCCCACCCAAAGAACTTAAATCAGTCGAGCGGGAATGTCGGGGATTTCTCAAAGAGATCATCCACTACCTGCAAATCACCCTGACGGATCCGTCTGAAGAGAATATCCTCTCGTTGATTCGACACTTTGGACTGGAGACACCGGATCCCTCGTTGTTGGAATTACTCCTTCCCTTACCTGCCAAACTCCTTGATCAAGGCAAAGCTTTAGGGGTGGATCAACAAAATATCGGACTGGATGATCTGCTGTGGTTACCCCATGTGTTGAATCTGCAACCCGTGCAGAAAGATTGGGTCTTGGTGGATGAAGCTCAGGACTTAAGCCGTGCCCAGTTGGAGTTGGTGTTGAAACTCCCCTCTGAAACAGGGCGGATGGTGTTTGTGGGGGATCCCCATCAAGCCATATTCGGATTCGCGGGATCTGATGACCAATCCTGGGAACGGATCCGTGAGACGATCCAACCCAAGGAATTCCCACTTTCCATTACTTATCGTTGCCCCACATCCCATGTGGCACTGGCATCCCGCTTGGTTCCTCAAATCAAGGCTCGACCGGATGCCCCGGCGGGAATGATCTCCGTGATCCATCCTGGCAGCATCAAGCACCAGGTCAAAGTGGGAGATTTAGTGATTTGCCGCTTCATGGCTCCCTTAATTGGTTTATGCCTGAAATTGGTCATTCACAGTGGGATCCCGGCCAAGGTACGGGGTCGGGATCTGGGTAAGATGCTGATTTCCTTGACCAAAGATGTGGCAGACCATTTCCCCCATAACTTCTTGTCTGAACTGCGAAATCACGTTGCTGCCAAAGTGGAAATCTACCAGCGAGATGGTAGAGAGTCTGCAATTGAGTCCATTCATGACCGTTCTATCGCCCTAGAGTCCTGTTTTGAGGCATTCGGTCTGAAGTGTCGCACTGTCCAAGATTTCTGCCACCGGATTGAGGGATTGTTTGACGACGATGCACCCCTTGCCAGCCACGTCGTATTAGCCACGATCCATCGGGCTAAAGGAGATGAAGCAGAGCGAGTTTTTCTACTCAAATCCGACTCGATGCCTGCCACATTCTTAGCTACGACAGAGTGGCAAACCCAACAAGAACTGCATCTGCTTTATGTCGCACTGACCCGCTCGAAGGGATCCCTATTTTTAGTGCCCATGCCTAAGAAAGCAGATCTCATGGATGAACTGCTGACTGATCCGTTTGGTGGGATCCAGTTTCCCAAAAGCCCACTATCACTCCCACAGCCAGAGATCAATGTGCTAGAGCAAACGGCGACACTCAGAAATGATTTTGAAATTGAGGTGGATGCTCTACATCAAGCTGCTAGAAAAATGCTGCTGGAGTTTGTTGAGGTGGCTCAGGTTTGGCAAGCCGATTTCCCTGAGCAGATGCAGGTGGTCTGGATCCAGCTCAGTGATGAGATCAAGGGATCCAACTGGGGGATCCCGTTCCGCTTTCACCTGGAACAACCGGAACCTAAATCCCGCTCTCCAGGAAAATACTTGCCTTTCCTACGAGTGGGAGATACCTGCCGTTACATCGGGCCAGATGGAGCAATGAGAGTAACCTGCCAGGGTCGGACCCTCAAGGTGCTTGAGGTGAAAGGATCCCTTGCTACCGTCAAGGCCATGAAAGATTACTTTCACCACCATGAGTGGATCCAGTCCTATGACATTGAAATTCGACATTTGAGGAGAAAGACATGACTCGCATACTTCCACCATCAGATTGGGTAACTACGCCAGAATTACTCAATGCTCTAGCAATCTCCCGCCATACTCTCTACCGTCGTCGGGATGAAGGCTTGCTCAAGATTGGCAAACATTATCGAATTATTAGTTCACCACAAGCCATTCGTCCGCAATATCGGTGGCACTTGGGCAACTGTTCTGCTTATTTTGAGGTTCCCCTAGAAAGAAGAGGGTAGCAACCGTGAAGGCCAAAAACTCTACATCAAAATATTTCTCGCACCATTGGTGCGAGTTTTTCACTGAGGTCGTTTTTCTGAAGCAGAAAACCTAATTAAATCTCAGTAGATGTATAACGGTTTAAGTGACTGATCAATGTTTCTGTTGTCCAGGTGGGGATTCCACATCCCAAGAAGTCTGAATCCAGAGTCCATATTGCTGCTCCCAGTACTATAGCAAGAGCAACTGTTTGCCAGTCGTCGGGATCTCTAGGGATCCGTTCTTTAGCTTCTAGTTCCAGATTAAGCAAAGAGTCATTTGAATACGCTGAAACATTGGTATTGATCAAGGCTATACCTCGTTGCAAAATGAGGTTGCCAGTCTCTTGAGTGATACGATTTCTAAGAATCATTTGTTGAATCCGAAGCGGCAGTTCATATCCAGCCTCATCTAATACCTTCTCAGTAGCATGAATTGTGAGGCTGGCATGTTTAATTAATTGCTGCCCCCGTTGTCGCAGGGATTCACCAATTAAGACATTGGCATCAACAACAAGAATCATTTGAGGTGTGAGGATTTATGAGGAGCAAGAGCTTCTGCTAGCTCATCCTCAGTCATGCCACTTTCCTGGAGTGCTCTCTCCACAGCCTTGGCAAAAGCATCAACGGCTGCCCTACCTTCCTCAATCGGCTTCGGTCGAGGTAAAACCTGTTCACGAGCTATTTGTTTGCTCAGCAGTTGATGAAGTTGGATCTTATGTTCAACATCCAAACTAGAGACGGCACCGACCAACAGATCATAGGGAACGGTTAATTGTATAGTCGCAGCTTCCATGCTCTTTCTCCGTAGTACCCACTTGCAAAACGTGGCCTTTGGCCTGCCTATGCGCTGAGGTGCCTTGTCCCCTTGGTTGCTCTCAGGGTAAGGCATTCTGCTACTGGGCACGCTTAGGCGCTAAACCCTAATTCTGGCACAGATGCTCGGCGCACCAGTCCAGCATAGTGTCGATGAATCACTTCAGGGCTATTTCCGACCCATTGCGCTACCTGGACAGGGTTAATCCCTTCTTCCAGACAGTGGGAAATGAAAGTATCACGCATCGCGTATGGCTCTCGGTAGTGGGCAATTTCTCCTGTCTCTGCTAATCGAGTTACGATTCCAGGGACAAAAGTCTTGTGTCGGTTCTTATACCCATACCATGCACGGCGGGTGAAATTAGCGTGATTTAGTTGGCACCCTTCACGGCTTTTGAATACAGGCATTTCAGGATCCCATTTTTCAGGCTTAAGTTGTAGGAGCATCGTCTTCAGTTCTTCATTGAGAGGAAAGCATCGGGAGCTATGTGTTTTGGTGTCTTTGCGAATACCAAATCCTGTATCCACAGCCTCACAAAATTCGATCTCCCCTCTAAGCAAGTTGATATGTTTCCACTTCAGACCCACAGCATCTTCAGGTCTAGCTCCAGTCAGAAAGAGGAAGCTCACATAAGGCAAGTAGTAGTGGTAGCGTTTGTCGGCTTGAAATGCTCCTAGAATCGCTATCACTTCATTAGCAGTAAAGGGATCCGGTTTGTGATCCGAATGTGCTTTCAGTTCTTTCGCCATGCCGACAAAAGGATTCTTTTGGATCAACCCACAATTCATAGCCCAGTTGTAGCAAGCGTTCACTTGGGTCAGATATTTTTTGGCGGTTATAGGACGGCATTCTTGGAGCAACCAATTTCGGAACTCGATTGCCTCTAACCGCGTTGAAATGGATTTGTTGTAACGGGCTAACTTCTTGCGGGTACGGGCGTAGGTGCTCCGTAGAGTTGTCTCAGCAATGCTGGGTTTTCGGTAAGTAGCGTATCGATCCCATAACCCCAGGGGAGTCAAGCCAGGGATCGTCCCATCCTGTTCCGCAATGTAAGGTTCCCAGCGAAAAGTCCCCAGATCCAGTTGCGCCCCAATCTCCCGTGCTTTAGCTTCAGCTACCTTCAAACCAGATGGGTTGGCGTGGATCCCCAGATAAACCCTTTGTTGACTGGGTTTTGACTGTCCGGATCCTGGTTTAGGGGGAAACGTTCCCCGAATGGCCAAACGGCTTCCTCGTTGCTCGATCTTTACTCCAACATTTGATAGCCTTAAGCGTTCATTCGATTGATTTAGACGTAGCTGAATGTCGCTGGATGTATCACGAAGTCTCTCTAACATGATCATTTTCTACCCTTAGTTCAGAAGTAGTCTAACTGATTTTTAGAGAGCGGAAAGCCAGTCTGAGTCAGACTTTCAGAGGTTTAACTTGAGGACTGAAAATCCTCGTGTCACCAGTTCAAGTCTGGTTCCTGGCATCCAAACTAAATAGGCTATAATAGGCTCAGGTCAAGGATCTGAGCCATTTTCTTTTTTCTGTGTTCACCACCCAATGTGGACAGATAGGGACTAAAAGGGTCTGGATCGGACACCACTTTTAGGTAAGCCCGTAGGTAAGGCAAGTAATAGCCATGAAAACTCTCACCCCCTCAAAACCCGCTGGTGTGGATAATCTGGACAAAGTGACCCAAGAACGGCTAGCTCAAGCCAATGGAAGGCTAAGAGCTGGCAATGTGGGGGTTGTGATTCGTCATCGCGGGCTGAAGCTCTACCTGAGAGCCATGTTGCCCCCTAAACCTGGATCCCCTCACGACAAGCCCCATCAGCAAGAAATTGCTATTGGAGCCAGAGCCAACCCAGCAGGGGTCAGTGTTGCTGAAAAGGAAGCCCGAAAGGTGGGATCCCTGATTGAGAACAAGGAATTCTCCTGGCTGCCTTATCTAAAGAAGTACCACCTGCCAGAACTGGAGAATGCTGAGTCAGACAAGCCAACTGTTCCCACACTGGATCTGTGGGATCGATACGTAAGCTATAAGGCTCCCAGCGTTGAGGTCACCACTATCAGATCGACCTATAGCAACACCCGTTGCAAATTGGTCAAATTTGGCCACACTATTTCTGACCGACTGGGGGCGATTGAGTTTAGAGATTTCTGCTTTGTGGATGGCTGCAAGCCTGTAACGGCTCGTAAATACCTGGTACAGCTCAACGCCTGTTATGAATGGGCAATGGAATGTGGATTGGTAGACTACAATCCCTTTTCCGGATTAGCTAAGCAACTCAAGGTGCGCTCTGAATCCAAACCGGATCCGTTTACCCGAGAAGAAGCTCAGGCTATTCTAGAAGCCTTTCGTATCCACAAACGCTACGGCTATTACTATCCCTACGTAAAGTTTCTCTTTCTCACAGGGGCTCGTCCAGAAGATGCAGTGGGTCTGCAATGGAAACATATCAATTTGAAGACAGGAGTGATCAAGTTTGAAGAGGCTGTAAATACGGGATTTAATATTCGCAAGGCACCGAAAAATCATCAGTCTAGAATATTCCCAATTAATGACTTATTACGACAATTGCTGGAATCAATCAAACCTAGGGACTTTCAGCCTGAGGATCCAGTATTTAAAAGTAAAGAAGGTCAGCAACTCAATCACAGTAATTTTCTCAGAAGGGCATGGAAGGGATATACCAATCGCCATAAAACCCTTGTTCCTGGGATTGTGACCAAGTTGGTCGAAGAAGGCAAGGTTAGCCATTATCGTGAACCCTATGCGATGCGGGATACCTTTATTAGCCATTGTATTGAGCGGAAGGATGCCACTTACAGACAAGTATCTGAATGGGTTGGGAATAAACCGGAAGTGATTCATCGTCACTATGCAGGCAAGGTTGAGACAGTTTCGGTGCCCGATCTGGGTTTCTGATTAGCGTTTTTCTAAGGTGATTCCCATTGCCAACTCGCACCTTTCGAGATGCCAACGAAAAGTAGGTCTGATAGCCGATGAGACGCTGACAATGATGTAGTGCTTCCCAGGTTTAAGGGCACCACTATTTTTGAGTCGGTAGAGAGTTTTGGTGCAAACACCTAAAGCTTTAGCCAGTTGTAGGGTTGAGATCCAGTTTTGGTCTAATTTGGGTCTGATCTTTTTCATCACTTACCTCTTTCAAAGCCAAGGGTTTGATTGAAGAACTACGATCTCAAGATTTCTTTCTTAAATGTTGGATCTCAATGTCATAAGGACGGATCCACTCGTGGTGGTGAAAGTAATCTTTTATGGCCTTGACGGTGGCTATGGATCCTTTCACCTCAAGCACCTTGAGATCCCGCCCCTGGCAGGTTACTCTCATCGCTCCATCTGGCCCAATGTAACGGCAGATATCCCCTACCCTTAGAAACGGTAGAAATTTAGCTGGTGAGCGGGATTTCGGTTCTGGTTGTTCCAGGTGAAAACGGAAGGGGATCCCCCAGTTGGATCCTTTAAGTTCGGATCCCAACCGCACCCAAACGACTTTCATTTGCTCTGGGAAATCTGCTTGCCAAACCTGAGCGACCTCAACAAACTCCAAGAGCATCTTTCTCATGGCCTGGTACAGAGCATCCACCTCAATGTCAAAATCAGAAATGACTAGAGCAGATTGCTCTACAGCGGGTGGAGTAATTGGCTCTGGAATAGAGAGAGGACTTTTAGGAAACTGGATCCCACCAAACGGATCCACCAACAACTCATCCATCAGATCCACCTTCTTGGGCATGGGCACCAGAAATAGGGATCCCTTCGAGCGAGTCAGCGCTACATAAAGCAGATGCAGTTCTTGCTGGGTTTGCCAGTTTGTTATAGTTAAGTATGTGGCAGGCATCGAGTCGGATTTAAGTAGAAAAACTCGTTCTGCTTCGTCTCCTTTAGCCCGATGGATCGTGGCTAGGATGACATGGTTGGCTAACGGGGCATCATCATCAAATAATCCCTCAATCCGTTGGCAGAAATCTTGGACAGTGCGACACTTCAGCCCGAATGCCTCAAAACAAGACTCCAATGCCAGGGATCGATCATGGATGGATTCAATGGCAGATTCCTTCCCATCCCGCTGGTAGATTTCCACCTTGGCAGCAACGTGATTTCGCAGTTCAGACAAGAAGTTATGGGGGAAATGGTCTGCCACATCTTTGGTCAAGGAAATGAGCATCTTACCTAGATCTCGTCCCCTCACTTTGGCAGGGATCCCACTGTTTATGACCAGTTTCAGGCACAGGGCAATTAAGGGAGCCATGAAGCGGCAGATGACCAAATCTCCCACCTTGACCTGGTGCTTGATGCTGCCAGGATGGATCACGGAAATCGTCCCCGCCGGGGCATTCGGTCTAGCCTCGATTTGGGGAACTAGGCGGGATGCCAGTGCCACATGGGATGTGGGGCAGCGATAAGTAATGGAAAGGGGAAATTCCTTGGGCTGGATTGCTTCACGGATCCGTTCCCAAGATTGATCGTCCGACCCCGCGAATCCGAAAATGGCTTGATGGGGATCCCCCACAAACACCATCCGTCCTGTTTCAGAGGGGAGTTTCAGCACCAATTCCAACTGGGCACGGCTCAAGTCTTGGGCTTCATCTACAAGCACCCAGTCTTTCTGGACAGGTTGCAGGTCTAACACATGCGGCAGCCAGAGCAGATCATCCAGCCCGATATTTTGTTGATGCGACAAGTCGCCGCTGGCGCGAACCACCCCTAACGCTTTGCCTTGGTCGAGAAGTTTGGCAGGTAAAGGAAGGAGCAATTCCAGTAATGCAGGATCTGGTGTCTCCAGTCCAAAGTGTCCAATCAATTGGTGGATGTTCTCCTCAGTCGGATCTGTCAGGGTGATTTGCAGGTAGTGGATAATCTCTTTGAGGAATCCCCGACATTCTCGTTCAACTGCTTTTAACTCCTTGGATGGCAGAGAGGCGAAGTTGGGTCGTAACTGCTCCACCGCAGCCGTCGCCAGATCGTGATACTTCGACTCGTTGCATTGGAAGGTTGACCGAAAGTAGCGAGTCAGCATAAACATTCCCATCCGGTGGATCGTGCTGACGGTAATCCGCTTGGGTAGTTTAGCTGCCAGCTCCGCCGCCATGTGGTTATTGAAAGCTAAGACAGCCACCTTCTTGTCAGAAGGGATCCGACTGACCAGCCCGCGCAGGGTTTGAGTCTTGCCGGATCCCGCCACGGCATTGACCAGGGCATGACCGGATCCGTGAGCTGCCCAATCAAAAATGGCTTCTTGGTAATGGCTCCATTCCACCTCGGCGGATTTGTTTCTAGGGGTTCTGAGCTTGGTTGCTGTTGCCATGATGCGGATCCTCAGAAGGGTCGAGCAGGGTTATACACAGGAGTAGTTGGTGTTCGCGTCAGCGAGGCGGAGCCTGAATAATATTCGGAAGCCTCTCCAGGACTGGGTTGGGAATAATATTCAGAATCAGGGGAAAGATGAATAATATTCGGATCCGGCTCTGGGCTTGGGTTTGGAATATTAGTCACGAGGGGGTGGGTGTAGACCTTCTTCGGTTTACCCACGGATCCAGATTGCACAGTCTCTTCATTGACATACCCCAGTCGCCATAACTTTTTGAGAGCACGACGGGCACTGCTCCAACTGACATGAAACTCATGGGCAATCTCCTCAATCTCACGCGGGATCCCGGCAGTCCGCTCCATAAAATCCAGCAAGCGATCTTCCAAAGGAGTTTTGCCCTCTTGATTCGGATCCTTTGGTTTGAGGATCCAAGAGAAATCCTCATCGTTGAGTTCCAGGGTGTGGGTGTCATTACATCCGGTGCGGGATTTGTCGATGACCAGCTTGCGTTCTAAGTTGCTCGGATCCCCTTTGTCTCCGTGCTTGAGTAACCAGACTTCTCCCACGTTGTCACGGATCGCGGTGGTGCCTCGTTCAATCCCTAGCTTGTTGGTATGGTGCAGCACCAAGAATGTTGTCCCATATTGATTGGCTAGATCCCGTAGCTCATAAAGCACCAGCCCATAAGCGGTGTCTCGTTCTTCCGCTTCGCTGTGGCGATTGGTGGCCGTCAGCGAGTCAATCATCACCAGTGCAGGCTGGTATTGCTGCAACCACTTCTTCAACAATGGCAATTGCGAGAACTGCCAGTTAGTTTTGACATAAACCCATCCAGGATCCAAGTCTGGAAAATTGGCATCTCGTAGACGCGCCGCACATTCCAGTTCTGGTTCATCCGATTGGATGATCAATACCCGTCCTTGTTTCACAGGCTTACCATTCCAGGATCCGCCTTTGGCTATCGACAAACAGAGGTTGTTTGCTAACAAGGTTTTCCCGGTGCCGCCATCCGCCACCAACACCACAATCGTTCCGGTGGGGAGAAAACCAGGAATCAAGAAGGGACGACGCTCGGGCGATTTATCCACAAACTGGTGAACTTCCAGCGGATCCTTGGTGTCCTTTTCCGCAATATGGTTCATCCACATCGAGGCCGGGCGGGGAGTTGGGATCCGCACTTCCCGGCTGAGCAATTCCAGATGATAAATCCGCTCTGAAGCGGACTCCAATTGATAGGCTCGTTCCAGTCGAGAAAGGAGATCTCCATACACTTCCTGGGCAGGACTTTTATCCCCCAAATAGGGAGTGGATTGGTTAGCAGCTTGTTGCAGATCTCTTAGAGTGAAACCAGCATTAAGCGCATCAGAAACATCCCAGCCCTTAGGAAAAATATCCGGTGCAGGCACCTGGGCGATACGGGCACAGGATCCAAGTTTTTTGGCTAACTTCTCGGATCCGTTTTGCCCCGGCTGGTCACGGTCGTAGAAAATAATCACCTCTCCCACCAACCGCTCCAATTCCAGTTGCATCGGGATAGCGTTGCAGCCACAGGTAAAGGTAGCCACTGCGATATCTTGGATCCCAGCTTCTCTGACTTTCCAACCCAAGAGCAGGGCATCCCATTCCCCTTCACATAGCCAGGTTTGGGTTGCGCCTTCTGGTTTATGCGTAAAGAAGACCATCGCTGGGATCCCTTTCTGTGCCCAAGCCGTATTCCCTGTCCAAGGGGCGATGCGGCTCTTGAGGTGAAATTGGGAATTGGAATCATCCGTGGGGATGGGGATTTGCAGATGGGATCCCAATAAACCCAGCCTGTTGTGCAGGATCATGTCCGTGGTGAAGCCGCGCTTTTCCAGCCACTGTCGAGCAGCCACTGCATCAGGAGTTTTACCATTCACCAGGATCCCGACATTCTTCATCACCTGAGATTCTGTGTAGAAAGGTGGATCCTGCTCGTGTGGTCGTTGTGGATGCGAGAAAGGCATGGATGAGGACTTAGGCTGACCCACCGCCGCCCGGATCTCGTCCACCGTGCATCCAGCATGACAGATGTAAGCACCACCAGATCCCGGCACCACCGCCAGCGATTTCTGCCTCGGTCTGCGCCCCTTCTTAATCTCGCAACTGGGACAGAACGCCCGTCCATTGCGGTCAAACTCGATGCGTTCTCGGATGTCAAACATAGCCGTTCCGTTTTACTAGTAAAACCAGATAGTGTGAATGCTCTCAAGATTCACCTGCTTCATCCTGTGAGTATCGTTCCGGCCACACCTCTTCTGGTCGCATCGCCAACTGCTCGGCAATCCATGCCTCAATCCGTGATGAACGCTTGCCAGACAGAACCATAGTCAACGCCTGCTTACTGACTCCTAGCTCTCTTGCCGCATGGGACAGGGTATATCCCTGCTTCCGCAACACAGCCTTGATATCCTCTCGATTCAACGGTTTCGCTCCTTGTCATCAGATTAGGTAAGTTTTACAGAGAGAACACCTTGACATCTAGCGTTTTACTAGTAAAACTGGTAATATTGCTCTCACTATCATAAGAGTTTACTCCCCTCTTCTGATACAGTGTCAATAGTGCTTGGGGCTATGCCATGTCCAAACAAACCATCCAAGACCGTCTGCGCTTGCTGTTGGGTGAAGAAACGGTCTTTCATTTCGCCAATCGCTGTGGCTTGCCGGATAGTACGCTCCGCAAATATATGTCGGGATCCCAGCCGACGGCGGATCGGTTGGCGTTGATTTCCCGCTGTTCGGGGGTGAGTGTGGATTGGTTGGTGAGTGGTGAGGGTCCGATGTTTCGCAAGATGCCTCAGCCACCGTCAGAAGATCGGTTGGTACGGATCCCGATTTATGACATCAGTGCCGGGGCAGGGTTGGGCACGTTTGTGGAAGAGGTTGATCCGGAAGAGGTGATTGCCTTTAGTGAGGGGTGGATCCGGTTGCACTGCCACACCAGTCCTGAGGGGTTGAATCTGATCTCGGTGCGGGGGGAATCGATGGAACCGACGTTGCGTTCTGGGGATCTGATTTTGGTGGATACGAAGCCGCGTGAGGTGGTGGAAGGGATTAGTGTGCTGCGGTTGGATGAGACGCTGTTGGTGAAGCGGTTGCATCTACTGCCAGGGCGGCAATTGCGGGTGATGAGTGATAATCCTGCCTATGAACCATTTCAGATTGATTTACGGAACCCACCCGAGGATTTTGCGGTAGTCGGGCGAGTGCTGTGGTCGTTTCGGGCGCACTAATGCAGCGAATTTTAAGCAAATTCGCCAAAACTCCCATGTGAGGTGATAATTCTTTAAACAGAGTCAACGTTAATCTATAGGGCAATAATGAAATCATGGAAAGGAAGAGAATACTGATTGCAACAAAAACCTATCCATCTATAAGCAGAAAATATAAAGAGACTGTCTGCACTGCTGGAGTTCTCCTTGATAATAACGATCAGCCAATAGAATGGATCCGCATTTATCCAATCCGATTCCGCGACCTTAGTATTGATCAGCAATATCCACGATGGTCAATTATTGAAGCAGACATCGAGCGGAACGACAAGGATTACAGAGTCGAAAGTTATCGGATCGACGATCAGTCGATAAGGGTCATAAGAAAAATTGACACTAAAAATAGTTGGGCAGAGAGAAAATCCCTGTTATATCCTCTTGAATCTCAAACTTTGTGTGAAATAAAGTCCTTAAATAAATCTTTAGGGATGATAAAGCCAAAACAAATTCTTAAATACTTTCACAAAGAAACTAGCAGGGAGTGGAGTCCAAGGCAAGAAGCTATACTTGATCAAATGGATATGTTTGAGCCTTCTTCGAATTTGGAGAAAATACCTTATCAGTTTGGCTATCGATTTCTCGAAACAGACAATACGCTTCACAATTTCACAATAAGCGATTGGGAGATTATGCAATTGTATAGAAATTGTCGTTTGAAATCACAAGCTAAAGATATCCTTGGAAAGGAATCTGAAGCTCTCGAGAAAGTCCGACTAAAACTAGAGAATGAGTTTATGTACAAAAAGGAGTTACACTTTATAGTAGGGAATCTTAAGAATCATAAAAACACTTTTATGATTATTGGACTGTTCTACCCACCTTTAGGGTGAGTCAATTAGGAAAAAAGATGGATGATGATCTACTAAGTCAAAAAGTAATTTTTACTTTCGGTTACGGCAACCGAACTTCCTATTCTCAATTAGGAAGCTATTTCTTGCAATATGATCTTAAATACCTAATTGATGTGAGACTTTCTCCCAAAGCTTGGAGCAGAATATGGTATCGAGATGAAGTAGAAAATTTTTGCAAATCAATTGGTGTAAAGTATATTTCAGCAACTGCTTTAGGAAATACTACTAAAACCAATAAATGGGTTCCACCTGATCTTAAAAATGCAGATTTAATCCTGAGGGAAATCTCAAAAATTGTCGAAACTGATAATGTAGTTTTACTTTGCGCCGAATTGGATCCAAGCCGCTGTCATAGAGTCCAGGTGGCAAATGAGTTGTGCATGATCTCTAATGCTTCTGTAAAGAATCTAGTATAGATAGTAAATTTGAGGAAACTACTTACACCAAGTTACTAGATACTAAGAAGCAAAATTTATGTGAATAGGTGTTGGGGATAAATCGGCTTCAATCTCTGAGATATCTTAAGCAAAAGCCTGGAGCCAATGACCACATGGGATCCCTCTATCCCCCTCAACAAATCCCCCGGGTTCCGCACTACCTATTCCCTAAAACACGGGATCCCAGCACACGCATCCAGATGAACAAACCCTTTCCGCTAATTTACGGGATGATCCCCTCGCAGGATTTTGGTGTGGTGGGAAGGGTACTTTACTTTGTCGAACCTGGGGTTCACCGCTGGGAAGTTGCTCATGGATTATGCCGATTATCCAAACAATACGCATATTATCCATAGCCCTCTGTGAGCTTCTTGGAACTTAATATAATTTGACCTGATAGTCCTTTTCAGATACAATTCTAGCATTCAAATAGAACTTGGGTTTTTATGCCGTTTATCATTACAATTTGAGTGATAGATCCGCATGGAGACCTCCCACTGCAGTTTAATCACGGATTAAGCGAAAAGGAAGCATATTTTGAGTGCTGAAGATTTCTGGAAGCCCTTTGAAAAAGAGATTGCCGACTTTAATGGATTGCTTACAGTCATCAACCAAGTTATGGAAAAGGCCGTAAGCAAGAATATTAAGTTTGCTTGGCGAGGTCAGATTGACGCAAGTTGGGCGCTTCATAGTTCTTTGTATCGAAGGATGAATCTTACAAAAGGTAAGGTTCTTACTGAAGATGACATTGCGAAAGAAGAGAAAGATATTCTCGCTGAGTTGCACCGATGGGGGCTGCACTCATCCTCCCAGACGGGACGGCTTTCTATACTAAATCAGCTTGCAATGCTTCAACATTATGGTGCGCCTACACGCTTAATAGATATCACTTTCAATGCTTGGGTGGGTGTATGGTTTGCGGTTGAAGAAAAATGGAACAACGGAGTTCGAGTTCACGAAGATAAGGACGCAAGACTATTCGCATTTGACGTGACCGATCGGCTAATTAACGAGAATGATATTTTTCGTTTATGGGAAGACGATTTTAGCAAACCATGGAAGTCTGGCGGAGAAGATGGAATAGATAAGAAGGCATGGACTACGTCGGTTTTTGCTTGGAAACCCTCCAATTTAGACGCACGAATCGCAGCCCAAAATGGGGGCTTCTTATTTGGTGGTGTGCCTGCGTCAAATAAGCCCGATAATAAGAAATTCCAATTTCCGAAGTCTCCCAACTATAAAGACGGTTGGTGGACGATTGAAGAAGGGAGAAAAGCGTGCTGCATAGCAGCAAGACCTCATGTGTTTTAACCAGTTAAGGGAAAAAGCGCTGGATCTGGTGCCCTGTATACGTTCAGAATTAAAGCGCAAGCAAAAGAGGATATTCGCCGAAGACTAGATAAGCTCTTTGGTTACAGGCATTCAACGATCTACCCGGATTTCTCAGGATTTTCGAACTTTGCAACACCGAAAATTAAAAGTTACTAGTGAGCTTGGCATGCTTAACAAAGCGCTGCTGCCGGACAATTTTTCCGCTGCACTCCAAATTTGCCGCAGAGCGCGGCGTTATCTGGATTTAGAGGTAAGAGCAGGTCAGGGATCCCTCTACCCCATCAATAAATCCAACGTACACCCCTCTTCCTATCCCCAAAACAGGGAAACCCATCCCGCGCATCCAGATGCACAAAACCCTTCTGCGCCCCATAGCCCAACCCCCCCGACCATCGCAGGTCAATCCAGGTCTGAAACTCTGAGATCTTGCCATTGACCGGATAGACATCCGCCGCCCAGCCCAACACATGCTGACTGTTAGGGACACCCCCCACCGCCAGATTCACCAAGTAAGGGCGATACCAACTCGTCACCCCCAACCCACTCCCCCACGCCGCTCGTACCTTATTCAACTCCTGGGCAAACCTCACGATCCGTGCCTTCACCACCGGATCCAGTGGAATCCGTCTGGGATCCCCCAAAGTCATCTCCCCCACCCGGAAATACGTCGATAATCGAGCCGCCGGATTATTCCAATCTGGCTCCGCCACGCTGACCTGCACACTATTCATTCCCCCACTCCTTTCTCATCCTTTTTCTTAGCCAGTGGCGACGGCACCAAATACCCCAAGAACCCACTCAGCCCCATCTGCGCCAAATCCGCAAACCGAGGACGATACTCGGGATCCACCGCCGCCAAACCCAGGGATCCCGCCGCAAAGATGATCACAATTAGACAAAGCACCCCATGATTCACTGCTTTTTCTCCAACTTGTCCAGCCGTGCCAGAAAATACTGGGTGTGAACCTGATTAGCCGCTGAAACCCGGTTCAGTTGATCCACATCCCCTTTCAACACCACCAGATCATCGGAAATAACCGTCAACTGATGCTGCGTTTGCAAAGCCTGTTCCTGCAAACCAAAGCCCAAGCTGACCAGCTTAATAAGCCCCGCCACCATGAGACCCTGGAACACCTTGCCATCCGTCAGCCAACCCTTCACCGTTTGAAATGCACTCTCCATGTGACCCCCGGCTTACCGCACCACCACAATCTGAGCCACGTCATAGGATCCATTCCGCAGCGAATACAACTCGCCGTTGACACGCTGAAAGAACTTCACCCCCACTGCCCCCAAAGTCAGCAAGTTTGGATCTTCCGGCAACGGCACACTCCACTCAGCCGCACCCGGATTTCCCACCACCGGAAACGCCGTCATTCCCGCCTCCACCACGCTCAACACATCAGGATCCAAATTCACAGTCGCCACCAACGCCATCACCGAGATATCCGTAGTCCCCGCTGGAGCATAAATATCCCGAGGAGTCAGCACCCCGCCCCCCATCTTGGTAATCGTCAGCGCATCTCCTGCCACTACCCACGCCAGCGGAGCCACCGAAGTCAGATTGGCATTGCCGTTCAACTCAAACTTAGGCAACACCTGCCGCGCCTCGTTATTCGACAAGATCCGTTTACCCCGCTCATTATCGGGATCCAACGCCACCCCAGAGCGCACCACCTTCACCATCCGCCCTGCCAGAAAGCGGTCGCCTACATCTAAGCCCCGCAAGGCATCCCGGATCACCTTGGCTTGCTTGGCAGCAATGGCAAATTCAGTGTTATTTTCCTTCGTTCGTTCCGCCGTCACCGGACGGGATCCCACCGCCTGACTAATCGTGCCATCCCGTTTGAAGGTCAAACCCCCTACCGTTCCTTGCAGTTGAATAATCCCTTTATTTCGTGCCATATCGGATCCCTAAGTCCATTTATGACCACGATATTCAGGGTGAATTCAGTTCTCCAGAGCAGATGACTAGGCAAACGCAGGAGCCAGTTTGAACATGGATTGTTGCGCCAACGGGGAGGGAGAAGATTTGCCACTTTCCCAGCGCACAACGGTGGATGTAGTACACCCCAAAGCCGCCGCAAATTGTTCCTGAGTCATCCCCAGAGAGAGGCGCAGTTGCTTGATCTTGCCTTTGTCCATACTTCACATCCCCCCTATTCCGACCGTATCACAGAGTCCTTTGAAGACCTGGGCACATGACTAGGCAAGTGTTCGCGCAAGCGTGCCAAAGGCATAATCGATAATCCGTATTAGTTCCGTATTAAATCCATATCAAATCCATATCAGTTCCCTGTCCACCGTCACAGAGTCAAGGGATCCCTATCCCACGCAACAAATAAACCCAAACCAAATAGTCCTACGGAAAGGAGTGAAAATGTGGAGACTTAACGATGACCGCCTTACAGAAATTAAGTTCTGATTTGACCGAATTAGAGCAACGAATCCTGGAGTTAATGAACGCCAGAAATCCCGATTCTATCCAACTAGCAGAACTAGAATCTCAAGCGCAATGGCTGAAAAACAAACTCAAGGTCTACTTCTCATTACGCGCTGCCTTTGATGCTCTACCTGAAAATGGTGCTGGTGAAGCATACGGCTACTTACTTGACCAAATGGAAGATATAAAAACTGCAATCTGCCATAGAGTCTCCTCCCTAAAAGTTATTCAACGGCAACAAGAGCAAATCTTGGCAAGTGTCAACAGTCCTACGGAGCGGGTGTAGTTGATGAGTGTTGATTATGTACAGAAGTGGCGACCCAATGGTTGATTTCCTCGTGGCTCAAGCCGAATGGGGATCCCTCGATTTAGAAATTGACCAGCGAGAAAAACTCCGTGAAGCAGAGCGGGAATTATGGGAGATGGAAGAATGGGGATCCCTACCTTTTGACTGGCCATTTTGAGGAACTGACCTTGTGTGTGCGTAGCACTATCTCGTTGTTTTGAGGGATCCCTTTGTTTTAGGGGATCCCTAGAACCTATTGACTTTTAGGGATCCCTAATGATGAAGCGGCTTGACCCACCCACCACCGCGCCGCCATTCCACTCCCCAATGAAAATCCGTTCATCCAGTTCAGCAGTAAAGCGAACCCCTGCTTATGGCAAACTTCGTGGACAAACAGACACCCCAGAAATCGACCCCTGAGCGTAGGATCTGCGGCGACTCAGACTCCAAGGGGTGAAATGTACGCCGTCAAAACTTTTTCCTAAAAAGGCAGGTCGGAAAAACTTGCGCCTTGGGCACGCTGGCGCGAACAAGCCCTACGGTTGCCGTCGCCCCTTTCCGTCTTCTGGCCTTGCTCCCTGGCACGGGGTTATCGATTTTGGAGTTTGTCCTATGTCCATTGAAAAGTCAGCCCTCTCTAGCAAGTTCCGCCCTCTCACCACCCGTGAACGTGACGAACAATCAACCTTTCGCAAACAGCAAGCCGTCTTCTACACCCTGCGGTCCCTAGTCTGGGAAGAGTCCAAAGGACGCATTTTCAAAGATGCAGTAGATGATGGCACCTTGGATCCCATTGCCCCTCCTGTCCGCCTAAAAGATGGATCCTACAGCCGCCCGGAATATGACCCGGCAGCCATCAAACAGCTCTATGCAGAAGCCTGGGAACAGTTCAAAGACGAATTCGACCGAGGATTCATCAAAGCCAGTCTGGAAGAATTGGTGGAATTTGCCCACAAGCACTACCAGCATGACCTCGAAAGCCTCTTGGCGTTGAATGCAGAACGCAGTGCTGCCCGGTTCAATCGAGCTATCTAAGTCTGACAAGGCTGGGGGGATTTATTCTCCCCAGTTCTTATTCCTTAAGCCAAGGGATCCCTAAACCCGGCTATGGAACCGACCCGCTGCCGCACGTCGGGACTCTTGCTCAGGTGACGTGTCCAACAGAGCTTGTCCACCTCACAATGGGGGAACTTGACCCACCCACCCGCCGCATTCCCCCATACCCCCGTTCTCCCCAGGGATCCCTCAATTCGCCCCACCCACCAGCACTCCGTTCCCCTCCCACACCAGAAGTTGATGTGCCTGAGATGTTGATGTCCCAAATGTTGACGGCATCTAGACCGAACAGGAATAGGGAGGCACCAGGTCGGGAGTCAAGCGGCACAGCGGATCCCTCTCCACTGCCACGGCACCGTGTCCCACCCAAAACCACCAACTGATTGCGCCTTGGGCACACTGGCGCGAACAGCCGGACTGCAAGAGTCGTCCATGCCTTTCTCGGCATATTCTCGTCCCTGCGATATTCCAAGGTGCCTGAGCCTTGCTTGCAGGAGAGGGGCGGGATCTTTGTGCTGGCATCGTTAAGAGGTTTTTCCTATGTGCTTCAACTTTGCCCGTCTCTGGGGTGCCACCCGTACAGTCCTGACCCCTGATGCCTACATCGCCCACTTTAAGGACATCAACACGGCTCTGGCATTCTCCACTCACTATCCCGGTGCCCGTGTTGCCAAGTCCAAGTGGGGCAACATCTACGTCGCCGTCAGCCGCTAAATCAAGTTGGGGATCCCGAGATCCCCTTTTTTTACCTCTCCACTGGGGAACTTACCCCACCCTTCCCCTGCGCGTTCCCCAGACCCCATCTCCCTCTAAAGAAAGGTTTAGGCTGTCCTAAGGAGTGGGTGACGTCAGTGAAGGTCGATGAAATGTCAGATCAAGAGAACGGATCCCCAGAAATCTACTATGTGGATGAAGACGTGAATGTAGTGTTCGCGCTAGCGTGCCCTAGGCGCATGGCGGTGTTTACGTTGGATGATTCGGATTCTGATTCCGGCGAGAAGCTGTTCAATTTCATGACTCGATTACTGGGAGATGATTAACAGTCCTGCGGCGGGGGTGTCGATGTGGAGACACACTCATGCTCAATTCTCAAATCCTGGATTACCTGATGGAACAAGCCCTAGTCTGGATTGCAGAACATTTCCCTGATAGCCAACCAGAAGAAGTGCCGATCTATGCCCCAAGGGGCCGCTGGCGCGAACAAGAGGTCTATGTGAACCGGATCCTGACTGCGCTAGCCGACCAGTTGTAGTCCTACGGCGGGGGTGAAGTTGACGGAGAGTTTATGCTCACCACTCATCCCTGTCGTGTAGCAGTCATTGGCTCCAGGACTTACTGGAATCTCAAAGCCGTGCGGGATTTTGTTGCTCAATTACCAGAGGGTTGCATCGTCATTAGTGGTGGAGCCAGAGGCGTTGACCAGACGGCGGAACAAGCAGCTCGTGCCAGAGGGATCCCTGTCCAAATCCACCCCGCCGACTGGCATCAACACGGCAAGTTAGCAGGGATCCGACGCAATCACGACATTATTCAAGCGGCGGATGTAATTGTCGCCTTTTGGGACGGATTCAGCCCCGGCACTGCCCATAGCATCCAACTTGCCAAGTCCCTTAATAAACCCAGTCACATCATGTATTGACAGTCCTACGGCAATTGTGAAACAAGGAGACCTTCCCATGTCAATCACACAAACAACTCAAAGAATTGCTCAGCTGAATGACGAATTCCGCAAATCCTGGAATGCTTACATTGTCATCACTCCAACTGTTCAATTACTGGGATCCCATATCTCAGAACTACTCCAGCTAGTCAGACAGTTTAATGTCTTTAATGAAGACAATGATCCTTATGGAGAGCATGACTTTGGGGCAATTGACTATAATGGAGAAAAGTATTTCTGGAAGATAGACTACTACGACCAGAGCTTGAAATATCTCTCCCCAGATCCAGCGGATCTAACTCAAACGAGACGGGTTCTAACATTAATGCACAGTAGCGAGTATTAGTCCTACGGAATGGGTGTCGTTAAGAGGGCTAAACAATGATAACGAAAGAGAAGATGTTGTATTCCCGCACCGCTGCCAGCCGCATCCTGGGAGTCATGCCTCACCACATCCAGATCCAAGTCTGGCCTAGAGTGATACTCGCTCAAGTCAAGGGATCCCGTCCCCGCTTCCTGTCTCGAAAAGCCTTCCACCAAGACTTTGTGGAAACTCGTAAGTCTTTAGCTACAGAGTTGGAGATCAAGCTAAATTCTCAAAATCATTATCTCGTTTTCAATCCAGAGAATGGGCATCAACATCAAGTCTTACTCCAAAGCAGTAGCTTGCATTGCACCTGTGATGACTACCAGAATCAAAAGGTATTTTTCAAGCAAGCTTGCTGTAAACATGGCTATGCTGTTCTGTTTGCCAATGGATATCAGAATTTGCGTGAATATATCAATGCACAACAGTCAAAAATAGGAGCTTAACTGAGTCCTCTGGTGATTGTGTAACTTAGTTTCTCAAAAGGAGAAATCATCATGTTTGCGAACGCATTTGCTACCCCTGACCTGAAAGGAATCACCTACATTCCTGGCCGCCCCTGTCAGTATCGCGCTGATTGCAAGTCCGGTGTGTTCAAAATTGGCGAATCCAAGTTTATCGGATCCACATTGGCAATGGAAATCCTATCTTGGCGTACCTTCGAGGATCAGCTTTTCGACTATCCGCATCAAACTTGGCTGGAAGTTCTGTTTGTGGATCCGCGTAATGTCGTCAGCCACATTCTGTTCAAAACTCAGAGCTTGGATAACTTTCTCGACTTCATGCTCGATCTGGCATCCCAGAGCAAAGCTGTCGGGCAAGGGGTGACCACCGCCAAGATGTCCAAGCGCTCCGGTGATCTGGGAGTCTACTACGCCGTCGAGTTTGAGTGGAAAGAGTCGAACAAGAAACGTGTGACAGAACTGCAAGCCTTCGCCAGTGAGCAGGATCTCTATGCTTCCCGCCTAGCAGATGTCCGGCATCTCAAAGATGCAGAAGCTCAGCCGTTGGAACTACCTGCATAGATTGATTAGGGATCCCTAACCGATGGGGATCCCTATTCTTTGTCGCCCTACCGCCTGGTGAAGGAGTGTACCAGGCTCCACCCCGACACCCCACCCACCATGAAACTTAGAACCTTAGCCCGTCAACTTGAGAAAGCCAACCCCGATATCGACCTATCTGAACTCATTGATCTCCTCAAGGACGAATGCCTGCAACGAGGGATCCCTTATGCCCATGACGACGTAAAAGATGCGGCTGACCGTGCGGTTCACCCTGACTATTACACTCGTCCCAAGCCTGGATATGGCTGGCGATAACTGTCCTACGGCTTGGGTGAATTGAGTGGAGATCTCAGTATGGAATTCCAGATTGGCGACCGTGTAAGTTACCGCAACACCCTCACCCGCCGCTTTCCCAAAGATCCTTGTGGCTGGCCTATCTACCCTATTGGGGAAGTCATTGGCATTACCCGCACGGGTCGTTACAAAGTCAAGTGGCGACGGGGAAAGGAAACCACCACCATCGAAGATTCCTGGGAACTGAAACCTGCTTATGAATAGAGGCAAGATCCAAGCCGACTCACCCCAAACAAACTATTGACAGTGGAACTTTCAGCCTGACAACCATAAAGACTGGATAGGATTGCTCCGGAGTGCGAGGAACAGATCCAAAGCAAGGCCGAGTAATTGCAGTCGGTGTGTCAATTCTCTCCCTAATGCCTCATCATTCATCATTCTTGCTTGCATGTCGTGATCAGAGCCCGTAAAGCTTTTGCTACCGTTGTAAGCAAAACCTGAGAAGAATCAGTGCACTCAATCTCTCCAGAACTGGGTCAGATAGTTAGAATCCGCTCCCGTCAATATCTCGTTGAGGAGGTTATCCCATCCCCCACAGGGGATACCCAGGTGAGGCTGGCTTGTTTGGAAGACGATGCTCAGGGTGAGCCTCTAAATGTATTCTGGCAAAGGGAAATTGATGCCCAGATCTTGGCCACCTCTTCCTGGGAACAGGTCACTCAACGGGGCTTTGATCAACCTCGCCAATTTTCTGCATTTCTGCACGCTCTGAGGTGGAACTGTGTCACTTCCACTGAACCCAAACTTTTTCAAGCTCCTTACCGAGCTGGGATTGAGGTCAAAGCTTACCAGCTAGAACCCCTTCGTAAAGCCTTGAAAATGCCAAGGGTAAATCTGTTCATCGCTGATGATGTGGGCTTAGGCAAAACCATAGAGGCTGGACTGATCCTGCGAGAGATGCTGATGCGGCAGAAGGTGAAGCGGGTCGTGATCTCTTGCCCACCCTCAGTGGTGGATCAGTGGAAAGATGAGATGGAGAGCCGCTTTGGGCTCACCTTCATTGTTTATGACCGAGATTTTGTGGCGGCCAAGCGTCGAGAAAGGGGCTACGGCATGAACCCATGGAAAACCCACAATCGATTTATCATCTCCCACGCACTATTGCGGGATGAAACCTACGCTGCACCCTTACGAGACTGGATGCAGGACTTTGCCCCAGGATCCCTACTCATCCTCGACGAAGCTCACAATGCTGCCCCCGCCAGTGGAACCCGCTATGCCATTGACTCCCAACTCACTCGCACAGTGCGGGAATTGGCTCCTCGCTTTGAACATCGGCTCTTCTTGTCTGCCACCCCTCACAACGGACACTCCAATAGCTTTGCGGCGCTTTTAGAAATTTTGGATCCGCAGCGATTTTGTCGAGGGGTGCCTGTACGGAGCAAGAAACTGCTGGATGCGGTGATGGTTCGTCGTCTTAAGCAGGATCTACGAGAAATTAATAACGCTGATTTTCCATTGCGTCATGTCGTACCCGTAGTGATTGATGGATTGCCGGATGATGTCCCAGAGTTAACGCTGGCTCAACTGCTGCAGGAGTATAGAACCTGCCGAGAGGAACGGCTGAAATCAGCTCCCCGCTCCACCCTAACGACGTCCATGTTGGTGATCACCTCTTTGCAAAAGCGGCTAATGTCCTCTATCGAAGCGTTTGCTTGCACTTTGAGGGTTCACCGACGCGGGATCCAAAAGCAGTTAGAAAAAGTAGTCCCGGAAACCCAGCAATCCTATCCCCTGTTATGGGAATCTCCAGGCTCCGATGACGAGCGAGCCGATCTTGATGAACTGGAAGTCTTTGCAGAAGAAACGGCTCAGATGGAAAAGGCCAGCCGCTCCGGAACCGAGGGCATCACCTCAAAAGAACTTGAACTGTTAGAAGAGATGACCCAGATTGCTGAGCGAAGCCGCCACCAACCTGATAGCAAAGTCAAAAAATTAGGCGACTGGATCCGTCAAAACCTCTGCCCCAAGATGGGATCCCCAGGAGCAGCATGGATGCCTACACGGGTACTAATTTTCACCGAATACGCTGATACCAAGCGCTATTTGGAACAACAGTTAAGCTCTTTGATTGCCGGATCCGACCGTGATTATGACCGGATTGGTACATTTCATGGCGGGATGAGTAAAGAGGATCGCCGCTTAATCAAAGAAGCCTTCAACATGGATCCCCACAAACATCCCTTGCGGATTCTCATTGCCACCGACGCTGCCCGTGAGGGGGTAAACCTACAAAATCACTGTGCAGATCTGTTTCACTTTGATGTGCCCTGGAACCCCAGCCGCATGGAACAGCGCAATGGGCGGATTGACCGCAAACTCCAGCGACAGACTGAAGTCCGTTGCTATTACTTCGTCTTACCCCAGCGCCCTGAAGACAGGGTGATGGATGTGCTGGTGCAAAAGACCCAACGGATCCAGGAAGAATTGGGTAGCCTCTCCCCGGTGGTGGAGAAGAACGTCACCAAGTTGTTGGAGCGAGGGATCCGAGTAACCGAGGTTGATAGTCTCAGCTCCGCTATAAACCAGGCCGACAAAGACAACGATGATGAGCGGCGCGGCGCAATTCGGGAAGAACTGGAAGCCATTCGCCTTCGCCAGGACAAACTCCGACAGCAACAGGTGGAGTTGGAAACCATGCTTCGTGACTCGCAGCAATGGTTAGGATTGGATGATCGCCATTTTCGAGAGGCTCTGTCCGTTTCATTGGAGCTACTCGGATCCCAACCCCTCAAGCCTCTCTCTGCCCAGGAAGCCATCGGTGACAATGAACGTTCCCGTTGGCTGTTGCCTGCTCTCGATCAAGAAGCCGGTGCGGATCCCACCTGGGCGATGACTCTTGACAGTCTAAGGCAACCACGCCAGAAGACCCAGAAACTCTGGGACTGGCGGAAAGAAGCCCCCATTCGTCCGGTAGTCTTCAAAGATCCAGGATCCCTGGATGGTGAGGTGGTGCATCTGCATTTAGAGCACCGCATTGTGCAACGGCTATTGGGACGGTTCCTCTCCCAGGGATTTTTGCACCACGAACTCAGCCGCGCCTGTGTCTGTCGCAGTGAGGATCCCATTCCTCGAGTGGTGATCTTGGGACGGTTATCGCTGTACGGGGAACGGGCAGCTCGTTTGCATGATGAAATCATCACTGTGGCCGCTGAATGGGTGGATCCTGAGGCCAGAGGTCGGGGCCGTTTAAGACCTGTTACTGAGGGCGAAAAGAAGGATGTTTTGCAGATTTTAGAGGATTCCCTCGCCAGCCCTCGCCTACGGGAAGTGCCACCCCCAGTGCTGGAGAAGCTCAAAGGGGTTGCCCCCCAAGACGTCCAGGATCTGATCCCTCATTTGGAGCGGCGGGCCAAGGAACTGAGTGAACGCGCTCAGCGTAAACTCAACCAGCGAGGAGAGTCTGAAGCCAAGGAAATGAAAGAACTTTTACAAGAGCAACGAGATCGGATCCTCAAAGAAAAGAGCAAATTTGAGACGATCCAACTGGGGTTATTCAATGCGGATGAATTGCGACAAATTAACGCCGATCACCGTCACTGGGAAATCCGCCTCAGCCAGTTAGAGCAAGAGATCCAAACAGAACCAGATCGGATTCAGAAAACTTATAGGGTGAAGGCGGAACGAGTGGAACCAGTAGGGTTAATTTATCTCTGGCCGATCTCTAATTAGCATATGTATTTTGCTGAAGTAAAAATCACTCATTTGATCTCATTGGTATATTTCTGTCGTGACTAACCCATCATTCTCATCTAACGTATCCACCCTAAAAAATCTCTATTACCGCTATGGGCGGGTGGGACACTTAAGTAAGTGGAATAAGAAAGATTGCGGCGTGATTTCTGCTCCAGATCTAACCGACGACCTATTTACACACATCACTACGTATGCTGGATCACAAGATCGGAGAATTTTAGGTGGTCAGGATCTCAGTGGGCAACGTTGTCTTTTTGTCATTGGAGTGACACCACATGATCACCAGAATAGGAAAATACGTCAATCAGCAATCTCTTGGATCCTTGAAGAAGATATACAAGGCTCTCTGGAGAATTACTCTGAAAATCGATTGCAGGCCATGCAAAGATGGACATTAAAAGAGGTACTAAAGATTTTACAGGCTGAATGGTACATACATCTTTGGACAAAAGATAAAAAATCTCATTATCAAACCCCGCAGCGACGACTGAGTTTGGATGAGGATCCGCAGTTACGTGATTTTCTATTAGAGTTTGAGCCAAAACTCACCAGTTTTACTGATTGGCACAGATATCTGGGTGCTAAAGCTAATTCTCCTTTCTTTGCGATCAATGAAAATCAGAAGCAGCAGTTACTGAGAGAGAGTTACGCTCAACTCAATAATCGCTCTATTCAGTTTTTTGAAGGGTTAAAACTTTCTGATTTATTTCAGATTTATAATCAACTACAGGAAGTTTGGGAACATCAATCATTCAAGAGAATAGAAACATTTTGTGCTCAGCAAGCTAGCTCACAAGAGTTAATTAAGCTGATGAAACAAGGGTATCTGGATATCAAGCAATGTTTTCAGAAACGGCTTGAGATATCAGCGGTTTCGGTGGATTTAGAAAGTGATGGGCAAAGGATCTTTCAGTTGGGTTGGGCAACTGAGTCCGGGACTCATTTAGAGTATTTTCAGCCAAACTCTCAAGATAATTCAGATGTAGAAATTAAGATCCAATCCCATTTACTCGAGATCCGCACTCTATTGCATAAAGTTGGAGCATCAGATAACCCAGGTTGGCTGGTGGGACACAATATCCTAGCATGGGATCTGCCGATTTTGGAGCAGTTAAACAGTGATTTTGCCAGCGGGATCCCTGTTTGGGACACCTTATTAATGTCTTGGATCCTAACTCCCTGGAACAGTCGCCATGCCTTGCTGACTTCGGAACGAGCACATCAGGCAGATGCAGATGCGGTGGCAGCTCTAAAGCTTTTCCAAGAGCAAGTAAAGTGCTTAACTCTATCAGATCGAGACTATTGTCACTGGTTGGAACAACCTCAGGATCCGATTGACTATCTCTATGAGCACCCAGAGGTGTTAGAGAAACAGATTTTTCCCTCAATGCCAAATGAGTATCGTAGAACTGGGGATTTCGTCATACCGGAATGGCGGCAGTGGCGAGAGTGGGCTTGGCGCGTTGGCGTAGTACATCGAGGGTCTCCCTCTTTATCCGCGGTGAAATTGGGGCGGTTGGTGGAAGCTCATCCTGAGCGACGGGATCTACGAGCCGTGGCAGTAGTGGTGCGTCAGGCAGAGCGTCAACAGGTTCAAGTGGTGCTCCGGATGATTCCAATGTGGTTAAGGGAAGGGCTAGATTCGTTACTCTACGAAGCTATAGACAATCCAATCACTGCTGGAGAATCAGGAGATGGAGTTATAGGGGCAATAGCCTATCATGATTTGCCAATAAATCTGCCAATCCCAGAAGACATTATCCCTCTGTATCCAGAGGAAGGAATCTTTGAGAGGATACACCTAGAACCCTTATCGACGGAAAAAGTTAGGCAGGGACTAGGATCCCTGATTTCCCAAACGTCTGATTTGGCAGGGCGGATGCTGTTCAACATTCCAGAAGGAGTTGATTTATTCCAGTGGGGAGTAGATAAGAAACCACTCCACTGTTGGCTAGAGTATGACCCACTGCGGGGTCGACAAGAGCGGCAGTTTCCCTGGGCTTTGCGGCTGCTGGGAGCCGATCTGGCGGATTTATTTGAAAAGATCCAGCAGTCTGAAGATGTCACACCTCATAACTACAGCAGTCAGTGGGAGGTGATATTGCCCCGCTGGAAGGATCCCGGTGGAATTCGGGAAGGACTATCACCGGGTTCTGGTAATCGGCTTCGCTATTGGGATGATTTGCTGCTGCGGGTTTTGTCGGTGCATTATCAGACGGATCCCGATGTGATGCTGTTATTACTGGTGGATGAGGCGGGGGAAGCAAGAGCCATTGAACAAGCAATAGCGACTTTGGGACTGACAATTGAACGATCGGGAGGGTCGATACTACGACATTTTGAAAAAGTACGGCGGCGGAGCAAACCGTTAGTGATATCGGCTATAGACCAGGTGGATCGGTTTTTGGATGCGGCTGCCACTTTAGGGTGCAAGGTGTTACCCCTGATTGAAGCGTTGCCATTAGAGGAGTGGTGGCTACTCGACCAAGCTCAGCAAGAGAATGATCCGGATTTAATACTGAATGAAGCCGAAGACGGATATGAGGGAGATGGGGCAAATCTAGACGAGGATGAAGAACTTCAGAGTGAGCGTCAGGGAGGAGGGGATAGAACTACCCTTTTACCAGTGCAGATTTCTGCTTCAGCAATGACTATCGCGATTGAGCGTCACTTGGGCCCCTGGCTATGGACTCGTTTTCAGTTTAAGGATCCCTCATGTGTGCCAATAATTTTGGATAGCCGTCTCAGCCACCTCTCCCTGGGGCAAGAAAAAAGAATTCTTATCCGGGAGATTCCTCTGGCAAAACTCAAGCAACCGGAGCGACTGTTAGAAACTTTACGAAATATACTAGGCGATATTGAGCGACGGGATCCCCCGACAGATTACGAAAGCTATCGACAGTTTTTGCAAGCTCATTGGGGCTACCTGGACTTTCGAGAAGGAACCCAAAAGCCAGCCATCGAGGCAATCATTACCCGTACCCAAGATGTACTAGTCAGGCTCCCAACGGGTGAAGGTAAGTCCGTACTGTTTCATATTCCAGCTCTACTACGCGGTGCGTTTACCCAACGCCTCACCCTAGTAATCTCACCGTTACGAGCTTTGATGGCGGATCAAGTGAATACCTTGTGGCGCAAAGGGTTTATTCAATCAGTTGATTATCTCAGTGGAGATCGCGATCCCTGGCAGACATCAGAAGTTTATCAAGGGATTATTGATAACCGCATCAAACTTTTATTTGTCGCTCCAGAACGGTTTCGAATCCCACGTTTTCGAGAGGCTATTCAGCGACGATTTGAGTTTGATCAAGGTTTTGAATACATCGTCATTGATGAGGCGCATTGTGTAAGTCAGTGGGGTTTTGAATTTCGACCTGACTATTTATTCGCTACGCGAGAGATTCGACATTTTTATCGACATCAACCTAATGGAGAGTTGATTCCGGTCTTGCTATTTTCTGCAACTATCACAGAGATTGTTCGTAAGGATCTAGAGCAGGAGATCGATGCAAATCAAAATACCTACGTCCTTCGCCCAGAGAAAATACGACATCCTATTCAGCCTTTCATTCAACTAACTGCTGAAAATGTTGAAGTCACTTTTTCTGCTCAATCTGAATCCCTATCTCCTCGTTTGGGTTACGTCGAGAATATAATTCGATCTGCAGATCTCTCACGTAGCAGTGTCATTATTTTCGTTACGCGTAGGCGGCATGCAGAAGAACTAGTTAAGTTAATAAATGAAAGAGAAGAAATAGATTGTCAAGTAGATTATTTCCATGCCGGATTATCTGCCGATCTGCGGATCGAACTCTATCATAGTTTTCTAGATCACGAAATAAAAGTACTAGTTTGTACTAAAGCCTTTGGCATGGGTATGGATATCGCTCATATTCATTGGTGCTTGCATTTGTCACCGCCAAATTATTTAGAAGATTACTTGCAAGAAGTCGGTAGAATTGGTCGTAACAAGGAAAGTCGAGAAGCTGCTAGCTTAGAGTATGTTCAAGGAAAGCTACTATTTGCACCTGGTGACTTTGACACTACACAATCCTTGATTCAACTAAACCGGATCACCGTGCCTCAGTTGCGAGAACTTTGGATAGAGATTGTTGCAGAAGCCAGACCCTTAATTCAAGGTGAGAATCCTATTGCTATTATCCCTATAGATGAATTTGGAAGTTTTAAAGAAGATGCTCTGAGGCGATATTTATTTTGGTTAGAGTATTCAGAGCGATTAACAATTTGTGCTTATTTGCCAGGATTACTCAAAGTAGAATTAAAAGCCGATAATTTGAAACAATATAGTCAGGGATCTGATCTGACTGCTACAGTTGCAAGAGCTTTACTAAGCTTGTTTGAATCAAACAGTTTTACTATCAGTGGAGTTCCTGTACCTGAGATTGATTTTGCCAATTCAGATATTTCAATTCCAGAGTTCTCCACAGCTTTAACAAAAATCGATCCATCAGAAAATCAGAAAGACTCTAGATCTTTAGCCTCTTCCATCTCTCAAGTAATCATGAATGTTGCCAAAGGAGTTTTAGGCTTCTTTTTCGGGCAGTCATTGGCTGATCAACGATCTACATCTTTGCCTATAAGCCAACTAACGGGAATACAAACAACTATAACTTCTAGTTCAAGGGAACCAATAGATCTAGGAACTGAATCCAATGATGAAAGAACCACAAACGACAAGTGGACCACGGTAGATCTTAGTCTTGATAACTTGTGGAGGCACTCTCAGTTGAGGCAAATGGATCAAGTATGGACAGGAATCTTGAAGCTAAGTCAGGTTGGGGCACTAAAGATTAATCGCAAGATCCAGTTCAAAAAGGGTCACTATCACGATATGCAAGAACAGCAGTTCAAGTGGCTAAGGAAAATCCTGAATATTGTTAATCAAAAAGCTAAGCAACCAAGACTTTACTGGGACGATCTAATTTCTGATCTTTCTGCAGATCTTCAACAAGAATCTATGACAGCAACTTGGTCTGAAAGGAAGATTAAGGACGCACAAAAAAGAGTTGTCAGGAGTGTCGTTAAATTATTGCGAGATATCTTGATTCGCTTTGATGAGAATATTAGTGACAATCAAACTATCTTTTACTCATATCATCTTACTCCAAAGTGGATTGAGAAAGCGAAGCTAATTCTTGAAATTAGCCAAGCTTTACTCACCATACTCAACAAAGAACCTGCCAATCAAAACGAAATAGACTTGACTCTTGATGAATTATTAAAGTGTTGCCCTAAAGCTGTCAAGATAAAACCCTTGCAATCTGCAATCAAGCTTATAAGTAATCTAGGAATCTACTCTGCTTCAAATGAGATTACAACCTTTAGCTATATCCTAGAAATTCTCAAGCCAGATCAAATCGAAACTGATCGTGAGCAAATGCATCCGTTAGATCAGAAAATGATAAAGACTATCGACGATCTTAACAATATGGCTTTGCGGCGAGCCCAAGCTATGGAACTTTATGCTTATCTACCGGATTCCTTGCGGGCAGGTTATATAGATCGCTATTTTGAAGCAGATTCTTTAACTGCTCTAGAGAAAGTGATTGATTCTACTATTGGGGAAATCGATGATGATATTCTCGAAGTCAATCCAGCACTGAAACAAATCCAAGGCAGAGTGAGAGAAGAGGCTATTCACCAGGCAAAAGAGTGCCTTAATCCTCAACAAAAGGACGTATGTGAGCATCCCTATAACCAAAATCTGTTAGTCAATGCAGGCCCTGGAGCAGGCAAAACTCATGTCCTGATGATGCGATGTGCTGACTTGATTTACCGTCAAGGACTTCAGCCTCATGAAATTCTAGTCTTGGCTTTTAATCGTGCTGTTGTGTACGAAATCAAAAAGCGAGTACGGGATCTCTTCAAACAACTAGGCTATGGATCCTTTGTTCGCCGGATGCAGGTTTATACCTTTCATAGTTTTGCGCTCAAGAGTTTGAGTGATGTAAGGGATAGGAATAATGATCTCAAAGTAACTCTTCATAATTTTGCTCTAGCAATGCAGACAGATGAAGCTCTTAGAAATAGGGTCTCAGCGAATTATAAAGCCATCTTAGTTGATGAGTTCCAAGATATGAACGAGGATTTCTATAAAGTAATCTTGGCTCTTTACCAAGGTAGCGGGGCAGGTGTTGTTGTTATTGGGGATGATGACCAAGATATTTTGCTTTGGACTCGCAAGCGCGGCGACCGCCTTCATGCTAATCAATACTTACAAGATTTCCGGATTGACTATCAAAGTGATGTGATTAACCTGCTGGTAAATTATCGCTCCACTTTCGATATTATTCAGCGATCCCAAGTGCTTGCTACCAACCTAATTCCTAATCGAGTTAAAGCCAATATCACGCTTCAAGCCTATCGCGATGAAAATGGAATCATAGATCATCAGATAATTGAAGATGTGGATCCTAAGTGTCCACGACTGGTCAATTTGGCCCAAGAAGTTATGGCCTATAATTGTGTGAACATTGAGCACCCTAAATCAATGGCTGTATTATGCAGGACTAATAGCGAAGTTTTTCAATTCTATAATTTATTGCAAAATAGTAATGTTAAACCACTTCGGATCCAAAGCAATAATAATCTTAAACTAGCTCAAGTACGAGAGATTGGAGAATGGATAGATCTGTGCCAAACCTATCTTTCTCAAGAGCCTGATCCCGGACTTACATCTTCAATTTGGGATGAGTTACTTGAGCAATACCGGCAGCTTGTTCTTGCCGATGTAAATTACGGAATTGAGTCTATTGAGCAACTGAGGTCACTTACGTTCGTCGAATATGAAAGTTATAGCACTTTAAGCCAACATCTGGCGATGATTCAGGATTTAAAAACTAGTGATTTTACCCGACTATCTCAATCTCTATCGAATCGGGATCCTGGGATCACCATTTCCACCATTCACAAAGTCAAGGGTCTAGAATTTGATGTCGTTTACGTTCCTAGTTCGATCACAACTTTTCCCTTTATGGATAAGGATGATGGAGATAATTTTGAGGGTCATGGAAATAATATTCTAGACTCAGCAGCCGAAGAGGCTCGACTTTATTATGTTGCCGTGACTCGTGCTAAAAATGAGCTTTACTTTGACTGGGGGCCACGGGAAAAGGCATGGTCAAAGAAACAAGCATTCCAAGGGATAAATCAGCAAGTACTAAGGCTAGAAGGATCCCCTGATGAAGTTTTTATTTCCTGGCCTGGTTTTAAGGAGCAATACAATGATGGACTCCAAGATTATTTGAGAACTCATGTAAGAATTAACGATTCTGTGGTCATCAAAAATAGAAGACAAGTACTCCATGGACAACGAATAATCGGGTACTTGCAAGCAGATTTATATGGCAATGATCAATCACAGATTCGAGTTAGTAATATCTATCGCTATCCCGTAAGTGTGGAAATAACTCCAGAGAAATATTATAAACAACTAGCACCTGAAATTAAAACCCAGGGTTGGCATTACACTGTCCTTTTAGCGGGTCAACTTTAGAGGATCCCTGTCATGAGCACAGATCTCGACACCTACCGCCACAAAGAATGGCTAGGACTACTACAACCTGTCGGTCTGGTGGTCTCTCCCCCTGCTCTGATCAAAGCGCAGGCCATTATTGATCGAGGCAAACTGGTGGATCTCCAAGAAAAGCTCCTGGCGGTCACAACGCCTGAGCTGCGAGGGGATCCCTGTGCTTGGATCCCTGATTTTCCTGGTTTCACTCAAACTGTACTGGGGTGGCTGCCTGATGACCTAAAGGATCCCCCTGAGGAATTAACGGTAGCTTTGCCCAATTATGGCGAGGTTCTCAGTCCCACCTATGCCGTGAAAGGGACGGATGGGCAAGCGGATACCTGGATCCTGCTCATCCAAACTCTGCCTACAGGGCAACCCTTTGACGATGAGGATCCCTTTGCAAGTGCTCACGGATGGAAAGCCAGTTCTCAAGCCAAGTTTGAGCGGCTGTTGCGAGAAACCAAGGTCTATCAAGGGATCCTGTTTAACGGCACCGCGATCCGCTTGGTGGTTGCCCCCAATGGGGAATCATCCGGTCATGTGACGTTCCCAGTGCAGGCCATGACCGAGGTGTCGGGGCGTCTGATTTTGGGGGCCTTGGATCTGCTACTCGGATCCGAACGACTCTTTAACGTGCCAGAAGCGCAACGGTTGCCCCAACTGCTGGAAGATAGCCGCCACTATCAAGCCGAGGTCTCCACCAAACTGGCGGAACAGGTTTTGGATGCCCTGTGGGAATTACTGAAAGGGTTTCAGGCGGCGGATGCAACAGTAAATGGAAAGATCCTCAGAGAGTTAGCTGAAACTGACCCGCAGCATATCTATGGGGGGCTGATCACCACGCTGATGCGGCTGGTGTTCCTGCTCTATGCCGAAGATGAAGGGCTGATGCCGGATGATGAGGTTTATCAGCGCAACTACGCGGTGTCGGGGCTGTATGAGAAGTTGCGAGAGGATGCAGGCAACTACCCAGACACGATGGATCAGCGGTATGGGGCATGGGCAACGCTGTTGAGTCTGTTTCGTCTGGTGTATGACGGAGGTGGCCCGACGGAGGAGTACCTTCCCGCGCGGCATGGGCAGTTGTTTGACCCAGATGAGTACCCGTTTTTAGAAGGTCGCCCGATCGCTTCTCACTTTGCCACCTTCGGCAGAATTGAAGCCCCTCGCGTCTCAGATGGGGTGGTTTACCGAATGCTGGATAAGCTGCTGATGTTGGATGGAGAGCGATTATCCTATCGTGCCCTTGATGTTGAGCAGATTGGCTCGGTTTATGAGGCGATCATGGGCTATGAGGTGGAGATTGCCCACGGACGATCGATCGCCGTTCGTCCGAAAGATGTGGTGGTGGATGTAGACAAGATCCTGGCGGCAAAGCCAGCCGATCGCGTCAACATTCTCAAAGCGGCAGAGTGTGAACTGAAAGGGGCAGCCTTGAAGGAGTTGAAGGAGGCAAAAACGGCAGAAGACATTGCTGCTGCCATTGGTCGTCGGGTTTCGTCCAGAACTCCTAATTTGTTAGCGGCAGGCAGTCTGTTTTTGCAACCGGGAGAGGAACGGCGGCGATCGGGGTCTCACTACACGCCTCGGAAGTTGACGCAGCCGATCGTGGAGAAGACGCTGGAGCCTGTGCTGAAGAATTTAGGCGAGCATCCTACACCAGAGCAGTTGTTGGATCTGAAGGTGTGCGATCTGGCGATGGGTTCTGCGGCGTTTTTGGTGGAAGCCTGTCGGCAGTTGGCAGACAAGTTGGTGGAAGCCTGGAACTATCACGGCAAGCCAGCGGATCTGCCGGAGACGGTGGAGGATGTGGTGGTGGCGCGGCGATTGGTGGCGCAGCGGTGTTTGTATGGGGTGGATAAGAACCCGTTTGCGGTGAACCTGGCGCGATTGTCGCTGTGGTTGGTGACGCTGGCAAAAGATTTGCCGTTTACGTTTTTGGATCATGCGCTCAAGTGCGGTGATTCGCTGGTGGGGCTGACCAGAACAGAGATTGGTAGCTTTGGGGCAAGTGCAGCTTATGAGCCAACGTTTTTTGAAGACCACAAGTTGTTAATGAAGCAGTCGGCAACGAAGGCACTGGCGTATCGACAGCAGATTCAAACGTCGGATACGCGATCAGATGGGGATGCGGAGACAAAACAGGCGTTATTGCAAGATGTCGATCGCGCCTTAGAACCGGCTCGATTAACAGCAAAAGTCGCAGTCGCCTCTTTCTTTGCGGGTGACAATGCCAAACAACGGCAGAAATATCGTGAGGAATTTGGCGGTAAATTGATTGGCTATGAGAAGGGATTGGTGGATGAATCTGAAATTCAATCAGTTGTTGCCAAGCTAACAACGGGAACCAAGGCAGTACAGCCGTTTAACTGGGAATTAGAGTTTCCTGAAGTGTTTGAGCGGGAAAATTCGGGGTTTGATGCGATCGTGGGCAATCCACCGTTTGCGGGGAAAAATACGACGATTAACGCCCATCCTGAGGGGTATCTGGAGTGGTTGAAAATTGTGCATCCCGAATCTCACGGCAATGCGGATCTGGTGGCGCACTTCTTTAGGCGATCGTTTACATTGCTGCGTTGGGGCGGCACGGTTGGTTTAATTGCGACCAACACCATCGCTCAGGGCGACACTCGCAGCACCGGCCTCCGGTTTATTTGCAACAATGGCGGCATGATTTACAACGCCACCCGCCGTTACAAATGGCCGGGATTAGCGGCAGTGGTGGTGAGTTTAGTGCATATCATGAAGATCGGGACAGTTGCCCGCGAAAAAACGATGGTTGGAGGTGCTGCATAATGTCTAGCCTGGAACAGATGCAACAAGATATTCAAGCCTTGCCTGAAGAGGCTCAACTATTGCTGATGGATTTTATTGAAATCCTGAAAAAGCGATATCCGCAGGTAGATCAATCGAAAGCAAACGCTGAGGACAGTTCCTATCAGAAATTCAAAGAGAGCGGATTTATTGGTTGTGTCTCTGTAGAAGAAAATCTTTCTACAGACTATAAACAAGTGCTTTCAGAGGGATGGAATACAAAATATGATCATCGTTGATACGGGTTTTTGGTTGGCACTCGCTGATGCAAAAGATAGGTATCACGAAGCAGCCAATCAAGCTTTTCAAACCTATGATGAATCTCTCATTACAACGTGGTCTGTTATGACTGAGACTTGTTATCTGTTACTTACTCGTAAAGGGGTACAGGCACAAATCGCATTCATCAACAATTACCACCAAAAACTTTTTAATGTTTTTGATTTACCATCTGAATCTGGTTCAAGAATTGCGAAACTAATGAAGCAATATGCCAGTTTACCAATGGATTTGGCAGATGCTTCTCTAGTGATTTTGGCTGAGCATTTAGGACACGGACGCATTTTCTCAGTCGATCAGCGAGACTTCAACACGTATCGCTGGAAAAACAATCAACCATTTCAAAACTTGTTATTGCCGTAGAGCACTAAAAACTTTGTCACTCTAAAGCATGGATTATGCTGCAATCTTTTCCGCCTGATATTCCGATTTTACTGGATGGCAAACCTGTTGAAAAAATTACGGCGTTTTTGTTTGCAAAAGGTGGAAATGATGACCCTGCTGTGTTATTGGCAAATGCTAACAAGAGTTTCGTAGGTAGCTATGTGTTAGGGATGGGGTTTACGTTTGATGACTCTAATTCCGATGCGACCCCTATTGCAGAAATGCACCGCTTAATCGAAAAAGATCCGCGCAATGCAGAACGGATTTTTCCTTACATTGGCGGTGAGGAAGTGAATAGTAGCCCCACTCATGCTCATCATCGCTATGTGATTAATTTTGGTGACATGAAGGAAGATGAGATGCAGAAGTATCCGGACTTGATGGCAATCGTGGAAGAGAAGGTTAAGCCTAAAAGGTTAACACAAGGCTCAATTGTAAATCCTGCAAGATGGTGGATGTTTGCTCGCCCTGCTCTAGACCTTCAAAAAGCGATCGCCCAGTGCGATCGGGTGTTAGTTATTCCTCGTGTTAGTCAAACTGGAGCATTTACATTTCTACCAAGCGGGATGGTTTATTCTGAACAACTTATTGTTGTCTCACTTGGAACTTACTCTACTTTCTGTATTCTTCAATCTCGTATTCATGAAATTTGGGCGCGATTCTTGGGTTCATCTATGAAAGATGACCTCCGCTACACGCCTTCTGACTGCTTTGAAACCTTCCCCTTCCCTTTTGATTGGGAAACTAACCCCATCCTCGAAGCCGCAGGCAAAACCTACTACGAATTCCGCGCCGATCTCATGATCCGCCACAACGAGGGACTCACCGCCACCTACAACCGCTTCCACGACCCCGACGAAACCAACCCCGATATCCTCAAACAACGCGAACTCCATGCCCAAATGGATCGTGCCGTCCTCGATGCCTACGGTTGGCACGACATCCCCACCGACTGCGAATTCCTGCTCGACTACGAAGACGAAGACGACGAAGGAACCAGCAAACGCAAGAAACCCTGGCGCTATCGCTGGCCCGAAGAAGTCCACGATGAAGTCCTTGCTCGCCTGCTCAAACTCAACCAGCAACGCTATCAAGAGGAGATCATCGGGGGATCCCAAGCCAAGCCCAAAGGATCCTCTCGTAAATCCAAGCAGGCCGAGACCCCTGGGATCCCTGGCTTAGACTAGGATCAACAGAAAATCTGCCGAGGAGAAACCATGAGTCAGATTCTGACCGCAACCTATCGTGACGGCAACCTGATCCTTTCGGAAAAGCTAGATCCTAGCCTTGAGGGGCAAACGGTGGAACTCACCCTGGTTGAACCCATTGATCAGCGAACCAGGATCGAGGTGTGGGAAAAGCAGAAAGCGTTTATCCAAAGCTTGAACCGTCGCACAACCTCAGGTCGTGACTGGAAACGAGAAGATCTCTATGACCGACACCAGCACTAAGGTTTTGTTCGCGTCAGCGTTGCGAAGCAGTTCGATACCAATATCCTTATTGATGCTTATGACAGCATTGATCCTAAAAAACGCCAGACCGTAAACGAAACTCAGGATCAACTCATCCGCAATGGCCAAGCTGTCCTGAACACTCAGATCCTGAGGGAGCGCAGATTATTGGTTTGTTTTGCCTGTTGCGTTTATTGCGTTTACGGGATTAAAGTGATTCCATTACACAACCCACACACAATACCGAGATTCCTATGGCAATCTCCAGCCCAAGGCTCCAACTACCAACGGAGTCTGAAATTAAGCTCTCTCAAGTCAGCAGCCGGATCCTGTCGGCTCATCTGGGTGGAGCTACCCGTCAACTCAAAGTCGTTGAAGAGGATGGCAGTGAAGAAACCGTCGAGATTCCTGCCAGTGCCCTTCACCTTTTGGTCGATATCCTGGCTCAGATGGCACAGGGCAACGCCGTCACCCTCATTCCCATTCATGCCGAACTCACCACCCAAGAATCCGCCGATATCCTCAACGTCTCCCGTCCCTTCCTGATCAAACTCCTAGAGTCCGGCGAGATTCCCTATCGAACGGTCGGCAAACACCGCCGCATCTGTTTCCAAGACCTCATGGCTTACAAGCAAAAAACAGACGCAGCCAGATCCCAAGCCCTCAATGATCTGGTTCTCCAAGCCCAAGAACTGGGTATGGGCTACTAGCATGTCATCCAACTACACAGCTCTCTATGATGCCTGTGTGCTTTATCCCGCTCCCCTGCGGGATCTTCTTATGCAGCTAGCCCTTACTGATCTCTTCCGAGCCAAATGGACAAATCAAATTCATGAGGAGTGGATCCGGAACGTCCTCAAAGATCGCCCTGACCTGACACTAGAGCAGCTCACCCGCACCAAGGACTTAATGAATAGTCATGTTCGGGACTGTCTAATTACAGGCTATGAATCCTTGATTCCTGCTCTACAGTTACCGGATCCCGAGGATCGCCATGTCCTTGCTGCTGCCATCCAAGGGGGAGTGGATGTGATTGTCACCTTCAACCTCAAAGACTTTCCACAGCAGGCATTAGCTCCCTACGACATTGAGGTACAGCACCCTGATGAGTTTATTGCTTCTGTCATAGACTTGAAGCCATTCAAAATCGCTCAAGTGGTAGAAACAGTAAGAAAGCGGTTATGCAATCCACCCGTGACTGTGGAAGAACATCTGGAAATTCTGCTGAGACAGGGACTGCCGATATCCGTTTCTATGCTCCGCCAGATTTGCTACGAGATTTAGGGGGTTCCATGTCAACGACACCTGCTCAAGTCCGCTCTAAGCTCATCCAAGCTCTCCATCTGGATCTCATCGGCCCCACCCCCCAGGATCCCGACTACACCCACGAAATCTTGCCCCAGGATCCTTCTAAGTGGTATCTCACAGGGTTTCTGGTTCCCTACGGCGCACCCCCCGACATCCGCTCCGATGACACCGCCGATGACGAACTCGAATCCCTGGCCAATAGTGAAACCAGCGAAGATAGCCAACTCTCCGATAAAGCTCCGGCCCGCAAAGCTTGGTTTCCTTCCTCAATGGGATTGAGTTTCCTAACCAAGCCAACCACTCAAGCCATAACTGCCACACTGACCTGGGCAGACTACCTGCCCTTAGAACCGGATCCCAGCCCAGATACCCCTGAAGACACCGAGTCTGGCAGTTCAGATAAAAAACGCAAGCCTGACCGTTGGCAACGGATCCCCCAATCGGCAACCTTGGAAATCCCTATCCGCATCCAAACCGGCTCCCCCAACCATTACGACATTCCCAACGGCAGTGGGCTACAACTGGTGATCACCTGTCGTCCAGTTAATGCTCAGGGTTTTCCGGTGGGTACTTGCTCTGTCTCATGTTTTGTGGTCAACTATCGCCCCAGTCACACCAAAAACAAAGACGCTGATTTTTGTTTCCAAACCCAACTGAGTCTCCACTGCTCTGAGGGATTTCAACCGCGTCGGGATCCCCGTGGAGAAAACAGCAATGATTGGGATGAAGCCGTCGCCAGCCTGCAATACCGTCACGATTTCGAGTACGCAGTGGGCCATAACGTCTCGGCCACCGCTGAAGTCACCGTTCGCGCCTCACTCGGCGACTTGTCGCAGGGTGAATGCACCACCATTCGAACAGCCTGGATCCCCACCGGCGAAGTTCCCCGTGTCAAACCCGCCGATATTCCGGATCTCCAACTGGGCATGGAAGCCCTCGCGGATGCCACTAATGCGGCCACTATCCAACAAATGTTGGGATCCCTCGTTACCGAATACCGCCATTGGATCCAGGCGCAACGCCAAATCCATTTGGATCCCTGTTTCACCGCTGCTGCCCAAGACTTGTTGGATCGAGCCAACTACGCCTGCAACCGCATCGAAGCTGGACTGAATGCACTGACAGACCCCAACATCTTCACAGCTTTTCGACTAGCCAACAAAGTCATCGCCCGTGCTCGCCGCCAACAACTGAGTCAAGAGCAGAGCCTACCCCCTGAAAGTTTTGCTCCACCCCAATGGCGACCCTTCCAAATCGCCTATATCCTGCTCAACCTGGTGGGAATTCTGGATCCCACCTCTCCCGACCGAGGCGCAGTTGATCTGCTCTTTTTCCCTACGGGTGGCGGTAAAACCGAAGCCTATCTGGGACTAGCTGCCTTCACCCTGATTTTGCGCCGTCTTACCCACCCAGGGATCCAATCCGCCGGACTGAGCGTCTTGATGCGCTACACTTTGCGACTTTTAACCCTGGATCAACTGGAACGGGCTTCTCGCCTCATCTGCGCCTTGGAGCTAGAACGGCAAAGCAATCAAGCAATACTCGGATCCTGGCCTTTCGAGATTGGTCTCTGGGTCGGACAAAGTGCTACCCCCAACCGCATGGGATCCAGTAAAGACAAAGACGACAACACTGCCCGTGCCCGTACCCTGGCCTACAAGCGAGATAGCAAAGCCAAACCCTCCCCCATTCCTCTAGAACGTTGCCCGTGGTGTGGGGAATCCTTCACCCCCAATTCCTTTCAACTGCATCCCAGCGAAGACCAACCCAACAACCTCAAAGTCCATTGTGTCAGCCGTACCTGCCATTTCCGCAGCCATAACCCGCTCCCCATCCTAGCTGTGGATGAACCCATCTATAGGCGGATCCCCTGCTTCATGATCGCCACCGTCGATAAATTTGCCGGACTGCCCTGGGTGGGGCAAACCGCCGCCCTATTCGGTCGGGTCACTCACTTCGACCCCACGCAAGGTTTCTGTAGCACAGCCGATCCCACCCCCACCGGACAACCCCTCAGCAGTTATCTCCCCCCACCAGACTTGATCATCCAGGATGAGTTGCATCTCATCTCCGGTCCCTTAGGAACAATGGTAGGACTCTACGAGACCGCCATCGATGCCCTCTGTACCGCCGAACTCCTCTCTTCTCAGGGAGAGAGGCTGAGGGTACGTCCCAAGATCATTGCTTCCACCGCTACCGTTCGCCGCGCCACACATCAGATCCAAGCCCTCTTTGGACGCCAGCATGTGGAAATCTTCCCACCACCAGGCCCAGATCGCCACGATTCTTTTTTCGCCAAAACAGATTTTGACTCCGATGGTCGCCTCTATGTGGGCATTGCCGCTCAAGGACGCAGCTTAAAAGTGGTTTTACTGAGAGCCTATCTCGCTTTGATGTCCGCTGCTCAAAAGGAATATGAGCAAGCGGGCGGATCCCGTAACCAACAGAACCCAGCGGATCCCTACATGACGCTGTTAGGATACTTCAACTCTCTACGGGAATTGGGGGGAAGTCGTCGAATCATTGAAGACGAAGTGAGTTCTCAATTGCGAAATTATAGTAACCGCCTTCGCTATGGAGAATCCTCCGGTTCTTTCGCGGATCGCAAAATCGACGATGACTTAGAAGAGCTAACCTCACGGGTGCCAACCAATAAAGTTGCCAACACTAAACGTCGTCTGGCTATGCCCTTCTATGAGAAAGACCGCCTGGATGTTGCCCTCGCCACCAATATGATCTCGGTCGGTCTGGATATCGTGCGGTTGGGGCTGATGGTGGTCTTGGGTCAACCCAAAAATGCCTCTGAATATATTCAGGCCACCAGCCGCGTTGGACGGGATCCCAAACGCCCTGGATTAGTCGTCACCTTACTCAATGTCCATCGCCCCCGCGATCGCTCCCACTACGAGCAATTTCAGAGTTGGCACACCAGTTTTTACCGCTCTGTTGAAGCCACCAGTGTCACTCCCTTCTCCCCCCGTGCCCTGGATCGTGGACTGGCAGGGGTAACGGTAGCTCTAGCTCGACTTGGAATTCGAGCAATGACAACTCCCCTAGGAGCTTCTCAAATCAATAGCCAGCGCCAAGCCGTCGAAGCTTTACTGACCACCATCTCCGAACGTGCTGAAGCCCACAACCCAAATCTGACCCAAACTGATACGGAGCAAATCCGCCAATCAGTAAGATCTCAGGTGCTAGACCTATTGGATAGTTGGGAACGGATCCTGGGTCGTGATACTCGCCTGCAGTATCAAAGCGAGACCGATTTAGCGGCTCCTTTGTTGGTAGATGCCTTAGACACTCAAGCAGATACTGATCTGGAACGGCGCAAATTTAAGGCCCACCGTAGCCTTCGGGACGTGGAAGCCACCGTCAATGTTTGGATTCGGGATCCCTATGGAGAGCAATAATCATGAGCAAACAGTCAAAACAACGTCCCCCTGATAGCGAACTACGCCAAAGCCAACTCCTGACCACATTTGGCCCTGGTGCCATGGTGGATCTGCCTGACCGTTCAGTGATTATTTCTGGACTAACCTACTGGAAAGGAGAAACCCAGTACATCCGCGAAGACCGTCTCCGTGCCAAAGTGATTCGTGCCCTCAACCTGGATGACGGACAAGATATCCAACTCCGCACTCCACCTACCCAATCGCAGGATCCTCAAGCCCCAAAAAGTGGTGTCGATGCCTTTGTCTTTCCCGCCTGGTTTCTCGCTCAAGTGGATGAACCCTTCGAGTTTAATGGAAAAACCTATCGCACCCGTCCCCTCGTCCCCTGGAGTGTGGTCAAATCCGAGGGTAAATTTAGAGGCAAAAAAGTTCAATTTGTGCCCGTTCGGTTTGTACAAGCCTGCCCCAACGGGCATCTCAGCGACATCAACTGGTACGCATTCGTGCACAACGACTTTCAGACCACCCTTCGCGGACAACTGTGGCTGGATGAAGCGGGATCCGGCAACGACTTTGAGGAAATCTTTGTCCGTTGTGAGCAAACCGGCAAACGCCGCCCCCTTTCCCAAGCCAAACTCAAAGACTCCAAAGTTTTGGGCTACTGCGAAGGCTATCGCCCCTGGCTGCGATCCAGCGGTCAAGAACCCTGCTGCAAATACATCCCTGACCCACAGGGTAATCCGCTTCCCAGTGACAAACCGGAATATAATCGCCTGTTGATCCGCTCCGCCAGCAATGCCTACTTTAGCCAATTGCTGAGTGTCATCTCTATGCCGGATCCCGACAGTGAACTACGCCAAGCTGTGGATCCCTTCTACACCGAAGACCTGCAATTTGCCGAAGACCCAACTGACATCCAAAAAGAACTAAAAAAGCCCAAGTTCAAAGATCTTGTTTCCTTCGGAGCCAAGGCTGTCTGGGAAGAAGTGCAACGTCGTAAGCAGGGCACCATCCCTGAAGATAAGAGCATCAAACAGGTGGAACTGGAAGCTTTACTGGCCTGTCCGTTCGAACAAGGCCGACCTACGCCCGCCAGCAAGATCTTTGATGGAGCTACCCGTCACCCTAGCCAACTTGATCCGCGTTGGGATCCCTACATTGACAAAATCGTCCTTGTTCATCGTCTACGGGAAGTCGTTGCTCTGATTGGCTTTACTCGCTTTGAATCAGCCCCCACCAGTATCAACGGCGAAATTGAAGATGAACTCGCCATCGGTGTCCGCCGTGCCAGCCTTGACTTTGAACCCAAGTGGATCCCGGCAATTGAGAACTTGGGGGAAGGGGTTTTCATCAGTTTCAAACCAGCGGCTATCGAGGCTTGGCTCCAACGTGAACCTGTCAAACAACGCGCCCAAACCCTGATCCGTGGCTTTGAGAAATGGGCAGATGAACGTGGGATCCCACGAAACAGACTTGATTTCCCTGGCGCACCCTACATCATGCTACATTCCCTTTCCCATCTACTGATCACCAGTGTTTCTCTGGATTGTGGCTACACTTCCAGTGCCATTCGCGAACGCATCTATGTTTTTCCAGGAATTGGCTATGGGATCCTATTACACACCGGCACATCAGGATCCGAGGGGACTTTAGGCGGGCTTGTGGATGTTGGTCGCCATATTGAAGATCATCTTAGTAGAGCCTTGGACTATGGTCGCCTGTGCTCCAATGATCCCGTCTGTGCCCAACACCAACCGGATAACCCTCAAGAAGACCGATTCCTGCACGGAGCTGCTTGTCATGGCTGCCTCCTGATTGGGGAAACGTCTTGCGAACGGCGTAACGAACTTTTAGATCGCGCTCTGGTGGTCAATACAGTGGAAAACTTGGGAGCGGCTTTCTTCCTAGATACCCTAATCTAATGTCTCCCTTTCACCACCTCAGCCGCCCAACCCTTAAAAGCCTCAGTGAAGCTTTGAGCCATCGACGGCTCCTGTTGCCCTGCACACCCATTTCCCTCAACGGACTGGTACCTGACCATTTGGTTCACCTTTTCGTCAGCGAACTCAATCACCTTCACAACAAGGGTATGACTCCTCACCACATCGCCTATTCGCTCAACCTGCTGGCAGAGGAAGGGCAACAGTCTCTGTATCGGGAGCCATTTGATCTGGTCTGGACTGGCCCGGAGCTACCAGGATCCGAAAGCCGCGACACTGCTGTTGTCGTCAAAGACCTCTTTCGTACAGCCCAGCACAGCTTGCTGATCTCCAGTTTTGCCATCGACTGGGGCAGTAAGGGGCGGGAACTTTTTCAACCCCTCGCCCAGCGCATGGAGAGTATCCCCAATTTGCAAGTCCGGCTTTTCATCAATATCCAACGCAAGTATAGTGATCCAACACCTTCCTCGACCATCATTAAGCAGTTCACGGATAACTTCCGCCAGTCCTGGCCTGGTGCACGCCTTCCGGAAGTCTTTCATGATCCGCGCGCTCTGGATCCCACTACATCCGCGAATGCCTGTCTCCACGCCAAGTGTCTTGTTGTGGATGAATTAAGAACCTTGATCACCTCTGCTAACTTCACCGAAGCCGCCCACCAACGCAACATCGAAGCAGGGATCCTGATTGAAAACCCCACATTTGCGAAAGCGATTCGATCCCAATTTGAAACTCTGGCCAGCCAGCAAATCCTCTGTCGTGTCACCGGGCTATAGAACAGGATTAACAGAACTACTCAAAAGCTTTCCTATCCCTTGCCCCCTCAGAGCTTGATGGATCCTGAATCGATTTCTCGCACCATTGGTGCGAGATTTTCACCACCTTGTTGATCTGACAAACTTATAGTCATTCCAGATAAAAATGAGAATAGCTAACTCTTCACATCCAGATAGAGAGAGACTTCTTGACTCTCAAACTAAATTGGAATGACCATAACTCACAATACTGCCCCCTTGAGCAGAGGAAATACACTCCTCTGCTCTACTTCAGAATGGCCGCTGACCAATACAGCTTCCGTCGATCAACACAACATCCAAAAGCCCAACCCCATTACAAGAAGTAGGTAAGCCTGTAGGTAAGGCAAAATAAGCAAGCTCTCAGATGCTCTCTAGGTAGGCGTTACAGCGTTTCACCAATAGGACTGAAAATCCTCGTGTCACCAGTTCAAGTCTGGTTCCTGGCATCTTTGTCCAACCCCTATTCTACTGTCCAGAAGCCTCTCTGGACAAGGCTTTTCAGTAGCTTTGGGGGACTGCCGTTGCCTAACCAATGTTGCTAGATGTCGCTGAATGGTGCTGGATGTAGGGCAAAATTTAGGCCGAATTTTAGTCTAGGATTTGGGGCTGGGGATCCCCCTTCCCTTGGTCTACCCTGATGGTATGGACACGCTGGGCAAGTACCTGACACTAACGGAGTTCTGCACCTGTACCCAGACCTACCGCCGATTGAGCACTCAGATCGAACCGTTTCCCCAGAACTCTGAATCGATTAAGGCTCTGACAGCCTTGGCAGAGAACATCCTGGATCCCCTGATTGACCACTACGGCAGAGATCACTTCCAACTGACCTATGGGTTCTGCTCCACTGACTTGAAACGGTTCTTAGCATTGCGGGATCCCGTGACCGGAAGGAAGAGCGGCATTGTTAGCCCACATCTCGACCAGCACATGGCTCATGAAATCAACCGTAATGGCAAGCCCTACTGTGAGCGATTGGGGGCTGCCGCGGACTTTAGGATCCTGGGTTTTCCTAGTGATCAAGTGGTGGACTGGATCCTGGCGGCAAAACTGCCTTTTGACTCTCTTTATTTCTACGGTGTCGAGAGACCTATTCACATCAGCTATGGATCCCAGCACAAGCGGGATATCTGGACATTCTTGCAGACAGGGCAGCCTACTCGGAAAGGGATCCAGCATTGGGTAGAGTTAGCTAAGCTCATCCCCCAATGAATCCGGTCACTGTTTCTGCCTAGAACGGATTTGGGAACGTAGAAGCTTGACTTTGTAGGGATCCGCATCCTTGCGCCAGACCACGCGATGCCCTTGGAGGGTGGCGCAGTGGTCATCCAGGCATGTTTCTTTGCGGTGCAGGATGGGGGCATTATCCTCGGCATCGAAATCATGGTACTTGACGTGTAGATCTCTCAGGTCGATTTCCATGTAGGTGTGGAGAGTGGGATGCAGATCCGTCTCAAAGGTTGGATAAAAATGGTATGCGATTTTGGGTTGGCGGCTGTGGAACTTGACCAGCATGGCTCCTTCAGGTCTACCGATGGTGCGGGTGGCACAGCTTTCGTAGAGGCGTAGTAGGGGATCCAGGTTTTCTAGGGCAGTGACATGAACTGTGAGGGATTTGCATTCGCATCTACCGATAGAACTGGAACGACACTTTTCAGCAACGAAGTTGAGATTCCCCAGACTCTTGAGCATTTCATCGGCTTGAGTGCAAGCTTGGCGGTAGGTGCCAAGCAATGCTTTGAGATCTTCTTGGACTTCTGAGGTGAGTTGGTTCAGTCGGGAGCAATATCCGAAATTAGTCAAAGCTAGGTAGAGCATCAGATCCTGTTTAGGCTGTTCAGCGATCTGGTGCCACTCGTGTTGATCGGTGACTTGCAAGACGACTTGAAAGGCACGGTGTAGGGATCCCAATTCCTCAATGATTTCGGATTCGGAGAGCAGTTCCCCTTTGATGGGCAGTCGCCCTCATTCGGTGACGAAATCCATCAGAGGAGTCAGGAGTATGCCTTCGGCACGCTCCGCGAACGCGGTAATCCTCAAAGGATCTAACATGTTTCTGGATCAGTACCTGGTCAATCTAAGCTTTCAGTCATCACAAAGCGCGTAGATTGGGATCCCAGATAGCGATAGCTACTTGACAGTCTCAGTTTAAGGAGACTAGCTTGAAAAATATTTGAGCACATTAAATGACACCTAGTGATCCAAGTCAACAAGAATCAAATTATTTCTCGGATTCGTTTTCGGATATTCCTGAAGCTCTATCACCAATATTCAAGATGGAAGATCCTAACCAAAGAATCGATCTTTCTGATTTGGGACAGGAAATTACGATTTCTGGAACTACCCTCTCGGATTACAGTATCTCTCTTGTTTGGCTTCCTGCTCCAAAACTAAGGATCACATTCCAAGCAAATCAAAATGATATAAACCTTCATATAGGTAAAGTGTATTATAGTTCGATCCCTGGATATAGTGATTTTGAAGTTTTGATTACACAATACCGCCATGAGGAAATAGTTACTGGTAATGTATACGGATCAATAAAATCACAAAACCCATATTCCTTGGATCACATTAAATTTCATCTAATCAATTTTTTGGATGTTCATGGTCAATGGGTAAAAAATGGGGCGAAATCATGGGCAGGGAGAAACATACTGACTTGGGAAGGCTGGAAAATCACCCTTGATCAAGTTGAAAATTTTAAGTATCTCAGGGATAATCTCAAAGGTGTAGGTGGATTTGCTATTACTCATGTTGGCAAAATCGAGAAAATAAATGGTGAATCCTTTTCTTCCGAAGAAGCGTGTGAACTTCTCGATATTCTTGACTATTTTTTCTCGTTTGTAAGAGGTATCTGGTCTGGCACTGTCCTTGAAGTTGGATTTGATACATGTGGAAATAAAGCTTGGCGGAGGTTAGAAATCTGTGATTTAGATCATTAGCAGCCCCTCTTCGACAATTGATAAACCCTTAAGGAGAATGTTAAATAACAAAAATGATGGCAGCATAACCACCCTAATGCACCCGACCGCTGAGAGGTTGTCGATAAGCGTTCGAGGTTATCTGCTGCCGCTGATTGGGAATGTTATTAGTTAGAGTTTGCTTGAGAACTTGCCTATAGATATTGGAGGGTGGGGATGCCGATTGAATTGCCTCCAGAGGTGGCGGACTACAGCGACGACAGCCCCGAAACCACTTCTGGGCAACTCTTCTCCTTGATCGGTTGGGGGGTTGGCATCCTCCTAACTGTGATCCTGTTGCTCAACTGGCTGACCCAGCAGTTAGTCTGGTGGATCCCGACAGAGGTGGAGCAGCAGTTAGCCGCGATCATGCGGCCTGTGATTGTACAAACCCAGAATCCACCAAACTCCCAAGCAGCCCGCATTCAAGACACCCTCAACCAGTTGTTGGATCGACTAGAAGTTCATTTGCCGGAGTCGGCGCGCCGCGACTTTATTGTCACCTACAGTACTGACCCAACCGTTAATGCCGTGGCGCTACCTGGGGATCAGTTGGTGATTTTTCAGGGTTTGCTGGCGGGGGTGGAATCAGAAAATGAGTTGATGATGGTTCTGGGGCACGAGCTGGGACATTTTGCCCATCGTGACCACCTGCGCGGGATCGTGCGGGGGCTTTTGTTTCAGGTGGTTTTGGCAACGCTTGTGGGGGATCCCTCTGCTCTGCAAGCGGTAGCTGCCTCCAGCCTGGTGTCCCTTAGTTCCGCACAATACTCGCAAGGGCAAGAAAAAGCCGCCGATGCCTTTGGTCTAGATTTATTACAAGCGGTCTATGGTCATGTGGCGGGAGCCACGGACTTTTTTACGAAACTCAGTCAGTCAGAGGCTGTGCCAAGAGGAGGTTTCTTAGCCAGTCACCCCTCGTCACCGGATCGGATCCGTCGAATTGAGCAACTCACCCAACAAAAAGGCTATACCCTTTCCGAAAAAACGCCATTGCCACCAACTCTCGCCATCTCTGATCTTGATGAGCCGGGTGAAGAGGGATCCCCTTAACCTGCAATTTGAGTCACCTAACCATCTGGTCACCATTTTGATCGAGGATGAAGAAGGACTCACTCCTCCCCACGCTGGCCTCCGGTTATGACTGATCGCCCCAAAATTATTGTCCTGGATGATGATCCGACGGGATCCCAGACGGTTCACAGTTGTCTGTTGTTGACCCAGTGGGATGTAGCCACCCTCAAGCAGGCACTACAGGATGATTCCCCCATCTTTTTTGTGCTGACCAACACCCGTGCCATGCCCCCTGAGGAGGCTGCCCATACTACTCACCAGGTTTGCCAGCAGATACGACAGGCGCTCAGCGAAACCGCGATGGATAATTTCTTGCTGGTCAGCCGTTCCGACTCGACCCTGCGGGGGCACTATCCCGTGGAAACCGATGTGATCGCTGAGGAGCTGGGGCCATTTGACGCGCATTTTTTGGTGCCCGCCTTCTTTGAGGGTGGTCGCGTGACCCGCGACAGCATTCATTATCTGATGGTGGAAGGGATCCCTACCCCTGTGCATGAAACTGAGTTTGCCCGAGATTCGGTTTTTGCTTATCACCACAGCTATCTGCCCGATTATGTGCAAGAAAAAACCCAAGGGCGGATCCCCAGTCAGTCAGTGGAACGCTTTTTGTTAGCGGAGATTCGCCAGGGATCCCAAGCCCATCTCCATCGGCTCACTGGCAATGTTTGTGCCGTGGTAGATGGCGAAACCCAAGCGGATTTGGATCGCTGGACATCGGATCTCTGGGCGGTGGCTGGGCAGGGAAAGCGGTTTCTGTTTCGCAGTGCCGCCAGCTTGCTGACTTCCCTAGCGGGATTACCCCCCCAACCCGTGGCGGCAGAGGGAATGTCCCAATGGGTGCGGGAGCGCCAACCAGGGGTAGTAATAGTGGGATCCCATGTCAAAAAGTCCACGGAGCAATTGCAGCATCTTCTCCAGCAGGCAGGAACGGTTGGCATTGAAGTGGAGGTAGCGCAACTGTTAGGGGATCCCTTGTCAGAGATGCTTTCCGGCAACCCCAAACAAGCTTTAGCCCAAGCGATCCTCCACCGCGTGAATGAGTCCTTTGGCCAGGGCAAAACCCCAGTGGTCTATACCAGCCGGCAGGAATTGAGTTTTGATAGCGCCGCCACGCGGTTAGCTTTTGGACAGACGGTTTCTGCCCTGTTGATGGATATTGTGCAGGGTCTGCCGGAGTCGATTGGTTTTTTGATCAGCAAAGGGGGTATTACCTCCAATGACACCCTTAGTCACGGCTTAGCTCTGCCGGCGGTGCGCCTGTTGGGACAAATTGCGCCCGGTTGTTCAGTGGTGATCACGCCGCCGGATCATCCCCGCTTTCCCGGTCTGCCCGTGGTGCTGTTTCCCGGTAATGTGGGAGACGCCCAAACCCTTAGCCTGATCTATCACCGCTTGCGGAATCCGCAGTAGTGGGTAGTCCTATTCAAGGAATGGCTATGAAATACCAAAATATTCTACAGGCCACCTCGATTAATTACCTTATTGCGAAAACTAACCACGGTATACGAGGATATTCTCAACAAACACCTCTATTTTTCGAGGTGCCCTACAGGGTTAGCTGATTGAGAATAGATAAGCTGGAATAAGGGTTATGGACTTCCCTGATTCTCTTCACTCATTCTCAATAAGTGCCTAGCTGAATTGATCAGCATTGCGGATAGGGCACGCCCCAAACTCCTTGATTGATGACACGCCCGAACAGGATGAGTAGAGGAGCAGAAAATCTTTGACTTACAAGAGTCTGGATGTTCCGTCCATCTAGGGGAAGTATGGCCGGCCTCCTCAATCACTGGGGGAAATAGTAAACTAAGGTTAAGCTTTTCTCACCATCCCTATGCCCCCCTCCGAGCAACTAGAAACTCCTCTAGCTAGCCCTTCGCTTGTCCTAAGCCAATCACCTACTACTTCTGGCTCCGCCCGTTTCTCCTGGTCACGCTGGCTACGCTACTACTACTTACGCTTAATTCGCCTGCAATCCACCCCTGAAGCAATTGGGCGGGGCTTGGCGGTGGGAGTGTTTGCCGGATCTTTCCCCATCTTTGGCCTACAAACGTTGGTGGCGATTTTGTTGGCGATGATGGTGCGGGGGAACAAACTGGTTGCCGCTGCGGGAACCTGGATCAGCAACCCCCTCACCTATGTGCCTTTCTTTGTCTTTAACTATCAAGTGGGTCAGTGGATCTTAGGATCCCATCGCCACACTGACCTCAAGGCCGTAGCCTCCTCCTGGCAACACTGGCAAGACTGGGGGGGAGAAATGGTCATCACCATGTTTTTGGGGTGTGCCGTGGTGGGATTGATTTTAGGAGTCATCAGCTATTTTGTGGGGGTGCGCCTGGTGCAGAATTATCGGCAACGGCGGCTTTCCCGCTCTCAACGACTGGTTTGAGCCCAGTGAGATAACTGGAGAGTTCAGCCGATTTTTTATCAGAACTCATGCGTTGAATTGCTTATCTCTTTAGTCTCCCTTAGCAGGGATCCCTGCTAGGGCGGCGGGGATGGTTGTCTATTTTGCTGCCTATTTTGAAGAATCTGGCGCTGGGCGGCTTCGTGTTGGGCGAGGGTTTTGCTAAAAACATGGCTGCCGTCGTAACGAGCCACAAAATAGAGATAGTCGGTGGTGGCAGGGTCTAGAGTGGCGAGTAGGCTGGCTAAACCGGGGCTAGCTATCGGTCCTGGGGGAAGTCCGGCGTTGAGATAGGTGTTGTAAGGAGAGGGTTTTTGTACTTCCGCATAGGTGAGGCGGCGGTCAGGGGTTTGCCGGATCCCCAGGGCATATTCCACGGTGGGATCCGCTCCCAAAGGGATCCCTTGGCGGAGGCGGTTGCTAAAAACCCCAGCGATCAGGGGGCGCTCTTCGGCAATGACAGCCTCTTTTTCCACAATGCTAGCCAGAGTCACCCACTCGTGGAGGGAGAGAGGGCTGGGGTTAGAGCTAGCCTGCTTCGCTTGATAGCGCGGGTAGGCGATCTGAGCAAATTGTTGCAGCATCGCCTGAATGAGGGTGTTGGCCTTGTTGGCATCACTTACGGATTCCGCAAACAGATCGGCGGCAAAGACATAGGTTTCAGGAAAGAGATAGCCTTCTAAGTTACTCAAGGAGGGGGGTAGCCAGGGAAAGTGTGCCCGTGGAATAGTGCGGGTTGCCCCTTGAAATTCACTGGCAGGGATATCGTTGGCGGCGGCCAAATAACTAGCCATCTGCTCAATTCGCCACCCTTCGGGAATGGTGATCTTGATTTGCCGACTTTGCCCCTCCCGTAACTGCTGGGCAATCGCCACCATATCCGCTTGCGGATCGATGTCATAGGTTCCCGCCTGAAATACCCAATCGCGGGCGAGGGTTCTTGTCCAGAGATTCCAAGCCCAGTAGGAGCGGATCACCCCTGCGTCCCGTAATTGTCGTCCGATTTGCCGACTCGCGGTGCCAGGCGCAATCACCACCGAGACGGGATCCGATCCGCCAATGGGTTGAATGGCCTGCCGCCAAACCTGCCAGCCTCCTAGAGCCAAGACGAGGGATCCCACCACCAGTAGGCTGAGGAGGCGGATCGGCCACCGCCACCGGCTAGGGAAGGCCGCCTTAACGGGAGCAGCAAGCGGGGTGGAATCAGGAGGGAGAGAGGGGGTTGACATGGTATCAGGACATTTGCAAAACATTCACCAAAAAAGCCCAACGATCCGCCGCTTCCTCAATCACTTTCTGGGTGGGCTTGCCGCTCCCATGCCCCGCCTGGGTTTCAATCCGAATCAGAACGGGGGAGGCTCCCTGGTGAGCCTGTTGTAGGGCAGCGGCAAATTTGAAACTGTGGGCGGGGACAACCCGATCATCATGATCGGCGGTGGTAATCAAGGTGGCGGGATAGGCCGTACCAGGCTTGAGATTATGCAGAGGGGAATAGGCATAGAGCGCATGGAACTGTTCGGGATCCGCCGGATTGCCGTATTCCGAGATCCAGGCCCAACCAATCGTAAACTGATCAAAGCGCAGCATATCCATCACCCCCACCGCCGGCAGCGCAGCCGCGAATAAGTCCGGGCGCTGCGTCATACAAGCCCCCACCAACAAACCGCCGTTACTCCCCCCAGCCATTGCCAATTTCTTTGAGGAGGTATAACCTGCCGCGATGAGCCATTCGGCTGCCGCGATAAAGTCATCAAAGACCCGCTGCTTGTGGATAGTGGTTCCCGCTTGATGCCACTCCTCCCCATACTCGCCACCCCCTCGCAGGTTAGGCACTGCATAAACCCCTCCCATTTCTAACCAAACCAACAGGCTAATCGAAAAACTGGGGGTGAGGGAAACTCCAAATCCACCATACCCATACAAATAGGTGGGATGGCGGCCATCAAGAGGGATCCCTTTTTTGTGGGTGATAAACATCGGGATCGAGGTACCATCGCGGCTGCTATAAAATACCTGCTTGACCTCGTATTGGCTGGCATCAACCTCTAGTTGAGGTTGTCGAAAAACAGTGATCTGATCGGTGAGAAAGTGGTAATGATAAATGGTGGGGGGAACGACAAAGCTGGTGAACGTAAAAAAAGTTTCATGGTCATGGCGTTTGCCCACAAATCCACCCGCCGAACCCAATCCTGGCAGCGGAAATGTCCGTTGATAACACCCATCACGATCATAAATTTGAATCTGGGTATGGGCATCTTGCAAATAAAAAACCACAAACTGATCATGAATGAGCGAGATGGATTCTAAGGTTTCTTGGGCTTGAGGAATGATCTCTTGCCAATGCTCTTTATCAGGATGAGTTATATCAATAGCAATCAGCCGTTTACGGGGAGCCTGCCAATCGGTGACCAGCCAAAACCGGGATCCCTCATGCTCGACAAAACGATATTCTGCCTCAAATTCTGAGATCAATTCCACCACAGGGCTATTGGGATCGCGCAAATCTTTGTAGAAAAGTAGATTTTTGGGATCCGTTCCCCGCCACACCGAAATAATCAGATAGGAGCCATCTTCGGTAACTTCGCCTTGAAAACCCCACTCTTTTTGATCCGGTCGTTCATAGATCAAAATGTCATCGGATTGAGCGGTACCCAAACGGTGATAAAAAAGTTTTTGATAATAATTAACCTGCTCAAATTGAGCTTGAGGATGCGGTGGATCGTAGCGACTATAAAAAAATCCCTGCTGATCCTGCCGCCAACTGGCTCCCGAAAATTTAATCCATTGCAGATGGTCGGATCCATCAACACCTGTGGCAATTTCTCGGACTCGCCACTCCTGCCAATCGGATCCGGCATGGGACAACCCATAGGCTAACCATTGTCCGTCGGGGCTGATGGCAATGCCCGAAAGTGCCACCGTTCCATCGGCGGACAAGAGATTAGGATCGAGCAAAACACGGGGAGTATCGTCTAGATGGTTGAGGGTATAAAGTACGCTTTGATTTTGCAGGCCATCATTTTTGAAGTAGAAATAGCAATTTCCCTCCCGAAACGGGGCGCTGTATTTTTCATAGTTCCAGAGGTGGGTCAGCCGTTCTCCAATCGACTGCCGTTGGGGAATGCTTTCTAAATAGGCAAAAGTAACTTGATTTTGGGCGGCGATCCATGCTCGTGTGGCGGGAGTATCGGGATCCTCTAACCAGCGATAGGGATCCGCCACCGCTATGCCATGATAAACATCCACCTGATCCCCCTGCTGACTCAGCGGATAGGTCAACCTCGGTGGAGAAGCACCCTGATCTGAAGCCATGCCACTGGATCCCTTTGCACCAGACAACCCCTAGTCTTTTGACTTTAGCAGCTAGCGGCTTCCGCTACAGTAGAGATAGAAAAAATCCTCTTGACCCAGGGTTATGGTGCAGAGTGGGATCCCCAACACCGTCACAGATCAACGAAATCGGGCAGATTGGCCAACGATGTATGACTTGCCCAGCGAAGAAGTAGGACAGTCCGGCGTGCCTGACGAGTTTCATATTTGGCAACCCCAACTCCTCTCTCTCACCTTTCGCCCACCTGCATATCCGCCAGAAACGGTATTTTCTGCCATCGGTCTCAACCTTTATTACGATCTCCAGCATCCGCGCTGGTACAAACGCCCCGATTGGTTTGGGGTTGTGGGGGGATCCCGCCTCTATCAGGGCAAGGAACTGCGGCAAAGCTATGTCTGCTGGCAGGAGCCGATCAATCCGACGATTGTGATTGAGTTTCTCTCCCCTGGAACCGAAGATGAAGACCTGGGGCAAGGGATCCGTGATCCCCAGCAACCCCCGATGCAATGGCAGGTTTATGAGCAGATCCTAGCTGTGCCCTATTATGTGGTGTTTGACAGCAGCACCGATCAGATGCGCGTGTTTGAGTGGATCGAAGGACATTATCAAGAAAGAGTGCTTGGGCAACCACGAGTTTGGTTTCCCCGTTTGCAACTGGGCTTGGGGCTATGGCAAGGCTACTGGCTAAAACAGGAACGACTGTGGTTACGCTGGTTCGATGGCGAGGGATCCTGGCTGCTCACCCCAGAAGAAGTGGAAGCCAAGGCTCGCCGTGCCGCCGAAGCCTGCGCCCAACAGACGGAACATCGCGCCACAGAAGCAGAAAATCGAGTGGCACAACTGGCGGATCGTCTGCGTGCGATGGGAATCAACCCCGATGAACTCTGATTTGTGGATCTTAGCCCTGCACACCACCACCCCCTCCCTGGGGTTAGCTCTCTGGCCGTTATCCGCCCATAAGTCGGCTCAGGTTTCGGAGCAAGGGATCCCCCGCCATCAGTCGTGGTGGCTGGATCGAGAGCTGGCGGCTCAACTGCATCCCCTCTTGCAAGCCTGGTTGCCCCCCCAAACCTGGGCCGGATTGGCGGCGATTGCGGTTGCCACTGGGCCAGGCAGCTTTACGGGTTGTCGGCTGGGGGTAACGGTAGCCCGCACCCTCGGTCAAACCCTGCATCTGCCTGTTTTTGGTGTCTCTAGTTTGGCGGCTCTGGCGCAGCAGTATTTCCGGCAACAACCGACTACCTCCCCCACCCCCCTAGCCGTCAGCATGGATGCCCAACGGGGAGAATACTACGGTGGCATCTACCAATGGGATCCCATCACCCATCACCTGCATACGACGGTGGCCGACCAATTATGGACTGCTGCCGCTTGGCAAACCTGTTTAGCCGATCAGGGCAACCCACCTGTGCAAGAAGCCCCAACCAGCCCCGCCACCCCCCCCACCTTAGGCGTGGCCGAATGGGCCGCTCGCGCCTATCAGCAGGGATCCCGTCCAGCTTGGCAAGGGGTTTTGCCCACCTATCTCCGCCGCCCCCCCATTCATAGTTAATTCCCCCTCAGCGAGTCAGAGGGATCCCCTGTTGGCAAAGAGGGCAATCCTGGGCTGGGTAAGCATCCATGCCCTCCAGAGGCAGCAATACCTCCGTGCGACAACCCAGATCTACCTGAAATAACCCCTTCGTGGCGATTAATCCCACTCCTACTGGGATCCCCTGAGCGCTACGAACTAAGCCCAGCAACTGTTTCGCGGTTCCTCCTGTGGTGGTGACATCATCCACCACCAGGACCCGGCAGCCCTGGGAAATGGCAAACCCTTCCATCAACCGATAGCGTTGTTCCTGCTCTTGGGCAATCAGGATAGAGCAGCCTAAGCGCCTCGCCACCTCAAAGGCCAAGATACTCCCCGCCGCATTGGCTCCCAACACGAGGTCAACCCCTTCCCCGCAAAAGCGCTCGGCCAGACGATCAAACAGAGGATCCGCTGCGATGGGATCCTGTAGCAACAGAATGGCGCGAAAGAACCGACTGGCATGAAGGCCACTGGCTAGCTGAAAGTGCCCCGTTTGCAGGGCTTGGCTACGCCGAATCAGAGTGGTTAACGGTTCTGAAGAAGTCAAACGGGATCCCTGAGAAAATACAGACATCAGCAATCTAGTTAGCTGACCTAGTTTAGATTATCCAACTAGATTACATCATTCATTTGAGCTGGTCGGAGTATCGGGTTAAATGACCCAGTCAAATTACCGAGATAATGAACAGATTATTAAATGAATATTCAGTTTATCCCAATTATTTTTGAAGGTGTTTTTGAAATATAATTTGCCTGAGTCAAGCTCATAGTGGTAACTCGTCTCTCTGAAGCATACGGATTATTTTCAAGGAGAGAAGGGGGTAGAATTCTATTTGATAAATTAGGGATCCCTGACTGTCCTAACCTCATTACCCGACTCACCCAAATCCATGATAGTTGTGAAATTAGCCCTCACCAATGAATCGTCCCTTCTCTTTGACAACCATTTCTTTGGTTTGGATAGCTTTGATGCTTAATTTTTCTTGTCAAAAAATTGCTTAATGTAGAATTTCATTTCCTCTCCCTCATGAAGTTGCAGCAGAAAACCGCATTGATCATCACGGGCAGCATCCTCAGTTTGATGGTGATTCTTAAGTGGGGATCCACCCATCTGCCCTTACAAAGACTGTGGATCGACGATTATCTAATGACATTGTTGGGGGGATTTGGGCTGGGGTTTTGCGGGTTGAGTCTGTTTACTTTACAAAAATTGGTGCTGAGTCGGTTATCTCGTCTCACCCAAGAAGTCACCCTGATCAGCGCGAGCTACGATCTGTCCCAACGGGTGGGATCAACAGGTGAGGATGAACTTTCGGATCTGGCGCATGTCCTAAACCGCTTGATTTCCGCTCTAGAGCGCTCCCAAAAAGAATTGCGGCGGGGTCAGAAAAAATATCAATCCGTCCTCAACACCGTTCAAGAGGTGATCTTTCAAACCGATGCCGCAGGAGTCTGGACTTTTCTTAACCCAGCTTGGACACGGATCACAGGGTACTCGGTGGGGCAAAGTCTAGGGCAAAGCATCCTAACTTTTGTGGATCCCAAAGATCGCCGACTCACCTCCGAATCGTTTTTGTCCTTAGTTCAACTTAAAGTCAAAGATTGCCGTTACGAAGCTCGCTTCTTAACCATTCACCAACAGGTGCGCTGGTTAGCTCTCCAGGCTCAACTCACCTACGATGAGCGGGGGGAGGTGAATGGTATTGCTGGCACCCTCAGGGATATTACCGACCAAAAATTGGCGGAGGATCAGCAACGAATTTTTTATGAAAAGATTGAACGACTCAATGCTGACCTAGAGATTCAAGTTAGAGATCGAACCCAACAACTGCGGCAACTTTTAGACTTTGAAGCCACCCTCAAACGGATTACGGATAAGGTTCGAGATAGCCTAGATGAAAATCAAATTTTACAAATTGCTATTCAGGAGCTAGCGGAGGTTTTAGAAGCAACTGGTTGTGATACAGGCATCTATGATATTCCCCAAAAACAGTCACAAATTATTCATGAATACTTTGATCATCAAGCCTACAGTCATTGCCATACAGCGACGATGGATCGGATGCCGGAACTTTATCAACAACTAATTAATGGAGCCTTCGTCCAGTTTTGCCTAACCGATTGGGATCCTCATAATTTTCGGAGGAACTATCATCCTTTGTCTGTTTTGGCCTGTCCAATTTTTGATGGGCATGGCGTGCTGGGAGATCTTTGGCTATTTAAGGCAAGCGACCATATTTTTAATGACTTAGAAATTCGTCTGGTAGAGCAAGTGGCGAATCAGTGTGCGATTGGCATTCGCCAGGCGCGCCTCTATAAAACAGCACAACATGAGGTGGAAGAATTAGAAAAACTCCACCACCTCAAGGATGATTTCTTAAACACGGTTTCCCATGAATTACGAACGCCTATGTCCAATATCAAGATGTCAATTCATATGCTACGGCAACATCTGCCGGAAGACCGTCGCCAGCAATATTTGCGGGTAATGGAGACGGAATGTACGCGGGAAATCGAGTTGATTAACGATCTTTTGGATCTGCAACGTCTGGAGGCGGGAGCTGATCGCTATCACGTCACCCCTATCCACCTTAACCTTTGGATTCAGGAGGTGGTGGAGCCATTTTATTCTCGTTTTCAAAGTTTTCACCAGACATTTCAATTATCCCTGGCGGATCCTTTGCCTATTCTCACGAGTGATCCCCTCAAGGTCGAACGAATTTTGGGAGAGTTACTCAACAATGCCTGCAAATATACGGGGCCAGAGGGAGAAATTCAGTTAGCCGCTCAGCCCGCCCCTGTGGACGGGGGGGTGATTTTTGAGATCAGTAATCAAGCGGAAATTCCGGCGGAAGAATTACCCCACATCTTTGAGAAGTTTTATCGAGTCCCTAATGCGGATCCCTATAAACGGGGTGGAACCGGGCTGGGCTTAGCTTTGGTGAAAAAACTAGCGGAACAACTGGGAGGTAAGATCAGTGTGATCAGTCAGGAGGGCTTGACAACGTTTACCGTAGAACTGCCCGCTTTGCCCTGCCATTCACCTGTTTATTTGCCATCTCATGGGGATCCCTCCACTCCGTTTTATCCCACACATCACAGTGATCTTGGGCACACGGCCTGAGGCCATCAAGTTGGCTCCGGTCATTCTGGCGCTTCAGGCGGTGACGGACTGGCGGGTCGAGGTGGTTTTGACGGGACAACACCGCGAGATGGTGGATCAGGTGATGGCCTTGTTTGGCATCTGCGCCGATCGGGATCTCAACATCATGCAGGCGGGACAAACCCTCACGGATATCACCGAGCGCAGTTTACGGGGATTGGAAACCTATTTTCTGGAGGCTCAACCGCATCTGGTGATGGTGCAGGGGGATACCACAACAGCTTTTGCCGCCACATTGGCCGCGTTTTATCAAAAAATTGCCGTGGCGCATGTGGAGGCGGGTTTGCGTACCCATGATCTGTTTAATCCGTATCCCGAAGAGGCCAATCGCCGTCTGATTTCTCAACTGGCTAGTCTGCATTTTGCCCCAACCCAGGAGGCAGTCACGAATCTCAGCCGGAGTGATGTAGTGGGTCAGATTATCAAGACGGGCAATACGGTGATCGATGCCCTGATGCAGGTAGCTCAAAAAGGCATCCCCTGTCCCATCCCCGAACTGGACTGGGGGAAGCAGCGGGTTCTGTTGGTAACAGTGCATCGCCGCGAAAATTGGGGATCCCCGATTCAGGATATTGCCAAGGCGCTGTTGCGAATCTTGGAGCAGTTCCCCGATACGGCGCTGCTGTTACCCCTGCACCGCAATGCCATTGTGCGCCAACCCTTGCAGACCAGCTTGGGATCCCATCCCCGCGTCTTTTTAAGTGAGCCGTTGGATTATCATCTCTGGGTGGCAGCGATGCAGCACTGCACGCTGATTTTGAGTGATTCGGGAGGCATTCAAGAGGAAGCCCCTGCCCTAGGAAAACCGGTCTTGGTGTTGCGCCAAACCACCGAGCGTCCGGAGGCGGTGGCGGCAGGCACGGCTCGCCTGGTGGGAACGGATCCCGATGGGATTGTGGCGGCAGCGGCGGAGTTATTGGGAAATCCAGTAGCCTATGCCCAGATGGCTCATGCTGAAAATCCCTTTGGAGATGGACAAGCCAGTCAGCGGATTGTGGAAGCCCTCCGGCAATGGTTCACCGCGCTCCCTTGAACAGGGGGGGATCCCTGTTTGCCCACAACCCTAGCAAATCTATAGACATGGTAAAGATCTCCTGCCTCATCAGGGATCCCTTTTAGCCTAAAGCAATGCTACTCGCAGGGGGGTTTTACGGCTGCCTTGAACAGTTTTGTGCTAATCAAACAGGTTCCCGATCAAGGGTCGAAAGCCGGCATCAATGCTGATGGCACCATCGATCGCGCCAAAGCCAAGCGGATGCTCAATCCTTTTGATCGCTATGCCCTGGAAGCAGCTCTCCAAACCAAGCGGCTTTACGGAGCGACGGTTACGGCAATTACGATGGGACCTCCTCCGGCCATCGAGATTTTGTATGAAGCGATTGCCCACGGGGCGGATCGGGCTATTTTGATGACAGATCGTCGGTTGGCCGCCTCCGACACCCTGGCGACGGCCTATACCCTCTACAAAACCGTTCAGTTTGCCGGCGCTTTTGACCTGATCTTTTGTGGATTGCAAACGACAGATGGCGATACCGCCCAAGTGGGGCCACAGCTGGCTGAACGCTTACAAATTCCCCAGATTACTTACTGCGAAGCCTTTGAATGGCGGGATCAACAGATCGTGGCGCGACGGGCTATCGAAGGGGGATCCCAAACGGTGGTCTGCCCGTTGCCCGCCTTGGTGACGGTGGCTAATTCCGCCCCTCGTCTGGCCTATCAAACGCTGCGGGGGTGCCAATTGGTGCAGCATCTGCAACGGGACGAGCAGGCACGCCATCAGGTCATCCAAATCATCAACCTAGACGATGTGGGGGCGGATCCCGATCGCTGTGGGTTGAAGGGATCCCCAACCATTGTGGCTGCTACCGAGAAGGTGGGGGAAATCGGCGGTAATTGTCAGGTGTTGCAGGGGAAGCCCGTCGAGTTTTTGGTGCAAGACATGGTTCAGCAGGTGGGCTTACGGGAGATGGTGAGGCTATGACTGAGAAACAGATTTTAGTCTTTGCTGAGCAAGTGGAGGGAGAAATCCAGCCGATTGCCTATGAGTTGTTGGGGGCAGGTCGGTTGCTAGCGGATAAGTTGGGAGCTAGCTTGACTGCAGTTGTCTTGGGATCCCAAATCGAGCATCTGGCACCAACCCTGATTGGGTACGGAGCCGATCAAGTTTTTATGGCGGATCACCCCGAACTCACCACCTATCGCACCCTTCCCTATCGACGGGTCTTGACGGATCTCATTCAGTCGTTTGCCCAGCCACCCCACACCATTTTGTTGGGATCCACCACCACCGGACGGGATTTAGCCCCCCGCTTGGCCGCCTATCTGGAAACGGGGCTGACCGCCGACTGCACTGATCTCGATATTGGCTCCTTTGAATACAGCAACAGCAAGGATCCCAGTAAATCTGGACTGTTCCCCGACTGTCTCTATGCCATCCGTCCTAGTTTTGGCGAGTCCCTGAAGGCGCGCATCCTCGGCCCCTGGAAAAATCCCCAGATGGCAACCGTGCGTCCCGGCGTGATGATTCCTCTGCCCTTTGATGCCTCCCGCCGTGGTTCCGTCATTGCTATTCCGGTTCACTTCCACCCAGAGGATCTCACCCTCCAGATTGTGGAAACGATCCGTTCCCTCACCCAATCCATCGAGCTGAGCAAAGCGGAGGTGATTGTGTCGGGGGGCTATGGCTTGGGATCCCCGGAAGGATTTGCCTTGATGCACGATCTGGCCGCCTGCTTCCCCAACAGTGCCGTGGGATCCTCGCGGAAAGCCGTGGATTCCGGCTGGATCCCCTATGCTCATCAAGTGGGGCAAACCGGAAAAACCGTTCGTCCGCGCATCTATATTGCCTGCGGCATTTCGGGAGCCATTCAGCACCGTGTTGGCATGGATAAGTCTGCCTTGATTATTGCCATCAATAAAGACAGCGCGGCTCCCATCTTTAAGTTCGCCCACTACGGAATTGTTGGGGATCTCTATCAAGTAGTGCCTGAGATGATCCGACAACTTCAGCAAGAACCCTCCCCAACACCTGAAGCCCCTCAACCTGTTTTGGTGGGAGCGAGTTGAAGGAATTTGCTTAGACTCCCGATCGGAAAACTAGTCAGAAAAACTCTATCCTTTTCCGAAAAACTAGCGAACCCTATTGGCATGATCTTCAATTTCTTGAATCACTAGAATGCCCCATTACTTCCATAGAACTACCCTTAACCTTGACTTGAATTGGCCGCTTCCCCTGTGATTATTTTATTGGGTGAGCTGCTTAGTTCCAGACCAGACTTACAGCACTTTGCAGGGAAGACACACAAGGAAATAGCCAAAGCCCCACCCTGAAAAGGGTTTATCCTATCCACTCAGGCTGGAAAGGGCTGTGTCAGCTAAGCGCATGAGAAAACTGCGAAGGAATCAGCTTGGATCCCACTCCTTCATCCGTCAAAATTTCTAACAACAGGGTATGGGGAGCACCGCCATCGATAATGTGGGCAGCTTTCACCCCTTGAGCAAGGGCACGAATGCAGCATTGCACTTTGGGGATCATCCCCCCTTTAACAACCCCCTCCTCAATCAGGCGACGGGCGGTTTCGATATCCAGAAGATTAACCAAAGTGCTGGCATCCTTGGGATCCCGCAGAATGCCTGCGGTATCGGTCAGCAGCACCAATTTTTCCGCTCCCAGAGCTGCCGCTAGTTCTCCTGCAACGGTATCAGCGTTGATGTTGTAGGACTGACCCGCATCATCCGCTGCCACACTGGAAATAACAGGAATATGTCCACCCGCAATTAGGGTTTGCAGGAGGGCAGGGTTGATACTACTGACTTCTCCGACAAAACCAATGTCGGCTCTCCCCTGCGAACGAGCAACAATTAAGTTGCCATCCCGTCCACACAGCCCGACGGCGGATCCCCCCGCTAGGTTAATTAACTGAACAATCTGCTTGTTGACTTTGCCCACCAGCACCATTTCTACCACCTCCATTGTGGCGGCATCAGTGACTCGCAGCCCATCCACAAACTTGAAGGGGATATCCAACTTTTGTAGCCAACTGTTGATCTCAGGCCCACCCCCATGCACCAAAACCGGATGGATCCCTACGCAGGAGAGAAAGACCAAATCCCGCAACACTTCCGCCCGCCGATCTTGGTGCACCATCGCCGCCCCGCCATATTTAATGACAATCGTGCGTCCGCGAAACTGTTGAATGTAGGGTAATGCCTCGCTCAAAATTTGGGCACGACTTAAGGGATCACAGGCTTCCGAAAAAGGATAGTTGGCAACCACAAGATTCCATCTCAAAATAGGTTAGTGATATATCTTAAACATTTTTGGCCTGCCATTGGCACCTGATCCCTGTTGATTTTGCTATCGGTCGATTTGGTAAGGGCATCCCTAGTAGTTGGTTGCCGTCTGAGCATCCTTACGGATCTATTTGTTGCTGGTCTGACATGTTGGTGGTTTCGGCTCTGGGATCCCTAATGCTTCCTGTTTGTCTGCAAGAGATAGGTGAGTTTCTCAGCGAACAATTCAATCCACACCTGATCGCGGGGGGTGAGGGCGCGGGGAGTGTCAGTGGCTAATAACAAAATCCCTTGCTGCTCAAGCGGTTGACAAAGTAAGGCTTGAATATTGTCGGGGAAGAGCGGGATAAATTCGCGGCGACCTGGAAACAATTTCAGATCGACCAGGTAAACCGACCGCCCTGTAGATAGAACCCGTTGCCCAATCGTTCCCGGTTGCCAGTCCCCCCCCTCGCTTTTTGCCGGGAAAATCCCCCGTTCGACAATCAGGGATCCCTGCCACCAAATCGCCAGACTGCGAGTAGCAGTGGCCTTGAGCAGGGATTGCGTGATCCAACCTATTTCTAGCTGCTGATCGGGGGTGAGGGTAGGGCTGAGCCACAGGCGAGGTTCTCCGGTTAACCCCACAGACTCGGGATCGGCAGGTTGAATCTGCTGCCACAACAACCCAGTCAAAATGAGGAGGGCACTTAAAACAATCCCCAAGGCATCAGAACGGGACTGGCTCAACAGCAATTCTGGGGTAAACCAGAGGCGGTTCCCCATCAACAACCCTGCCCCCAAAATGCCCACCAGCAAAGGCAGTTGTTGCACCCAAGAACGTCCTGCCATCGGTTTAGCCCAATCGCTCCCAATTCAAGTCAGTCGCCCATCTAGCCAGATCGGCATTGGCGACGGCTCCCTCAGCCAGATGGGGGATCCGCAGACACCCCAACAGGGGCGTTTGGGTGAGGGTTTCCACTTGGCTGGCCATTTTCTCTAGATCCATAGCTTCCTCAAAGGGCGTCTCCTCCACCTCAAACACCACAAACCCGACTAGATGAGCTTGGCTATGGCGAACCAGAGCAGCGAAAGCCACAGCTTGGCTAACCATCTGGCGGCCAAGTGGGAGGGTCAAAATCAGCGGAGAGCGCCAGTCCCGCGCCAAATCCGCCACTGTGGTGTGGGGGGTCAGGCCATCCCCCAAGCTGCCAGGGTAGAGTAACAGGACGGGATCCGCCCCACCTGACACCTGTTGGCTGTAGGTTTGCCAGAGAGTCGCCCAATCTCCCCCCCGTGCTGGAATCGTGAGAATGTGAAGAGCCTGCGGAGGGCGAAAGTGTTGCCAATAAGCCTGCATTCCTCGTGCCAACCACTGGGCGGTGGATCCTCCATCGGGATCCCAAGTTCCGGCGATCAAACACCCTTTCAAAACGGTTGCTCCCATAGGGCTAAAAAGTCATCATGAATTTCAAAACCAAAAATCAGCGCCATATTCCGTAAATCAGCAATGCCCCCAATTTTTTGAGTTTTCATCCAACCAGCCAACACAAAAATCTTTTGGTAGACGAAAATTTCCAGGGCTTCGGGATGATAGAGGATCCCTTCTTTGGCGCTAAATTGATGGGGCACCAACATCGCTGCATAGCGAGCCAACTCCCCCTGCCGCCAATTCAAAAAATAGGGCATCCACGGATAGGCTGTATCAAAGCGGATAAACCAGAGGCGAACCTCAGGAATCTCCGGCAATTCCCGTGGGTCATCTAGGGCGCGAGGATAATCAATCACGCATTGCACCTGCTGAGCTGCCGTCTGCGGATCCCGCAACAGAGTCTCCACCAGGCGATGTCCGGGGGATAGATCAAGGGTTTGGATGGCTTCCGCCGAAAGGCTCAGGGTAATCGGCATCGCTAGCTTAGGGCCTAGGCTACAAGAAATAGATCCCTTTAGCAGCTTAGCGCAGCTCGGCCAGGAGTTTGTTGAAGATAGATCGTTATTGCTGTTGACCAAATAGGGATTGATATGAGTAGGCTTCTGAGTTGAGTCACATTCATAACCTATCTCAATCACAAACCCTCGATCAAAATTCCACTATGCTCTCTGGAAGTTACCTATTGAGGATGAGGGCTTGAGTTGCCTTTTTCTCCGGTTGGGTGCATTCATTTTTAGGAGGTTTGTGATGATAGCTACTTCAGTTCCCGCAGAGATACCATTTCGTCCTGTGCAAAATGATGCCACGGGATCCACTGTTTCTGCCCGCTTACCTGACTGGATCCGTCTGATCGGTGCGGCGCTAATTCATCTGATTGCTGTGATCGGGGGAATTTATTATTTTTCCTGGACGGGTGTTTTATTGGTGGGGTTTTTGCATTGGCTATTTGGTTGTGTTGGGATTGTGGTGTGTTTTCATCGTCTGTTGAGTCACCGGAGCTTTCGAGTTCCGAAATGGCTGGAATACTTTATGGCTTTAATGGGAACGCTGGCTATGCAAAATGGCCCTATTTTTTGGGTGGCCAACCATCGGATGCATCATGCCTTTTGTGATACTGAAAAGGATCCCTACAACATTAAGGGAGGTTTTTGGTGGGCGCATATGAACTGGATCTTTTTCCGCAAACTTGAGCATCATGAGTATGAGCTTTATCGGAAATTTGCTCCTGACTTGGATCGGGATCCCTTCTACCGCTTTTTGAATCGGCGGCAAAACCTGTTGCAAGTGATTTTGGGATTGGGACTGTATGTGTTGGGAGGCTGGTCATGGGTGATCTACGGTATTTTTGTCAGAACGGTTTGGACGTGGCACACCACCTGGTTGGTCAATTCCGCCGCCCATCGCTGGGGAACCCGTCCCTACACGATTGCCGATACCGCCCATAACAATTTTTGGGTCGCGCTCCTCACCTTTGGGGAAGGCTGGCACAACAATCACCACCACAACCCCCGTCGCGCCCAAGCTGGATTGACTTGGTGGCAGATTGATCCCTCTTGGTGGGTGATCTGGTCACTAGAAAAACTGGGGGTTGCCAACAAAGTCTATCGCCGCGAGCGCCTGAGTGGAGCTTGAAAGCGGTACTTCCCCTACACCGAAAAGACAGTTCAGCCCCCAACAAACCATCTCGGAGGAGCATATGACTTTTATTGGGCAAGAAACACAGGCGGATCCGGTTCCATCTTGGCAGGAGAGTAGACCAGAGACACTGGCAGGTGAGGGATCCCTTGTCTTGAGCTGGCCGACCACCCTGTTTATGGCGGCAGTTCACATAGTTGCTCTGCTGGGGGGGATCCGCTACTTTTCCTGGTCAGGTTTGCTGGTGGCTGTGGTGCTTAATTTCCTCACTATTAGTTTGGGGATTTCTTTGGGATACCATCGCTTGCTGAGCCATCGCAGCCTGCGGGTTCCTAAGTTTTTGGAATATATGTTGGCCGTCTGCGGGGCTTTAGCAGCGCAACGGGGACCCATCTTTGTAACCGCCACTCACCGCCGCCACCACGCTTTTTCCGATCAAGAGCAGGATCCCCATAGCCCCTGGCAGCGGGGATTTTGGTGGGGGCATCTCCTCTGGTTGCTCTATGTCTATCCGCCGGAGCAACAGCAGCAGATCAACCAGCGTTATGCCGCCGACTTGCTCAAGGATCCCGTTTATCGGTTTTTGGATCGGCGATTTCTGGCGTTGCAACTGCTGTTGGGTATCCTGCTGTTTTGGGGGGGAGGCTGGTCGTGGGTTGTCTACGGTGTGTTTGTGCGACTGGTGGTGGGCTGGCATGTCACCTGGCTCAATCTCTCCGCTACTCACCTCTGGGGACGGCAGTGGATCCCTGATGATCGCCACCACGCTCGCAATCTCTGGTGGGTGGCTTGGCTCACCTACGGGGAAGGATGGCACAGCAATCACCACACCTATCCCCATTCTGCTCGTATTGGTCTGACTTGGTGGCAGGTGGATCCCACCTATGGAGTAATCTGGCTCTTACAAAATCTGGGGTTGGCGGATCAGGTGAAGCTACCAGCTTCCCAACGACACTAGATGGCTGAGCCGGGATCCATATCCATCAGAGCTAGGGATGCTGGTGCAACCTGGCCAAGGATTCAGAAGCCCTGACAAGAGTAGTGGTTGCCCGCAGGATATCGCTGACCCGCTTAAGAAGGTCGAGAGTCTAGGCATTGTTGGAGGAGCATCTGGGTAAGGTGACGACGGTAGGCCGCACTAGCCCGAAAGTCTTCTAGCCAGGGCAAGGGATCCAGCAACGGATCCCAATGGCGGACGGGTTCTGAGATTTCTATCGATTGCGGCACCGCCACCCCCGCATTCATACCGAATCGCCAGGTTTCTGCCGTCGCACATCCCACCACCATCACCACGGCGGGATCCGTAGCCGCTAAGCTGATTCGCAGAAATTGGCTGGGACAGGAGAGGGAGGTGATGGGAATTGCCACCCGCCGCAGCACTTCGCCAGGGGCAAGGAGGGTTTGCTGGGATCCGGTTTGAAAGCTGAGGGCAGGGATCCATCGGCTATTTCCGTTGGGGTGGAGGATTTGATAGCGAGCCTGCCAAGCGATCATGACGGGGGCTAGGGATCCGACCGTTAGAGCAAGGCAGAGATTGCCCCCCACTGTTGCCAAGCGGGTGACCTTGAAGGAGGCCAAGGAACGGACGGCTGCCTGGAGTGCCGACACCCCAATCCATTCAGGAGGCCAGGGATAGGTGAGCAGATTCGCCAGTGGGCAAGTGGCTCCAATCCAAACTTCCTCCCCCATGACTTCAATCCCTGACCAGCCTAGGTGCTGCAAATCCACCAAAACTTTGATCAGCGGCTGGGGTTGGGAAAACAGCCAGGTACCTCCCGCCAGCCAGTGGGTTGTCGGATCCCAGGCGGTCACCTCACTTAGCTGTCTGGGGCAACGATAGGTTTCTAGAGCGTGCAAATCCATGCCAGTTATCCAAGCAGGGGTGGGGATCCCAAACCGAGAAGCGGAAGGGGGTGGCTGACCACCACCATCGTGATCCAAAAAATATCCCAGAGCAGCAATAAACCGGATAGCCCTGCCACCATCAGGTACATCCACGGCTGCACATAAGGATAAACGCTTTGAGTATCCAGTCCAGTATAAGTTTGTACCAACCCCAACAAATGACGGAATCGACCGACCCGCATAGGCAGCAGCCATCGCTCGCCGCTTTCGGTTAGCAAATAATAGGCCAAGCCCCCCTGACTGGTGGAGGAAAAGGAGATCTGTCGTACCTCCGACCACTTGACCTGCCAGTTGCGTCGCTGCACCGCCTCGATCCACTGGGGATGACAAACGCGGATCCCGTCTGGGTCGATCTCCACCCGTTGCTCCAGGATGCCCACCACAACCCAGCTACCTAACCCCAACGCCAGCGTTAACCCACTCACCCAGAGCCACCCCCTCTGTTGGGCTAATAAAAACGGCAACGGCAGGGTGAGCGCCAGATAAAACGCCAGCAGCGCGTAGCGCACTAGGGGAGATGTGGTGAAACAAACCGAGTTCATGTTTTATGCAAAAAGATAGGCAGGCCAACTCATCCCAAAAACTATCCAAAAGCTGGGCAACAGCAGACCCTAGGCAGCCATGCTCAAGGCAGAAAGGAAACATGTGCCGAGACAATTTTCCAACCTTCCGCCAATTTCTGCCACATTTGGCTTTGCCGACCCAAGCGAGGCTGCCCATTCACCACACGGCGAAATTCTAAGGTGATAGAGGCAGAGGTTTCGCCAAAGCTGACCACCTGGAGTTTAAGGATCTCCCGTTCCAAATGAATAGCAGGACGATGCTGCCGAAAGGCGGCCAATTCCTCACTGCCGTAGAGATTCTCGGTGGCTCCGAACCGCACCACATGGGGAGAGTCCCAAAAAAGGTGGGTCATGGTGGCGATGTCATTGCTGCACAGGGCTTTTTCGTATTGATCATAAAGCGCTGTTAACTCGGCCACCACGTCGGGGCGATTGATGTCTGACATGGGTAGGGATCCCTAGAATAGAAAAACATGCGCGAGAAGAGAAAAACTGTTCGGAAAAGTGCCGCTATACCTCTAGGTGAATCTCGGTGCCCAAGCGCTGCCGCAGAGAAATTTTGAAAACATCCCCCTGATCCATCTCGGCGGCGGTTCCCATCTCCGCCAGAGCAGTCACCACTTCGTCGGAGTTGGCGGTCATAATCACAACGGGTCGCTCACAGGCAATCGGAAAGTCGTGCCAGGTGCCCTGGTGAATCAAGAGGGCATGACCGGGGGGAAAGCGTAGCGCCATCACCTGATCGAGATCCGGCTGGTTTTTTCCCTGTTCATGGTTGGGGGGAGCCATCACCATAATGAAAGGTTCACTGCCCAAGCCGACAAACAATTGAGTCATCCGTAGATGTCGTTCTAACCACAGCAAGGGTGGGTATCCCGGCAAGATTTTGGCGGTACGGATCACTGCTTGTCCGTGATAGACAAAATCGATGTTCTCTCCTTCCAAGACCCGCCCCGCATAAAAAGGGATCCCTAAACCCGGTTTCGCCACATCATCCCCAAACAACTGACCGTAGGGCTTGACGTTCTCATGGGTAGCATCCACTACTGGAATGTTGACGACTGACTTTTGTGCCGTGGTCATAGGGCAAGGTTCCTCAAAAAATTAGGGGCAACTGGGTTAGCGGTTGATAACCCAGTTATAGATCGCCGATCCGGTGGTGATCCAAGTTTCCGGTTGGTGGAGGATGTAGCGCAAGGCTTGCTGCAAATACTTAAAGCGCAACGGCTGTCCCACAATGAATGGATGTAGGCCAATCGCCATGATCCGCGGAGTGAGGGATCCCTCTTCCCACAGACAATCAAACTGGTCGATCAAGGCTTGGGCAAAGGCGGATCCACTCAAGCGGGCGCTCAAACAGAGGCTAATATCATTGGTTTCGAGGCTATAGGGGATAGCCAGCAACGAACCGCCGCCCACAGGATGAGCATAGGGCTGATCATCGTTGACCCAGTCAGCGATATAGCGGATCCCGGCGGCATGAAGCAGTTCAAAGGTAGACTCACTAACCGAAAATCCTGGGGTCAACCAGCCCAGGGGTCGGGATCCAGCGGCTTCTGTCAATAGGGTTAGGGTGCGATCAATCAGTTGGCGCTCGCTTTCCGGATCGAGACCGCTGTGTCCGGTGCTGTTGTTCCATCCGTGAGCCATCACTTCCCAGTTTTGCCGCCGCAACTCCTGCACAATCGCCGGATAAAGGGTACAAATTTCGGCATTCAGAGCAGCCGTGACCGGCATCCCCAGATTGGCAAAAAGATCAAACAACCGCCAAATACCGACCCGATTGCCATAGTCCCGCCAGCCGTAGTTGGCGATTTCAGGAGGGCTGGTCAGGTGGGGCTGAATAGCGGTTCCCAATTGGCCAAAAGTAAAGTGTTCAATATTCATCACTACCCAAACGGCGACACGGGCTTGGTTGGGTAGGGTGAGAAGCGGGCGCTGGCTAATTGGGCTGTACTCAGGAGACTGCATAAAAAAGCAGGATGAAATACTAGCTGGTCTGAACTGTACCGTGTGGGCAGGGAGAAGGGATCTGAGGGATCCCCAGGGGTAGGCTTAGTCTTGCTCCATCGGGAAATCCTCAGGAGGACTGGCGGCCCATTCCGATATGGAGCCAGCATAGTTTTGGGTGTGAAAACCGAAATGAGCCAATACCGCTGTCATCCAACCGGAACGGATACCGGCGGTGCAGTAATTGATGATCTTGGCCTCTGGTGATATTCCCAGACGGGCGAGTTTGGCTCGAATTGCTGCCTCACTGAGCATGCGCCCATCCGTTCCGATCAACTCCCGAAAACTCAGATGAATGGCTCCCGGAATATGTCCCCCCCGCTTTTCTCCATAGCGGATTTCTCCCTGATACTCCTCAGCTTCGCGGGTGTCTATTACCACCACCTGCTGTTGTCCGAGTTGGCTTTTTACCAATTGGCTTTTTAGTTGATCGCGGCTGATCTCCCAGGAGGGATCCCGTTGCACGACAAAATCTCCACGTGCTGGGGTGAAAGGACTTTTGGCCAGAGGGACACCGGCAACCAACAGAGCAGCATATCCACCGTCTACCATGACCGCCTGCCGATGTCCAAGGGTTCGCAACATCCACACCATCCGCCCATCCTCCCCCCAGCCATTGGCGGGGTCAGCCACGACTACCACCGGTTGGTTTTGAAAAACTCCGAGAGCCTGCAAGCGACTCGTTAACCCCGGATCATCCGTCAACAGCTTGCCCCGATGCGGATCCTGAGTTTGGGTAAAATCAGCCCAGGCCGCAGGTACGGATCCCGCCAACATCCCTAGGGCTTGCAACCTAGGATGACGGACATCCAAAAGGGTCGCTCCCTGCTCAATTAGGATCTTGGCCTGTTCAGGAGTCACTACCCAGGTCTGGGTGAGTTCCGTTTCATCCTCCAGGGGGACAGGAGCTTGCGCGACTAAGCCAGGTAAAGCCTGCCCCCCCACAGGGTTAGCCAGCCAGCCCATAACGACTATTCCCATAACTAGGGGAGAAACTACCCTCCAACCAGGGATCCCTTGGGCTTGTCTAGGCTCCATTGTCATCGTTACTCCCACGGTCGGTGATAAGCATCAGGCAAATCGTCTACAGTCTAAAAGATAGTGGATATCCCTTGATTCTGGAAACTATGCGACTCCTGCTGGTGGAAGATGATCGACGATTGGCGGAAACTTTAATGGAAGCCCTCACGGATCAACGCTACACCCTCGATCTGGCGGGGGATGGGGAAGCAGGCTGGGAATTGCTTTGTCAGCAGCCCTATGACTTGGTGTTGATGGATGTGATGCTGCCCAAACTGGATGGAATTGGCCTCTGTCGGCGGGTACGTCAACAGGGCTTAACCATACCAATTTTGATGATTACCGCCAGAGATACTAGTGCCGATAAGGTGTTGGGGCTGGATGCGGGGGCAGATGACTATCTGATTAAACCTGTGGATCTGCCGGAACTGTTGGCACGGGTACGGGCATTGTTGCGCCGCCGTACCACCCTCCTGAGCAGCGATTTGCATTGGGGATCCCTACACCTCAACCCCCTCACCTATGAGGTCACCTATGCAGAATTTCCCCTTCATCTCACGCCGAAGGAGTTTGCTCTCTTAGAGTTGTTTCTGCGCAGTGGTCGCCGTGTCTTGAGTCGCCGCGCTATCATCGATCATCTTTGGAACCTAGAAGATACCCCCGCTGAAGACTCGATTAAAGCCCATATCAAAGCCCTGCGGCAAAAGTTACGGTCAGCGGGTGCGTCAGAAGACTGCATTGAAACAATCCATAGTGTGGGCTACCGACTCAAACAATCGGAGCCGGCCTGAGCCATGTTACCCTCTATTTCACCCGCTTTATCCGCCACCTTCCAGCAGTGGCAAACCCGCCTGCACCAAGAGCTGTGGAGACAGGTGATGCCCTTTTGGTTGAACCATTCGCTGGATCGAGAAGAAGGCGGCTATTTTAACAATCTGGATCGGGATGGTCGGGTCTATGACACGCAAAAGCATGTCTGGCTACAAGCCCGTCAGGTTTGGATGACCGCCAAATTTCACAACCAAGGCTTTGATTTATCGGGGAATAGGCGAGAATCTCTAGTGGATAATTCTCCCGCCCAACATCCGGCGACACCTGACACCTGGCTAGCAGTTGCCCAGTGGGGACTGACCTTTTTGCGTCGTTATGCCCATCGTTCAGATCATCGCGTCTATTTTTGTCTAACTCGCCACGGGGATCCGGTCTATTTGCAGCGCAAGATCTTCTCCGAATGCTTCTATATCATGGCTTTATCGGAGGTTTGTCGTGCCACAACTGACCCTGTACTTCTTGGGGAATTATGGGCAGAAACTCAAGCGGTGTTTAGAGCAGTCTGGATCTGGTCAGAGGACTTAAGTTTGTTGGGGCATCCTTGCTGGTCTGGATCAGTGGCGGTTTCCCAACTGGCGATCCCCATGATTTTGTTAAATGTGCTTGAGGAATTATCGGAAACATTTTCGCAATTTGTGTGCATCCGCCTAGAAATTGAGGAATCAAAAGTAATTGAGGAAGGATGGAAAGTCAAGGCTAGTGACTGTGTTGAAAAAATCCTCCGTCATGTCAGATCAGATCTCAACCTAGTCTTAGAAACAGTAGGCGTTGCAGGAGAGTTAATGGATGGCCCTGAGGGGCGATTGGTGAATCCTGGTCATGCCATTGAAGCAGGCTGGTTTTTATTAGCTTATGCTGAGAGAAACAAGCATGAAAATCTCATGAAAACAGCAATTCAAATGATTGAGTGGTCACTGAATATTGGCTGGGATCCCGACTATGGCGGCTTATTCTATTTCTTGGATCGAGAGGGATATTCTCCCATTCAACTAGAGTGGAATCTTAAATTATGGTGGCCGCACTGTGAGGCGATGATTGCCACATTGTGGGCTGGTGCGGTGACAAAAGACATGGCTTGGTTAGCTCGCTTTGAAACGATTGCTGACTATACATTCTCCCATTTTCCTGATCCTGACTATGGCGAATGGTTTGGCTATTTGGATCGAGAGGGACGAGTATCTCAACGTTTCAAGGGGGGACCCTATAAAGGGTGTTTTCATGTGCCGCGTGCCCTCTGGCTTAGCCACACATTGTTGACGCGCTTGCTTTGTTCCTTCCCACAATCTGAAGATGAAACCCGTTCATGAAGGTTGCTAATTCTTCTCTCTCATCCCCCCAACAAGAGTTTTGGCGAGGGGCACGCGCTGAGATCCCGATGGTGATTGGAGCAACTCCTTTTGGCATTATTTTTGGCACCCTGGCGGCTGATGCTGATTTATCCCTGTTGGGGGCACTGGGGATGTCGGCTCTTGTTTTTGCAGGGTCAGCTCAATTTATTGCTTTAGGATTGCTCAATAATGGGGCGAGCTTAGGGATCCTTTTTTTGACTACTGGCATAGTTAATTTACGACATTTGCTCTATTCGGTGAGTTTGTTGCCCCATGTTAAATCCTTGAATCAAGGGTGGAAGTCTGTCCTAGGATTTTGGTTAACCGATGAAACTTTTGTGGTCGCTATTCAACGCTATCAACAACCCGATCATTCTCCTCATAAAGCTTGGTACCATTTAGGGGCTTCCCTCTCCCTTTATGTCAGTTGGCAACTCTCTACTTGGGTGGGATTGACGGTGGGAAATGGGATCCCTGCTCTCACCGATTGGGGACTTGAATTTGCCGTTGTGGTAACGTTTATCGGAATGATTATGCCCTATCTACAATCGTGGTCAATGGGGACAACCGTTTTGGTGGCGGGGATAGTTGCTTTTTTGGCCAACGGGATCCCTCACCAATTGGGATTAATTGTGGCGGCTTTAACAGGTATTTTGGCTGGTCTAATTACAGATTATTGGGGATCCCGTCTATCCATCAAAAAAGGAACTTCGATTGATGCCTAGTTTAGTCTGGCGGGATATTTTCCTGGTGTTGGGGATGGCTCTGATTACCTTTGGGATCCGAACCATACCTTTATTGTTGAGCCACCGCCTTGAGCTGCCTCAATTTTTATTAAAAGCTCTCAACTATGTTCCTCCCGCTATTTTGATTGCCATCATCGTGCCGATGGTTTTGATCCGACAGGAGGGATCCCATTTTTCGATTGATTTAGCCAGCAGCCAAGGGCGATTGATGGGCACATTGGTGGCAAGTCTTGTGGCCTGGAAAACCCAAAACCTGATTTTGACTATTGGATTGGGAATGGTTAGTTTTTGGCTTTGGCAGGGGCTTTTGAAGCTTTAATATTCAGTCAAAAAATGGATTAGCTGACTATACCCATCGATCAACCTGCCTTAGCCTAGATAAGCCAACAATCTACAAGCCACTAAACGTTGGGAGCGCGGGCATAATCATCACTAAACCGAACAATATCGTCCTCTCCCAAATACTGTCCATTTTGCACTTCAATAATTACCAACGGAATCACCCCCGGATTTTCGAGGCGATGTTTGGTGCAAGGAGGAACATAGGTGGATTGGTTAGTAGTAATAACTTTTTCTTCGCTGCCACAGGTCACTTTGGCCGTACCCGATACCACGATCCAGTGTTCACTGCGATGGTAGTGCATTTGGAGGCTGAGGCGGTGCTGTGGCAGCACCTCAATCCGCTTAATTTTGTAGTCTGTACCCTCCTCCAAAACAGTAAAAGATCCCCAAGGGCGAGTTTCACTCACGGGATCCCGATTGATTTCGACAGGAGAGAGAGGACTAAGGCTCATAAAATCCTCCACACATAGCAGGATTGTCTTGTTTATTGTATTCCGCTCTCCCCAAAGCGACAGGGGTACTGCTCGTCACCGGAAACTTTTCCCTATTCCTTGGGTTGTCGATCCAAAAGCCCCCCGACTCCATAGGAATCAATATCAATCGCCTCCGATCCTCCCACAGCCAATAGCTGCAAAAGGGATCCCAACTGCCACCAAATCAACCCGCCCGTCAGCACCACCATGATGGCAGCGGTGATCCCCGACAGGAGAGGCGTGAAGCCAATCACCAGAAAGCAAGCCGCCAAAAACAACCCCACCCACAGACAGGTGAGAAGATAGCTGATCACTAAGCCCGGACGCACATATTCAATCTGGGCTTGTTGGTCTCGATTTGCTTGCCAGAGGGCAACCCGATACTCCAACATGTCTTTGAAAATAATGCCAAACATAACCGCGAAGGCATTGGTGACCGCTACAACAGAATAGAGAGGAGGATTCACAAAGGGTTCAGGACTCATAGCCGACTCAATCCGACCACAGAATAGGGTTGCCTCTGTCAGCCTAGCAGTTCTTTGCATTTCTTTACAATTCTGCCTCTGTTTTGCTGCCTTTATTCGGGAGAATCTACCTAGCTCATGCCCAGCCAACCCGCCAAAACCGTTGCCACCTGGCTCATTCGTGGTTATCAACTGGGAATTTCCCCTGTCTTGCCCCGTTCCTGTCGCTACTACCCCAGTTGTTCTCAATACACCCTAGAAGCGGTTCAACGGTTTGGGGTGGTGCGGGGATCCTGGCTAGGCTTGCAACGCATCTGTCGCTGTCATCCCTTTCGCCCGGGCGGCTATGACCCAGTCCCAGATCTGAAGCCAGCCGATCCTACCTCGATAGCCACTCCTGAGAAACCGATGGAGGATCCCTAATTTCCCTAGCTTAGGGATCCTTACGGAAGGGAAACCGATGTATCAATTGAATAGCTATTAATGATTTGATCGATATCAGCTTGTAGGTCATCAAATTGCTCTTGGGGCACAATCACATACATCAAGGACAAATAATCATCATCCTGCTGAATGAAAGCATTGCCCAGTAAGGTTACTTCCAGATTCTCCACTTGGCTGGTAAAAGTGAACGTAACACCAACACTGCCGTCATCCTGAGGAGTCGGATCTTTATCCATATCAAAATCCGGTTCTTCCCCAAAAGTTAATTCCACATCACTTTGGAGCAAGGATCCCAAAGCATTGCTGGAGAGCTTTTCTTCAGCCGCTAACACAGCCACCACTACAAAAGCATTGCCCAAAGGATCCGTAAATAGCACCCGCACAATATCTGAGTCAGAAACCTCTTCTACCTCCCAATTTTGGGGAACTCCCAGCGAAAACAACCCGGTTTCATATTCATAGGTTTCTAGAGAACCAATTCGAACTTTAGCTAAACTCTGGGCTACTATCTCTACGGGAGCCTGTCCCAGTCGATCGCTAGCTGTGGATTGAGGAGTGGCAAAAGCAGGGATCCCGCTTAGCAGGGATCCAAGTATCAACAGAGAGGATAAAGGCCGGAAAAACTGGGTCATGATTAAACCCTCAGGGTGGTGCTATCTAGTAGTGGTGTTGATTAAAGTATGGTGGATCTATGACAGGGTTAGAGGAATTGCAATATTTGGTAAAACTGCTTGAGCGGCTCTGCCCAGCCAGTCTCTAGCCTTCAGATTGGAGAGCCGCTTGGGCATTCCGGCGCATCCGCTTCACCTTGAGACGACGCAAAGCTGATGCCGGAAACTGGTGATCAAATTCCTCTGTCTTGAGGGTCGCCAATCTCGGCAAAGAAGGGGCGATATTCCAGGGATAGGGCTGAAAATCGGGGATATCACTAGGCTGAGCAAAGCGTTGATTCCAAGGGCAAACATCCTGACAAATATCGCATCCGGCCACCCAACCCTGTAAGTGTTTCTGAATAAAACTGGGAAACGCTTCGGCATGGCTTTCTAGGGTGTGATAGGCCAAACAACGATTGGCATCCACCACCTGCGGCCTGACAATCGCCCCGGTAGGACAGGCCACCATACATCGGGTGCAGGTGCCGCAGTGGGAGGTATGGGGGAAGTCAGCAGGCAGATCGAGGGTTGTTAAAATCACCCCCAAAAAAATCCAGGATCCATATTCACGGGTAAGCAACAGCCCATTTTTGCCAATCCAGCCTAAGCCCGCCTGCATCGCCCAGGGCTTTTCGGCTATCGGGCCAGTATCCACATACCAACGAGTTTGGCTATTAAGAATCTCGTTTTTCAGGCACTGTTCATCGATCCATAGACACAGAGACTTCAGCCGTTTGCCTAAAATGCGGTGATAGTCACGTCCCCAAGCATAGCGGGAAATTTTGCCGATCCCCTTTTGCTCAACATGAGGAATCGGCTGGTAATAATTCATCGCCAGACAGATCAGTGACTGTGCCCCTGCTAACACTTGTTCAGGATCCCCTCGCTTAGGATTCTCCATCCAGGTCATATCCGCTTGATATCCTTGGGCTAACCACTGGTTGAGACCAGATAAATCGGGGGGGTGAGCCAAATTAGCAATGCCTACCTTGTGAAAACCCAGCCCCAGAGCCATCTGACGAATCTGGCGAGCAAAGACAACAAGATGGCTAGAGTTCATAGGTGAAAGCAACGGCTAGAATAGAAAACCATCCAGGACAAGAATCTTTGGCAATAGTTAAGGATCCCTGGTAAAACTATGCTAGCTGCCCTTGGTTTTGTGGTATCCAAAACATAGGGATATCCCCTCCTGCCCCTTCACGGCAGTGGAGTATCAAAATTGTTTGGTCAATTCTTTTGTAGTGGTGATCTGCCATCAGGATCGATGACTACCGAAGCTCCTGCTCAGCCCCGCCAGTCTCCCTCCCGCTCCACAACTTTGGTGCGGAAGATCTACCCTAACTACAAAGTGATTGTGTTGGATGATGATTTCAACACCTTTCAACACGTCACCGCCTGCCTGCTCAAATATATTCCAGGCATGACCGAACCCTTAGCTCGCCAACTCACGATCCAGGTGGATTCGGAAGGACAAGCGATTGTTTGGGTTGGCCCCCAAGAGCAGGCAGAACTCTATCATCTGCAACTGGATCAGGAGGGACTGACTATGGCTCCTCTGGAAGCCGCTTAGCTCCTTCAGAATGGGGCAAGCCTACTCTTCGTCTTGAATAATCCGTTGAAAGAGATAGCCTGTGCCCCTGGCAGTCAAAATCAGCTCAGGATTGCTGGGATCGTCTTCTAGCTTGGCGCGCAGGCGGGAAATATGCACATCCACAACGCGGGTATCCACATGCCGCTCAGGGGTATAGCCCCAGACTTCTTGCAAAATTTCAGAGCGAGAAAAAGCTTCGCCAGAGCGACTGACCAGCAACTCTAACAGACTAAACTCCATACCCGTCAGGCGGATCCGGTCGTCTCGCTTATAGACCTGGCGCTTATTGGTATCGATGCGAATATCGCTGACCTGAATCACCCCAGAGCTAGGGATCCCTTCGTGGCTACCTTTGGTAACCCGTCGCAGCACCGAGCGAATGCGGGCTTCTAGCTCTTTGGGGGAAAAGGGCTTGACCACATAATCATCCGCCCCCAATTCCAGCCCCGTGATCCGATCTGCGACATCACCGAGGGCGGTCAGCATGATGATGGGAATATCAGACTCTTTGCGTAGCTCCTGACAGACGCCATAGCCATCCAACTTGGGCATCATCACATCTAATACGACGAGGTCGGGATCCTGCTTATGAAAAACATCGAGGGCTTCTTCCCCATCAGAGGCGGTGACCACATCGTAGCCAATCATCGAAAGGCGGGTTTCTAAAATCCGGCGGATGCTGGCTTCGTCATCCACAACCAGGATCCTTTCTTTCCGTTGTACGTCCAAGCTGGTTTCTCCTGCTGCTGGCAGCGCAAAATGCTAGGGGTTCCTCATCCAAAGCTAAAAAGCTGATTTTGCCTATAAAGAGTAAGTATTTTTCTCTACCTACTTATTTAGTCCATAGTTCTTAATCAATATCCAAACCTCTTCAACGAATCAACCTAGCGGATGGGGCTGGATGAGGCGAGCAGCCGATTTCAGTCAGGTCAACTTGATGAAAAGATAGGTTAAAACACATTAGTCAAGAACAAACCTTTACTCTATTAAATTTAGCACCTCTCTCCCCCACTTCCGACAGGAGAAAGTGAGAAAAACACGGTTAATCAGGATGATTTTAAGAAGATATTTAACTTTTTCTTAAGAAGCTGTCGTAAGAACACCCCTGCTGGGTATCTCCTGACTAGCTTGTCGGCAGGAGCTAGGGCTGGGAGATAGATAGGGTTGCGGGAGAGGGTTGCAGGACATCGGGGGGAGTCACGGCGGCAATCACCAGCAGGTTAATGAGTAGAGGCACCCCAATCAACAGTAGGGGGAAGCGGCGAGACAAGGGATCCCGCCAGTCCCTGTGGGTAGGTTGGTGGGGAGAGGCGGGGGAGAAGGGGGTGGCAAGGCTGGAGTAGGGGAGATGGGCTTGGGTCATGACAGCAGCACTAACAGGGAATCTCTTCTTTTAGAATAGAGAAATTTGCCTGAGAGCAACCTGCAAAAATGAGTAGGGAAAGATGAGGTTTTGTGCAGTTATGCTTTAATGTCTCTGCAAAGGATCCCTGACAAAAGATTCTGTGAAATTCGGCCTTAGCCTAACTATGGTGATGGTTCTGGCAAGGGTTGTTCTGGATAATAAAATGCTGCATCCATCACCTATCGATGTTATGGGGGTTAGAGGTCATGGAGGCCAGCAATGGTCGATCAGGGTGGCAGAACGTACAGGTCGCTCCGTGTGATACTCAATGGCTCGCCGCAGCAATGACTCGGCTCCTAGCCACCCAGTATCGCTAGCCGACAGGGATCCCCAATCGAGGCTGGCTTGGGAAAGCTGTTGCAAGAGGCTCAACACCATTGGCGAAAGCAGAGACAGGGGCTGAGGACGATGGGCAATGGCGCAGGCATCACAAATCACCCCTCCAACACTCAAGCTAAAATGCACATCCAGGGGAGCTAGCCGCGAAAGACAGAGCTGTTTTTGGCAAAAATGGCAATGCTGCACTTGAGGGGCAACCCCGGCTAACGCTAGAAGGTGAAAGAGGGCATGACTCAATAGGGGCAAGACCTCTGGGGCGGAAGCGGCTTCTAACCGTTGCAGGTGTTCCAGCAGCAGGACAAACAATTCTTCTTGGGAATGGCCAGAGAGGGCTTGCGTCAAGGCCACCTCAGCCAGATATTGAGCAGCGGTTAACTGAGCCAGACTCCGCCCCAGCCGAGGAAAGCTCCGCAGGGTTTCCGCCTGGGTGATCCGTTGCAAACCTCCTTGTGGATCGCCAGGGGATCCCTTACCCCGCAACAGCACTAGCTCGTTGACCACAAAGGGTTCCATCCGCCCCCCCAACTTGGAGGGCTGCTTACGGGATCCCTTAGCGACGGCACGGATCAATCCCTCCTCTTTTGTCAAAATGGTCACTAACCGATCCGACTCCCCCAACGGCATGGTTTTCAGATTGATGCCCGTGGCATGGTAGGTGGGTTGGCCTGACATAGGAATAGGGGAGCAAAGATTCTGGGCTAGATAGGGAAATGGGGATAATGGCTTCACTAGACAGCGGCAAGCTTGTGGGCGCGAATGATCAAAAACCAGGGAGACTTCATCAATCGCTCATACCATTCAGGCCGTGCCTGACGGAAGGATTCTGTGGGTTGAGGCTCCACAATCCGTTCAATACAAAATCCCGATTCGTATAGATCTGACGTCATCAGACTGAGTGGGCGACGGTAAAATTGAACATTGCCAATATCCCATTCATCTTCCAGTAGATCTAGGGCGAAATAGTCCTCTTTCTGAAATTCTTTCCAATCGGAAAAAGGATGGTGGGTGGAAAATAAAAGGATTCCCCCAGGCTTCAAAATCCGAAAGAACTCATCAAACACAGGCTGCCAAGATTTTAAGTAGTGCATAACCAGAGGACAAATAACTAGGTCAAACTGTCTATCTCTAGCAAATGTTAGGGGGCAGGACAAATCTGCTTGAAGGATGATTGCTTTCTGATTCAGTCGTTGCTCAGTTTGTCTAACAAATTCTTGATTCAGATCAAAAGCGGTGACTTGCGCCCCCCGCCCAACAAGCTGCTCACTATACCAGCCAGTTCCACAACCAACATCTAGCACCTTTTTATTTAGAAGATCAGGGAGTAATGAAAGCATAGCTGGACGTTCATAATAGGCATTCATTGGTCGCAGATCAACGGTTTCTGCATAGGATGTTTCGATGGATTGATAGCTGAATCCGGTATGCTCAGACATCTAAGTGAATTTTGTCTCTTTTAATCTTGAATCAAGCATTTTTAATGACACTCACTTCACGCAAGAGATTCTAGAGAGTCTCAAGAAGATCTCAACAGAAATTAGCTTTTTTTCCCTCCAAAAATCTTGCCCAAGAAACCGCCTCCATCATTAGGTTTATCTTTAGGACTAATCTTTTGAGGTTGGGAGGTTGCTTTGCCCCCAGCGGCATGGTTGCCTGTGGTCACATCCGTGGTTTCTTTGACCCCTTGCTTGGCTTCCATGTTATCGGGATCCAAACGAAGCGCTTGCAGGTAATCGGCTCTAGCCATGCCGCGATTACCCATACGTTGATAGGCAACTCCCCGTCGCACATAGTAGCGGGCATTTTTGGGTTCTGATTGAATGGCAATGCCCAGATATTGGATAGCCTCCTTGTATTGTTGACGTTCAATCATGTCTAAAGCCTGCACGTAGCGAACCTCGCTGGCGTTTGACTTGGGAGGACTGGTGGGGGTGTCGATGGGGCTGGGGGCAACCGGTACGGGCGTAACCGGGATCCGTGCCGCACTAAATCCAGAGGTGGTGGCACTAGGGACACTACCGGCATAACCCGCTTTTAATAGGAGGTAGGTTAGGTTCAGTTCGCTCAGTTCGGCAGTCCGCTCTAGCACCTGATCGAGAGACTGATATTGGGTTTCAGCAATTTTACCAACCTGCTTAACATATTCAGCCTCCCAATTGCGGGCGTTGCGGAGGAGCTTGACCACGGGCGTGCTGGGCCAGAGGTCACCTGTTCCACCGCTGGTTAAACGACGGATGCGTAGTTGAAGTAGCGTATCATACTCTGCTCGCTCCGTATCGCTTTTCATCAGTTCATTGGCTTTACTAAAAAGCTTAGAAAAAAGCCATTCCGCCTGAGATTTCAGTTGTGGCTGGCTGACAAAGCGATCGGGGTGGAGCGCCATCGCCACCTGTTTGGATCGCTTACGCAGATCTTTGGACTCAACATTGACCGGCACGCCCAAAATCGCATAGTAGTCAGGCTCGTATTGAGCTAGTCCTCGCTCGATGCGAGGGGCATCGCCACTGGATCCCATAGCTGCCATTCCTCCAAAATTGCTTTTAAGGTGCCATCGTTTGTGAGCGTGGTCAGGGATTGATCGAGAGCCTGTTTGAGCGAACCATGATTAGCAGCCATTACCACGACCAAGGGGGTGGGAAAGAGAGGGGATCCCACCATTTTGAGGGTAGGAGTTGCCTTTTGAATGGCCGCCACAGCTACCGGTTGATCAATCAGGACAGCATCCAACTGACCCGCCTCAAGCTGGGCAAACAACCGTTCGGGATTGCTAGTAGCAAATAGTCTAATCGCATTTCCCCGACTTTGGTTGTACGTCTCCAGTAAAGCGGCTCCTGTGCTATCGACTACAATTCCCACTTTTTTGCCGAACAAATTTGATAGATCTTCAATAGACTCTGGGTTATTGGCGGCTATCACCAGCCGTTGGGGACTGCGGTAGTAGGGCTGCGATGCCAGAAATCGTTCCGGATCGAGACCCGTTGCTTCTCTGGCTCCCATCACCAAATCTACCTCTCCATCGGTGAGGGCTTGTAGTTGTTGGCTCCAAGGGATGTAAACCGTTTGAAGTTTAAGCCCTAAAGGCTCCACCATTGCCTTCAGAATATCCCATTCAAATCCTCGATAGGTGTTGTTCGCCGGATCCGCATAGAGGTAGGTGGCTCCTAAACTGGGATCCAACCCTACCCGCAGTGTTCCCGATTGTTGAATGGACTGCCAATGCCGATCGGGGCTAGTTGGAAATAGTGACGTGGGAGAAGGACTGGGTTGGGCAAAAGCAAGCGGAGAAAGCAGCCATAGTCCACCCAGGATAGCGATGGCTCCGCTACAGATGGAGGATGAGATCGAGGAGGCTATAGAGCGCTTAGGGATCCTCCGGGAAGGCTGAAAATGGATCACGACTGAGCCTCCTCAGGGGCGAAGGAAGGGGAAGCAGCTTCTCGTCCTAGGGGAAACACCTCTGCCAGTGGGGTGACTTTGGCTAGCTCGGCTTGCATCTGGGGGTGGAGGAAGCCGTTGCTAGCTAAGAGGCGTCCGCTAAAGACATTGACAGGGCTACCGTCGTAGGCAGTGACGGAACCTCCTGCTTCTCGCACCAAGACAATACCGGCGGTAATATCCCAGGCGGAGAGTCCTCGTTCCCAATAGCCATCCAGTTGTCCGCTAGCCACCATGGCGAGATCGAGGGCGGCGGATCCGGCTCGCCGTACCCCTTGAGTGAGGTGGGTAAAGTGGCAGAATTCAGCGTAATTGTTATCAGGGGTTTCCCGCCGATCATAGGCAAAGCCCGTCACCAAGAGACTACGGCTCAGTTGGGAGGTGGTAGAGACGTGAATGGGCTGGTAGTTGCGGCTGGCTCCTCCTCCCTGACAGGCTCGAAAGATCTGATCATGAAAGACATCGTAAATCACCCCCAGATAGGGTTGCCCTTGGTGTAGCCAACCAATCGATACGGCGGCAAAGGGATAGCCGTGGGCAAAATTGGTGGTGCCATCCAAAGGATCGATCACCCAGCAATCCTCACTCTCTAAGGATCCCTGTTGACCCGATTCTTCGGTGAGAATAGCATCCTCTGGGAAATGGCGGGTGAGCCGCTCCATAATCAATTTCTCGGAGGCATGATCGGCAACGGTGACGAGATCTCCTGGACGTTTTTCTTCCACATTGAGGGGGTGACGGGCATAGTCGCGCAGGAGAGCACCCGCCGCCTGAGCAGCTTCGCTGGCAATATCCAGCCGACGGGCAAAAGCAGACGGGATGCTCATGGGGATCCTTACACCAACAACTCACTAGGATTCTATAGACAAAGCCTAACTCAGTGGGGAGTTTTCATAATGCGTGGGATCCCTTTCTCCAGGGATTTAGCCTCAAGCGGTTGGGGTTGTATCCTTAGAAGAAAGAGAGTAAGTAATAATAAGGTTCCCATGAGTGTTGCCATGTCAACAGGCATAGCCCCTTCCATGACAGACGGCTTATTTGATGATGATCTGCCGAAACAGCCCGTTACGTATCCAGAGTTTTCGCTGTCGATCTATCATCCGGCTAAACCCTGTAGTTATGTGTTGCGGGGGGATGCCTATGCCGTGGGCCGGGATCAAACCAATGCCATCCGAGTGGTCAACCGTTATGTTTCCCGTCGTCACGCTTATTTGGTGCGGGTTCCCAACAAATTGAGTCGGTCGGGCTTTACCTATTGTTTAATTGATGGTAATCGCAAGGGGCAGTCCAGCACCAATGGCGTGTTTGTCAATGGCACTCGCATCGCCACCCACTATCTCAAAAGTGGGGATGTGATTTATTTTGGCCCCGAAATCAAAGCTTATTTTTTTGAAATTGCCCCCATTCCCTCCGTACCCAATCCGTTCAATACCGCGTTCCCTTTGAAAGAAGTCGATTGAAATCAGTGGGTGGAACACTCTCAGGTCATAGGTCTGTGGTCAGTCCGTGGGGGGGATTGTTGAACTGCCTGTTGCGGGGTAGCGGGATCCCTTGGTTAGGGCTTGCAGATGACTCTGAAAATCCTGCCAAATTCTTTCGGCTCGATCGGCCACCTGTCGCAATACTTGGCCTGGATAATGGGGCTGGGGAGAGGTGACGCTCCATTGAGTGGCAGAACAAGGCCAGGCAACCGACGGCCAATTTCCCAACAGATAGAGGGATCCCCAGCAAAGATAGGATCCCAGCACCGAAGGAGCTGTGGCTAGGGTTGCCACATCCCGTTTGGACTGGCTATCGTCCACGGATCCCAGATCCAGTGCTTCCCACAACCAGGGTGCTCCCGACGGCAGCCGCACCGCCATCTGACTGTGCAGCCGTTGAAACTGCCAACACTCGCCCATGCCGATTCGTCCGGCGGTCCAGATCTCGCCATAGGCAAGGCGAGCGGAGGGATCCATCTGGATGGTAGTCATCTGCTGAAAGTGACTGGCGGCTCCGGGGATGAGGGGATGGGGAAGATAGACCAACTGGCTATGGGGCTGCAAATTGAGCCTCAGGGTTTGTCGGCAACGGCCAGGGTGGAGGCGGGTGGCACTTTGGGTACGCAGTTCCAGTTGGGTGTGGGCGGCTAGATCTACCTGTATCTCATGGGTATCCCCGGCTAAGAGTCCACCGTTGGGATTGCGCAGGTAAACGACCGGACAGAGGGCTCGTCGCTCCAATGGGCCTAACCATTGCAAAGGGGCTTGGGAGTATTGCTGACTAATCACCGTGGATCCGTTCTGCCAAAGAGTTTGCAGACGGGCGATGCCGTGGTTAGAGACCATTTAGTGTCCACCCAGGTTTTCTAAAACACGCACAGGGAGCAATCGCTGCTCACTGATCTGTCCCAAACCCAAAAATATGCCGGAGGTAGCGGCGAGCACCCGCACGAAACCGCTTGCCGATTCATCCCACCAAGGGATCCCTTGCCCATAGCACCAGCGCACCGCCAGATCTTCAGCTAACTTAACCACTCCCAAATGGGGAAAAGCATCGGCAATCGGCAGCAGGGCGGCAGCGGGTTGAGGATCCTCCCGCCAGCTTGCCAGTGGAACGCTGTCTGTCAAGCAAAAGGCTCCACTTTGGCAACGAATTAACTGGCTCATCAATCCCCCACTCCCCAGCATTTCTCCCAGATCGCGGGCAATCGCCCGAATATAAGTACCCGTGCCGCAGGCAATCTCCAGATCCACCTCTGGATAGTCTCCCTGCCGCCATCCCACTACCTGCAATCGCTCAATCGTCACCCGGCGTGGGGCAACCGTCAAGTCCGGCAAGCGAGATCCCTGTCTCGCCAATTCATAGAGATGCTGCCCCTGTTGCCGTACCGCACTGTAAAGAGGAGGCATCTGCTGAATAGTGCCGACAAAGGAGGCAAGGGCAGCTTCCACCTGCGCCTGCGTCAGATGAGGACAGGGATCCCTCACCCCAATCTCTCCCTCTAAGTCATCGGTACTGCTACTTTTCCCCAAGATAAAGGTGGCACGATAACCCTTGCTCCCCTCCAGAAAGGATAAGAAACGGGTTGCCCGCCCCACTGCAATTGGCAAAACCCCCATAGCCGCTGGATCAAGAGTTCCGGCGTGACCAACTTTGCGAGTGTGCAAGACCTTCCGCACGATCGCCACGCAGTCGTGGGAGGTCAGTCCCGCGGGTTTATACAAATTCAGAAAGCCCTGTGGTGCCAAAGTCTGTTGCCATCCGTTAAGATTATTAAGAGTTGTTAAGCAAGTTGTCCGTTGTCAAAAAATGCTTAACATGTGGTTAAACTTAATGCCCATTTGCTTTCCTTCCACCTGGGATCCTCGATGACTGCTTCTTTTCGCTTCTCCCCTAGTTTCTCGCAATCCGGCTGGCAACGCCTGCTCATGATCCTGCCTTTTCTATTGTGGGGATCCGCGATGGTCGTGATGCGAGATGCGATGGCAGAAACCACCCCCTTATTTTTAGGAGTGATGCGCCTACTGCCGGCTGGACTATTGGTGTTAACGGTTCGCTATCTGGGGCAACCTTCGGATCCCACCCAACCGTGGCAGCCTAGCGGATGGCGCAGTTGGCTGTGGATTGTTCTGTTTGCGTTGGTGGATGGGGCTTGTTTTCAAGGTTTTTTGGCACGGGGCTTAGAGGAGACAGGGGCGGGATTGGGATCCGTACTGATTGACTCCCAACCTCTGGCAGTAGCCTTGATGGCTAGCTGGTTTTACCAAGAACGGATGGGGGGATTCGGTTGGTTTGGGCTGCTGGTAGGGGCGCTGGGCATTGGGTTGATCGGACTCGCCCCACAATGGGGTACGGGATCCCTGGCTTTATCAGCGGGGGAAGGCTGGATGCTCTTGGCTTCCCTATCCATGGCAATTGGCACCGTCATGATGCCCAGGATTGCTCAGGTGGCGGATCCCGTTTTGGCGACGGGCTGGCACATGGTGATCGGCAGCCTGCCCCTTTTGCTCATCTCTGCTACAACCGAGAGCCATCAATGGGATCACCTCTCCCTCCCCCACTGGTTGGGGATTGTCTATGTGGCCGTGCTGGGTAGCGCCCTTGCCTACGGCTTATTTTTCTACTTTGCCTCCCAAGAAAACCTGACCGCCTTTAGTTCCCTCACTTTTTTGACCCCCGTTTTTGCTCTCTTATTTGGCAACCTATTCTTGGGCGAGTCGTTAACCCCTGTGCAGTGGTTGGGGGTAGCAATCACCCTGGTGAGTGTGTATCTGGTCAATCACCGCTACGAGTGGCAGCAAAAGATCAGAAATTGGATGAACAGTCAGCCCTCCTTGGCTGATCTGGAGACCGTAGATTTGAACACTGAGATTTAGAAAAGCTAGCCAAAACGCAGGTGAAACCAATATTAAAATTGACTGAGAAAATACTTTCCCTCCCCTGGTTTCTACCCACAGTCATTACTGGCTTGAATATACCATTCCAAATTGTTAGCTTCGCCCAATGAGCAAAGAAAAAAGCCTGTCAAACAAAAATCCGATCAGGCCTATCAAAGAACAAAAAGTAGCGTAAGCTACTAGATTTAGACTGAATCGTTGGACTGCTGGCAGTAAAAAAATTAGGAAAATATGATGTGGGATCCCGTGTTTGCACGGTTGTTACAATCCTCAATCAATTCAAAAATGTAGACAACTAGCAAGCAAACATAGCTTAAAGCTGAATCATTTTTATGGCAATGGTTGGCGATCTGCAAGAATTTTCACTGCCTGACCTACTCCAATTGATCGAGCGAGGCAGCAAGACGGGGCAGCTATCCGTGTGGGCGCCTAACGGCATCTATCGCATTTGGTTTTATCAAGGTCGGATCATCGCGGCTGTTCCCCCCGAAAAAGAACATCATCTGGAGCAGTTGTTAGCCAACTCAGGGTTTAGTAGTGATCGGGTTGTCGCCAAGCTAGCCTCCCTTTGCCCCCTCAACGAGCCTCTGGGGATTTGCCTTCAGAGACAAGACTTGATTGCTCCACCTGCCCTAGCCAAATTATTCCGTCAGCAACTACGCATGGGGCTATACTCTCTATTCTCCCTGGAGGGCGGACAGTTTAGCTTTACGGCCAATGCCCCTATGCCCTATGGCGAAATGACCGGACTGAGCAAGGGATCCACCGCTGCCATCATGGAAGGGCTGCGTCTTTTAGAAACCTCTCAGAAGCCCGTGGAGGATCTCCCCCAACCGGATGATCGGTTTTTCCGAACCAGCCATGAGTTGCCCCTGTTTAAGCTCTCAACCCTAGAGTGGAGTATCTGGGAACAGGTTTCTCCCTACCGCAAACTGCATGACATCGCTCAACTGCTGCACGCTGATTTGCTAGAGGTGAGGCGGGCAGCAGCCCGTCTCAAGACAGTGGGTTTGATTGATCTCTATACCGATAAATCGACAAGCTCACAACTGACCCCAAAGGAGGCATCTGTGCCTGCCCAGCCTTTACCCACTTCCCCAGTCAAGAGCAGGATAGAGGGGTCACCTGAGCCGATCAGCTCCTCCTTACTCAGTCGGTTAGCTAGCGTATTACGGGGGATTCGCTAATTTTATTATTAATATCTATTTAAGGACAACCGAGAATATTTTCTTTTATGATTTGAATTGAATTTCACCAGAAAAATCCGATTCGAGCGTTGAAACTAACTGTATTTCTGACATCAAAAATGCTGGGTATTGGTGATCACTGGGTGATTGTCGGTTGATTATTATAGGTGGATTTATCCCTCGGCATGACCAGATAACTTTCTTATCTACGGAGATTTAATCATGGCAAATCTGGCCTCTTTACAAGCAATTCTGCAAAATTTTGTTTCCAGCACCCCTGATATTCAGGGAGCAGTTATTGTTACCCCCGATGGATTGCCCTTGGCTTCCACCTTGCCTTCTGGCATGGATGAAGAACGGACTTCTGCGATGTCTGCTGCCATGTTGTCTTTGGGTGAGCGAATTGGTAAAGAGCTAGCTCGCGGCACGATTGAGCGAATCTTTGTGCAGGGAGATAAAGGCTATGGGGTTTTAACCAGTTGTGGAGCTGATGCCGTTCTGTTGACACTAGCTAGTGCTGAAGTCAAGCAGGGAATGCTATTTCTTGAGATCAAGCGGGTGACGGAAAGTGTCACGATTGCTATGCGCTAAGGATGTTTTCGGAATTGTTTTGCTTGATATTTTTCCCAATTGAATCACCGTTAAGTCACCATCAAATCACCATCACGGTTGGAGGAACTCACTATGGCTATGGCAATGCGACAAGAATTGGGCGACTTTAGTAGTGTGGTCTGTTTCAAAGCCGTCATTACGGGAATGGAAGATGCTTTGGGGGAAAAAGCGACTGCTATCGCCTTGATTTCAGCGGGTCGTTTGCGCGGCAAAAACCTGGCAGAATCTTTGAAATTGGCGGATGCTGGCCTGTCTCTCGATGATATTGCGATGAAACTCAATCATGCCCTAGGCAAAGAGGGAACCCGCCTCTGTCTGGTGGATAAAATCGAAACATCCGGTGATCTTTATAAAGTCTATACCCGTGAAACAATCTGCTCCGCGGGAGAGGATCCCGGATCAGCGCGGCAATGCACCTTTACTTTAGGAGCGATTCAGGGGGTTTTGGAGGTGGTGACGGGAAAACGGCTGCGGGGCAAACATACGGAGTCGGTGTTGCGGGGTGGAACCCACGATGTGATGGAATTTTCGGTGTTGCAATAAGCCGCCCTTGAGAGAACCGATGAGGCAGATAGGTCATGCAGCATATCCTCAGGGTGGTGGTGACCGGCCCGGTTGGGGCTGGCAAATCCACATTCATCCGCACGATCAGTGAAATTGAAGTGGTGGATACGGATCGGAAAGCCACCGATGAGACCGCCGATCTGAAACCCGATACGACGGTAGCCATGGATTTTGGTCGGCTAACCCTGGGGGATGGCATGTGGCTGCATCTCTATGGCACACCTGGGCAAGACCGCTTCAACTTTATGTGGGATCTGCTGATTCGCCGTGCCCACGGGTACATCCTGCTCTTGCCTGCCCATCGGCCAGGACAGTTTCAAGCGGCTAAAGCAATTAAATCCTTCATGCAGGAACGAGCCACCATCCCACTTGTTGTGGGTATCACCCATGTTGATCATCCCGACGCCTGGGATCCCGAAGATATCAAGCTGTTTTTAGAAGAATCAGGTCAAGCAGATTGCCCCTACGCCACTCTTCATGCCAACGATCCTCCCTCAATTGCCCAGACTCTCTTGCTCTTGGTAGAGCAGATGATGGCTTTGACGGCGGTGGAGTGAGGGATCCCAGGCTTTTCACTATCGGGACATAGAGACCCCAAATCCCCCCTATCGCTAGAGGGGATCCGGTCAAAAAGCAACTCAGACTGAATCTTGAGGCTCAGCCCTTGCGGTTCTACTTAGCCTTCATTTTCTCGGCTTTTTCGATGGCTTCGTCGATGCCACCCACCAGATAGAAGGCTTGTTCCGGCAGGCTATCCAGTTCGCCCGACAGGATGCGCTGGAAGGCTTTGATGCTGTCCGGCAGTTTGACATACTTGCCAGGGGATCCCGTGAACACTTCCGCCACAAAGAAGGGCTGTGACAGGAAACGCTCGATCTTACGGGCGCGTGCCACCGTCAGTTTGTCGTCTTCAGAGAGTTCATCCAGACCCAAGATAGCAATGATGTCTTGCAGTTCTTTGTAGCGTTGTAGGGTTTCTTTAACGGCTTGAGCAGTGTCATAATGCTCGGCTCCCACAACAGAAGATTGCAACATGGTGGAGGCAGAATCCAAAGGATCCACCGCCGGATAAATACCCTTGGCCGCTAAACCACGGGACAACACCACCGTCGAGTCAAGGTGGGCAAAAGTAGTCGCCGGAGCCGGATCCGTCAAGTCGTCCGCAGGCACATACACCGCTTGCACAGAGGTAATGGATCCCGATTTGGTGGAGGTGATCCGCTCCTGCAAGTTGCCCATTTCTGTGGCCAACGTGGGCTGATATCCCACCGCCGAAGGCATCCGACCGAGCAGGGCTGACACTTCGGATCCCGCTTGCACAAACCGGAAGATGTTGTCGATAAATAGCAACACGTCTTGTTTATTGGTATCGCGGAAATATTCCGCCATCGTCAACGCTGACAAGCCCACCCGCATCCGCGCACCAGGGGGTTCGTTCATCTGACCAAACACCAGGGCTAGCTTATCCAGCACCCCCGATTCCTTCATTTCATGATAGAGATCATTGCCCTCACGGGTACGCTCTCCCACTCCGGCAAACACCGACAGGCCAGAGTGTTCTTGGGCAATATTGTTGATCAACTCTTGGATCAGCACAGTTTTGCCCACACCCGCGCCGCCAAACAGACCGATTTTGCCGCCTTTACGGAAGGGAGCTAGCAAATCGATCACTTTGATGCCGGTTTCAAAAATTTCCGGTTTGGTGGTCAGATCGGTGAAAGCCGGAGCATCGCGGTGAATATAAGCATAATCCTGGGTTTGCACCGGATCCCCCTGGTCTACGGGATCCCCCAACACGTTAAAAATCCGTCCTAGCGTGGCGGATCCCACAGGCACTCGAATCGGCGCGCCGGTATCCACGACTTCCATACCACGCACCAAGCCATCAGTAGAAGACATCGCCACTGCTCGCACGCGGTTATCTCCCAACAACTGTTGCACCTCAAAGGTTACCTTTACCTCAATACCACTACCGGTGGTAGCCTCCACCTTGAGGGCGTTGTAGATTTCGGGTAGTTTGCCACTGGGAAATTCGGCATCGATCACAGGCCCGATTACCTGCGTTAAATATCCAATGTTGGTAGCAGTAGTAGTGACCATTCTGGCAAGTAGCTCCTTTGCGGTGGGTATCAATCTCAGGGGTTGTCATCAATCATGATGGCTGGACGGCAGCCTGTTGCGATCTGACCTTGAGATCACAGCCGGAGATGGCCGCCAGACCCCTACCAAGAAAGCCTTTAGCATTCAGACTACCATCCCCGTGTAACTGTCTGTAACTAACCTGCTCAGGAAATTTTGCCCGCAATCGGGAAAATCAGGATCCTTGGCTGGTTAGCCCTTCTGCCCAGTCCAGGTCGGTCGTCTCGGAATCGGTCAGGGTAAACTGGAGGAAAGGATGGAGTTCACCATGCAAGGTAGATGGCGGGTCGGTAACCTGTTAGGGATCCCTTTTTATGTGGATGCGTCCTGGATCCCGATTGCCCTATTATTGACGATTTCCTATGGCCTGAGCTTATCAGGGCTGTTTCCAGAATTAGGCATTCTTGCTATCGGTTTAGCAGCTCTGGCTTCGGCGGCAGGGTTATTTGGCTCTGTCTTAGCCCACGAACTTGCCCATAGCTTGGTGGCGCGCTGGCAGGGGATTCGCGTTAATTCGATTACCTTGTTTATCTTTGGGGGGATGGCTGCCCTCGAGAAAGAAGCTCCCCACCCGGCGGCGGCTTTTTGGGTGGCGGCGGCTGGCCCCGCCTTTAGTCTCAGCTTATTTGTGCTGCTGCAAATCATCGTGGTCAGTAGCGCATTAACCCCTGACTCCTTATTGGGGGATGGTCTGATCAGCCTATCCTCCGTCAATTTGGTGATTGGTTTATTTAACCTCCTGCCGGGACTTCCCCTGGATGGGGGACAAATGCTGAAAGCCCTAGTATGGGGATTGACCGGGGATCCGCGCAAGGGTTTGCTGTGGGCAGCTCGCAGTGGACAGTGGGTGGGCTATGGGCTGATTGGCTTGGCGGCATTGATGGTGCTGCGGGGAAACCTGGGAGGGTTGTGGTTGGGGTTGATCGGGCTATTTATTCTCAACCATGCCCGCAATTATGCCCAGACTAGCCAACTGCAACAGGCTCTCTACAGTTTGAAGGCCAAAGATGTCATGACCCGTAACTTTCGGGTGGTGGATTTGCGGATGAGCGTGCGGGAATTTATCGACCGCTACCTGGTTTTGGGGAATGCGGTTCCCAGCTCTGAAGGAAAGGGATCCCAGCCGGTTAAGGAGGTCTATTTTGCCGAATCGGAGGGGCGTTATCGGGGTATGGTTTTGCCGGAGCGGGTACAAACCCTGGAGCGTAGCCTATGGGAAAACTCGGATTTGTCAGCCTTGCTCCTGCCGATGGATCAACTCAAAGGCCTATCGGAAGAAACACCGATTCGGGAGGTGATAGGCATGATGCAATCGCAACCCCTGCCGCAGGTGGTGGTGTTAACCCCCAGTGGAGCGATTGCTGGCTTGATCGATAAGGGAGATATTGTGGCGGCAGCTGTACAGCGGATGGGCTTTGCGGTTGCCCCGGAAGTCCTCAACCATATTCGGGAGCGCAATGAGTTTCCCCCAGGGTTTAGCGTTGAGGATCCCCTCATGCCGGCGGCTCGTCCGGCTGAGGATCCTTGAAAATCAAGGAAGATCAACGCACGGCCTGCACAAAAGCGACCGCCCCATAGCTGAGATAGCGTTGCATGGACAAACCCACCGCGGCTAAGGCGGTTCGCAGTTCGTCCTCCCCATAAAAACGCAACCCCGTGGTTTGCAGCGCCTGCTGAACCAGATGGTTCCATCCTTCGGCCAAATGTTGACTGTGCATGGATACCAAAACCCCCCCCGGACGTAAAACCCGCGCAATTTCCTCCAGACAAGGCTGAAGGGGCAACTCGTTGAGGGAAGCCCCCGATATCACCGCCCCCAGGCTGGCGGTGGCTAACGGGATCCGTTCCGCTTGGGCGTGGATGAGGGTGTAGTGATCCCACTCTGGCTGAGTTTGCCGACTGGCTTCCGCTAAAACCCCACTGGCATTGTCGAGGCCGATCAGCCGACGGTGGGGTTGTTGTCGCAACAAGAGGCGGCTCCAGTATCCTCCAGCCGTAGCCAGATCCAGAATGGGTTGGGCATCGCCCACTAATGCCTGGAGGAGTAGGGCTTCTCGCTCTTGATCAAAGGGTTCCCCGGTTAAAACACTCAGGGCACGGGGACGCCAAAGGTGTTCGTAGCCCCAGGCAAATATCGGCAGATGGGCTATCGCCTGGGCGGGGGTCATGGGTAAGGGATCCCCGAAGGGAGCAATAAAGTCCACCGTCTGTGGATTGAGGCGAGGATAGATTTGTCCACACTGGGGGCAATAGAGGCGGTCAGCCGTGGCGGCTAAGCCCTCCTGCTGGCAACGCAGACAACGATAAAGTTCGAGGGGCAAGACGGGCACAGACATCAAGCACTTTAACCCAAAATCGTGAAGCATCTCTCCCATCCTAAAGGCATCCTGTAGGACACGAGGAGGCTGGTTATCACTCAGGCAAGCGCCCCAGGCTAACCCCGCGATAGTAATAGCCCAAAATTTGCCGATAATTCCAATCTTGGCGTGCCCGCGCTTCGGCTCCCCACTGACTCATGCCAATGCCATGCCCAAATTTGGGGCGATTGGTAATATCCGGCACACTGCGTAAATATGGGATCCCTTGTACCCCCACAGTTTGCCCGCCACTACTGGAGCTATACATAGCGTTGACAAATTCTCCCCCATAGACCATGACAATCCCTTTGGTGGCTTCGGTGGCGGCGAGGACGGCTGGCGAATGGTTCACCCCTCGATAGACCTGTGAGCGGGTATCGCTATGCACATCAAACCAAGGGCGGGAGTTGCGGTGATAAAGAACATAACTGCGGGCGGCTATAGCCTGAGCTTTCAGGGCTTCTGGGGAAAAGGAGGATCCCATCTCCGCTTCCACAACACTCGCCACATAATCCTCAATGTTGACGTAGTTGACTGCCAAAATTTGGTTTCGCCCCATCAAAATCACTTCTCCGGCATACCAGCGATTATTCACTGCCACCAGACCATCTCCCGTGGGTTTGATGCGTAAAACGGGAGCCACCAGACCATTTAAGACAATGCCTTGACGCTGAGGAGTAGCCCAGATCGCCTTCATGGCGGGCAAATCACTGTATTTCTTGCCCGTGGTATCGGTGATTTCTGCGGCTGTGGAACTACCAATCCGTACCGAACCCGTGGTGCTAGCAATTTCTGCCCTCACCAAAACGTCCGCCCAAGCCTGTGGGGATCCCATCCACCCCACCATCATCCCCAGCAACAGTTTCCAGATGGGGGGGCTAGCGACCCGCAGAAGTTTCCCAAAAAAGGTAGGCATAAATTTAGGTTGGTGGACTGGATGCCGTTCAGGGTCATGATACGCAAGGGCAAGCGGTCAGGCAACTACCGTCGGGATCCCTTCTGTGGGACTGGCGAGAACTTGGGCTGAAGGGGATCCACACGTTAAAATAACGACGACCTCTCATCCCCACTGACCTGACATGACCTCTGCCCTGGAAAACCAGTTAGAGACTGCTTCTCAATCCGTTGCCACCGATGCCAAGCCAGAGATCGATCCTGAGTTTCCTGACGAGGTAGAAATGTCGTTGATGGAGCACCTGGATGAGCTGCGGAGTCGGCTTTTTGCCAGTGTAATTGCTGTGGGCATTTGCATAGTGGCCTGCTTTGTGGTGGTTAATAAGATTGTCCAGACATTAGAGATCCCAGCGGCGGGAGTAAGTTTTCTGCAATTAGCTCCGGGGGAGTATTTCTTTGTCTCGATGAAGGTTGCGGCCTATTCGGGTTTAGTTTTATCCACACCCTTTTTGCTTTATCAAATTGCTAAGTTTGTCTTGCCAGGTTTGAGCGTCAAAGAACGGCGTTTTTTAGGGCCTGTTGTATTTGGATCCAGCTTTTTATTCCTAGCTGGGTTGGTTTTTGCTTATTATCTATTGATTCCTGCTGCCCTCAATTTCTTTATCCGATATGGAGAGGGAGTTGTCGATCAAGCCTGGTCAATTGATCGCTATTTCGAGTTTGTTTTGCTATTGCTATTTAGCACAGGCTTAGCCTTTCAAGTGCCCATTCTACAGGCCATGTTAGGTGCTTTTGGGTTGGTTTCTTCTGGACAAATGTTTAAGGCTTGGCGATTTGTAGTATTGGGATCCGTTGTGGCTGGTGCTATCTTGACCCCTTCTACGGATCCGTTAACCCAGAGTTTATTGGCAGGAGCAGTTACTTTTCTCTATTTGATCGGCATTGTGTTTGTCAAGATCTTAGGTCGTTGATTCAAAATATGAATTGCATAGCATGGATCTAATCGATCTCTTTCATGCCTTACAGTCTAAATTGCTTCAGGGATCCGTTGTTTTAGCGACTGTGGTTCAGACGCAGGGATCCGTTCCCCGTGAGGTAGGGGCACGCATGATCGTGGCTGTTTCCAGCCAGACGTTCGGTACCATAGGAGGAGGAGCAGGGGAATATAAAGTTATCCAAATCGCCCTAGAAATGTTGCGAAATCACAGCAAGCCGCAGTGGGTGACCGTTGATCTGACAGGGATCCCGAAAGCTGGGGAAAAGGAGGGGATTTGCGGGGGCTGGATGAAAGTCTGGCTAGCGATTTGGCAAGGGGATAAAGCTTATCAATTGGCCAGGACTATTGGTGAAGATTTGCGACAACAAGGTTGGGGAATTTTAACCACTTTTTTTGACCCTCGGTTACCTTGTTGGCAGTCTCAGATTCAGTTATCTAACTTCACTCTTTTGGCTAACTCCAATAATCATCAATTTCCAGAAAAATTTTCCTCAAAGCCCTGCCATCAGATTTCTGATCATGATATGCAGGAGGTTTTAATTGCACCTCCTACTCTGCTGATTGTTGGAGCCGGACATATCGGATTAGCCCTGGCCAAAGTGGCTAGAGTCGCTGAATTTCGAGTAATTATCTATGATGATCGAGAAGAACTAGCCTGGGCAGAATCTCCCGGTGAATTTTCAACCCTATTGGGATCTATTTCAGAAATGTTGCCTGAGTTAGCAGGGATCCCTAATCTTTATGTGGCACTGCTAACTCGTGGCTATGCTATTGATGTGCAAGTTCTGCCTATTTTGTTGGATTATCCTTTGAGCTATTTGGGGATGATTGGCAGCCAGCGACGAATTCAAATGGTTTATCAGCACTTACGAGAGATGGGTTACTCAGAAACTATCCTTCAGAAGATTCGTGCCCCGATTGGTTTGGATATTGGTGCCCTGACTCCCGGAGAAATCGCCATTAGTATTGGGGCAGAAATTATCGCCCATCGTCGGCAACATAATCACTCTATGTCAGGATTTGAGGTTGGCAAAATGAATCTGAAACCATGAGTAAAAATCAACAGCATCCTGGCTATTTCGCTCTGATTTTAGCGGCGGGATCCTCAACTCGTATGGGATCTGACAAAGCTCTTTTGCCGTGGGGAGACCATCAAACGCTTCTCTCCTTTCAGATAAGGCAATGGTTGAATGTGGGTGTCACGCCCATAGTTATTGCGGGATCCCATACTCAAATTTCTGTGTTTGAACCCCACTGCCTGGGTCAAAAGATCCTACTCAATCCTCATCCAGAAATGGGTAAAATCAGTTCGCTTCGGATTGGCTTGCAGGGGATCCCTCGTGATTTCCAGGTGCTAGCTATCTCGGCGATTGATCAACCCAGACCCGATTGGGTCTATCAAAAACTCCTGTCTAAACATCTAGATTACACCTCAGGAAAAGGCTTGGATCCTGATTATCTGATCACCGCCCCCAGCCATCACAGAAAACTAGGACACCCCCTCTTTTTTTATCCTCAAATTTATCCCTCATTACTTGCCATTCAAGAATCTTCTCAAGGATTACGCGCCATCATCCAAAGGTTCTATTCCCAAATTCAGCAGATTGAAATGGGATCCCCAATTATTTTCGTCGATCTCAATACCCCTTTTGACTATCAAGCACAGCGAGAGAATTCTATTTGGGTCGAGGGTTGTGCTGAGGAATAAATTTGAATTTGACCAGAAGTTTCATGAGTATCTGCACGAGTTGAGCACGATCTGTTTTGCCTCCGAGGGGAGTGCTTCGATATCTTGCTGAATCCTGTCTAGATTCACGGATTCTGGATCTCCTACCATGCAGGATGATTTGCCTAAAACTACCTTTTTCGCTTTCTCTCGCTTTCCTGTTCAGTCCGATCTGCTTCGGTAAACTCAACTTTGTCCATACTATAGTGGCGGTAGCTGGCAATGCCACGGGAAGCAGCAGCCCAGGCTTTTTGGGAACCTTCGGTTGTTTTGTCAAAGGTCATTGAGGAGGCATCTCGAAAACCACTTTTAATCGCTTGGTTGATAGCTTCTAAATCGGCACTGAGAAAGACAAATTGCCAGTCTGCTTTTTGTTTCTCTGTGATCATCTTCTGCACCTGCTGAGGGCTAAATTCTTTGCTGGCATTCTCTTGCCCATCGGTAATGATCACCATGACAATCCGATCTGGCTTTGCGGATTCGGGTAGATCGTTCAGATTTTTCTCTAGGTCGTTAATGCCTCGACCGATGGCATCAAACAGAGGAGTCTGGGCACGGGGGACAAAAGTGGCGCGGGTCAGATCAGGAATTTGGCGAATAGGACGGAAGTGGTGGATCACTTCGTAGGGATCCCGCGAGTCAAATTGAACAAATGTCAGGGTCGCTTGCTCCGGTAGGGATTGTTGTTCGTGTAAGAAGGCATTGAAGCCGCCAATGGTGTCATCACGAATCGATTCCATCGATCCGGTGCGATCAAGGATGATGCTGATGTGGGTGTAGGTTGGGGTTAGAGGAGAGGGCATCGGTGGGAGAAGGGTGGGGATCTGAACGATAATAGCCTTTTATTCACTGTCTTTATGCCATCTCGTCAACGCTCAGCCCTCTCTTGCCTGGACTTATGGACATTAGGCGATCAGAAAATTCCCTATAGGGTGAAAAATCACGGGAACCATCGTTCACGGCTTGTTCGAGGATGGGCTTGCTTGTGGCGATTATGCTTAGGATGCTTATTAACACTCTGCTTATCTCAATGTGGGGCACCCTCGGTGGTCAGCCCCGATCCTCAGGCTATTGTCCAGACATTTCCGATGGATGCTCCGGCTAAGGCAGAGCAGCAACGGGCTTCAGAAGGCGTTCCAGCCACGCTGGTGGGTTGTGCTCCTGACCAAGCCCAAAGCAGTGGGGCGATTTATCGCATTTGCCTGCCCGCCGAGTGGAATGGGGATCTGGTGGTTTATGCCCACGGTTATGTTTCCCCCTTTCGCCCCGTTGAAATTCCTGAAGAACAGGTGGGGCCGCTTCCCGATATTTTCAATGGGTTAGGGTTTGCCTTTGCCACCACTAGTTATGCGGCCAATGGGTTAGCCGTTAAGGAAGGGATCCCTGATCTGCTGGAGTTGGTGGAGATCTTTCGGCGGGACTATGGGGATCCCGGAGCAATCTATTTGGTCAGTTTTTCTCTGGGGGCGCTCATTTCTACCTTAGCCACCGAACAAACTCCCGATTGGGTAACGGCCAGTCTGCCCAGTTGCGGCCCGATTGGTAGCTTTCGTGCTCAAATCGACAGTATCGGTGATTTTCGCGTCATCTTTGACTATTTTTTCCCAGGTTTGATCCCCGGATCCCCTGTGGCAATTCCGCAGGCGGTGATTGATGAATGGGAAAGTGTCTATGAACCCCGCATCCAAGCGGCGCTAACAGCCAATCCAGCCGCCGCCCAACAGGTGATCGCCGTTACCGGAGCCGCCACCAATCCTGAGGATCCCAGCAGCCTAGAAAGCACTTTTCTGGAAGTGCTTTGGTATAACGTTTTTTCCACCAACGATGCAGCGGCACGTCTGGGAGGTCAACCCTACGACAATCAGGAGCGAGTCTATCGCGGATCCAACCAAGACTTCCTCCTCAATCAGCGGGTGCCTCGATTTGCAGCGGAAGCTAGCGCCCTGACTGAGATAGCCACCCACTACGAAACCTCCGGGGGGCTTCGCATCCCCACCCAAACCATGCACACCCTACGGGATCCCTTAGTTCCCTACTGGCATGAACCCCTCTACCGCCTCAAAGTGTTGCAAAATCGAGAGGGTCGCCACCACCGCCATATCCCGATTGACCGCTACGGCCACTGTGCCTTTAGCCCTGGACAATTGCTGGCGGATTTTGCCTTGATGGTACGCCAAGTCACTGGATCAGGACTGGTGGATCCCACCCGAGTGTTGACGGATCCCCAGGATCAAGTGGATTTTCAAGCGGTCATGGCTCTAGAGTAGGGGAGGTCAACGGCATACTCGCCCCTCCTCTGCTCCACCCCACGGGGCTTGCTCATGAGGTTTTGTGACATACTCCCGACGCTCATGCATTCGCATAGAGGGCGGGCTTCTCAGTGACCCCTGGTATCCCATCGGGCGTTTCCTGAGCTTTATTGACGGGATGACCCACCGCCAAATGCTTGATATTGATTGCCGCGTTGTGGTC
>JANRIL010000014.1:0-28180 GCA_033764955.1 Cyanobacteriota bacterium | reverse complement strand
TCCAGGGAGGAGTTGTTACACAAGCGGATGCAGGGCATGACCCATCCTGACGATTTACCTTACAACATTGAGCTATACCAGCGCCTAGCCAGCGAAGGCATTGACTTTACCATTGAGAAGCGTTACATCCGCAAGGATGGTTCTGAAGTTTGGGTCAGCAACAGTGTGTCACCCGTTCGGGATGCATTCGGTCAAGTTCAATCTGCGGTTGCCGTGGTGGTGAATATCAGCGAGCGCAAGCGCGCCGAAGGCGAACGCAAACGAGCAGAAATTGCCCTCCAGAAAAGCGAAGCCAAATTCCGGGCTGCTTTCGACCAAATGTATCAGTTTGTCGGCTTGCTTACCCCCGATGGCATGTTGCTGGAAACCAATCAAAATCCCCTCACCTTCGCGGACGTTAAGCATGAGGCTGTCATTGGCAAACCGTTTTGGGAATTCCCCTCCTGGAATACCACCGCCGAACTTCAGGAAATTGCCAAAACGTTAGTCGCTCAAGCTGCCGCCGGACAGCTTTTCCATCAAGAAGTCAACCTTTTCGATGCCAGCAGCAATCTCCACACCTTCGATATATCCGCAAAACCCGTCTATGCGATCGAGACCGATCAAATCCGCTGGGTGATCGTTGAGGGGCGTGACATTTCTGCCGTGGTGCGTTTGCAAGGCGCTCTACGTTCTGAACAGGAGCGATCGCTCCAGCTAATTACCAGCAGCGTAGACGGCATTGTTGCCTTTGATGCTGATGGCTGTTGCACCCTCTGGAACCCTGCAATGGAACAGATGACCGGACTGCGGCAGGAAGACGTTATGGGCAGCCGTGGAGTAGACATGTTTGCTGTTCTCCTGGACGCTAAAACATTGCAAGGCTTCCATCCCGGCATCGAAACAACCGTCACGACCTTCGACTTTCACTTTACCCACTCCCAAACCAGACAGCGCCAGTGGATCGAAGCCCACTATTCGCCGCTCCACAGCGGCAATGAGACGCATAGCGGTGGGCTGCTGATGGTGCGGGATGTCACGCAACAGCGTGAGTTAGAACGGATGAAGCGTGAATTTATTGCCATCATCAGCCACGAAATTCGCACGCCGCTTTCCTCCATCCGGGGGGCACTGGGACTCGTGGCCACCGGAGTTTTGGATGACGATCCCCAAATGGCGAAAGAGATGCTGGGCATTGCCAACAACAATATCGAGCGCTTGGTGCGACTGGTTAATGATGTTCTGGCACTGAGCCGACTGGAGTCAGGACAGGTGGAACTGAAAAAGCAACGGTGTGAGGCGGCGACGCTGGTGCAACAGGCATTCTCCGTTGTGCAAAACCTGGCAGCAGCGAACCAGGTTGCTTTGCGATCGTCCCCTGGAACCATTCAGGTTTGGGCAGACCCAGATTGGCTCGTGCAAGTACTGGTGAATTTAATCAACAATGCTGTCAAATTTTCTCCTGCTGAAACCACCGTCACCGTTCATGTCGAACCACAACCTCAACAGGTTTTATTTCAAGTGACCGACCAGGGACGGGGCATTCCCAGTGAGAAGCTAGAAACCATCTTTGGGCAGTTTCAACAGGTTAATATGTCTGATTCTCGCCAAAAAGGGGGGACGGGATTAGGGCTGTCAATCTGTCGTCTGATTGTGCAACTGCATGGCGGACGCATCTGGGCAGAGAGTGAATTCGGGAGGGGCAGCAAATTTTACTTCACGCTGCCCATACCCGACTAAATTTCCATGATCAAACGTGTTCCCAACTGGATGGAGTAACCCTAAATATAATGTCCTCTTCTGATGGCGATCGCTGCATTCTTGTCGTTGACGACGAACCTGAACTAAGCCGCATTGTTAAAGTGACGCTAGAACGACTAAAGGGTTGGACGGTTATAACCTCTGAGTCTGTACAAGCGGGACTAGCGCAAGCCAAAGAGCAACAACCTGACGTGATTTTGCTGGATCTCAATCTGAATGGGAAGGGGCTGGCTCTGCTGCAAACTTTAAAGACCGACCCCATCACGCGGTCGATCCCAGTGATTTTGTTCACTGCAGTGGGCTAAGCCGGAAATGCAGTTTATACCTGTGGTGTTTTTGACTGCACAGGCTGGATTACTCAAACCCCATCATTATGAAACACTAGGAGTTAAAGGAATCATAGCCAAACCTTTTGACCCATTGACATTGCACCGGGCGATCGCATCTACTTTAAATTGGGATCTAGGCACCTAATCAATAGGGTTGTGTCATAAGTACAACACAACCCCCATTGTTTATTCTTAACGCCAGTTAGGTAGCTTCCACATATCTGTTGGGGCACTGTTGAGAAGCCACGCGATGTAGCCCAGATTAGGGTACCTACCGGAGACACTGATATAATAGGCAGATCCGTATTTCATAGGGACTAATACTTGTGACAAGTCTGTCAAGCATCTCCGACACTGCTCCTGAAGTCCAAAATAATGCTCTTAGGGAAATTGATAACCTTGACAAACAATTGCAACATCATTTTCAAACTAAGTTTTTAGTTCAGCCTGCACTCACTAGACTTTTAGTAAGCTTCCAAGCTAACAAAACAAGACCTATTTATCGATGGTATAAGTACAAAGAAGCCTTCTCTGCCTCTCTTGTTGAGCTTTTACTGCAAAAATACGGGATTAAGCAGGGCAAGATGTTAGACCCATTTGCAGGTAGCGGAACGGCTTTGTTTGCTGCTAGTGATTTAGGATTTGATACCGACGGTATTGAATTGTTACCCATCGGTCAACAAATTATTGAAACGAAACAGGTTCTCGATACTAAATTTATATCGGATGATCTTGAACGTCTCAAGACGTGGTTAAGTTTGCAGATATGGAAACAGACTGAACAGGAATTATGCCTGCCAGAATTTAGGATTACAAAAGGAGCCTACTCTACAGAAAATAAGAGGGCAATTGAGCAATATCTCGGTTCTCTGTCGCAAGAGAATGAAAGAGTCCGAGAAGTTTTACTCTTTGCTTTGCTTTGTGTTTTAGAGTCCATAAGCTACACTCGCAAAGATGGTCAATATCTCCGTTGGGACTATCGTTCCGGTCGTGGGCAAGGGAAGAAACCTTTCAATAAAGGTGAAATTCTAGATTTCGATTGTGCTATCACCCGTAAACTTGAAGAAATTATTAACGACCTGGAACCTCATACCTATCAAGTAGAACTTTTCTCAGTCAAGAGATCACAAGGTGAAATTCAACTTTACAAAGGGTCTTGCCTCAAATTGCTGCCAACTTTACCTGATGCAGTTTATGATGCTGTTATCACGTCTCCACCCTATTGCAATCGGTATGACTACACTCGTACTTACGCATTAGAGCTTGCATTATTAGATGTTTCTGAAAAGGGATTAATCGATCTCCGCCAGGAGATGCTAAGTTGCACAGTTGAAAATCGCTCAAAAGATCTATTGGCTATCAATCCAAATTGGAACTTGGCTTTAGAGACTGCAAATTCACAACCTTTGTTGCAAGCTATCCTGAAGTACTTAGACAATCAAAAACTCCAGGGTGTCTTAAATAATAACGGAATACCCAGAATGGTGAGAGGTTACTTTTACGAAATGGCTTGTGTCATACAAGAGTGTTCTCGTGTTCTCAAACCTGGGGCACTTTTGTTTATGGTTAATGACAATGTACGTTACTCTGGCGTAAGTATTTCAGTAGATATGCTCCTCTCCAGCTTTGCAGAGAAGCTAGGGTTTACAGTTGAAAATATTCTCGTTTTACCTAGTGATAAGGGTAATAGTAGCCAGCAGATGGGCAATCACGGGCGTGATCCTTTGAGGAAATGTGTTTATGTATGGAGAAAACAGTAATTTGATCCTATGACTGCTTATCGTAACCATCTCCAGTCTAGTGATAATCTTGTAACAACCTATGAAGCAACTCGTGCGGGCTTTGTAGCCCTTGCACTTGAGAAGAATCGACGAGCTACTCCTTATGTTGCAGAGGCAAGGGCACTTCAAGCAGCAGCAAATCAAGTTAGAAGTCCTACTGATTTGCTAAACATTCAGGGTATTGAGATGGGCTTGTTAACTGCGGCAGGACTATCTGACAAATCTCTTGCGCATTTGACACCAGGGGATAAAATTGATGCGATTAACGGTCTGATCAAAAACTTTCTTGAACCAGCAGGTTCAAACTTCGTGGAGGAATTAGTTTTTAGATTTCTATTGACTCGTGGTGATACGCTTGGTGGCTCAATGCGTAATGTTGGTGGGGCTTTGGCACAAAGGAAGCTGACTCGTGCTATCCTCTCAACCCTGACCATTGCGGGTCAAAGCTATCATTGGCAGCATTCAAAGACAAAAAAGTGGGTAGCAATGACAAACGACGATACAGAAATTGAATTATCTTTACGTGGACTCAGTTGGGAGAGCAATCTTGGTAGGCGCACTCTTATCTATAACCTGAATATTCCGTTAGTCAAAAGTAATGTAGATCTCTGTTTGTTCAATCCTGCTCCAGAAGCACCGTTAGCTAATAAATCCAGCAAAATTGAGCCTGCTAAAGTTAAGCCTTACACAATTGCATTGGGAGAACTGAAGGGCGGAATTGATCCAGCCGGTGCTGACGAGCATTGGAAAACGGCACAAGCGGCACTCAATCGTATACGACAAGCATTCACGGATTCTGGTCATTCACCACTTACATTTTTTGTAGGAGCGGCGATTGAGAAAAGGATGGCTGGTGAGATTTGGAAGCAATTAGAAAGCGGGACGCTCAGTAATGCTGCAAACTTAAATGAGGAGCATCAAGTTGCATCCATTTCTCGTTGGCTATGCAGTCTGTAGAAGCAACAGCCACCTAACACTGCGTGGCAGCGGATGGACGCAAGCTGCTGGTGTGAATTTCAAGATTATCTGTCGCCGCTCCACTTTACCATTAGCTGGCTCCACTTCAATGGCTCCTTAATGTCCATTTATTTGGTAACAACTCTATGAAAATTATCCTTAATCTTGACGAAGCGTTCATTAATGAAGCACTTCAACTCACCCACCTTACCACGCTAGAAGAATTGATTAAACTTGCGTTGCAAGAACTTGTGCGTTTTCGCTTTCAGCCCTAACTTCTCCCTAACTTTTTGAGTCGTACTGAGAGGCAGTTCGTAGAATGAGCCAGCTAACACATCGTTGGTGCTGACAGAACAGAGGTTATTGGTTCAAATAATGGATCGCTGTCCCTCTGGGCTGACCCCGATGATGGTGAGTTGGCAATCGAGAACCTTATAGCCGTACTTTTCGGCTACTTTTTGGGTAATGCCCAAGATGGCGTTGCTTTTGAATTCAATCACCTGGTTAGTCTTAACGCAGACGAGATGATGGTGATGGTGGGGGCTGGGTTGGTTAATTTCGTAGTGCTTATGGCCTTCCGTCAGTTCTAACTCCCGCAAGATGCCCATGCGAGCCATTAGTTTAACCGTGCGGTAGATGGTGGAAAGGCTAATATCATGCCCCATCTCCTTGAGGTGGTCACGCAATTCTTCGGCGCTGAGGTGCTTGCCTTCCGGTAGGTTTTGAAAGGTTTGTAGAATCACCTCCCGCTGCGGGGTAGCACGCCAACCACGGGAGTTAAGTTCAGCCTTAAAAGATTCTTCGGTGTAGACCATAGGAGATGTCACTTTGACTGTCAACAGACAATCAATAAGCAGTCTAGTTGATAGTAACTCTTGCCCTTACCACTTGCAAAGTAGCCAGCCAATCATCCTTACATAACACCGATAAAACAACACAGAGAGGGGGAGAAACGGTGTTGGGGTGGGGGATCCCTTCTCAGCGTGACTGACATCAGAATCTCCGTTAAATGCAGTTTATTTTCAATAGTGGGCTGAGGGATCCCACTGTTTTCAGATCCGCATAGACCGAATCAATCTAGATCAAAAGCTGGTATTTCTCTTGAGCCAAGCGATAGAGGGGATGCCAAACTAAGCGGTTCGTCAGCACCACCAAGCTAGCCATTACAACTGTTGCCGCCAGGAGCAAGGGAAAGTTGCCGGTTTCAGTTGCTTGGGAAATAATTTCTCCTAGCCCATCCGCTTGTAGGATTTGCCCTTGAAATTGGACATATTCACTGACAATACTGGCATTCCAGGCTCCTCCTACCGCCGTGATCACCCCCGTCATTAAATAAGGAAAAATTCCTGGCAAGATGAGAGTTCGCCACCGCTCTAGGGGAGGCAGTCGATAGACTTCAGCGGCCTCAAATAGCTCGGAGGGAATTGACTGGGCACCCGCAATCACATTGAAGAGAAGGTACCACATGGTTCCCAGCATCATCAGAGCCACTGAGCCGAGTTGCAGACCGCCACTGTGGTTAACCAATCCCAGCAACAAAACAGGAAAAAGGGCGGTAGCCGGAACCGAGGCGGCTATCTGGACTAAGGGTTGAAGAAATTGAGCCAAGGGGGGGTGACGACCGATGGCTACCCCGACGGGAACAGTCCACAGCAAGGACAAAACCAAGGCCAACAAAACCCGCCCTGCTGTCCATAGGGATCCCAGGGCAATCCGTTGCCAATCCTGTCCGTTGAGCAGGCGCAATAATTGCAGGGCTTCTGAGGATCCCCAGATTAGCAGGACTAGCCCCCCCCCCAAGACCAAGCCATTTCGCCAACGCTGACCCCTGTTAGGTTGTTCCCTAGAGGGAGAAACGGAATGGGGGGTCAGATGAATAGCCAGTTGATCGATCCCCTCCCACAGGGATCCCCATAGGCGCTCGCTGAGGAGCCGTAGAGTGGGGGAACGGCGCAAAAAATCCAAAACGGGGGATTGGGGGATCCGTTCCGCCTCGACGGACTCAAACTTAAAGCGTTCTGCCCAGGCGATCAGAGGTTGCCAGACCAAAAAATCGATAGCAATGATCACCGTGATCAGCACCCCCACCCCCACCAGAATGGCCAGCATATTACCCTGGTTGGCGGCCACGGCCAAAAATGAGCCTAATCCGGGCAGTTGAAAACTTTGCTGCCCCAGCGTGAAGGACTCAATCGCCATCAAGAAAAACCAGCCCCCCGCCATCGACATGACGCTATTCCACACCAGTCCAATCGCTCCCGCCGGAAGTTCCACCGTCCAGAAACGCTGCCAAGCCTTCAGCCGATAGGTTTGACTCGCTTCCTTCAATTCACGGGGAAGACTGAGTAAAGATTGATAGAAACTAAAGACCATGTTCCAGGTCATTCCTGTAGAAATCAGCAGGATAGCGGCAATCTCTAGGCCAATGCGTTGCCCAGGAAAAAGTGCGATCAAAGCCAGAACAATTCCCGGCAAAAATGAAAGAACCGGAATCGATTGTAATATATCCAGGAGCGGAATCAGCACCACTGCCGCTAGCTTTGAACGATAGGCAGTATAAGCATAAAGAATAGCTATGAATAGGGACAAACCATAGGCTGAAACCATCCGCAACAGAGTTTGAGCAGTATAACTGGGCAATACCGACCATTTAACTGAGATCATATAACGATGATCATAAGGCTCACTAAAATGGGAAGCCGTTTTGACAACTACAAAAACCAGAGACAATAGGGCAAGTATCAACAAAATATCCGAGGGATCCCAGAGTTTTTTGTTTAAGGTTTGGGAGTGGCGACTTAAGGGGTACAATAGGCATTCCTCACTGCTTTTGTGTTATGGATTCTACAGGTTTTACAGAGCCTACAGGTTCTATGGGTTCTATAGATTCTATAGGGCACCTCGATTAATTACCTTATTGCGAAAACTAACCATGGTATGCCAGGGTATTCTCAACAAGCACCTCCATTTTTCGAGGTGTCCTATAGATTATCAGTGAATATTGTATAAAACCTTGAGGTTAGAAATGAGCGGGGGCGAAACATGCCTATATCGATTGACAGCCCAATTCATGACAAGTGAATCTGTTCATCATACTTAACGTTAACTGGCAAGAGAGTCTGCGGGTGTTTGATACAAGGTTGCCGTTGATAGTGGTGGGAGGGGGAGCCGCCGGATTTTTTGCGGCGATTCATAGTGCGGATCACCATCCTGAACGGCCTGTTGTGGTGTTGGAAGCCAGCCCACAGGTGTTGACAAAAGTACGGATCTCCGGTGGTGGGCGTTGTAATGTGACCCATGCTTGTTTTGATCCGGCGCTACTAGTGCAGCACTATCCCCGTGGCGCTAAAGCCCTGCGGGCTGCCTTCAGTCGGTTTCAACCTCGCCATACCGTTGAATGGTTTGCTCAACAGGGGATCCCTCTCAAAACTGAGGCCGATGGGCGGATGTTTCCTGTTACGGATCAGTCGCAGACCATCGTAGACACCTTGCTGAATGTGGCGGAGAGGCTCGGTGTTCGGATTCATACCCAGGCGGCGGTTACGGGTATCCACTGGATCCAGTCTGAGGGAGAACCCGCCGCTTATTTTCAGGTGCAGGTGAAGCATCGGGATCCCTGGTTAGCGGGTCAAGTTTTATTGGCAACGGGCAGCAGTCCTCAGGGTTATCGCCTTGCCCAATCCCTAGGCCACACGCTAGTTCCCCCAGTTCCTTCCCTGTTTACTCTACAAATCGCGGATCCTCGGTTGCGGGATTTAGCCGGAATTGCTCTGCCAAAAGTAAGATTGCATCTGCATACAGCGGATGGATCGCGCTTTCAACAAACTGGGCCAATTTTGATCACTCATTGGGGGTTGAGTGGGCCAGCCGTTCTCAAACTTTCCGCCTGGGCAGCGCGGGCTTTAGCCGAACACCGCTATCAAGCCACGGTGCAGATCGATTGGTTAGGCGGAGAAATCAACCCAGAGGGTCTGCGGGATCACTTGTTAGCCATTAAGCAGGAATGGTCGCGGCGGCGGGTTGTTGCCCATACTCCACTGGATTTGCCGGAGCGTCTCTGGGCTAGTTTAGCTCTGGCCACAGGGATGGATCCCGCCACCCGCTGGGCAGAAATATCCCACCGAACCCTACAAAATTTGGTTCATCAGGTTATCAAGGGTCAGTTTGGGGTGACGGGTAAAGGGGTATTTAAGGAGGAGTTTGTCACCTGCGGAGGGATCCCGTTGGCGGAGGTCGATTTCAAAACGATGCAAAGTCGCCGCTGTCCCGGACTATTTTTCGCCGGAGAAATTTTAGATATTGATGGAGTAACGGGAGGATTTAATTTTCAGAGTGCTTGGACAACCGGTTGGCTAGCCGCGCAAGGGATAGCTCAAAAGGATTGATGATGATTTTTTGTGCCTTAATTTCTGCCTATTAAGAATCCATGCTGTTACTCTGCCCAAGGGAGATCTGTTAGGGGCCGCTACTGCCTACACTTAGCTCGCCCAAAACATTGATATCAAAAGTGAAATTGATGGAGACAGAGGAGCCGTTGTATTCGGGAGGGAGGGGGAGAAAAGGGGCGGCTCGTTGAATCGCACTCAAGGCAGCATCATCCGTTTGTTGACTACCGGAGGTTCTGCCTAGACGCGCTCCTTGTAACTCTCCATTCCGCCCTACGGTGAAGAGGATCACGGTGCGGCGGGAGGCTTGGGATTGCCCAGGGATCCAATTTTGCTCGACTTTCCGTTGCAGAGCCGCTAACCACGGCCCCCAATCCACATTGGCTCTGGCGGCCAGACTGGGGTTGCCAGGGGCAGCTTGGCTGGGGTTAGCTACTCCACTAGAACTGGATCCCTGAGTGCCGGATCCCTGGCTAGCCGCCGACGTAATCGGTGGCCCCAATTGGGAAGCATCCGATTGCCGTGTTTCCCCAGTTGATTGAGAAGCAGATTGGGAATTGTTGGGAGCCGATGATACCGGAGCGGAAGTAATCGGTTCCAACTGACTCGGTTCAGAAGTTCGTTCAGTTGGCTGGACGGGTGCTTGCGTAGGCTGAGGCTGGGGAGTAGCAGCGGCGACAATAGGGGCGGGGGTGGGCGCTACCGTTGGCTTCGGCGTAGAGGCAACGGTTGGGAGGGAAGTCGGGGTGGGTGTTGGAGTCGGAGTCGGGGTGGGTGTTGGGGTGGCTAGGGCTGTCGGCTTGGGAGCAGGGGGAGGGGGAGTCGGAGCAGGCTGAGGGGGTGGCTGAGGAACTGGGGGTTTGGCCGCCACGGGTTGGGGAGGAGGTTGCACAGCCGGTTGAGGGGGGCGCGGTGCTGGTGGGGGAGGGGGAGCAGCTTGAGCTTTGGGGGGGCTACCTTCAGAGGGGGGTAGTGGTTGGGGATCCCCGGCATCCTGGGAGTTGGCTTGAGCCTGCCGCTCTGTTTCTGGTGGTTCGATATCTTCGGGATCCACCAACGTAAATTGGATCAGGTCTTCCTTGGGTGGCTCCACCACAGGACTATAAATTACTGCCAGGAGTAGCAGAAAATGGAGGAGGAGGGATCCGACAAATCCCCAGACAAAGCGGGGGGATTCTCCCTGACGATAGGTGTATTCTGCCAAACTACTCATGGCTCATCCCTCAACCACACTAGGAGTTTTTATAGCATTCCCTATCCGCTCACTGCTACGGATGACCGCAGAGTTTACCCAGTTCAAGAGAAGGAAGTCTTTTATATTTCTGCCTCGTCGGCATCGTTTTCAGCGCTTGCAAAAAACTCTCCTAGAGCTACCCATAGCTGATGGGTTGATTGCGTGGCAATCCAGTCCCGAATAATTTCTTGTTGTTGCTCAAGATTTTCAATACGACCTAGCTTTTGCATGGCTCGATATTTGGCTTCTGCCTTGACCCGCGACATTTGTAAATCTAGTTGTTGATCACTGGTTAAATCAGTGCCCTCATGATCTAATAAATGATCAATGATCTGCATTAACAGCACTGGTCCTGCTACCGTAATAGCCTGGGATCCCTCCAGATTTTGACCGGATTCGAGCTCGTCTTCTAACAAAAAGGCTTGAAGGACTTGTGCTAACTGATCGGTGGAGAATGATCTCAATCTTTCTTGAACGGCTAAGCGTAATAGAGTCAGATCAACCCCCCGAATCTGAGCTAATTCTTCTAGTTTGAGTTGCATCTCCGCCAAATTACTGTGAAGCGCCTGTTGATCGTCGCAGGAAAAATGACTGCTATCCAACCGAGATAACCACAATGACATCGCCTCAGGACAAACCAGTATTTTGGGGTAGCGCAGGGAAGTCATCTCAGATCCAATCGTGGGCAAAGCATCTAAAAACGATTCCAGATCGGCTCCTTGCCCCTGATCAATGACATCCCGGATCAACCCTAAAATCTCTAGAGGAGGTAATAACTTCAAAATATCTTGAATCTGTTGGATCCTTTCTTGTTGTTCGGGATCCCTCCATTCATCCGCATGAGCCTGTTGATAGGCTTGAGCTATCTGCAATGCCTCATCAATAGCTAAGGGCAAATCGGCTTCTAGAACGGCACTGTCTAGTAGCTGCTGGCTCGATACCAAAAGAATCTTGGCCGCCTCAATAAAAATGGATACTTTAGAACTTTGTAAATAGGGAATGGTCATGGCTGAGCAACGGATCCCTAATTTTGATCATCAATCATAGGCGTTCATCTCCAGATAATCCAGATTACTAGGATCCGATTCGGTCTGCTCATGCTGACTGAATAGAGAGTGGTGTTTAGAATCAGTGGAATGCCAACGAATGCCAATCAACACATCATACAAAAAACTCCAAAATTGCTGGCCTTCCCAAATACCAAGAGTTTGTTTGCTGCCATGTTTATCCAGCAACGGTTTAGCAATGCCATAAGCAGCCTGATATTGATACCAAGGTATCCCCGGCCACAAATGATGAATCAAATGATAGTTTTGCCCCAATAACAAAATATTGGTGATCCAACCCGGATAGACTCTGGCATTGTGCCAGCGGCGTTGATCTTCAAAAGGGCGATGGGGCAAATAATCAAAAAATAACCCCAGCAAAAGACCCATGATGCAGGCGGGGGGCAACCAATAATTCATCAGATAGTCGGTATAGCCAAAGTGGATGGCCAGACTAAAGGTGACCACCACCACCGAGCGACTCAAGATCCACTCCAACAAATCCCAGCGCCCCTTCCGCCACAATTGCCGCTTAAAAAAATACACCTCGTGATAGAAAAAACGCGGAGCAATCAACCAAAGCGGCCCACCCGTCGAAACGTAATGGTCGGGATCCTGCTGGGGATCATTGACATGGGCATGGTGCTCCAGATGTACCCGCTTGAATACTGGATAAACAAACCCCTGCAAAAGAGCCGAACCATGTCCGAGGGCTTCGTTTAACCAAAAAATGCGGTGAGCGGAACCGTGGGAAGCATCATGAATGACCGTGCCCAACACGTAAAGCGAGAGAAAGTTCAGCCAAAAGACTAACCAACGGGGCCAATCCCAAACACTGTATCCGGCAAAGCAACAGGCACTCAGCACGACTGAGGCTAAAAACATCACCAAGGTCGGATTAAAAAACTCGGCGGGCGCGCCCTGCATCTCCCGTGGGATCCGAACTGTTTTTCCCACCGCTTCCATCAAATGTCCACTCCCCACATCCTAAAGTATGGCTTGGTTAGTAAAGTCATCGTTAACCGTATCATTCTTAATGTTGCTTAGGATAGAGGCAGTCATCAGGGGGATCCACCATCATGCTCAATGGGATCGAAAACCTTGCTTGGGGGGGGGCGGGATCCCTGGCGGTGGCGGGGCAACCCTGGCTGATGGCGCTAGCGATCAATACCCCGATTGCCCTGATCGGCTATTTCAGTCCCCAAAAAGCCCTGACGCCGGCGGGGGTGTTACATGCTTGGGTGTTGGGGGTGGTGGTCTGGGCGGGGTTGGGCTGGCGGGGCTATCTGGTGGTATCCGCTTACTTTCTGCTGGGAACCGCCGTGACTAAGCTGGGGCTAAAAGCCAAACAAGCCAAAGGGATTGCCGAAAAACGCGGGGGATCCCGTGGCCCTGAAAATGTCTGGGGATCCGCCCTAACGGGGGCAGTCTGTGCCCTGGGCAACGTTTTGCTGCCGGATCCGTTGTGGTGGCTGGCCTATGCTGCCAGTTTTGCGGCCAAATTAGCCGATACCACGAGCAGTGAAATCGGCAAAGCCTATGGCAAGACGACCTTTTTGATCACCACTTGGGAGCAAGTCCCGGCGGGTACGGAGGGGGCGGTTAGCCGAGAGGGATCCCTAGCTGGCATGGCAGCGGCGGCAGGCTTGACGGTGTTGGCCGTTGGCGTAGGGGGAACCTGGCTGGGGACTTTATCTCCCCCTTTATGGATAGCTATCTGTTGGATATCCGCCATGCTCGCCACCACCGCCGAAAGTTGGATCGGTGTGGTCTGGCAGCCCCATGTTCCTTGGCTCACCAATGAACTGGTCAATGGCATTCAAACCACACTGGCAGCAGGGCTGGCGGTAGGGTTGGCTGGGTTGGTGCTGTGGGTCTGAATTTGAGTGATCTAATTGATTCAAACACAACAGAAATTCTACGAGATCAGGATGTTATTTTTTATATTCAGCAAAAATTCAGGCATTCCCAATTATCCTCAAATGGTCAGAGATTACCCCAGAAATATAGATTGCGGATCCCCATTTAGCAAGGAATCTGTCTATAGCTTGTCTAGATTTTGTAGCCTTAACAACGCATCGATAAGCCTAACTTGATCCATCATACTTTACGACTTTGAGGGGGAATAGTACGATTGACCTGTGGTTCCCGATGCTTTTTCGCTCCTCAGTAAAAATACATGCTTCTCCACTCAGTTAATCTACTTAGCCCAGTGGGGATATGTTAGAGAAGCAGGCTTCATCAGTCATTGGTTCGATTGGGGTCAAACCTAGCCGACCTTGCTCCTCTATGTTCTTAGTCATCTGTGGGAGTAAAGGGAGGTTATGAGGGTTAAATTCTAAAATTGCTCCTAACATTTTGAGGAATTATGTGTTGTCTCCGATAAGTCCCACGAAATAGAGGGCATTTCTCCCTGATGCCGAGAAAATGGTGTTGAATTAGCTCTATGCAAATTCTTGATGGTGACGCTCAAGAATTTCCCTAGTTTTCTGCTTTGGACTGCCTGACACCATGAGAGCCGAAAATCTGCTGTCACCAACTCCTGAATTAGCCCATCTCCTACCCTTTCCGTCCAGCTACGCCTTGATCGCGGATCGACTGGCTCGACCTCGCCTAACCACTGCTCTGCTGGTGATGACCGACGCTCTAGCCCTCGTTTTGAGTGGGGTAAGCAGTTGTTTGGTGCGGAGTCTCATCACAGGCTCTCCTCTCCTTCTGGAGGACACCCTGCCCTTTTGGCCATTGGTTCCTTTAACCCTCTTGATCTATGCCACCAAAGGGCTTTATCCAGGGGTAGCTCTCAATCCAGCTCTGATTCTCAAGCGGTTGACCCTGGCAACCAGCCAAATGTATTTGACAACCACTGTTGTTTTGTTTCTGCTGAGGAGTACGGATGACTTTTCTCGATCCGTCTTTTTAATCTCCTGGATCCTCAGCCTATTGCTAGTTCCTCTGGGTAGGGCGGTGATAGAAGCTACCTGCTCCCGACGCTGGTGGTGGGGACATGCCGCCGTCATCTTGGCAGAGGGATCCCAAGCGGAGGCGCTCATGCAGATTTTGCAACAACACTCCTCCTTGGGCTTAAAACCGATTGCTACCCTCAACCCCTGTCCTCAACCTTCCCCAGTTCCCTCAGCCGATCCTCCTACTGCCTACGCATCCCTTCCCCTCTTGCGAGATAGGGATCCCTGGCAACCAACCGATATCCAGAAAATTCCCTACGCGATTTTGCCCACCCCAGGGATCCCCTCGGATCAACTGGCGACGATCATTCAAACCTATGGACAACGATTTCAGCATCTGCTGCTGATTCCCGATCTGGCGGGTTTTTCCAGCTTGTGGGTAGAGACGAAAGACTTGAGTGGGGTGATGGGTCTGGAAATTAAGCAGGAATTACTCAATCCTCGTAGCCAACTGATCAAACACGTCATCGATAAGCTGGGAGCCGGACTGGGTATTTTGATCACCCTACCCTTCTTGCTGATCATCGCTGTTTTGGTGCAACTGGAATCTCCTGGCTCCTTTATCTATGCCCAAGAGCGCCTGGGTAAACATGGCAGCACCTTCAAAGCCTTCAAATTCCGCAGTATGTATCAGGATGCCGAGCAACGGCTACAGGATATTCTCAACCAGGATCCCGAAGCCCGCCAGCAATACGAAACCTATCACAAACTGCCTCAGGATCCGCGAGTCACCCGCATCGGTCATGTGTTGCGGCGCTACAGCCTGGATGAACTTCCGCAGTTGTGGAATGTGCTGCGGGGGGAAATGAGTTTGGTGGGGCCGCGTGCTTATATGTCGCGGGAAATTCCTGATATGCAGGGCAAGGAGCAGATCATTTTGCAGGTAACTCCCGCACTAACGGGGCTATGGCAGGTATCGGGACGCAATTCCTTGACTTTTGAACAACGCCTCAACCTGGATATTTATTATGTGAGAAATTGGTCGATCTGGATGGATCTCTACATTCTGGCTCGCACCGTCTGGGTAGTCATCTCTGGGCATGGATCCCCTCGCTAAACTCTTCAGTGGAGATTGGGGGAACAAAGTGGGGAAGCCGGGGGTTCTTAATCCATTAAGATAAATAAGCGCCTTTTCCCGTCCCTATTGCCCTATGAAGAAACAACTGCCAGTCACGATTCTGTCTGGCTTTTTAGGGAGTGGCAAAACAACCCTGCTGAACCGTATCCTAACGGCTGAGCATCAGCTTCGCATTGGGGTCATTCTCAACGAGTTTGGGGAAGTGTCGATTGATGGGGATCTGATCCAAGTTCCTCAAGATAGCCTTCTGGAACTGAGTAATGGCTGTCTCTGCTGTACGGTTCGAGATGACTTTGAGGCAGCGGCTCGCCAACTGCTCACCCGCGTTGATCAACTAGACTATTTGTTGGTGGAAACCAGTGGCGTAGCGGATCCCCGCCCCGTAACAGAATTATTTGTTCAGCGCACTTTTCATAATGATCTACGCTTGGATGGTGTCATCACCCTCGTGGATGGTGGGGAATATTGGCCAAATTTGCAGCGATCCCAAACCGCTCGCCATCAGATCGCTGCCGCTGATATTCTGGTTCTGAATAAAATTGATTTGATCCCCTCTGCTGAGCAGTTGCTCATTACTCAAGATATCCAACGCTTCAACCCGGATGCTATTTTGCTGTCCACCACTCACGCTCAGGTACCGATAGCCCAACTGTTAGATATCCATGCCTTCAACCCAGAGGAGTGGTCATCCCATTTAGGATCAGATACCCAGCCCAGAGACCATCAGGAGCCGGATCGGGATCCCCATCCCGCCCATCCCAACCATTTAGCGGCAGATCCTATTCAATCGGAGAGCTTTTTGCTGGACTATCCTCTTGACTTAGAACGGCTGCGGGATACCTTGCAGGATTTGCCAGATAGCATCTTTCGAGCCAAGGGTGTTTTATGGATTGCAGGGGAAAGTGAACGGTTGATTTTTCATCAAGTGGGGCGACGACAAACCTTCTTTTTGGATCAAGGGCATCCACCTCCACAGGTCAAACGCTCCAAAATTGTCCTGATTGGTCAAGACTTGCACCGCCCCACCTTAGATGCACAACTGGCGAGTTGCCAAGTGAAGGTCGCCCCTCAACCGTAACTATCCGTTTGAGCTTGTTTGTCTATCTTTTGGATTTATTTTGCTAGGTAACGATCCATGGTTCGTAACAAACTGACGGAACACGATCAACTGTCTCTCGTTCACGCCTACACGGAACTGGGGGCAACGTTGGCACAACTGGCTGACCAGCATCAGGTGAGTGTCAGTACGGTTACCCGCATTCTCAAGGAACACCTTTCTCCTGAGCGGTATCAAGCATTGGTCAGCACCCGGCGGGGCAACCGTCGCAAAGAGGAGCCGCCAGAGATGGCTCAACTGAGTGTCTTACCTCTGGGAGCAACAGATCTCCCCGAACTTAGTCCTACAGAGGACACTTTTGGTTCCGATCCCTTAGAAACAACAGAGGAATCTTTTGTAGAACCCCTTTGGCAAGAAGGGTTAGCTATCGAGGCGGAGGAAATGGATCCCATCCTGAATGGGGATGAAGCACCCGATTTGACGAATTTGCCTGTGGCTGAAGTAGCTGCCGAGCTTCAGGAACTGAACCTGGAGCATGTTTTGCCGGAAGACGAGGAGGATGAGGAAGACGAGGAGGATGAGGAGACGAGCGGATCCCTGTCTGAGGATCCCACAGGACTCGCCAGCAAACCCATCCCCAACCTACACATTTATCAGTTAGAGGAACTGGTTGCTCCCCCCATGTGTTACGCGGTTGTGGATCGCTTTCAAGAACTCACCACTCGCCCCCTCAAGGATTTTTTGGTGGGATATTCCGCACAGGATTTGTCGGACATTGGTATTACCCCCGATCACACGCCCCAGACCAATACCCTACCTATTTTTGATAGCCACCGCGTGGCTCGCCGCTTTTCCGAAATGAGCAAGCGTAACGGCAGCCCCCCCCATCGGGTCATTCAGTTTTCGGGGCACCTGCTGGAGGTGGTACGTCCGCAATTGCAGGACAAAGGCATTCAGTATTTGCTGGTGGATGGACAAGTGTATTGTCTCTAGATCAGGGATCCTCTGGTTGTGTGGGAGTTGTCCTGCTGGGCGGTGGTTGGCATTGGGGGCAAAAATGGGCGGATCGCCCGGCTAGTTTGAGGCGTTCGATAGGATGTTGGCAAACACGACAGGGATCCCCTGCTCGCCCATAAACCCAGGCTTGTCCTTGATAGTTGCCGTTAATGCCCCGTGCATCTCGATAATCCCGAAAGGTAGTACCCCGTTGCTCAACCGCCTCCCGCAGCACATGAATGAGCTGGTGGTGTAAGGTATCGGCCTGAGAAGGGGAAAGCTGACAGGCTAGCGATTGCGGATGAATGCGACTCAAAAACAAAGATTCATCGGCATAGATGTTGCCCACTCCGGCCACCAAGCGTTGATCCAGCAGAACCGTTTTGATGGAGGCTTGCCGTCGGCGTAACTGTTGCGACCAATAATCCAAACTAAACTCTGGGGAAAATGGCTCCGGACCCAGTTTTGCCCAGGCTGGAATAATAGCTTCTGTGGGCTGATCCACCGGGATCCCCCAGATCTGTCCAAAGGTGCGCTGATCAACAAAGTGCAGTTGCCACCCGCTCTCCATCCTCATAATCAAGCGGGTGTGCTTGCTGACATCCACCCCAGAGGCTAGCCAGAGCAACTGTCCGGTCATCCGCAAATGCACCCCCAAGCGGATCCCTTGATCGAGGATGCCTAACAAATATTTGCCGCGTCGTTGCCAACCCAAAAACTGCCGACCTAGCAGCCAACCCTCGAGGTCATCTACCCGCTCAGGAAAGGCCAGGGTACGTGCCAACAAAACCTGGACTGATTGAACCCGTTCACCCACCGTAAACCGTTCAAGGTCGCGGCGAACTGTCTCTACTTCAGGCAATTCTGGCACTATTTACCCCGCACCGATCCTGAATAGCCCACTGGTCAGCCCCGGCTACTCTTCGCTCTTGGCGGCCTTGGCCGGAGCTTTCTTGGCTTTAGGAGCTTCGATTTCCTGCAATTCATCTTCGCGGAAATTATTGGTGTTGATGTTGTAGTAGTTGAGCTTGTCGAAGCGCACCACCACAGGATAGAGAATGCCACTGGTATCCACGGTAGCAACAGTGCCCACATCCCGATACCAGTAAGACTCCTTCCGTAAAACTCTCACTTTGGAACCACGAGCAACCATGATGAAATCTCCAAAACCTGCCTCTCATTGTAGAGAGTCTTGTCCCCCAACCTCGTTCTGATTACTTTCTTAATAATTGGTGCTGCTATAGTTGCCATGATCAGCGATCCCATTGCCTTGCCAACACAGCCTGAAGGGAGGATCCCTGAGACTACTCTGCATTGGAACATGACCCGTGGCTTAGTCACATACTTTTTGCTTTTTCAATCCCTAAGCCCTGATTTCAAGTCTGGTCACACCCCTAGCCTAATTTCAGCCTTGTTCGCCATCTCCCTCTCCGCCTAAGCACGATTTGATGGGATCCCTTCTCTGGTAAAATGCTAAAGAAAACATTAAGAAATATAGCTGGAGACTCTTGCCATGCCGAAGCAATCCTTAGCGAATCTCTTGGCTTCAGGAACAGATCTCACGGGTAAACGGGTATTGGTGAGAGCAGATTTCAACGTGCCGCTAGATGCCGATCGCAATATCACCGATGACACCAGAATCCGTGCTGCCTTACCGACAATTCAAGCCCTGACTGGCGCAGGAGCCAAGGTCATCTTGACCAGCCACTTTGGCCGCCCTGATGGCAAGGTGCAAGATAAATACCGCCTCACTCCGGTCGCCAAGCGCTTAGAAACCCTTCTCGGCCAGCCAGTTGTCTATGCTGAGGACTGTATTGGAGCGGCGGCAGAAACAGCCGTCAATTCCCTCCAATCCGGTCAAGTTGCCCTGCTAGAAAATGTCCGCTTTCATGCCGAGGAAGAAGCCAACGACCCAACCTTTGCCAAACAACTGGCTTCTCTTGCCGATATGTTTGTCAACGATGCCTTTGGCACTGCTCACCGTGCTCACGCTTCTACAGCAGGTGTAACCGCCTATCTCCAACCCGCTGTAGCAGGCTATTTAGTGGAAAAAGAATTGCAATTTCTCTCAGGGGCAATCGACAATCCTCAACGTCCTTTGGCGGCTATCGTGGGTGGCTCCAAGGTTTCTAGCAAAATTGGCGTGATTGAAGCCCTCCTGGAAAAGGTGGATAAGCTCCTGCTAGGCGGCGGTATGATTTTTACCTTTTATCAAGCTCAGGGTTTGAGCACGGGCAAGTCCCTCGTGGAGGCCGATAAGCTGGATCTCGCCAAAATGCTCATGCAAAAGGCTAAAGATAAGGGGGTAGAGCTGTTGCTGCCCGTTGATGTGGTCGTGGCCGATCAATTTGCTGCCGATGCCCAAGCCCAAACCGTCTCTGTCAACGCCATTCCTGAGGGATGGATGGGACTCGATATTGGATCTGCTTCCGTAGAAACCTTTCAGGTGGCTCTGGCGGGCTGCAAAACCGTGATCTGGAATGGCCCGATGGGTGTATTTGAGTTTGATCGTTTTGCGGTAGGAACGGAGGCGATTGCTCGCACCTTGGCGGGTCTGACTGGAGAGGGATCCATCACCATTATTGGAGGAGGCGACTCCGTAGCCGCTGTTGAGAAGGTGGGGTTAGCTGAGCAAATGTCTCATATCTCAACAGGGGGCGGAGCCAGTTTGGAGCTGCTAGAAGGAAAGGAACTGCCGGGTATTGCCGCTCTCACCGATCTCTAGGACATCGGAATAGAGGTTTAAGATTAGGATCCCATCCTCCTTCTGGATTTGCCGCCTGAGATTTTGTTGGTGGTCTAAAACTTGTTAGCCGTTTCTGGGTAAAGTCATGAGGGATCCCTAGGGATCCCTCTTTTGATGAGTCCTGAGTCCCTAGCATTTTCAGTCGATTTAGGATACAAGAAAGTCAGGACTTATGGAAAGTGAGGATTGACTCGCTAGGAATAATTAACTCATTTTTTGTAAAGATGAGAGGAGCGCTTAGCCAAACCAGTCCCCACATCCATTTTTTGTGTGAGCTTTGTGTGAGGAGTTGGGAGTTGGCTCATGGTATTAACACGGTGGCTAATGGGAGGAGGGCTTCTCCTCTTGGGAGGGTTGATTTCAGGCGGACTGAGCAGTTGCTCGGCGTCTTCTCCCTCCGCAGCAGCAGAAATTGATCAAGTCAATGTGCGATTGGTGCATGTCTCCCCCAATACGAAGGGAGTCGGCCTCATGGCGGGGGATTCAACGGTGCTAGAAACCCATTCCTATGGACAGATCAGCACCTATGTAGCGTTGCCGGCGGGTGAGTATGATCTCAATTTGTTTTCTCCCAACTGGGCGCTCAGCGATGAGTTTCAGTTTGGTCGCAGCATCTTGACGGACACATTGGCAGACCTAGAGGCAGATGGGGTTTTTTCGGTGGTAGCGATTGACGAGGTTTCGCGGCTAACGGCGATTGTTCTCAATGACGATGTGCAGCCCCTATTTGGTCAGGCACTGGTTCGTTTTGTCCATGCCGTGCCCGATGCTCCTGCCCTAGAGTGGCAAGTAGATCAGGAGGTGGTAGTTGGGGAGCTAGTCTTTGGGGAAGCCTCCGATTATCAAGCGGTTGATCCGGGATTTCTCACCCTCAATCTCCGCGAAACCTTACCCGCCTCGCCGGAGGAAGCAGCCGAAACCCCCACCCTCCAACCGATGCGAACTGATAGTCCCCTCAAATCGATAGACCTAGAGTTGGCAGCAGGGAAGGTCTACACGATCTATACCACTGGGCTATTGCGGGGATCCCCCTCCTTGGATGTTGTGGTTGGGGAGGATTTGTTGGCGGGGCGTTCCCTCTAGGATCCTGCTCAAGCTAACAAATCGGCTACGATGTCGTAGCCAAGACCCCGCCTGACAATTTCTGGTTCTGCTTGAGTGAAGTCAATCACCGTAGAAACCAGGGAGCGAAGGGGGGTACTATCATTCACAATCAGGTCAACTTGTTTTTCTAAGGGTTCCAGGTCATCGGGAGTGAGGGGTAAATCACCCAACAATTCCCCTGCCAACTTGGCCGAAGTGGAAACGATTGGATTGCCTAGTGCCCCCAGAAGCGTCTGGCAAATTACGGAGTCGGGGACGCGGATCCCTGTGGTTTTCCGCTTAGGATCCAACAGCAGCTTGGGTACTAACTTGGTGGCGGGTAACAAAAAGGTATAAGGGCCTGGGATCAGCCGTTTCATCAGACGATAGGCGGTATCGGAGACCTGTGCATAAGCGGCTATTTGGGAAAGGGAAGGGCACAAAAAGGTAAGGGGCTTGCTGTTGGAGAGCTGCTTGAGTCGGCGCACCCGTTCTACTGCCGACTTGACGGTGACATCGCAGCCAATGGCATAGACCGTATCGGTGGGATAGAGCATAATTGAGCCTTGCCGGAGTGCCTCCACGATGGCGCTAACCAGGTGGGGCTGCGGATATTCAGGATGAAGGTGAAAGTGAAGAGACATAAAGGGATCCCGCCTAAAGGAAGGGAATGAGCAAGTAACCCATCAGCGAGGCTTATCTTTCGCTATCCGCTGCCGGGGAACGGGATTCAGACATGACTAACCTTTGGATTAAGGTTCGCAGATGAGTGCGGGGAATATAAGGCCAGTTCCCTGCCTCTTCCAGATCCAGTAAAAATCGATGCAGATCTTGACGAGTACTGGGTAAAGCAGCCTGAAACTCCTCTTCTAGGATAGAACGATGCAGATCTTCTAATAAGCGCAAAAGTTGTAAAAGGCTCAAACAATCTCCTTGCCGCTGATTCCTGGCCTGTTTAATATCGATGACAAGCTGATGCAGGTCAGGAGGCAAATGCTCTTCAGAGATATACATACGATGCCAATAGTGTTGAACGTTACGTTAATAAACGAAAAAAGAGGGCTGAGACACGATATCCTAGCCCTTAAAACCATAAAATTGCGTCATCATGCTAGGTCAGTTGGGTTGTCTTGTCAAGCTTAAACTCAAAAGCTTATCCACATCAAAATCTTAACAGCTAAACTAACCCGAACAATGAAGGTTCCCTGTTGGAAGTGGCAGAGAGCCTTCATGAGAGTTTAATACTTTTGTGGGTCTAGAATATTATATTCTGGCTCCTTTTGTGTACTATTAAGCTATCGTTTGATATTTGTGAGATTTACCAATTTCTTGGGAATTAGAAAGACCTAAGCAATCTGCCTGCTAATCTCATTTTCATCTTCCCCTGGCAATCTGAAGCTGGAAGTAATCACAAACAAGAATGGGATCTCAAGCACACTCCCATCACTAAATAAGATGCGATGAAGAAATAGGCTGCCTTTGCTGCTTTGTGTGTCAAACTCATCATAGAGCCAATGCTTTCGCAGCTTAGAAAAATGCCATCCATCCTTAGCAGAGTAGCTACGAGTCGGCGCATAAAGTATATAAATCAAAGACAAAATCTCTCTGCCTTGCTTAAGGTTGATTATGGTTGCTAGAGGGAAAGAGTATGGAAGGATTTCTACCTCTTGTTGCAGCTTCAGAACTTCAGCATCATGAAGACCGAGTTCCGAAATCTTAGCAACCTGTGGAGGCATTGCAGGGCGGATTCTCTCAAGGTGATGTTGATATTCTTGGAGTGCAACTTCCCACGCTTCGTCAGCTTTATCCGCTATCTCAGCATCTGATGAGTTGAACTGTATGTATAGTTCTGGGGTAAAGAAATGCATGGCCTGATTCAGATAGCCTTTCGATTTGTGTCTCATAGTAAGGTATGTCCCTCAGGAGGTCTTGGATCCGGCTGGTAGTGTGGAAGAGCACGTGAGCCAGCACTGTTATGGGGAGGGCATCGCTTGGCATTGCCATTAGCATTCTTCTCAATTTCTTCAGCGAGTCTATGGTTATCAAAAAAGAGATGACCCGCACACTACCACATCTTTTCCACTCAGCCTCCTACGCTCAGCCTCTACTTGAGTGATTGCTGCTCCCCGAACCACGGCTCCCCCTGGACCAAGGAATGCCTCAAATATTTGTGGCTGAGGCGTATTTAGCTGGGGGGATTTTTCCCGTTCCTCCATGGGCTATCCCAAGCTTGAAGATACGTCTTCTATCATTACTCCCCCCATCGCTTAAGCAAGAATTGTAATACTTAAAGTCAAACAAGGTAATCTCCTGCCGTTGAACAGTATGGATGGGTTGGGTTGTGATTTAGGGATCCCTTTGTCTGTGGCGGTTGAGCCGGGATCCCCACCTTTGGAACGAAAGCATGATAGATTCTACGGTAACTTGGTCGGAATACTGGACTTTGTGATCGAGGTTACGTTAGACTTGTACTCGAAATGCGTTCCAATCTAAGCTTGACAAAAGCAGAAACTGATTGAGTTCCAATTCTCAGAGGATTGAGGTCAACAAGGGAGGTCGTGCGTGGCAATTGTTGTAGAAAATGTCTCGAAACGCTTTGGCAGCTTTCAGGCAGTGGCGGATGTCAACCTGAATATTGCTTCGGGATCCCTGGTGGCATTGTTGGGACCTTCCGGCTCTGGCAAGTCAACCCTTCTGAGATTGATTGCTGGATTAGAGATGCCGGACACGGGACGAATTTGGTTGACGGGCAAAGATGCCACCCACCAAAGTGTCCAGGATCGCAACATTGGCTTTGTTTTTCAGCACTACGCCCTCTTTAAGCATATGAGCGTCCGCGAGAACATTGCCTTTGGTCTGCAAATTCGCAAACAACCGAAAGCAAAGGTGCAGAAGCGGGTAGAAGAATTGCTGAATTTGATTCAACTTAAGGGGCTAGGGGATCGCTATCCCTCCCAACTATCGGGTGGACAGCGGCAACGGGTGGCACTGGCTCGTTCGCTGGCGGTAGAGCCGCAGGTATTGTTGCTAGACGAGCCTTTTGGGGCGTTAGATGCCAAAGTCCGTAAGGATCTGCGGGCTTGGCTACGTCGTTTGCACGATGAGGTGCATGTGACCACCGTATTTGTCACCCATGACCAAGAAGAAGCGATGGAAGTGGCGGATCAACTCGTGGTGATGCATGAGGGACGGGTTCAGCAGGTGGGATCCCCCGCCCACATTTATGATCACCCCGCCAATGCCTTTGTTATGAGCTTTATTGGCCCTGTCAACGTCCTAGCCAGCGACTCGTTTATTTTGCAGGGATCCCCTCCCCACTGCAATTTGGATGGGCAGCAGGTGTTTTTGCGCCCTCATGATGTCTTGATCGAGACGGATCCCGCTAGCAGTGGGGTATCCGCCAAAGTCAATCGCATCATTCACCTAGGCTGGGAGGTGCAAACAGAGCTGGTTTTTGACGATCACCAGCTTGTCACCGTACACATGAACCGTGAACAGTTTCAGGGCTTACAAATTCAGCCGGGGCAGCATGTCTACGTCAAGTTAAAAGAGGCGAAAGCCTTTCCCTTTAGCTACTCCATCTGACCCTTTCTCCAACCACTTAGCTGCAAATTTACGGGAAATACCCGCATCACCGCAAAGGGGGTTGGTATAGTTGAGTGCAGCAGGTGTGGCGGAGGATTACCCAATCAAATGTCAAAAAAACGCTACGCATGGCCGCTAGTGCCCTATTTGGGGTGGGCTGGGGGGAGGTGGGGATCCCGAACGCTAGCTCCCCTCACGTTGGCTTTTGGTGTAAGTCTGTTGTTACCTTTATCGGCTTTTGCCCAAGCCACCGATCCCCTATCGCCGCCACCCCTCTCCCCATCCTCGCCAACGGCTGCCCCACCCGCTCGCCTTGACTCCTGGGATTATCAACCCGAAACGGGTCGCCTGGAAGTCACCACCACGGGAGCGGTTCGCCCCTCTCTATTCATCCTGCAAAATCCGCCACGAGTGGTCGTCGATTTCCCCAATACCCGCTTGGGTCGGGATCCCCAATCGGCTAGCTATCCGGGACGGGTGCAGACGTTGCAAGTCAGTCAAATGACCGATACGGTGACCCGCTTTGTCATGACCGTGGATCCCAGCCAGCCCCTCACCCTCCAACAACTACAACTACAAACGGCGGATCCCCAACGCTGGGCTGTGCAATTTACCAACGCCGCCAATTTAGCTCTGCCCACCGCGAACATAACCAGTGGGAGTCCTCCTCCTCCCCTTTCCACTCCGATTCCCCGTTTTACCCCCCTCTTGCCGCTTGTCAGTTCTACCCCCCTTCCCACCCCGATTCCCCGCTTTACCCCTCTATTGCCCCCCGGCATCAGCCCACCTCCCCTGCCGGCTACTCCCCCTCTGCCTTCTGTCACTTCATCAGGAGGAGTTGAGGTTTTGGCAATCAGCACCTTAGAAGAGGGCTTTTTGGTTAAGACCACCGGATCTGCCTCCGCGAGTGTGCGGCGGATTGCGGATCCCGACCGCATCTTGATTGATCTGCTAGATACCACCCTCAGTAAAGCCCTCAGCCAACGCAATTGGAGTGTCAACCGCTTGGGGGTAAGTCGCGTGCGGGTAGGGCAATTTGAACCGACGGTGACGCGGGTGGTGCTGGAGGTGGATCCCTCGGCGGGCGACTGGGAAACCATCTACGATCCTCAGCAGGGGGGGATTCGCATTGTGCCCGCCGGAGGACAACAACAGTCGAGCCTGCTACCGGACGCTCCCAGCAACTATCAAGGCTCGTTGGCGACGATTCAATCGGTGCAATTGCAGGGCAGCCAGTTAACCATAACCGCCGATGGTTTTTTGTTTTATCGCAGTGGCTGGGATCCCTCCAGTGGGGGCTATCGCATTTCGGTCACACCTGCTCGCCTACCCGCCACCCTGCCGGATCCTAACCTGCCCGCCGATGGACCGGTCGAGCGCATTCGCTTTTTGCAAGAGAGTCCCCAAACCGTCAGCATTTTGGTGCAGCCTGCCCAAGAATTTACAGTGATTGAATCTGCCCCCGGGCAGGGTACCCGCCGTATTGACCTGCAACTGCAAGCCGCCGATGGCTCGACCTTTAGTTTTAGTGCTCCCACGATTCCTGCCGGACAGGCGATAGTGGCTCTCGACGCCGGACATGGCGGACGGGATCCCGGAGCGGTGGGTGTGGATGGCATTCAAGAAAAACACATTACCTTGTCCGTCGCCCAGCAAGTCGCCCAACGGCTACAGGCCAAAGGCATTGGCGTGGTTTTAACCCGCACCGATGACCGCGAGATTTTATTGCAACCACGGGTGGATACGGCGGTAGCCAGTCAAGCCTCGATCTTGGTGAGCATTCACGCCAATGCTCTGGATCGTTCTGGAGTGAGCGGGATCGAAACCTATTATTTGCGCCCAGATAGTGCCCGCCTTGCCACCGTCATGCATCAAAATATGGTGCAAGCTACGGGGGCTGCCGACCGGGGGGTGAGACGCGCCCGCTTCTTTATGGTGCGGGAAACTCCGACCACCATGCCCTCCGTTTTGCTAGAGATGGGGTATGTTACGAATCCAGCGGAGGGACGGCGGCTGGCTAGCCCTGAATATCAGGCGCAACTGGCTCAGGCGATTGCCCAAGGGATTGAACAATACCTGCGCGGAACTCCCTAGGATGCTAACCGTTTTCCCATTCCGTCGAGAAGCTTGATAATGGTGGTAGTGAGGATGTGAACCCTTGAAGATGATGATCACGACCGATCCGCTTTTACGAAATCCCGCCCTACCCATTGGGTTGTTTGATAGCGGGCTAGGGGGACTGACCGTCTGGCGTCGCCTGCGGCAGCAGTTACCCTATGAATCGTTGATTTATTTTGCCGATAGCGCTCGCGTTCCCTACGGATCCCATACACCCGCCGAGATTAGAACCTGGGCCGCCGAAATTATGAGCTGGTTGGTGGCCCGTCCAGTCAAGATGATTGTCATGGCCTGCAACACCAGTTCTGCCCTAGCTTTGGATGCTTTGCGTCCCTGGTGTCCGGTGCCCATCTTAGGGGTGATTTTGCCGGGGGCACGCTTGGCGGTACAACAGGGATCCCGCATCGGCATCTTGGCAACAGCAGCCACGGTAGCCAGTCATGCTTATGAGCAGGCGATTCAGGAGAGTGGGCAGGAGTTAAACCGAACCGTCCAATGCTGGGAGCAAAGTTGTCCTGAGTTTGTGCCAATGATTGAAGGGGGTAATTGGCGGGATCCTCAACTGCGCTTGCTAGCCATGGATTATCTACAACCCCTGCTGGCAAAAGGCATGGATACCCTTGTCTATGGTTGCACCCACTACCCCCTTTTGGATCCGTTAATCAAGTCTCTGCTGCCCCGTCACGTTCGGCGCTTAGATCCGGCCTTAGCCCTAGTGACGGCGATTAGTCAGGAACTGGATTTTTGGGGATTGCGCCAAACTAGTTTGCACTCAGTCTCTACCCAGTTTTTTGTGAGTGGGGATCCCGATAGGTTCGCGGATCGAGCGGTAACCTGGTTGGGCAACGTTCCAGAGGTGGCAAGGGTGCAGTTACCCATCTTGCAAAAAAGCGCTTGGGGGGATTAGCCCTTGAGTAGTGGTTGAGCTAAAGCAGCAGCAACCCCGCGCTCTACCCGCTTCGGGTGAGCGTGGGGAAGAATGCGTGCGAGTTGACGACACTCCCCTGACCAATGCCGGAGGCGAGAGAAGGGGAGAAGGAGGAAACGAGCAATCTAACTAGATGGTGTGTCCAAGACTTTTC
>JANRIL010000003.1:0-25320 GCA_033764955.1 Cyanobacteriota bacterium | reverse complement strand
GTCCGACTGTTTCCTTCTAGGGGGATGGAAAGCATAGAAAAGCTGATAGAGATCGCACTATATTTGGTAGAGAAGGCATCATTCAGAAACTGGTTTACCAAGTGCTGTTACTGTACTAGCTAATCGTCGAATAGGCTGTATGTAAACATGGTTCTCAGGATATTGATCGTATTCGACGTGAAGACAAGTACAATGTTGCTCAATTAGAATCTTTAAGAAAGCATTTACGCCCAACGTGCTGTACTCAAAGTCTTGACCTTGAAATGTTCCAGATACCTCATCTTGTCTGTATCCACCTCCACAGGTAAACATAAGCACCCCATCAGGTTCAAGAGCATTGCATAGCTTTTTCGTGACAGGTTCTTGCATATCTAGCGGCAGGTGAAACGTGCTATCCCAAGCAACAATCAAGTTGTAGGATTTGGAAGGGTTCCAGCAGCAGATGTCTGACCAGTAAAAGGTGACGCCTGGATGCAGTTGTTTAGCTAAATCAATCATTTCCTCGGAAATATCAAGTCCTTCCGCTTGAAATCCATGTTCGCTTAAGACTTTAATAAAACGTCCGCTGCTTCCGCACCCTATATCAATAGCTGATTGTTTTTTAGTAGTAAATTTGATGGCCTGCTCTAACTGTGCGATACCATAAAGCGAGCCTTGATGCTGAGTTTGCCACCATTGGGCAATGTGATTGTATCGAGTGGCTGTATCCTGTGGATGCATATTTCTTCTCAGCTTATGACTCTCTAAATCCTATAGCTTACGAGTCATACCATTCTAAGTCATCACTGACAATTCAAGCGGACTAACGCTTTGCTCATCGGTAAATTAGGAGCACAGCGAGTAATTTATCCGTGTGCAGCAACTTGTTATACGGCACATAAATATGTCGCCATTTATCAGCATATGGATAGGAGCGACACAAACTACAAATAATATATTCTTCGTATTTGATTTAGGCCTTTGGTTATTCGGTAAACCTCGGCCACAAAGTTTTTTAGCTAGGCTAAATCTTCTCTTAGGAGATAACCAGTAATTGAATATTGCTCAACCAGGAAATCCAGAACCACCATTGACTTTGCCCGTAAATTTGGTGTTCGTTTAACTTTGTCATGATTTTTGAATAAATACCTTCTCATATATCTCTCCAAATAAAATATAGTATTACCTGATTTATGCTTTGATATATCAATATAAAAAGTATTAATTGCGTTACTGATCCAGTAAATACCATCATCTAAAAATTCACTTCCAATGCCACAAAGGAGTTTACTAATGCTATAAATAAAAGAAGGCTCACCACCGATCCTGCCACTTAGGTCATCAAAAAATGCTTTATTCTCCGGTGAAAATGTATGCCATGTCATTGCTTCATCCTTCCAAGGGACTCTTCCAAATAAAAAGGATTCGATTATACGTTCTTTATCATGCCTCCAACCTTGGCTATTTATTGAATCAACGATATGGTCTTTAAATCGATTCCAAACATACCAAAATGAGTCTGGTATATTCAATGAGTCTTCAGCGCTAACAAATTCATTTAACAAATCTGCCATGCCTTCACTCAAGGTGAAATTATCGGTAAAATATTTAAGGTATTTGTCCTTCTCGCTATTCCCTATATGCAGGATAAAACGGGCATAGTGCTTTAAAAATTCATATCTGAGAGTATAATTAAGCCGGTCTTCTCTGTCTGGTGAAAGCAATTGCTGTGAAATTATTCTAATAATATCCTCGACAAACGGCACTGTTTTATTGTGTTCGCCATCCAATGGTGCAAGCTGAAAAGCAGTTATCAATATGTCGTTATCTATGCTTTCAATGTTGTCTATTACGGATTCCGTGATGGTTTCATCTTCGATACTCTTTGCTACACTCTCTAATTCTTTCAATAACTCCCGCTCAAAGTCATTGTTATCAATTTCATATTTGTGCTGTTTATATGCCTCTTGTCTTAAACGGTCCTGAACGTCTCTATGTTTTTGAGCAATTACCAAATACCCAATGTACAGCGACTTCATGAAATCTGGTTTATTCTTCCATAAGTGCAGAACAGCTTGAATGGCTACTGAATTTATCCTGTCCACTCCCATCATCGTTATTGGGTCATGCCTCAATAGCGCTTTGATTAATAGCAACTTGATAGTTAGTCTTTCTTCCGGAAAATCATCTATCAATCTTGGGAGTACAAATAACGCAGGAACAAAGCCATCGCCGATCTGGTGCATGTAATCATTATTGTTAACAATATTTGCGTATTCAAATATGACTTCCTTGCAAAATTCCAGCTCGGTTTTACCTAACTTTCCTTTAAAGTCTCGCAATAGCACGGCGCACACATACGATGGTGTAGCTCGATCAAACTGTAATTCCTCCGTCACGTTGCCTTCTGAAAGTTGATTCCATATTTCTTGTGCCTCACTCAAAGCAGTCAATGGATCATTTTCATAAGACGCATATTTTTTGTACTCATCTCTATTATAGAGCCTACTATCGGCCCAAATCTTTAAACCGGAATGTGCAAAATGCTTGCTCGCTTCTCGCTGAGACTTTTCACTATATTCCCTAAGCTCTGGATCAATTTCCGGATTGAATTCAATTGTTATGCCATCTTCAACTTCTTTGGTTTCAAGCGACATTTTCCTTTTGTCCATACGGGCTAAATATAGACGCCAAGTTTTATCGCGATGATTTTCTAGTTCTTTCCCCGGTAAGTTTTTGTAGTGAATATCCCAAATATCCCAAATTTCTCGAAGCCTTTTCTCAGATTCTTCTTCGCTCACTTCTTCTGCCCTGAAAAACTGATACTGAAGCGCTATATTTTCTAGTGATTTTTTTCGATGTTTTTGATCGCAGGCACTTATCCTTTCATTCTCATGAAGCTCATTCATCCGGTTGATGCTAAAATTTTTGAGCGAAGTAAGTTGAGTTTTATGTGTTTGATCCAACATCATTCTAGATGTGTCATAGAAGAAAAATTCTTTTGTCCTGAATAGAGTTTTGGCTACATTAAATGTTTTCTCGTGAAAAGCACATACTATGCTTGCAACAACATCCACGAGCGCAGAAGATTCAGATCTTGTTAGAATATAATTTAGATAAAATTCAAGTGTTTCAGATTTGGTATTTTTTCCTCTCTCAAGAAAGAAGCGTTCTAGAGACATTAATATTGATTCAAGTAAATCAGGGTTTACCTGTGTTCCTCGGTACATGCACCAAAGACGGTTTGAAATAGGCAGATCAATTTTCTTCCCATCATCTAGTAATAGTGTTGCCGTTTCAACCAGGCCCTTATCAAGGCTGGATTCTGCATATTTTTTTGAAGCATAATTAATTAGGTCGGTAATGAAGTTTAATGTTAATTCTAAATTGGCTTTCAGCAGGGCGTATATGGGTGTTTGATAAGCACTGGCGGGATAATAGTCTTGATGTCCATTCTCAACACCAAATTCATGATCTATCTCTAGTCTTGATCCATAAAAATAATTGTCGTTTTTTGGTGGTTCATACACCCAAAGGCATTTAGCTAGAGCAATCACTTTTTTCGGAATTTCAATAGCAACATTAAAGTATTCCATTTTTGTTAAAATGAATTCACTCATTAGATGATATGGATCGTTATGTCGCTTCCAATTTTTTAGAATAATTTCATCAATGATAGCTTCAAGTTCACTTTTAATTTCACCTGCCCCATACAAAATGGTAAGGATTAACTCCTTGGAAAAACCATCATCCCTAATATAGACGTTGTTTTCGATTACCGATTTGTAAAACGATAATGCAATTAGGCTGGAATATTTAGTTGCGTCGCCAGACTTGTTGTGGCTGTTCCAGTCGTAGAGGGCGGGCAATACAAAACTGAGATTATTAACACCTATCTTTTCGAGATTGTCATTGATGAACTTGATAAGCGATTTCCACCCGTTTCCTTTCGGCTTGGTTATTATATATTCCATTGATAAAATATCTGGCGTTCTCACTCCAAGTCTATCAAAAATACTATTATCTATCTCTTTGCATCCTATTCGTATCAACAAGCATATCCGTTTTAGAAGTCTGAAATCGTCTTCCAATAGTAAATTTTTATTAACGGCAAAAAAATAATCGGAATAGTCGGATAGAAGCATGGAAACTAGCACTTCATCCTTCCACAAATTAGATACTTTGTGAGACGACAAGGTTTCTACAATAAGATGGCTAACTTCTTCATTGGCCGCACTAAGTTTCTCTGATAGCCACCGCCTGAAAACCCTTCTTATGGGCAAAGACTGTTGTATTCTATCAAAAAATATTTCAGCATTTTCTGAGGATAAATAATTACTCTCAACGAATTTATCAAGTGCCCATTCTTCATATATATCATGAGTAATAAAATAACCGCGAGTAGACTCATAGCTAATTATTCCATCGGAAACCAACGATTTTTCTACCGCTTCATTTGAGTAGCTATGATCTGGATTAACGAAAAACCTTCCTGAATTAGCTCTTTCTTTAGCAAGATGTATGAAAAATTGTTCTCGTTGCGGGGATCGTTTCGCAATGACTCTTGGCCATAAAAAATCTTTGAATTCAAAGTAGCTTGCGCCCTTGTTGTCTTGGTAATGCTTCAAATACTCCCTAAGATAAAATGGAGTCAATATGAGCGCTTTGAGCCTTTTGTCAACAGGGATGACAAAATTATGCTTTTTGGCAAGTTCGAATAATGTATATTCATTCAGGTTTTCTAGATGCACCGACTTAAAGCTAATTTTGTATACTTCATATAGCTGAAAAATTAAATCATTTAGGTAGGTATTTCTCGTGGTGAACCACACCCTCCATCCAGCTTTGATTAAATTGGATAGATACTCTTTAATAGGATCAGTATTTTCCAAAGCAAGCAAGTGTTCAGCAGAGTCAATAACAACTGTTTTATTGTCAGCTCCTTCATGTGCTCCAATAAAATCTTTTAGAAAAACACCTGACAAAAATACATTCAAGCTACTAACAGAAAATTCTGTCGCTTTGTGGACATAAAAAGCATCATTTTTTCCTTTGTCTCCATACAGCTCTTTTATCAAGGCTGTTTTTCCCGTGCCGCCTTTGCCACTTATAATTAACGCGCTAGCATCTGACTTTTCAATTTCAGATATAATATTAGAGCGATTGATTGAAACATCTTGGTCGCCAAAAGTTATAGCAGTTTCAATATCGTCCAGAATTGCACCTGTATGAGACTCGAACGACTCCAAAAGTCCAAATAAATTATCAGATTGAGTAAAGAAGTACGAAGTGATCCGGCTACATTCATCAACAACAAACGGTGATTCGAAAAAACTACAACATCTCCATTCAATTCCTAGGTTGTTTGTTTTTGCTATTTTTTCTGCTTCTATTTTTCCTTGTGGTTCCTTTCCTTTGTTTTGGCCCCACTCTGAATTTGTGTAAAAAATTATTTTATTTAAATCAGGGTAATCACGTTTTGCTTTTGTAATCGTTTCTAGTATGTCATTTTTATGGCTAGATAATGCGGCGTCATAAAATTTAGCTTGCCAACCAACATTAACTCCATTTGAGGAAATTGGATTGGTTTCCATAGCCGATTGGTTTTTATAGCGAAAAATGCCAGTTTTCACGCTGAATTCATTGCAGAAAAGGAGATAACACATCCACTCAAAAGCATTTTGTGGATTTGCTGAGAACTTTGCTTTAAATATACCCCAATCAGTTTTAATCAATTTCATTTTCCCTATTTATGAGTTTTAACTGATATTGAAACGATATCATCTGCAAGATTATTAGGGGCTTTCCGAAGGAAATATAATCTCGCTGTGGTTAAAAATCAGATGCTCGTGCGGTGCCGTATAACGTTCCGGTTGAGCGGTGACGAACAGACTCGAACGATAGACGGAAAGGCATCTTACATCCGCTCCAACCAAATTGTTAGCTGGCTGTTCGTATGAATTTCTCCCACTCCACACGATATTTACCCTTTTCCGCTTCACCTAAAAACGTCGCTTCTAAGGTATTCAGGTTGAGTTGCCACAATTCTTCCCAGCTAAATCCTTGTTTCGCAAGTGTCAAATACTCATTGGTCAAACTCGTTGAAAACATGGCTGGATCATCCGAGTTGACGGTGCAATAAAGCCCAGTATCGACCATTCTGCGGATTGGGTGAGGTTGCTCTTGTGCCACAACCCCTAAACAGTAGTTGCTTTGAGGTGACACTTCCAACGGAATCCGATGCTGACGGAGCATCTCAACCAAATTTGGATCATCTAAACATCGAATGCCATGTCCAATGCGTTCGGCTTTCAAGGTATTTACCGCACCCCAAATACTCTCTGCTCCAACAGCTTCACCCGCATGAGCAACAACTTTAAGCCCCTGTCGGTGAGCTTCTACATAAGTCTCTGTGAACAATTCTGGTGGATATCCAATTTCAAGTCCTCCAACTCCTAAACCAATAAATAATCCGCGTTCTTTCCCTTTCATGACAAATTCTAGAACGCGATGTTGAGAGTCAGGAATTTCACGCGCAATATCAGGAATCAAATTCACTTGACAGCTATATTTGGCTTCTCCCGTCGCACACCCCACCGCGATCGCATTCAAAATTTCTTGATCCTCAAACTTTTGAGTCAGAAATGATGCACTCAAGAAGGCTTCCGTATAGAGAATGTTTTCCTCAGCTTGACGCTTGTAGAACCGTTCAATCATCAGTGCATAGTCTTCTAGCGTTTGTAAGCACTGAACCGCTGCTGCATAAACCTGAATGAAATGGGGAAAATCGCGAAATTCAAAAAATGATTTCCACTCCTCCAGTGAGTCTGCTGGTAACTCCACTTGGTTTCGCTGCGCCATTTGGTAAAACGTCTCTGCGTCTGTTGCTCCCTCAATATGAACGTGAATCTCTGCTTTTGGCATGGCGCGAAGGCGATGCACTAGTTCAGGAGAAATTGAGGTAGGGGTGTAGGTCTGTGACATAAACTCAGCCTCTCGGTCATCACAAATAACTTGCTCTGCAGATATTAACTCTTGCCATGACAAATCGCCTCTTGAGAACACCCCAACCGATCAAACGAAGCCAGCTAACGGTCGTGCTCACCGGACGCAGATAAACTTTGCCACCCAACCGACTGTATTGGAGCGTTCCGGTGCAGCGCGGTTGTTAGACCGTTCACGCTACAGGTGCAGAAGTGATAATGATTCTATGGACAGATAGGCAGTAGTTTTCCACATCCTGTCAACCTATTTATCTGACTGCTTTGCGAAGCACCTCTTCTTCGATCAGAGTTTGAAACCGTTTCAAGCTCTCTACCAGATTGGCTTCTAACCAGCGTTCTACTCCAATACCTTTAATCAGTGTACCCACAATTCCCCCTGGTAGATTGAAGGCAAGCTTAAGGCGTAAACGACACCCTCGATCAGTTGGGAAGAACTGGGCACAGCCATGGTTTGGCAAACCAGAGACTGACTCCCAAGCAATTAACTGCATGGGAATGCGTTGGGTAATGCGCGAAGTCCACTCGGTCAGTAGAGGTGCCCCCAGCCCAAACTTCCAGCGCGATAGCTGTTCAGAACCAGGTAAAACCTTGACTTCCTTTACAAGGGGGATCCAACGCGGCACATTCTCCAAATTCTCCCAGAGATTGTAAACCTCCTCTACCGAACAAGTGATGTCTACCTCCACGGAACGCTCGATCGTATATTCCTGCACATGCTAGCCCCCTTCTCAGGTAAGAGCCGTCTGTCTTAAAGTCAAGCGAGATTGTGCCGTTGCCTAATGGATTTTAGCAGTCTGGAATGACTTTCTGAGAGAGTGTAACACAAAAACTAAATTTATTAAAACTTTTCATTATCTCAGTTAACAAGCAGAAAAACAATATTTTGCAAAAACATGTTACATTAAGGATGTCCAAGAGAAACAGGAAACACAGAATGTACACCATCAACAAAGAAAAAACTGCTCTTACCCTCCAGGAGCGCATCGCTGAGATCGCTGCTCTAGAGAAAATCTCGGAGACTGAGGTACGTCACTATAGTGATGGCAGTGAGCTAATTCCCGCAGAGGTGCAAGCCAAGATACACCGTAATGGTGGTCAATTGCCGGATGCACCTCAGATGGCTGGCTATACCGTAGACGATGAGGGACTCGTCAATGCCTACTCCATTGAGCCTGCGATGTATTTTGCCGGATATCCTACGCCTGAAGCACAACGCCGCTACGTTTTTCAAGGGGCGATTGCTGCCCTGCTAGTCACCCTGACTGGATTGATTGCTTTTTCTGTTAGCTAGGGCATCTCTCTTACAATCTCACGATCAGCCCTATCCAAGGAATCACAATGATCACTGACTTTGACTTCAGAAATCCCAGCTTGTTCGGTTCCGTTATTTTCAGACCTGCTTTCAACACCTTCGAGCTTATCAACGCTACTCAATCTTGGTCTTTACTATTCACTGCGGGACAGGAAGATAAGATCTTGGGGTTGAACCCCAAAGCAGGTCGGCGCTTCACTAACCTCTTATTCGCGATCGCTGCATCAGGTATTGTCGGAGTTCTAATTGTTCAGATCAGATTGCTTGGTTAAAGGCTTCAAGCTAATTAAATCCCAGAAATCCTCTCCACTCTCTTCCGACCAAAAGGTCGGTTTTTTGTAAAGTTTGGAGTGCAATGAGCGATGGAACAGAAAATGTGACTTCACTACAACAATACCCGATCGCCCCCAAGCTACTACCCCGCCCAGGGATTGAGGTCTAACGACCAAGATAAGCGGCGGCAGATAACCTTTGCCTTTTCACCGAGATCTATCGACCGTCCGCTTCATCGACTTGTTAGCTGGCTGGCATCTGACATCATTTCAATTTCTAAGATTCGTCTTCCGATCCATTCGCTAATTGCGGGGACGACAGCATTGCCAAGGAGTCTCCCTCGACGACCGTCCATCCGGGAGGAAACCCCATAAGCCTCTCCCACTCTGTCCACGTCAAGTTTCTCGCCACAGAGTATTGGTCTGTCTGAATGACCTCCTTGATGTCCTCCAGTTTGGGCACGTAACGTGGGGCAGATGCTTTTTGCCATGGTGTACCCGAAGCCGCCGCGACGTTGTACCACAAGCGGATTGTCTCCGAGAGTGCCTTGACGAAAATTGGATCTAGTTTGCGTTTTGCTCGATTCTCTCGACGTAGTATCCCCAGACAATTCGCGACTGTCAGTAAAGAAGTGATAGGCACGTTCCGATCTAAAACTTGCGACAAAGAACACTCTGTCTCGATTATGGGGTAAGCCCGAATGGACAGCGTTACACGATACCCATCCCCCCAAATACCCATTCTCTTCGAGCGTGTCGATAACTGTTTCAAGAGCGGTTCCTTGCTCTGCGGAGAGTAGCCCCGGCACATTTTCCATGACCAACCACGCTGGATGAACTTCTCTAACCAAGTCCATAAACGCGAAGAATAGACCACTTCGCTTTCCAGCAAGTCCTGGGCGATCTGTGTTGGCAGTGCTGAGGTCTTGGCAAGGCCATCCGGCACACCACAAGTCAGAGGGAGGGATAGTTGTTGGGTCGAGGGTTGTGATGTCTTCATGTAAGGGGATATGTGGCCAGTGGCGCTTAAGGATTTGTTGGCAAAAAGGATCTATTTCACATTGAAATACGACATTCATCCCTGCTCTTTCAAAGCCAAGATCAAAGCCGCCAATGCCAGCGAAGAAGGAGGAGACACGCATATCAAAACTAGATACAGGGTCTGATAATGGGGCTAATCATAAATGATTTAGTTCCTAAAAGCTACTGTAGACGGAAATCGTCTACGAATCAATTCTCTCTTAAATAACATCTCACTATGAGGTTGAGGTGTTAGCTATGGGAGACAAGCAAAATATCAGTGGAGCAAGAATTCGTCAGGTAAGGCTGAAAAATAATTTAGACCAGGTTGAATTAGCCGCCGCTCTCAATGTTGATTATGGAATCAAGCTAGAACAGTCCGACATCTCAGAGATTGAGCGTCAAGTCAGATCTCTGAAAGATTATGAACTTGATGCCATCTCCAAGGTGTTGGATATCGACCCCATCTGGCTACTACGGGGAGATAACTAATGGCAACCGAGCGGAAAAGCCGTGGGCGACAAAAGTTTTTACCTCTTGCACCTGTAAGTGAGCAGGAAGTGCCAGGAAACATCAACCGAGAAGTCTGGATTGAGGAAGTTTGTCAAAAATTTGTATGTCCCAGTGAGGCGAATAAGTCCTACTATCGAGTGCTTTTAGAAGAACTGTGGCCTGCGGGGCATGGTATTCCAGGTCCGCGTGTTGAAGAGGAAGAACTGAGAGAAGCGATTAACCGCTTCAGAAGAAATCAGCATTTAGGCACCCAACCCTATAAACCTTATATAGACGTTTTTCGGCGGTTGCGAGAATTACAAGGCGAGGAAGGCATTACCGGAATCGGTAGAGAAGGTAAAACATACCAGCTTGTGAGCTTATCCTTGAGTGAAAAGAGAGTGCCACGAATTAAACTTTCTGATCTAGACTGGCTAAGAATCCTAGACACTTATCAACATAGATGTCCGGTATGTAACCGATCTGAGCCAGAAGTTCGTTTTCAGCAAGACCACAAGATCCCGCGCACTAGAGGCGGAGGTAACGAACTAAGCAATTGGCAACCCCTTTGTGATGAGTGCAATAATTTCAAAAGTACATCGTGTCGTGGATGTCAATTAGAGTGCGAGATATGTAGTTGGGCTTTTCCTGAACGGTTTGCTCCACTCCGTCTATCTTCAGATAACATTTCCAGACTTAGGCAAATTGCAGCCAGCACTAACTCAGATCCTCATGATCTGCTAAACCAGATAGTGACTAGCTTTTTCCTTAATCAAGCTAGTGAAACGGAGGAATAGCATTGAACCTATGCAGTGAAGGATATGACAGAACTGTCACAACCCAGAATCAAAGCCAGCTAACCAGTTATTAAACTGCAAGTTGCAGCCTAATTCTTCTGTTTAGGTCAGTTTAGATTGACAAACGTGCTCCAATACCAGATGTGGGGGCGTTGTACTCAAGAATAATTCAGTCTAATCATCCGATTTAGCCTATGAGACGGCAAACCTCGGCAATTTTGCCAATGAGGTGGGCTATCCTTGGGGTCTAAGATACCCAACGAAGTATTAGACAGCCAAGCGCAGTTTAATACCCATCTAAAGTATACTAGCCGCGAGATCTATGCCATAACACCCCGATTCAGTGTTTTAGACGGCAAAGCTCAGCCATTTTCTAGAGGTAATCTCCATGGCATCGCCGCCTGAGATTCCCAAAAAGCCGGTTAGACAGCAAGGATAGTCTCCACGGTTATTGAACGTCAGCTCAGGATGCTATCCCCTGTGGATGAACCCATCCCTCCTAGGCAAAGAAGGAAAGTAGAGCAGTTGGATCCGCAGTGTTACTAGCTATGAATGGATGACAGGCTCTAAAGACCGTTGCATCAGCCAATCCACTTGAGGGTCGTTTCCTACCGGGAAAATATGTTCTCCGACCTTGCAAAACCCCCATTTTTCATAAAATGCTTGTGCCAGATAGTTATGTTCCCAAACCCCCAGCCAAACCGTCTGAAATCCGCTCATCTGGGCGGCCTCCAGGCAGGTTTTCATCAAAAGGTTGCCAAGGCCACGTCCGACCCAGGCTTGTAACAGATAAATTCGGCCAATTTCCAGCGGATGGTTGCCCTGAATGCAAGCAGGGGTATCTGCCACTCGTAACTGGGCATAGCCCACAGTCTGCTCCGCCACCTCCACCAATAGAGTAATGGTGAGGGGATCCGCTAATTCCTGCTGTTGTTGGCGAGGATGAAAGGACTGCTGGAGGTAGAGCGCCAAATCCTGGGGGTGAGTTTGTGCCCCAAACGTCTCTTGAAAGGTTTGCCGTGCCAGCCCAGTTAGTAGCTCAGCATCCTCCAGATTGGCTATGCGAATCGTCGGGATCCCACTCATCCCCGAAAACTACCCCCATCTCTACCCAGTATCTTAATATCTTAATTGGCTGAACCCGTCTTTCCCCCTTCCAACCTATGCAGCTTCAGACTATTGCCCAACGCCTCCATCTTGCGCTGGAAGGGGATCCCACCCTAGAGATTACGGGGGTAGCCGCGCTGGGGGAGGCTCAGCCGGGGCAATTGAGCTTTGTTAGCGATCCCAAATATCTGCCCTTGCTGGAACAAACCCAAGCCAGCGCTCTCGTTTTGGATGAAAAAACGGTGGCTCCCCCTCCAATAGCTTGTTTGCGGGCAAGGGATCCACGACTGGCCTTTGCCCAAGCTATCGAACTGTTTTATCAGCCCTATCAGCCCCCCCTGGGCATTCACCCGACGGCAGTCATCGCCCCTGATGTGCAACTGGGAGAGCAGGTTTCCATTGGCAGCCATGTGGTGTTGGGGGCGGGGGTGGTGATCGGCAGCCATACGCACATCCACGCCAATGTCACGATTTATCCGCAGGTGCAGATTGGGGAAGGCTGTCAGTTGTTTGCCAATTGTGTGATCCATGAACGGACGATCATTGGCCATCGCTGCCTCATCCACAGTGGAGCGGTGATCGGGGATGATGGGTTTGGTCATGTGCCCCAAGCGGACGGACGCTGGTATCGCATGATGCAGTCGGGACATGTGGTGCTAGAAGACGATGTGGATGTGGGGAGCAACACCACCATCGACCGCCCTGCCGTGGGAGAAACCCGCATTGGCCGAGGGACAAAGATTGATAACTTAGTGCAGATTGGGCATGGGGTCAAAATGGGATCCCATTGTGTGATTGTCTCGCAGGTAGGGATTGCCGGGGGTACCCAGTTGGGTAACCATGTCATCCTGGCAGGACAAGTGGGCATTGTCGGTCACATCACGATCGGGGATCGGGTGATCGCCACGGGACAAACGGGCATCACTAGCTCTGTGGCAGCGGGAGAAACGGTTTCTGGCTATCCCCATCAATCGGCAGCCCAATGGCGACGCCTGGTTGCTATCGAGCGCAACCTGCCCGATCTACTCAAAAAAGTCAGGCAACTGGAACAACAAGTGGAGAAGTTAAACGCCGCTATCTTGGCTGACAACAGTTGAGGGGATCCCTGGAGATCAACCCTCCCCAAAAACCAACGTCTGGCACTGAGCCTGTTGCCGCAGCAGGTGATCACAGAGCACCAAAGCCACCATCGCTTCCACCATCGGCACAGCCCTGGGCAACACACAGGGATCATGGCGGCCACGGGCGGCTAGAAGGGTTTCTGTGCCGGAGCGGGTGACGGTTTTTTGTTCCTGGCGGATCGTGGCGGTGGGTTTGAAGGCCACCCGCAGGATAATATCTTCGCCGTTAGAAATTCCCCCTTGAATACCGCCAGAGCGGTTGGTGAGGGTGCGCCAAGTCTCTCCCTGCATAAAAAATTCATCGTTATGCTCTTTGCCCGTCAGATAGGTTCCCGCAAAACCGGATCCCACCTCCACGCCTTTGCTGGCGGGCAACGACATGACAGCTTTTGCCAGATCCGCCTCCAATTTGTCAAAGACAGGGGATCCCAATCCTCGTGGCACGCGGCGGGCTATACACTCCACCACGCCCCCTAACGAGTCTCCTGCCTGCCCAGCCTGTTCAATCGCCTGGATCATCTGTGCCGCCATATCGGGATCGGGGCACCGCACAAGGGTAGACTCAATCGCTGCCGCCGTCACCTGAGCAGGATCCACTATGGCCTCCAGTTTATGCACCCGCTTGACGTAGGCCAAAATCTCCACCTCAGCCGCGAGCCGCAGGATCTTTTTGGCAATCGCCCCCGCTGCCACCCGCCCAATGGTCTCCCGCGCTGAGGCTCGTCCTCCCCCCTGCCAGTTGCGGATCCCGTATTTGGCTTCATAGGTGGCATCGGCGTGGGAGGGACGAAAGGTTTGCTCCATCTCGCTATAGTCCTGGGAACGGGCATCCTGATTACGCACCATGATGTGAATGGGCGTACCCGTTGTCTTCCCCTCAAATAAGCCGGAGGTAATCTCGCAGCGGTCACTTTCTTGGCGGGGGGTGGTGATGTGACTTTGACCGGGGCGACGGCGATCCAATTCCTGTTGAATCTCCTCTGGCGTGAGGGGGAGGCGGGGTGGACACCCATCCACCACCACTCCAATCGCCCCACCGTGGGACTCTCCATAGGTGGTCACGCTAAAGAGGATGCCGAAAGAATTACCATTTGCCATTGCTGCTAGGGGATCCGTGCCAATATCTTCCCCATCCTACCCTGCTCCCCTTACCCTTCACTGGCATCCGTCAGGTCATCCACCGACCAGGCTCGCAATCGTTGGCGTTCTTGGCGGCGGGAGCGGTGGCGATAGTGAGTGGGCAAATGGGGAGGAGAAGGCTTAGCCGCTGCTCGAGGGGAAGACGGTTCGGAGGAGCCTGTCGGCTCTGAGAGCACCATTCCATCCTGCGGTTCCTGTTGGATCACCTCCCGCAACAGTTCTTGATAAATGGGATAGCGCTCCCACGGCAATGGGCGAATCTGGCAGCCCGGTTCCTGCTGATGTAGACAGTTGCGAAATTGACAGGATCCCAAATGAGGACGAATTTCAGGAAAAGCTTGCATCAATCCCTCGGCAGAGCAATAAAATCGCTCCACCTGATTAAATCCCGGTGAGTCGGCAATCCAGCTACTCTCATTTAACGCAAATAATTCTACATGGCGGGTAGTATGGCGACCGTGGCGCAACCGCCCAGAAACCGCTTGAGTGAGCAACTGCTGATCCGGCAAAAGACGGTTTAAGAGGCTAGATTTTCCTACTCCAGAAGGCCCTGTCACAATCGAGATGCGATCCTGACAAGATGCTCGCAATCGTGGGATCCCCATGCCTGTTTTGGCGCTAATCAGGTGCAGATCATACCCCCACTGCCCGATCCGCTCCTGCCATTGCTGCTGGATAGGCTCATCCACCAGGTCACACTTGTTAAATATCAGGCAGACCGTGAGACCACTGCTCTCCGCCTGTACCAAAAATCGGCTTAAGTGGGTTGCTTCCGGCGGTGGCTCTCGCAGGGCAAACACCAACAACGCTTGGTCGGCATTGGCTATGGCCGGACGGGGTAAAAAGCTCTCACGGGCTAAAACGGCTTCGATCACCCCTTGGCTATCCCTAGCCGCCACACTCACCTGCACCCGATCCCCTACTACAATCTGCTGCCCCAACTTTTTCAGGCGGGCACGGCGAGTACACCAAATATCCTGCCCCCTCGCTTGATAGGGATCCCCCACCAGTCTCACCCGATAAAAATTAGCCTGTACTGCCTGCACCCAACCCAATACCCAACCCGTCTGCGTGGCAAGAGGCATGATTTTATCCTCGCTCCACAACCAGGACAAAAAATCCTTCCGGCTGCTCCTCTAGCTTATGAATATGGTGCCCTGCCACCCTCAGGCTATCGGGAACCTGCTGGATCGGCTCTCCCGCATCCAGCCAAACCTCTAAGTGATCCCCGACCGCCAGCTTTTCCAATTTCAGCTTGGTTCTGACAAAGTTGAGGGGACAAGGGATCCCTCTCAGATCCATAACTAGGGGATCCGTCACACTGACCATGACCCTCAGCCCTTATCCTCGTGGGGATCCTGGGGGCGGTTCTCACCCCGTTCACGGTTGGGTTGAGCCAATCCTCTTAACAAATTGCCCAGGAAGCCGTCCCGACCTCCCCGTCCAGTTTTTTGACCATGAATCTCCGCCAGCCGCTCCAACAGCTCCCGCTCCTCCCCACTGATGCGGGTAGGAATGTCTATGACCAGCGTAATGCGGTGATCCCCCCGCGCCACCGAGTTGCCAATCTTCGGTACTCCCTTGCCCTCCAGTGTGAGGATAGCCCCCGGCTGTGCGCCCGCCGGAATCGTTAACTCGGTTTCCTCCTCCAATTCTGCCCGCGAGTCAAGGGTAGGAACCATCACCTTGGCTCCCAAAATCGCCTGCAAATAGCTGATTCTTACTTCCGACAAGATATCCTGTCCATCCCGCTGAAAGTCAGGATCCGGTTCAACAAACAGATAGACGTAGAGATCGCCGGGAGGGCCACTGCGCCGTCCGGCATCCCCTTCGCCCGAAATCCGCAGACGGGTGCCACTATCAACCCCGGCTGGAACGGTGATACGAAGCTTTTTGGTATTTTGAGCAAGCCCTTCGCCGCTGCAATTATGACAGCGCTCCTCCACCACCTGCCCTACCCCATTGCAGCTCGTACAAACTGACACTTGGGTGAAGCTGCCGAAAGGAGTACGCGTGGCTCGCCGCACCTGCCCGACTCCACCACAGTTGCTACAGGTCTTGATATCCGTTCCCGGTTTGGCACCACTGCCTTGACAGACGGTACAGGTTTCCAGGTGGCTGATGCGAATTTGTTTTTCACCCCCAAAAACAGCTTCCAAAAACTCCAGCTTCAGATCAAAGCGCAGGTCATCCCCCCGCACAGGGCCGGTACGGCTGCGGGTGTAGGAGCCGGATCCCCCACCAAAATTGGTGAACAAACTTTCAAAAATATCGGCAAATCCCACACCACCCATGTCCTGGAAGCCCCCCGCTGCTGCGGCTCCTCCCAATCCAGACTCGCCAAAACGGTCATAGCGACTTTTCAGGTCGTTATCGGAAAGAACCTCATAGGCACGATTGATCTCCTTGAATCGATCCTCCGCCCCCGGCTCTTTGTTGACATCAGGGTGGTATTTGCGGGCTAAGCGCCGATAAGCTTTCTTGATGTCTTCCTTAGAGCTGTCACGACTAACACCCAACAATTCGTAATAATCACGAGCCATAGTAGAAATATTTCAGGTGCAGGATTTCTGTCGTCATCAATCTAGCGGGAACCGTAGATCTCTCCCCCCATCTCCAACAAAACTACCCGCAAGTCTTCCATTGCGGAACGTAAAGTTGATAAATCTACGTTATCATCTGACAGCAGTCCCCTCAACCGTCCGGCTGATGCTGCCCCCCGTTCTTGCCGTCCGGGGCTAATCCGGCTACCGTGTTCCTCCAGGGTTTTTTCGTAGTTGTAGAGCAGGCTATCCGACTGGTTGCGCGCTTCGATCACCTGCTGGCGGCGACGATCATCTTCGGCATAGGCATCCGCCTCCCGCCGCATCCGCTCTACTTCCGTCTGGCTTAACCCCCCGTTGTTGGTAATTTTGACGCTTTGTTCAATACCTGTGCCTTTGTCGCGGGCGGAAACATTCAAAATGCCGTTGGCATCAATATCAAAGGCTACTTCGATTTGGGGAACGCCCCGTGGAGCTGGTGGGATCCCGGTCAGTTGAAACTTTCCCAGGGATTTGTTGTCTTTGACCATCGCTCGTTCCCCCTGCAAGACATGGATTTCCACAACACTTTGGGCATCAGTGGCTGTCGAGAAAATTTGTGATTTGCTGGTGGGAACGGTGGTGTTGCGCTCAATGATGCGGGTAAAAACTCCCCCCAACGTTTCTACGCCTATGGAAAGGGGGATCACATCCAACAGCAGGAGATCTTTGACCTCACCCCCCATCACCCCAGCCTGAATCGCGGCCCCCAGGGCAACCGCTTCATCGGGATTAACGGAGCGATCCAACGATTTGCCCTTAAACATCTGCTTGAGCTTCTCTTGAATGGCCGGGATCCGTGTGGAGCCTCCCACTAAGATCACCTTATCAATCGAGTCGAGACTAACGCTGGCATCGGAGACAGCCTGTTCCGTAGGATCTATCGTGGCATCCACCAGATCCCGCGCGAGATCTTCAAATTTGCCACGGGTTAGTTCCACCTCCAGATGCTTGGGGCCAGAATCATCAGCGGTAATAAAGGGCAGGTTGATGGAGGTGGCCTGCGTGCTGGAAAGCTCAATTTTGGCTTTTTCGGCAGCTTCCCGCATCCGTTGCAACGCCATCCGATCTTGGGATAGGTCAATCCCCTCATTTTGCATAAATTGCTCGGTCAGCCAATCGACGATCCGTTGATCAAAGTCATCCCCTCCCAAGTGGTTGTTGCCTGCCGTGGCTTTCACTTCAAAGACACCGTTCCCCAGCTCCAGCACTGAAACATCGAAGGTGCCACCGCCTAGGTCAAAAACCAAAATTCGTTGGTCTTGATCCTGTTTATCCAAGCCATAAGCAAGGGCGGCTGCCGTTGGTTCATTGATGATCCGCAACACCTCTAAGCCTGCGATGGTGCCCGCATCTTTGGTGGCCTGTCGTTGGGCATCGCTAAAATAGGCGGGCACCGTAATCACAGCCTGCGTAACGGCCTCTCCCAGGTAAGACTCGGCGTCTGACTTGAGTTTTTGCAAAATCATCGCGGAAATTTCTTGGGGGGTATAGGTGCGGTCTTGAATCGCCACCTCTACCATATTGTCCTTGCCCACCACCACCTTGTAGGGAACGCGGCTTCGCTCGATCTCGGTTTCTAGCCAGCTCCGCCCCATAAACCGCTTGATACTGAAGACGGTGTTTTCGGCATTGGTCACCGCCTGCCGCTTTGCCAGTTGCCCCACCAAGCGGGCATTATTTTTGGCAAAGCCGACGATACTGGGGGTGGTGCGCCCCCCTTCCGTGTTGGTAATCACCACCGGTTGACCGCCCTCTAGCACTGCCACACAACTATTTGTGGTTCCCAAATCAATGCCGATAACTTTACCCATATCCCCTGACTTCGCTAGAACGTGTGGAACAAAGAGATTCGTGGTTTCACGGAAGCTCACTTAGGAGCATCATGCCCAAAATAGAAACATAATCCTTCATCGCATTAGGATCACTGGGTTGATCCGGAAATCCTGATTTGCTGACCTAACACACAAGTCTTGCTTCTATCTAAGCTTATTTCTGGGGAAGAGGGATAGCGTATCTAGCCTGCCGGTGAGGGATCCCCATCGGGAGGAGGAGAATCTATCTCAGGGGCAACTGGCGGACTGGGTTCTGAGCTGGCTACAGGCACGTCGGCAGGAGGGCTAGAGTCTTCATCAGAGGGAGCCGAGACAGTTACCATAGCGTGGCGAACCACCAGCTCTCCCAACAGATATCCCGGCTGATATTCCACCAGCACGGTATCTTCCGGAACATCATTGTTGGGCTGGCGGGCAATAGCCTCATGCAGGTTGGGGTCGAAGGGTTGTCCCACCGCCTTCATACGAGAGACCCCCATTTTTTTGAGAGCCTCCACCAACAAGCGATAGACGCTCTGGTAGCTGTTATGGATGGCGTGTTCCCGCTCAGTTTCTAGCTTGACCTGCTGTTGGGCGCGCTCAAAGTTATCCACCACAGGCAGAATTTCTAAAATATATTTTTGTTTCTCCCGTAGACTTAACTCCTCTTTTTCCCGCTGGGTGCGACGGCGGAAGTTTTCAAAGTCAGCGTAGAGGCGAATGTAGTTTTCTTCCTTGTCTTTGATCTGCTGGCGCAGAACCTCCGCCTCGTGCTGTAGCTTGCTCAGCGCTTCTGTGGGTGCCGCTCCAGCACTTTCAGTGGGAGCAGCTACAGGAGCTTGGGCTTCCTCCTCCTCTAGGATTAGTTCCTCCAACGCTCCATCCTCGGTTAGCTCTTCTTCCACAAGCTCAGGATAAGCATCTTCAGGGGGAATGGGTTGCTTTTCTTCCGATGTCATGGGCTTCAAAAAATGAAGGTTAGTTTAGGCACCGATATCAATGAGCAGTGCTAGCGAGATCACTGTTACAAATCATCAATATGATGTCTCCTATTCTATACCTCATCAGTTCCGTGCAAAGGGCAACCCCCAGAAAAATCCCGATAGCTTCAAGCTTGGGGTGATGGCGGCCAGTATATTATGTCGCTACTATCTGGGATCCCCTTACCTGCCTAGTAGGGGAAGGCAAGGGATGTAAACAGGGCAGCACCCATAAAACACTCAAGATATGTAAACTCCTGCTAAGGGAGCCGACAGCGCTGCCTCTAGATCGGCTAGCCCCAACCGTTCCTCCAAAATGGCCATCACCTCCCGCCCAAAATCCTGGGGATTGCGCTCCCAAGCGGCCAAACATACCTCGCCAAAAAAGGATCCTAAAGGTTCTGGGTTCCACAACACTTTGCGAGCCATCCAAGGCATCATTGACATTGGGTTGTAGCCTTTTTTCACTATGCCCTGCTTAAAAGCATAGTCTTCCAAATGGGTGTGGGGTTGAAGCCCGATAAAAAAGATGGCTGGTTCTACCTTTTCACGACCAAAAATTGCCTCCAACTCTCGATGATAACGAAGGGTTTGTCGAATTGTTTCCGGTCGTTCATCAATGACATTAAAGGAATAGTTGACAGAAACCAGATCCTCAAACCCAGCCTGTTTCAAATAGCGGCAACTGTCCAAGACAGTTCGCAGATTATAGCCCATCCGCATCTTCCGCACTAACTCTTGGGATCCACTAGTGATACCGATCTCAAAATAGTTCATGCCCGTTTTGACCATCAGATTGGCCAGCTCAGGGGTGAGGTTATCGGCACGAATATAGGCAGCCCAATGAATGTCGGTCATGCCGTCATCTAAGATCTTTTGCAGTAGATCGATGGCATCGGCAATATAGCGGCGCGCCGGAATAAATTGAGCATCGGTAAACCAGAAATTACGCACACCACGATCATAAAGTTGACGCATTTCTCGCACCACTTCATCCGACGAATTGATGCGGACTTGTTTCCCTTCGATGACGGTATAGATGCAGTAGCAACAGTTGTGAGGACAGCCCCGTTTGGTTTGCACCCCAATATAGAAATCTCCTCCCTCCAAATAATAAGGAAACTCCCGCCAAATACTCTCAATATAAGTATAGTCACAGGCGGTTTTTTGGAACGGTTGCGGATCCTCATGCACCAAACCGGGGCGCGGGTCGGATGCTCCCACCACATAGCAGCGCTCTTGCGCCAGACTTTGCCGCCGGATCACTTTCTCCAATAAGGTTTCTCCCTCTCCCACCGAAACAATCGTGCGGGGGGGCAGGGAACGGGCCAACTGTTCATAGAAAACACTCACCGCTCCTCCCCCTAAAACCGCCTGAGCTTGTGGGCGATAGCGCTGTGCCTGCCGAATTCCCTGGCGAACCAGGCTCGTATTGCGGCGAATTTCTCCGTAGTAGGCAGCCACCAAGCGAAAGCTATTCAGGGATCCCCGCAACTTACCCCAAAGGCTGGGGGAATAGAGAAACTCAAAGGAGTGCTGCAAAATATTGCCAGCTCGTCCGTTAACGGGTGCATAGACCTGAATATCCCGCCAAGAAAACACCAATAAATCCGGTTGAAAGCCATCAATTTCCTCCAGCATCTTGCGGCGAAAATCCAATGGCGGAAAGGTTCCCATGTCAAAAATACGCTGTTCAATCTGGGGAAATTGTTTGTGGATGTGATCCGCCAGATAGACTACGCCAATCGGAAAAATCGGGTTGCAGGGTAGGCGAATGTAAAGAATCTTGTGGATGGAAGGTAACCCTGGGGAGGGAGGCTGATGGGGGAGATCCAGGGGGGGGATCGGAGGGGTTGGTCTGGCCATAGGTGGGGATCCCTAGTCTTTGGATGAGGAGTCATTTACATATCTTTATTTTCCACCATAAATTCCGCTATTCTCCAGGGATCCCGTAGCTCACCCAGTAGACCCTCCCTAGGTACGGGGATCCGCATGGCAGGGCTGTACCCACGTCTAACAAATGGGCGGGATGCCGTCCCCAGACAGAAAAATGGGCTGGCTAGGATGACTCTAGTGTGAAACATGCTCAAGCAATTGCAGGCAGAAGGAGACCAAACAGGCATGGGAAAGGTAGTCGGAATTGACCTAGGAACCACCAACTCGGTGGTGGCGGTGATGGAAGGGGGTGTACCCACTGTAATTGCAAACGCTGAGGGTACTCGCACCACACCATCAGTCGTTGCTTTTACCAAAGATGGCGAACGATTGGTGGGGCAGATGGCTCGTCGCCAAGCGGTGCTGAACCCCGAAAACACGTTTTATTCGGTGAAGCGATTTATTGGCCGCAAATATGATGAGTTGTCGGCTGAGTCGAAGCAAGTAGCCTATAAAGTGGTGCGGGACGATAAGGCCAACGTGAAAGTCTCGGCACCGCGCATGAACAAAGAGTATGCACCCGAAGAAATTTCGGCGATGGTGCTGCGTAAGCTGGTGGATGAAGCCAGCCGTTATCTCGGTCAGCCGGTTACGGAGGCGGTGATCACGGTTCCGGCTTATTTCAACGACTCGCAACGGCAAGCCACCAAAGATGCCGGACGAATCGCGGGTATTGATGTGAAGCGGATTTTGAATGAACCCACCGCGGCCTCTTTGGCTTATGGGCTGGATCGCAAGAACAACGAGATTATTCTGGTGTTTGATTTGGGCGGAGGCACCTTCGACGTTTCGGTTTTGGAAGTGGGCGACGGTGTGTTTGAAGTGAAATCCACCAGTGGGGACACCCAGTTGGGGGGTGACGACTTCGACAAAAAAATCGTGGATTGGCTAGCGGAGCAGTTTCTCAAAATGGAGGGTCTGGATCTGCGAAAAGATCGGCAAGCCCTACAACGGCTGACGGAAGCTGCCGAAAAGGCCAAGATTGAGCTATCGAGTGTGGCAGAAACCAGTATTAACCTGCCCTTTATTACGGCTACAGCGGATGGTCCCAAGCACCTCGATCTGAAACTGTCACGGGCACAATTTGAAAACATCTGTGCGGATTTGTTCCAGCGTTGCCGTGGACCTGTGGAGCAGGCGCTGCGGGATGCCAAGCTGAACAAAGAAGAGATCGACGAAGTGGTCTTGGTAGGGGGATCCACTCGCATCCCGGCGGTGAAGGCGCTGGTGAAAGAGTTGATCGGCAAAGAGCCTAACGAGTCGGTGAACCCTGACGAAGTGGTGGCCGTGGGAGCTGCCATTCAAGCGGGGGTATTGGCTGGCGAAGTCAAGGATGTCCTACTTTTGGATGTCACTCCTCTCTCCCTGGGTGTGGAAACTCTGGGCGGCGTCTCTACCAAGCTGATTCCCCGCAACACCACCGTTCCGACCCGCAAGTCGGAAACCTTCTCCACTGCCGAAGACGGGCAAACCTCGGTGGAAATCCATGTCATCCAAGGGGAGCGGGAGATGGCACGGGATAATAAATCCTTGGGTCGCTTCAAGCTTGACGGGATCCCTCCGGCTCCTCGCGGCGTTCCTCAAATCGAAGTGACCTTTGACATTGATGCCAATGGCATTCTCAACGTCACCGCCAAAGATAAAGGCAGCGGCAAGGAGCAGCGCATCTCGATTACGGGAGCCTCTACCCTAGACAGTCGAGAAGTAGAGCGGATGGTAACGGAAGCCGAGAAATTCTCGGCGGAGGATCGTGAGCGCCGCGAAAAAATCGAGCGCCGCAATAAAGCGGACTCCCTCGCCTATCAAGCGGAACGACAGCTCAAAGAACTGGGGGACAAAATTCCTGCCGACAAAAAGGCCAACCTCGAAACCCTCCTTAAGGATCTGCGGGACGCCATCCAGCGGGAGGACGACAGCGCCATCCAAGCTAAAGAAACTGCCCTGCAAGAGGCTCTCTATGCCATGAGCAGTGATCTTTATCAGCAAACACCCAGTGGTTCTCCTGATGCTGCCCCTGGTTCATCTACCAGTAGCGGCAGCGGTGGGGATGATGTGATTGATGCTGATTTTACCGAAAGCAAGTAGTCGGACTAGCGTGAGATAGGGAATGATCTAGCGGCTTGACCAGTATTAGGTAGGCGATGATGAGAACATCCAGGTTGTGTCACTCCGCATACCCTGGATGTTTCTCCATCTCGGGATAGCTTTGCGGATATTTTCTCTTGTCTCCCTAGGGTTGAATACCAATAGATCCCTTAATCACTCAAGGTTTAGACGAAAGGTGATACTTAGACTATGCAAAACTTTAAGGATTACTACCAAATATTAGGGATCCCCAAACAAGCCAGCATGGATGAGGTCAAGCAGGCATTCCGTAAGCTGGCTCGCAAATATCATCCTGATGTCAATCCCAACGATCCTCAAGCCGAAGAGAAGTTTAAGGATGTCAACGAAGCCTATGAGGTATTATCCGATACTACCAAGCGGCGGCAATACGATCAATTTGGACAATATTATCAACAGGGGGGCTTCCGAGGGGGCAGCGGCAGTCCCTTTGGGGGTAATCCATTTGGTGGGGATGATTTTGGCTTAGGTGGATTTCCTAACAATGTTGACTTCACCCAGTTTGATGATTTTCAGGATTTTATCGATCAACTCCTAGGTCGAGTGGGTGGTGGATCCCCGGCGGGAGGGGGACAACGAGCCGCTGGCTTTACGGGCGGTAGTGGCAGCACCAGCTACGATGCTGAAGCTAGCATTCAACTCACCATCCCCGAAGCCTATGTGGGGGGCAAACGTAAGTTGCGGGTGGAGGGGGGAAAAGTTTTAGAAATTGCTATCCCTGCGGGGATCGGTTCGGGCAAAAAAATCCGCCTGCGGGGACAAGGCCACCCCAACCCCAATGGAGGCAATGGAGATTTGTATTTAAAGGTAGAGCTGCGGGAACATCCTTTCTATCGCCTAGACGGATCCGATCTCTATTGCGATCTACCGATTAGCCCCAGCGAGGCGGTTTTGGGGGGACAAGTTGAGGTTCCCACCTTGGATGGTCCGGTCAAATTGCGGATCCCGGCCGGAGTGCAAACGGGGCAAAAATTACGGATGAGTCAGCGCGGTTTTCCCAAGCGAGCCGGTGAGCGGGGGGATCAATTGGTTATCCTTCAGATAACCGTACCCGATAAGATTTCCCCTCAAGAACGAGAGTTATATGAGCAACTTTTGCGGATACAATCCTATGACCCGCGAGCCAATTTGAAAGCGCCGTAGGAATACTGTAATAAGCTAGGTTCTGTTGATCTTTTCCTTTAATCAGAAAATACCGCCGGTTCTAGTCTCGGATCTCCCTAAATCCCCCTTAAAAAGGGGGACATTGAATCCAGTTACCCCCTTAAGAAAGGGGGGCTAGAGGGGATCACTCCGGTTGCTTTGTTATAGTCGTTCCAATTTAGTTTGAGAACCCTAAAATCTCTCAAAGCTTAGATATCAGGATTTAGGTGGTCGCATTCTTATTTGGAATGACTATAAAGATCAACACGACCTAATAAGTACGACCCAGTATATTAAGAATCAATTGGCTAAAAAAAATAAGGGATCCCTGTTGATAGGAAGGGATCCCTTATTTGCTTTTTGTTTGTCTACGTATACGTAATAGTCAGCTCAGGCCAACAATTAACCATGCACAGCCGGAGCAGAGAGAGCCACAGGAGACACCTCAGCCGCCGCCAAATCCAGCGGGAAGTTGTGGGCATTGCGCTCATGCATCAC
>JANRIL010000038.1:0-181193 GCA_033764955.1 Cyanobacteriota bacterium | reverse complement strand
AAATCTGCTGCCGAAAAGCAATCTCCCACTAGATACCTACGTCCATCTGAGAGACGATCGCTCACCATGTTAAATATCTGTTGAGTTCGACGGTATGCAGCCAATGCACTTTCACGATGAACATTGTAACTGGAATGGACTAAATACCGAGTCAAGGGAAACAGCAACGGAAACAGTAATTTCTCCCACGCAGGAACGCCTTCGCACCACAGTTGTTGCATCACACCGCGATTCTGAAGTGCATAGAAATACCCCCACTGTCTTGTTAAGACACCAAGTTCGCGATTAAATTGCGTCTCTAACTCTTCGACTTCATGCCGCAATACTGGTGAAGCTGGATACAGTTTTAGATGAGCAGGCGCTACGGTATCTAGATGCTTGAGGATATCTGCTGAATCTTTCAATATTTCCGTTTCAGTCACAAGAACAGGAACGCTGCTCCCACCCAGCAAAGTTGTTTTTAGTCGATGCAGTGGAGGGAGATGACACTCTTCGACATAGGGAAAACCTATCCGATCCATCGCCCACCGGACTTTCTCGCAGTAGTGACTGATCTGAAATGTGATGAACTGAGACGCAATTTCCATCAATCACTCCTGACAAACTGCACCCTATCATAATGCTAAACCGATATGACAGTTAATCTCGCCTCTGTGTCTAACAGGCAACCTCTCAATACTGCCACCACCTACAAACGAAGCAGGCTAACGGTTGAATTGAGCGGCAGTAGATACTTTTTACTTGTTACTGAAAACAACATCATAATCCTGTCCGCTCCAATGATTTGTTATCTCTCTTTGTAGTGCGATCGCCGATAATCTCTCACTAAGCAAGGCTGCCAGCGCAGGTAACGCCAACCATCTCTCAACGTAGCTAATAATCTCTCGCAAACCCTCACCGATAATCTCTGTTGCGCTGGCGAGATAACTAGAGCTTATCTAGGATCCCAGCCGGCTGAGGGTAGTGCCAGGATAATAGAAACTCAAAATTTGGGCGGGTGAATATCCCAATCGAGCCAAGGTATAAGAGCCATACTGACTTAACCCTACCCCATGTCCAAAGCCTCCACCGACAAACGTAAACCCGACTAATTGATCGTTTCGTCGGATCGGATCTACATCAAACATGGTGCTGTAGAGCTTGCGAAAGCCCAAACGAATCTGATCTTTATGCAGAGTAATACTGTGCACTCCGTCAGCGGTTTTCAAATCCACTTGCAGGGCTTGTACGCGACCACTGGCGGAGCGGGAAACTACCTTCAAATTCGCCAGATCCGTCCAGACCGGAATCGGGATCCCTAAATAGTCTTGGTTGGCTCTCAGTTGTTCCGCCAGTTCATCAAGGGTTTGGCTAATCGTCCAGCGAAATAGGCGTGACACCCCCGTTTCATTAAACCCTTCCTGCTGCTGGATAAATTGGCGAAATATATCCGCTTGACTGAGATCGCGTTTTTGTGGCTGCCCAGCAATATCCAAGTTGGGTTGCAGATAGGGGCGGGGATCCCCATCCCAAATATCCTCGAAGGCAGCAGCCATACCCCCATTGGTGGAGGAATAAACGGCATCGATCAGATCTCCTTCATAGGTCAAGACCTGTCCTCGGGTCAGTTGAATTGCCGCATCGGTGCGAGCAGTGGTTTCGGTGAGTCCTTTGTAAACCTGCGTATGGGTATCATCGCTCAAGTGATAGCCATCAATCTGAAAACGATGACGATTCTTCAAGGCATAGGTGCGCGCCAAGATAGCCTGAGCCGCCATCGCCGCATCGGGGGCATTCGGACCCACCTCATGGGGTACGACCCCCCGCAGATAGGTTTCTAACGGAACGGAGTTGATGACGGTGTAGGTTCCATAGGCATTGGGTTGAATGGTGATCGATCCAGCATAGGTGCGATCCCCCACCCGCAGATACCCCGCACTGGAGGTGACAGTTAAGTGGCGGCGGTGATAGCGAAAATCATCCACCACCCAACTGAGTTGGGGTTGGGTAGGCCGCTCCTCCTGAAACATCCGCACCGTAGGGATCCCTTTAGCCTGGGCGGCAGCCAAGATTTCCCCTAGTGCCTCGGAGCCGTAGGCGCTGCGTTTAGCCCAGACTTGCCACTCATCCGGCTGAGCAATTTCGGTTTGAATGCCGTTGGCAAGCCAAGCTTGAGCGCTGGCTTCAGCACTTTCAAAGCTTTTGTGGCTGCTCAAGATCAACCGTTGCACCATTTCAGGAGTGGCCAGGGATTGGTTCACAATCCGAATAGTCACCTGTGAGGATGGTTGGGTTTCCAGCTTGCCTCCTGTGCCCTCAAACTGGAGATTCAGCACAGCCCCACCGGGAGCCGCCAGTTTGACTTCTGAGTTGTCCGGCTCGCCAAACCGCTGAATCAGGCCAATATGCAGGGTTGGATTGGCTGGGGATTGGGTCGTGGCCTGAGCCATTGGGATCCCACCCGTCACTACTAGACTCGCCGCCACAGCCAGAGGCCGACTAAGCTTCCCAACCATCATCGATCCTATCTCCAACATCACCTTGCCAATTTTACATGCCAATCTTTTTTCTGGTCTTCTCCGTTGTGGTGGGAACCAGCCAGCGGATTTTTTCGATGCTCGATTCTGAAGGGAGGCGGATTACGGATGCTGTCTATCCAGACAGGGCTGTTGTCGGCTCTCTAAGGTAGCCACAAAATGTTGCAACCGCCGCTCCAGCACATCCCATTGATGGGAGTTGATCCACTCCTGTGGAAACAAATCACTACTCAACCCAACCGCCCAAGCTCCCGCCTGTAAAAACGCCTGTGTATTGCTGAGGGTCACCCCCCCCGTGGGAATGAGGGGCAGGTGCCCCAAGGGCTTGTGAAGATGGCGAATATAGTCGGTTCCCCCCCCACTCTCGACCGGAAAAACCTTAACGGCGGTGGCTCCCGCTCGGAGAGCTTGCCAGATCTCTTGGGGGGTGAATGCCCCCGGAATCACCGGGATCCCCTGCTCGCTCCCCAGCCGCACCACCTCAGGATCACAGTAGGGGCTGACCAGAAATTGGGATCCCGCCTGCATCGCCAGCGCCGCCGCCTGGGGGGTCAGCACCGTGCCTGCCCCAATCTGGTGGAGGGGATACTGCTGCCGCAACTGCCCAATCAGATCCGCATAGTCAGGCACAGCCGTTGTAACTTCGATGTAGTGAATGCCCGCTCGGATCGCCACCTGGCTCATGCGTTCTGCGGTTAACCAGTGGGTAGCCCTGACCACGGCGATGACGGGGTGTTGGTGCAGATGCGCTAGCCAAGTTAAACGGTCAGTAGTCAGCGTTAGGCCACAAATAGATCCTCTACCCCACTGATCCTGAATTTCTAGACCCCTATCCTCCCCCCTCCTCGGATCACGGCCATGAGATCTTAACGATTTCATCCGCTGAGAAGGTAAAGAAATCAGGATCCTCACCTAGAAAACTCAGGATCGAGTCCTAGAGTGGTGGTGCATACGCTAACCGACTGCCCCCTCAGGAAGGATCGAGACCTATGAGTCAACCTAGCTTTGCCGTGATTGGCCTAGCGGTCATGGGAGAAAACCTGGCTCTCAACGTCGAACGAAATGGATTTCCCATTGCTGTTTATAACCGCACCGCCGAAAAGACCAAACAATTCATGCAGGAACGCGCCCAAGGGAAAAATGTCACCCCTGCCTATACCTTGGCGGAATTAGTGCAGGTGATGGCTCGTCCCCGCAAGTTTTTGATCATGGTGAAAGCAGGCGGAGCGGTGGATGCGGTGATTAACGAACTCAAGCCGCTCTTGGATGAGGGAGATATTTTGATCGATGGCGGCAATTCCCTCTACACCGATACGGATCGCCGAGCCGCCGAGCTAGCCCCCACAGGCATCCACTTTGTTGGCATGGGAGTGAGCGGTGGCGAAGAGGGAGCACTGAATGGACCTAGTTTAATGCCCGGTTGCAGCCCTGAGTCCTATCAAGAAATTGAACCGATTGTCACCAAGATAGCGGCGCAAGTGCCCGATGGTCCTTGTGTCACCTACTTAGGGCCGAAGGGAGGTGGCCATTACGTCAAGATGGTGCACAACGGCATTGAATATGGCGATATGCAATTGATCGCTGAGGTGTATGACCTGATGCGGCGGGGACTAGGGCTGAGTGCCGAGGCGATGCACGAAACGTTTGCCGCTTGGAACCAAACGGAGCTGGAATCCTTTTTGATTGAAATCACCGCCAAGATCTTCACCACCTACGATGCGGAAACAGGCAAACCCCTAGTGGATGTGATCTTGGACAAAGCTGGACAAAAAGGCACGGGTCTATGGACGGTGAAAGATGCTTTGGATCTGGGGGTTTCTATCCCCACCATTGATGCTGCTGTGAATGCACGAATTTTGTCTTCGATTAAAGCGGAACGGGTGGTGGCCTCTAGTCAGATTACAGGTTTGACCGATACTTTTAATGGAGATAAAGTCGCTTTCATTAGCGATTTGAAAGATGCCCTCTATTGTTCAAAAGTTTGCTCCTATGCTCAGGGCATGGATCTCTTGAAAAAAGCTGCCACTGCCCACGGTTATATTTATACCTTCAGTGAGATTCCTCGCATTTGGAAAGGTGGCTGTATCATTCGTGCCCAGTTTTTGGGAGAAATTCAATCCGCCTTTCAACGGGATCCCGATTTGGTGAATTTGCTGCTGGATCCAGAATTCAAACAGGCTCTCGTCAAACGGCAACCCGCCTGGAGACGAGTCGTAGCCACAGCCGCTCAGTTAGGGATCCCGATTCCGGCGATGAGTGCTTCCCTCAATTATTTTGATAGCTATCGCACGGCTAATCTGCCGCAAAACCTTACGCAAGCTCAGCGAGATTTCTTTGGTGCCCATACCTTCGAGCGGGTGGATAAACCGGGCAGCTTTCACCATGAGTGGATGGGCTAATCGGTCACAGTCAGGGGATGAGTCCTGACCAGAAATAGGGATCCCATAGAAAGAGAAAGGGATCCCTTATCTTTCACTACTTTCACCGGAGGGATCGGAAGGAGTTTGACTGACTTCTGCCCGAGCGCCATCCACTACCCGCCGCAATACCCCATTGATAAACGACGAAGACTGATCATCCCCATATTTTTTTGCCAGCTCCACCGCCTCATTGATGGCAACGCGAGGGGGAACACTGGCTAGGGTTTGCATCTCGACCACGGCTAGGCGCAAAATATCTCGATCCACTCGTCCCACCCGATTCAATTGCCAGCCGACGAGGGCATCTTGCAGAATTTGGTCAATTTCTCCCTTATGCCTTTGAAAGGCGGTCAATAACTGCAAAGCATAACTTCGCACCTCTTGGCTCTGGGCTAACTGCAACAGTTCCGGCATCCCCAACGCCGCTCCCAGGCGATTGATGGATCCCTCCGCCAGGGCAATGGACTGCTCCATTATCTGGCGGGCTTGGTGCAGCCGCTCTTCCCATTGCTGAAGATATTGGGTGGCATGGGAGAGGGAACTACTGGCTTGGTTGGCTAATCCCGTCAGTTCTTTTTGTAGCTCCGAATGGTTGCGGGCAGTGCGCAGTGCTTTTTCAACCCTTTGCACCTGTTGTTGAATCTGTTGAACTCGCAGGGAGGCGGAACGGTCTGGATCCCCTCCATCCGGCAGGGGAGGGTTCTCGGCGGCGGATGCTGGTGTTGATGGGTTGGGAAGAATCTGCTCGCTTTGATGGAGCAAACGACTACTGCGACGAATTTCATCCCCTGCGCTGCTGAGGGCATCTTGAGTTTCTTCGGCTAAGGCTCTCACCGCCGCTACCAATAGATCTTCGAGGCTTTGCTGGCTAAGCTTGCTGGGATTAGCAGGCAATTGGCTAACCCCTAACAAAGCCAGTTCGCGGGCAATACGCCGTGGTTGCATGAGACAAATCGATTTTATAGCTTCGCTATCGTAACAGCCTTTCGCGGGATCCCGTACCGCGATGATTTCCAGTCATAATTTGAAATATGCTTCGAAAAATAATTGCCAACCCAAACTAAATGGGTTGGGATAGACTTCTCTAATGGTGTGAGTGTTGGAGAGTTGGGATGCGAATCCAAGATAGAAAATCTCGTAGCTTGCTTACCTCTTTGTTCGGAAGGAGCATCCTCACGAGTTTGAGAGTAGTTTGCCTGGCATGGTTTCTTACTGGCTGTGGCGGTGAAACGACCTCTTCCGGTTTTCAAGCTCCTCCTGCCAACGGTGTCATCCTAGTCGATCCGGTGAATGGACCTATCAAAACTTTGCAAGATGCCGTTGCCGAAGCAGATCGTCAGCAAAATGCTACCCCCAACTTGAATATTTTGATTGAAATTGTTAACGCTGGAAGTGAACAACTCACCACAAACCTCAGCCTGGATGGGGGTAACGGCACCAATGGGGGAAAAGTCACTGTCCAAGCTAATAATGGATTCATTCAACAGTATGAGATTTTGACTGGATTGGCGGATTTGATTGTTCCATCCGAAACACAAATCAATGACCTGAGTGTTAGTTTGAATAATGGCGGACAACTGAAGGTGACTGGTGGGCAGGTCAATAACTCGAAGGTGACGGTTGCTTCCGAACAATCCCAAATCAATGTATCGGGATCCGCTTTGAGTGGGTTGTTGGATCTGGTGATTGATTGTCAACGCTTTGCTAGTGCCTGTGTATCGGTGGCTACTGACGCTACGTTGCAACGACTTGATTTGACCCACAGCTCTCAACAACCCGGCAGCATTGGCATCAAGGTAGAGTCGGGCAGCAGTCCCAACATTTTGGATAGCCTGTTGGGAATTGTGGGAGCCGCCAACCAAGTCGGGATCCAGTTTGAGGCTGACACCGCAGGAAAAGTGGAGAATGTGGAGGTGGATGGAGCCAAAGAAGCAGGTGGTGGAGATGATGGGGGTTCGGGGTTGGCGACGGAAACAAGAGCTAATGTCACCCGTCCCACGACAGGGATTGTCTTGGCAAGCAGTGACGCCAACCCCACGATTCGCCAGAGTCGCTTTCGGGTGGGTCAGTTTTCTAGCAGTGCCGGGATCCGCATTTTGGCAGGCGTTCAGGAACGAGGAATTGCGGAGAATGAATTTGTTGCTTCCCGATCAGGATCAGGAATTGGCATTCGCGTGGCAGCAGGGACATCCAGCCTAGTGGTGAATAATTACATCACGAGCAATACCTTCGATGAAAATCTGCTGGTCGATGTTTCTGCTACCGTTTCCTCCCCTCCGTCTGATCCAGATCCTGATTCTCAGCCCAACCCAGATCCTCAACCGACTCCCAGTCCTAGCCCTAGTCCCACACCATCCCTGGCTCCTAGCCTCACTGTAGTCACTAATGCCAACAACAGCGGAGCTGGATCCCTGAGGCAAGCTATTATTAATGCGAACAGTGCTGAAACTCCCATCAATATTACTTTTTCAGAATCACTCGTGGCTTTTCCCATCACAATCTCTTTGGAAACTAGCTTACCTGCAATTGAGAATGAAGTAACCATTACAGGCTCAGAAGCAAGTGTCATTACTCTGGATGGACAGACTAGCTCTCGTATTTTTGAAGTCACCCCAGGAAATTCTCTCACTCTTAGTGGCTTGACGCTGTCCAGAGGTTTTGACTCCCAACAAGGGGGAGCTATCTTCAACAATGCAGGAACCCTGACTTTGGAAAATGTGGTAGTAACGGAAAGTGAGGCTCCTGTTGGGGGTGGAATTTACAATGCAGATGGGATCCTTACCATCATTGGCGGATCCCTAAGCGGCAATCAGGCAACCGGACTGGCAGGCGAAGACCAAACTGGTGGAGGAGCCATTCAAAGCGTAGGAGGAGTTCTCACTCTCATTGGGGCTGAACTAGCTGACAATAGAGCCACAGGGGACGGCGGAGCCGTTTTAATGAATGGAGGATTTTTAACTGTCAGCAACACCACTTTTTTGGGAAACTTGACCAATGGGGCTAATCCTTTTGGTTCGGATGGGGGTGCGCTATTTGCTATAGACAGTACCCTCAGCCTTGATTCCACAACAATATCTGGCAACATTGCCGCAGACGATGCAGGAGCTGGCACTTTTCATGGTAGCTCCCTCAACATCTCCAACTCAGAAATCAGCAATAACCAAGCAGGAGATGCTTTTGGTGGAATTAGTTTGGAAACTGTGGCAACATTTTCTATCACCTCAACCACAATCTCAGGCAATGCTTCCGGAACTGGCACTCCAGCTCCAGATAATGATGATGGCAGTGGAGTCGGGGGGGTGGGGGTATTTGCAAGCACAGGTAACATTATCGACAGTGAAATTCAAAGTAATGACGCTTTCTCAATGGCAGGTGGATTATTTATTAATGGTGGCTCTAGTGTCATGCTCAGCAATTCAAGGGTGGATTCCAATCAGGCAAACTTAGGGGAAGGGGGAGGAATCTTCATTGATAGTAGCAGTGACAGCCTGGAGATAGTAGGCGGTAGTTTTTTGAACAATACAGCATCCTCAGATGGGGGGGCTATTTTCAATAGTGGTGGCTCTCTTTCTCCATCTGGGATCCCCTCGGTGGGTGATGGAGTTTTTCAGGGAATCCTGTTTATAGGCAATAGTCCCAATAACCTGAACTTGTAGTGCCCCAGCAAGGAAGCTAGCAAATTCAGTGCTTGAGCGGGTTCAGAATTAATGGCGCTCAGGATGAGTGAGTCTGAAGTACGTAAGGTGAAGAGTCTCATGATCCATAGTCATCTCTAATGCTCAGAGCGGTATGAGGTGGCTACACATCAATCTTGCGAATAATTGCACTGAGGCGGTCGTAGTCATCCTTGAGCAAAACACTCAAGCGTCGCCCCACTGTGATTAACCACTCCCGATCAAAATTTAAGGTTTTGTAACAGTTGCGGATCACAGCCCCCATCAGCTCATCCACCGGGATCCCGGTCACCTGCAACAGAGTTCGCAAGAATTCCGTCTCTTGGCTTAGTCTTTGAATTTCTTGAGCTTGGCAGCGATAGACCGCTTGATGAATTTGGGGCGGGCGGGGGGGCAAATAGCCATAGAGGCGATCCCCCGTATCAAAGGCTACAATCGCCACTTGAAAAACCGTTCGCAGCATCGCAAAAACCTGGGGCTGTTGTTCTCGCAACTCCTGGGGGCTAAGACCGAGGGCGCGAGTATGATGCACCGAATCGATGGGCGCGATGGCGGCATGACAGGTCACGCCGTAGATCCGATGTCCTGTTTCTTCGTCCCAAGACTTCACCCAACTGCCCAAGGCGGGCATAGAAGGGAAGGTCAGATCCTGCGGTTCAAAGCACTGAGCCGTATAACCGGTACTACTGGCCTCGATCACTTCCCCGATGTGGTCGCTGGGGCGAGCCGGAGTAGCAGCGGCAGAAAAGGGTAGGCGCATACATGAATTCATCCAAACTTGAAGCAATTCTTAACTGATTATGGGGTCTGGTAAGGCCAGTTTTCGGCAAATGCCGTGATAAGCTATCAGTGCTTAAGTTCCAGGAATGATAGCTTTCTAGCTACGGTTTGCTTCCTCGACGTCCCTAAGCTTTCTCCATGTTTTGCCCATGGATGGGCTGCCTATCCCTGTTTCCGGGATCCCTTTATTTTCATGACAAATTATTAACCACAATCTCCTGCTTTTCCTATGAATTCTTCACCCGCTCCTGCTTTCGGATCTTATTCTGTCGGTGCCGAAGTGGCTGACTATGTGACTCAACTCCAACTCCATATGGCTTTGCAGGCTCGCCATTTGATCCCTGGATTCCATCATTCCTCTACTTCAGATAGCCGCCTGCAACTCTTGCAGCAAACCCAAGCGGATCTAGAAAAGTCCGCGTCCCGTCAGTGGTTTTAGTATTGATGGGTTTGCTTATTTCTTAGGCATCAATGACGTTAAAGTCTTTGACGTTGCAGTTTTTGGGGCATGGGCGATTCTCTCTAGAATTTCTAGAGTTTTTTTAGATTTCGATCTACGATCAATGCGCTAGTCTAACCGGACATCTGTTAGCCCAAGCTCCCTTCGATAAAGCTTCTGGGTTGACAGGGAAAAGAGGGATCCCTTCCCTCTTAATGAATTAGTGCATTATGAATTAGTGCATTCTCCAAAACCCTTGCTTGCTATGCCTTTGCCTGCCCCTTTGCCTAATCCCTCCTTGCTGATCTACGACACCACCCTCCGAGATGGCGCGCAGCGGGAGGGACTCTCTTTATCGGTCGAGGATAAGCTGCAAATCGCCAAATTGCTGGATCGGCTAGGGATCCCTTTGATTGAGGGGGGATGGCCGGGGGCGAATCCGAAGGATGTGCAATTTTTTTGGCAGATTAAGGAAGAACCCCTCAGCCAAGCTGAAGTGGTGGCCTTTTGCTCCACCCGTCGTCCCCATACCAGCGCCTCTCAGGATCCGATGTTGCCACCCATCTTGGCCGCCGGAACCCGCTACGTCACCCTGTTTGGCAAGTCTTGGGATCTGCACGTTACCGACAGCTTGGGAACCACCCTAGCGGAAAACCTAGAGATGATCCGCGATACCGTTGGGTATCTGGTTTCTCAAAATCGCCGGGTCATTTATGACGCGGAGCATTGGTTTGATGCCTACCGTTGCAACCCCGACTATGCCCTACAAACCCTGATCGCGGCGGCTGAGGCGGGAGCGGAGTGGCTGGTGCTGTGTGATACGAATGGTGGCACCCTCCCCCAACAGATTAGCGACATCACCCAAGCTGTCTTGGCGGAATCCCACCACTGGCGGGGATGCCAACTGGGCATTCACACCCACAATGATGCCGATACCGCCGTCGCCAATGCCCTAGCCGCCGTCCAAGTGGGGGTGAGGATGGTACAGGGGACGATCAATGGCTATGGCGAACGTTGTGGTAACGCCAACCTGTGCAGTTTAATTCCCAACCTGCAACTGAAGTTGGGCTACCACTGCCTCCCTCCCGAAAAATTGCCGCTACTCACCGAAACCGCCCGCGCCATCAGCGAAGTGGTGAATCTGGCTCCTGATGATCATGCCCCCTTTGTGGGTCTCTCCGCCTTCGCCCACAAGGGCGGTATCCATGTCAGCGCGGTACAAAAAAATCCCCTCACCTATGAGCATGTGCCGCCAGAGCAAGTGGGCAATGTGCGGCGGATCGTCGTCTCAGAACAAGCCGGCATCAGCAACATTCTCAACAAGGTGGCTAGTTTTGGCATTCACCTAGACAAAGGGGATCCCGCCCTTCGGCAGATTTTGCAGGATCTCAAGCACCTGGAAATGCAGGGCTATCAGTTTGAGGCCGCCGAAGCCAGTTTTGAACTGTTGGTACGGGGGTGGTTGGGGCGGCGGCCATCGGTTTTTGAGTGGTTAAGCTTCCATGTCGCCGCCACTACTCCCTCCGACTGGTGCCGTCCAGATGGGGATCCCTTTACCCCAGGGGTTTCATCCTTAGCCGCCATCAAGCTGGCGGTGCAGGGAGAAATGCGGGTGACGGCGGCGGAGGGAAATGGGCCGGTCGCTGCTTTAGATGCTGCTCTCCGTAAAGCTCTTTTGGATTTTTACCCAGAGGTGGAACAGGTGCATCTGACCGACTATAAAGTGAGGATTTTAGATAGCCGAGCCGGAACCGCCGCCCGCACCAGGGTTTTGATCGAGTTTAGCGACGGTCATCACCGCTGGTCTACCTTAGGGGTTTCCGCCAACATTATCGAAGCCTCCTGTCGCGCCCTCAGCGAAGGACTGGAGTATTTCCTCCTGAAGCGTCATGCTCTCTCCTCTGCCGCCGATCCTATGCCGATCCTTAGCCCCTAGAGCCGAACCAAATCGATGCTAGATTCAGACCACAGCTAGGGAGATACAGGATGGAGTGGTTCAACCGGCTAGGAGCCAGCCTTTTGTTGGGGGGACAAACTTTTCTGCATTTAGCGGGAGGGCGGATTCATCGCCGCAATACGTTTGATCAACTGTCCGCCGTAGGTTTGGAGTCCTTGCTGATTGTTTTGCTCACAGCGGTGGTGATCAGTGGTGTGTTTACCATTCAGGTGGCGCGGGAGTTTATCAATTTTGGGGCATCCTCCCTGATTGGGGGGGTCTTGGCGATTGCCCTCTCCCGTGAGCTCACCCCCGTAGTAACCGCCGTGATCATGGCGGGGCGAATCGGTTCGGCCTTTGCCGCCGAATTGGGCACGATGAAAGTCACCGAGCAAATTGACGCCCTACAACTCTTACGCACGGATCCCGTGGACTATCTGGTGATTCCCAGGGTCTTGGCTTGTGGTCTGATGCTGCCTGTTTTGACGATGCTATCTCTCCTGACGGGCTTGATAGGTGGCATGATCATTTGTGCTACCAGCTATAGCATTGCCCCCAACCAGTTTCTTGATTCTGCCCAAACCCTCTTAAGTGGCTGGGATCTGATTGCCTGCATGATCAAAGCTCTTACCTTTGGCAGCTTGATTGCCGTGGTTGGCTCCGGCTGGGGGCTATCCACCAGTGGAGGGGCAAAAGGGGTAGGAAAATCCACCACCGATGCGGTTGTGACGGCTCTATTGGGCATTTTTGTGAGCAACTTCTTTCTATCGTGGATTTTATTTCAAGGTCCAGGGCAGGCGCTAAGTGATGGGTTTTAGGGTTTAGGATAGAACGAGACCGCATAGCGGCTTGATGACCATCCAATTTCCCATCCTCGCTTAGGGATCCCTTTCGCTTATGACTTCAGCCCCCCCTGCAACCTCCACAACGGTAGATCCAGATTTTCGTTTGGCTATGGCGATTATCGGTCTGGGTCTGCCCTGGCTGTGGATCTCTGGCTATCTAGGGGCGGGCATCATGGCTTTTGGACTCTTTTTAACGATCCAAACCGCCAGCTTACGGTTGGTCTTTGCCCCCACAACTTTGGAAGTGTATCGGGGATCTACCCAAATTCGTAGCTTTCCCTATAGCGATTGGCTCCATTGGCAACTCTATACTCCTGCTCTGCCCATCCTGTTTTATTTTCGAGAAGTCAAGAGTATTCATTTTCTGCCTGTCATCTTTAATCCTGCTCAACTCCAAGCTTGTTTAGCAGAGTATGTCGGATCCCTGGCTCAACCTGCTACCTCTCCTAGTGACTCCCTTATCGATGATTCCGTTGAGGGATAAGCGGGATCTCTTGACCGATTGTCCACGGCTTGTTGGCAAGGTGAGGCTTGGGTTTAAGTTTAATTGCTTTCTGACCATCTCGTCTGTTGTAGCTGAGCTAGTGGCTGCGAAACGGCTTGCATCGCTCCTTCCCAAGCTACCTGCCAAAGTCGCTGAGCGGATAATTCGGGTTTGACTAATTCCCAGAGGCGTTGCACCTGATCAAGGTGTAGGCGATCATCTTCCGTCAATGCCAACACCAGTCGATACCGTAGATCTTGAGCTTCTTCCGACAAAAGATAGCGCAACCCCATCTGAGCAGTGGGAACCAGATCAAAGTCGCCGTCCACACGGGCAATTTGAATCAGATTTTCTAGGCGATTCCAACGAAACTTGCCATCTTTGAAAAGGATCTCCAACAGGCGTTTTCGCAACTTAGGAGATTCGTCAGTTAACAACCGCTTAGCAACATAAGGATAAGCAATGGCAACAATTTTGAACTGGGGATAGAGACTAATTGCTACTCCCTCCTGTGTGATCAGCGAGCGAATAACCAGGGCAAAATTTGGCGGCACCCGAAAGGGATATTGAAACATCAAGTCGGAGAATTGATCAGTGGCAGTTTTGAAGTTAAAATTTCCCACTTCCTGAGTTAAAACATCATTCAAAACAATTTCTAGAGCAGGCAAAATGGGTTTGGCATCAACAGTTGGCTGTAAAAAACCAAGGTTAATAAAATCAAGGATCAAATTCTCGTAATCTCGATCTACGAGATGAACCAGAGCATCGACTAAGTTCTCTTTCATCGACTGAGTTAATTGATCCATCATGCCAAAATCGATATAAGCCATTCGTCCATCCCGCAAAGCAAACAAGTTGCCCGGATGGGGATCCGCATGAAAGAAGCCGTACTCTAACAGTTGCTTGAGGGCTGATACGACGCCAATTCTAACCAGCTTGGGAATCTCTAGCCGAGCGGCTTGAATTTGCTCAGTATCGGTTAACTTGATCCCATCAATCCATTCCAAAGTGAGAACCCGCTTACTGGAGTAAGCCCAGTAGATTTTTGGCACATAAACATCGGGATCCTCTCGAAAATAGGCGGCAAAACGTTCACAGTTACGCCCTTCGTTAAGATAATCAATTTCTTCATAGAGTTTACTGCCAAACTCATCGACGACCTGTGTTAATGATTCCCCCAAATTGAGAGGTAACCAACTGCCAATCCAGGTAGAAACCCAGCGTAGTAGATAGAGATCGAGGCTAAGAATTCGTTCTAGATTGGGGCGTTGTACTTTAACAGCAACCCAGGTTTGATCCAAGAGACGAGCTTTATAAACTTGACCAAGGCTGGCCGCCGCCACTGGTGAGGGAGAGATCTCCGCAAATAACTCTGTCACAGGCTGGCCTAATTCCTGGGTAATCTTGGCAAAGGCTTGTTCTGTTGGATAACTCGGTAACTGATCTTGTAACTTCGTGAGTTCTTCCAAAAAATCTTTGGGTACTAGGTCAGGGCGGGTAGAGAGAGCCTGCCCCACTTTGATGAAAGTAGGCCCCAGATAGATGAATAAGCGGCACAGTTGGACGGCTCTCTGTTGGGTTTTTTCGGCCTCTTTTCCCCACAGGCGATCCCCCAGTAAGGTCAAGCCAAACCACAAAAATTGCCATAGCACCGTCAAGGCACGTCCCCAAACCGGGAACCACCGCCAACGGTAATAGCGAGTAATGACCTGCGAATCATACGCTCTGAGGGCAGCCAGGGGATCTTGGGACACAGAAATAAACCTTCCTAACCAAAGTAGAGGCTATGTTGGGTTGTTTGACAGCGTAGTCTTCAGTAAACCACTACCCGTCTGACCTGAGGGTATTTTCCCCCAAAGTTGTCTAAGGAATCCATCTGGAAGCCTCAGGGATCCCTAGCGAGTCCGCCGTTCTGCCCAGCCTCGGCTCAACAAAACCAAAAGCACTAACGTCCCTTGGATGACCCCTGCTAGCGAAGATTCCAACTGCAAAGCCAACGGTAATTGCAAACTGCCGACATTTAAGACACTAAAAAAAATAGCCACGGGCAAGACAAAGAGGGGATTAAACCCAACCAACATCACTACGAGTAGCCCCAAAAAACCCAAATTGCTAGAAATGTTAGGGATTAACCGATGAAAGACCGCCAACACCTGCATCGCTCCCGCTAATCCGGCTAGCCCTCCACAGAGATAAAAGGCACTAAACAGGCGTTCGGTTGCCGGGATCCCCAAGACAAAAGCCGCCCGTGGGTTTTGTCCAATTGCCCGTAGCTCCAGACCCAGATAGGTAGTGCGGAGAACTGCCATCGTGACCAGGAGCGCTAGGATCCCTAACGCCAACGCCAAAGGACTGGCTTCCGTTTGTCCCCAAGTGCTTAGGCGTACTGCCGGATCAATCAACTCCGTGCCACTCATCGAGGCGATCCCCTGCCGTTGCCAAGGCCCAAAGATCAGATAAAGCACTAACCCCTGCCCGACAAAGTTGAGTCCTAATCCCGCAAAAATTTCACTAATCCGACCATAGATATGTAAAGCTGCCGCTAATCCCCCCCACAAGATCCCACCCCCCACCCCCGCCAGCAAGGCCAGCCCCACCAGCCACTCGGCAGGGAGGGATGTCGGCAAGAGGCGCAAGGCTCCGGTGGCCGCTACAGCTCCCAGAGTGATCTGCCCCTCAATCCCCAGGTTATACAGCCCCGCCGCAAAGGTATAAACCAACCCGCTACAACACAACAATAACGGAGCCAATGTGGCGATCACCCGCCCCACCTGATCCGGAGTGCCCACAGCCCCCCGCAGCAAACTACCCAACACTGTCACCGGATTGGCTCCCACCAACACAATCAACCCACCAATCAGCAGCAAAGCCAATCCCAGCCAGACCAAGGGGAGGTAAAGCCAGCGATATCGGGTGAGAGGTGCCAACAACCCGTGACTCATTCCACAACACTCAATACGTGAACCTACTGCTGCATTCTGCCCCAAAACAGTCTGTCCTAAAACCAACCGCCGCCTGCCTATCCTCCACCAACCTCAGCCAAAACAGCAGGGATCCCGAATTTCCCCTTTACGGAGAGGGTGGGAGATTTTCTTAATCTTGCCTTTAACTGTAACAGTTGCTACGAATTATTGTTTTCGCTTAAGATGTTAGTGCAGGGCTATGGGCTATCTCTGACTCACGAGTTCCCTTTGAGCAACCCGTCCAAAGCTCCAGAGAATCCGTCTTTTCTGATTCATAGCACCCTTGACCCGCTTGAAACCCTCCATCGCTACGCAGCGCCCCTCATGGGTAAATCCTGCTCAGACCAGACGCTTTTGAGCCAACCCCACCCAGGGATCCTTTGCTAGTCGAATTCCTGCCCCACACTGTTCTCGCCCCTTCATTCAACCACCCAGAGGTTATTGGGATGCCTACTTTATCCCCCACCCGCTACGGCGTCGAAGCTATCCAAGATGAAGCCAAACGACTGGTTCACTCTGGCATTGTTCGTCGTTCTGAGGCCATCGGCCATCTTCAACCCTTCTTCCCCCAACGGGAATGGGCGGCCATTATCGAAGAATTAGAAATGCAGGACTACTGTTCCTCCGACGCGATCTGCGACCTGATTGGCAATTGCGAAGACTGGCAAGAAGACTAAATCCTTCTCTCTGGCTAAGGCTTCAATGGTCTACTTTCCATTTCCCGATTGATTCAGGAAGAAGGCCGTTCAGGGCTATTTCTTACTTCTAGAGCGTCTGGCGGAAATGCAAAGCTTTAGGGAAGGATAACCTATCCTTAGTTTGGGGTAGCGGTACTCGCTAGTTTATGAATACACTAAATATTAACAATCTTAAATATCAGGCTCCCTATGGCTCAGGCAACACTGGCGAGTCCCTTGCACGTTTCTCCCGCCGAGTTTGATCCTCCAGACTGGTTGAAAACCTACCTCAGCCTGCCTCATGCTCCCGCCACCGAGGGATCCCTCTATCCCGATGGGCTTACCGACACGGCTCCCCGCAGCTACACGCGGGCTGACATTGATCTGATCTGCCGAGCCTTTGAATTTGCCTATCACCTTCATGCCAGACAGGTTCGTAAATCGGGGGAACCTTATATTGCCCATCCGGTAGCTGTGGCGGGGTTACTCAGAGACCTTGGGGGCGATGCGGTAACGGTAGCAGCAGGCTTTTTGCACGACGTAGTGGAGGACACCGACGTCACTTTAGAAAATATTGAGCGTCAATTTGGTTTGGAAGTTCGCATTTTAGTAGAGGGAGTCACCAAACTTTCTAAATTTAACTTTTCCAGCAAGACAGAACAGCAGGCGGAAAATTTTCGCCGTATGTTTGTATCAATGGCAAAAGATATTCGCGTGATTGTCGTGAAGTTAGCGGATCGCCTTCACAATATGCGAACCTTGCAGTTTTTGCCCGAAGAAAAGCAAAAACAGATTTCTGCTGAGACGATGGATATCTTTGCGCCATTGGCCAATCGGTTGGGAATGTGGAATTTTAAGTGGGAGTTAGAAGATCTTGCCTTTAAGTATCTTGATTATGACGCTTATCGCAGTATTCAGGAATTGATTAATGCCAAACGGACGGAGCGAGAAGAGGAAATCCTTAGCTTTATCGGAATTCTCAAAAATGAGTTAGATAATCTAGGAATTCACAACCCAGAGATTAGTGGACGACCCAAGCATATTTATGGCATCTATCGCAAGATGCAAAAGCAAAAGAAAGAATTTGCCGAAATCTTTGATCTCTCAGCCGTGCGTGTGATTGTGCAAACTAATGAGGATTGTTATCGGGTGTTGTCGGCTGTGCATGGGAAATTTCGTCCGGTTCCCAACCGCTTCAAAGACTATATTGGGCTACCCAAACGAAATCTTTATCAATCGATCCATACGGCTGTAGTCGGCTCCAGTGGTCGGCCTGTGGAAGTGCAAATTCGTACGTTTGCGATGCACCATGTTGCTGAATATGGGATCGCCGCCCACTGGAAGTACAAGGAATCGGGTAGCACCGTCGTCAAAGCTCATGAGGAAAAATTTACATGGTTGCGGCAGTTGCTTGAGTGGCAGCATGATCTGACCGATGACAAAGAATACTTAGACACGATCCGAGAAAATCTATTTGAGAGTGAGGTTTATATTTTTACCCCAAAAGGGGATCTGATTTCTTTGCCTCAGGGATCCTGTCCTGTGGATTTTGCTTATCGCATTCACTCAAAAGTCGGGGATCACTGTGCCGGGGCTAAAGTTAACAACAAAATGGTTCCTCTCGATACTCCGTTGCAAACGGGGGACTTTGTGCAGATTATTACCCAAAAACAGGCTCATCCCAGCTTAGATTGGATCAACTTTGTTGCCACCAGTACCGCCAAAAACCGTATTCGCCAGTGGTACAAACGCTCCCATCGAGAACAGAATATTTTGCGAGGGCGACAGCTTTTAGAACGAGAACTGGGCAAAACAGGTTTAGAGTCACTCCTTAAATCAGAGCGAATGTTTAAGGTGGCTGAGAAACTCAACCACACCACTATTGATGATCTGCTTGCCAGCTTGGGGCATGGAGAAATTACGGTGACGATGGTCACAAATCGGCTGCAAGAGAACACCAAATCTGACTCCCTTATTCCCACAGCCTTTCTCAATCGCCTCAGTCTTACCCCCTCTCTCCCTTCTCCGGCTACCGATAGTATTGTTGGTCTGACTGGACTTAAACATCACCTCGCCAAATGCTGCAACCCCTTGCCAGGGGATCCGATTTTGGGGGTTGTCACCCTACTCAATCCTGGAATTACGATTCACCACCACGGTTGCCCAAATCTTGCCAAGGTTACTGCTGATCGGTTGATTCCTGTGAGTTGGAACGAGGACGAAGATAGCACTCGTGGACAGGTGTATCCCGTCAATTTGCGACTGAAAACGATTGATCGTGTGGGGATTCTCAAAGATATTTTGCAGCGTCTGTCGGACAATAATATCAATGTTCGCAATGCTCAGGTTACCACTCATGCTAACGGCACCGCCCTGATCAAGCTTTGCATTGATGTGAAAAATAGCCATCAATTTAAGGAGGTGGTGAGCCGCTTACGGCAACTGTCGGATGTTTTACTGGTTCATACGGTGCAGCCAATCCTCTAGCGACTCCATCCATAGAACAAGCATAGAGACAGAGGATCTAAAAATAAAACCCCTACCCTTCTGTCTTAGGTCTATCTCACCTGCTTGAAAAGGACAGTATTATTGCGTTCTTGCTCCCTTTTAATCAGGAACTTGCCAGAACAAGCTACGTCTCAAAAAGGGATGAGGTTGACCCAAAGACTTAGGGATCCCTAACTATGCCTGCTGATTTTGCCTTAAATTAGGTTGCCTATGAATGCTGCTGTCAGCGAAACTTATACTGCCTCCTTGCCCTGGTCGGATACTTCTGATGAACGAACAAGTTTTAGGCTGCTGCATAAATCTGTGCGACCAGAAAAGCTCTCAGATCTAGAACTGGTCATTGCCTGCCAGCAGGGATCCCCTCCTCAGCCGACCATTTTTGCTGAGTTAGTCCGGCGGCACCAAGCTCATGTCGATAAAATTCTTTACCACCTTGCCCCCGACTGGCATGATCGCCATGACCTAGGTCAAGAGGTTTGGATTCGCATCTATCGCCATCTGCACCGCCTGCAAGAACCCCTCAAGTTTCGCAGTTGGTTGGGACGAATTGCCACCAACCTGTTCTATGACGAGTTACGCAAACGCAAGCGCCACCAGATCCCCCTTTCCTTAGATGCCCCCATTCAAGTGCGGGATAGCGAGATTGAGTGGGATCTACCCAGCGATACCCCCAACCCACAGGAGCATCTCACTACCCAAGAGTTCTACGAGCACCTGCATCAAGCGGTCAGAGATCTACCGGATGTATTTCGTCAAACGATTATTCTCAGAGAAATTCAGGGCATGTCCTATGAAGAAATCGCCGAGCGCACCGGAGTCTCTCTAGGAACCGTCAAATCGCGGATTGCCCGTGCCCGCGCTCGTCTCCAGTCCACCCTGAAACCCTATTTAGATGGTGATTAACTATGTTGCACGGTGTTCCCCAACCAGAACGCCACCCCTCGGATTCGGTGATGCCTGGTACCCCTACTCCCCCTACGGATCCTATGGATCTGCCTGCGGTTGAAGTTCGCTTCGAGCAACTCAGTGCTTATGTGGATGGCGAACTGGCAGCACCTCAGGCTAAGCAGATTGAGGCGTGGCTAGCTAGTGATGCCGAGGCACGCCAGATCTACAATCAACTGCGAATGCTGCAAGCCAGCTTTGATCGGCTGCCTAGCCCCAGCCAAAGCCAACAAGACCTAGAAGCCCTGATCGCCGGGGTGTTACAGGAGGTGGAGCGCCCGATTTGGCGACGATCCTGGCAGGGTCTAACTCCCCAACTGGTTCCCATCCTAGGGAAGCTGGCGGTAGGTCTGGTGGCGGTAATAGGAACCGGGGTGATGGGCTGGCAGTGGCTCCATCCTGAACCACTTGTTTCTCTGGATGATTCGCCAGTGTCCGTTAATCTCTTGGCCTCTACCCGTGTAGCCGAGCGCTACCTCTTGCAACCTGTCGATAGCCGGGATCCCTATGCCATTTTGTTTGTAGAGGAACCCTCCTACTAACCGGATCCCCCTTTTCTTGGAATCTCCTCTCGACCCCAGGCTAGACAAAACCTTCTGTCTGGATAGCGGCCTTGTTTCAGGATCTCTCCATGCGTGTCCCTCCGTCTTCTCTTTGTGTGCTGCTAGCTACCTGCCTGATGGGGGGGCAAGTCAATGCCCAAACACTTTCCCCCTGGCTGCCTATGCCCACCGCCTCTCCCCTTCTGCCCACCGACCTCTCCTCCCCTGAGACGGATCCCCTCCTTTTGCTCTTTCCCCTTTGGCCTACCCAACCGCCGCAGTCCCCAGAATTAACGGTGGATTTGGTTAACCTCAGCCTTTTACCCGATGGGGATTTAGCCGAGAGTATGGATGCTCAATTTAATCAAGAGGTAGCCATCCTCAACCGACAGATCAACGACAAGCAAGCCCAGATGCACGAGCAGTTGCTCAACTGGAGCAGTTCCCCTGATCAAATTCGCCAGATTCAGGTGGAGGTGAGCAACCTCAAAGCCGAACGGGATCGCTTGGCTCTCGAACATCTCTTGGTGATGCGACAACTGCAACAGCGATTTGTCATCCCCACCCGCACCCCCACGGCAGAGGGATCCCCTAAACCCTAGCTTTTGCCTCTCCAATCCAACCGTCTGGGCAAGCTATGCTGTGAGTGCAGATGGAGCAACTGCCATGACCCCTACTAGCCAACAAATCGAGCAACTGGCCGCCGCTATTGGTGAAGAAGTCTATATGGATGTGGCTAAATGGCATCTTTATTTGCGAGATGCCAAACTGCATACCCTTCTAGCCGAAGCCCTTGCTCCGCAGGTGATGGCTCAACAGGTGGATGAGTCCGCTGTTACTCAGGTGTTGCAAACCTTGATGATCAAGCTGGGGGGAGGGCGCAAAGAGTTACCCTTATCGGATCTGCTGCCCATGCAAAGCATCCTCAATTTGTTGGATATCTTAGAAGACTTTGGTAAAACCTGGAATTAACCTTTTTTCCTCCCCACCCATGAAGCGGCACTGCCCGATCCTCCCTCCTCTTCCCTATTTGCTAGCCCGTGGCCGTCTCCTTCTGTTGGTGGGCTGTAGCCTAGCTACTGTGGCCTGTCAGGGATCCCAGTGGGGCAATGATCTGAGTCGATGGTTGCAAGCCACTCCTGCCTCTACCCCTTCGCCAGGGGGATCCCCATCAGCTAATTCTTCTTCCCCGCTCCCTCGCCCCTCTGCTCCTCTGCCCCTTGCCAACTCCTCCCCTGCCCCCACTCCTTCGGCCAGTTCCCCCTCCCCCGTTCCCTCTCCCCCCCCTAACAGCCGCTTTACGGATGTGCCGGATCCCTTCACCCAGGGGGCGATTCGTGCTCTGGATGGGTTGGGCGTATTTGTTGATATCCCAGGTGCTACCTTTGACCCCAGTCGCAGTGTCAAGCGGGGTGAGTTTGCCCGTTGGTTAGTGGTGGCAAATAATGCCATTCACTGGGATCAACCCAGCCGTCAGATCCGTTTGGGATCCCTAACAGAGCGCCCTATCTTTTTGGATGTGACCGACGAGCATCCTCATTTTCTCTACATTCAAGCCCTCGGATTGGCTGGATTGATCGAGGGGGATGCCAACCAGGAATTTCGACCGGAAAGTTTGCTCTCACGGGCAGAACTGATCCGCCTAAAAGTGCCCCTCGACTTACCGCCAGGAAAAATTGCCGGATCCGTCAGCGATATTCAGGAGCAGTGGGGATTTACCGATACCGCCTCCATTCCACTGGAGGCTGTCCCCTCGATTGTGGCGGATCGCACGTTGGGAGATCACTCCACTCTGCTGCGTACCTTTGGTCCGATTCGCCTGTTTCATGCCACTTATCCCGTCACTCGTGGCGAGGCGGCTTTAGCCCTAGCTCAGTTTGGGAAGAAATCGGCGGCCACCGCTGTTGAGGAAGCTCCGTTGCCGTTGGTCACTCCTCCCTTGACCCCCGCTAGCCCTTCTCCAGAAGTGGTTCAGCCCAGTCCCACGCCGATCCCCTCACTGGCTACCCCATCTCCTCAGCCCAGTCCCTCCCAACGTTCGACGATCTCGCCGTCGCCGGATCCCTTGCTGATTCCAACCCCTGCCTCCGATACGGATCCTCTACCTGGACGATTTATTACTCCCACCAATCCCTAGCGTGGGCTAGCTGGTAAGATCAAAACCTAAAACTTTTCACCAACCTTCGGGATGCTGTTTCTCCGTCCTTCTTTGCTGGGAATTACCCCCTACGATGCTGTGATTCCTCAATCGGCAGACAAACTGGATGCCAATGAATTTCCCCTCGACTTGCCGGAGTGGTTTAAGAAAAAACTCTCCTTGCTCTGGGAAAAAGGCATCCCCAGCAATCGCTATCCCGATGCCAACCACCGCAGTCTCAAGCAGGCGATTGCCACCTATACCGGAGTACAGGCGGATCAGATCAGCATTGGCAACGGTTCCGATGAGCTAATTCGCTCCCTGCTGATTTTGACCTGTTTGGAGGATCGGGGGGGGATTTTGGTTGCTAGCCCTACTTTTGCCATGTATGGGATCCTAGCTAGCACCCTGGGGATCCCGGTCAAGACGGTTCCGCGCCAAACCAGCACGATGGCGATGGATCTGCCCATCTGTCAAAAGGCGATGCAACAGGAATCGATTCGCATGGTGTGTGTGGTGGATCCCAACTCTCCCACAGGCAACCCGATCACGGCAGAGGAGTGGGATTGGATCGAGTCGCTGCCTCTGGATGTGGCGGTTTTGATCGACGAAGCCTACTTTGAATTTGTCGGGAAAACCGCCGTCACTGCCTTAGCTAACCATCCCAACTGGATCATCCTGCGAACTTTTTCTAAGGCTTTTCGCCTAGCTACCCATCGGGTTGGCTATGCTATTGCCCATCCCCAGGTGATTCAGGCTCTCGAAGCCATTCGGCTTCCCTACAACTTGCCTATGTTTTCCCAGTGGGCGGTGCAACTGGCTCTCGAACACGCCAGTGAATTGTTAGCGGATTTACCCATGATTCAACAGGAGCGGGAAAAGCTTTGGGCGGCGCTTTCAGAGATCCCGTCCGTAAAAGTCTGGCCTGGGGTGGCTAACTTTCTATTTATGCAAGTCGAAGGATGGGATCCCGTCCGACTGCAACAGCAATGGCTCGCCAAAGGAACCTGTGTGCGTCACACGGGAGGAGGCATCCGGCTAACGATAGGCACCCCCAGCGAAAACCAACGCACCCTCGATAACCTGCAAGAGATTTTGCAAGTGAGTCCTCAGCCTGTCCGGATATAGTGGATCCCCCATCCCCCCCCATAATCCAGAAAAATACCAGGGATCCCTCTTGTCATTCCAAAAACCGTAGCTTATGATACAGATATAGGACAAATCGTTCATTCTTGCTCTGAAAGATTGCTCGTGTTTGGTGTCTGCCTCCTCAATTCACTCCCTCAGGATTCATCCACCCACCAGTTTGTCATCAGTCGCAAGAACGGAAGTAGGGATCCCTCCCGAAGGAACGCGCCTCATCACCGGAGCTACTCTCGTTTAGAGGCGAAACAGCATGAAACTCTCTTTCCGTGGTCATGGATACGACTTCACTGCCCCCTGTGTGGAGTTAAGTCATCAAGAAGTTACCACCCAATATCGAGGACATTCCATCAAGGTGCAACACACCAGCAAATCAGGTTTTGTCCATCCTCAGCAGCCTTTACAATATCGCGGCATTCCGTTCTAATTTTGCGGTTTTGCTAGCTTTTTCCTCCAGTCTTTCAGCACCCTAACATGAGAGGGTTAACCCTATGGGTTAGCTCTCTCGTGTACTTTTGGGAGACTAATTCTTTAAATTTTTTTTACTAAATTGGGCTGTTCCTAGCCAGTCTCAGGAGCTTTATGGATTAACTTTTAAGGTTTGCCATTGGCCTTGTTTCAGCCAATAAAGTTGGCGGCATTGGGGATAGAGGCCATCTCCCTGCAATTGCAGGTGATCCACAGCGGTGGGGGTGAGCAGTAATAAGACAAAGGTTTCGGGTGGTTGATTGGCTGTATCAGGCAACTGTTGCGGGTAAAGAGACATATCTGCTTGTTCCGTTTTTGGCTGGGGCCAATACCAGAGTAATTTACCAGAGGAGGATAGCTCCTGCCATAGCTGCTGTCGTTGGGCTTGTTCGGCACGTCCTGGGTGATTAGCGGTGATGGGCTGGATCGAACCTGTGATGCGAAATTGCTCACGGGTTTTGGTAAAGTACCAACAAATTTCTGCCTGGGAAGAGTGCTGAATCTGCTCTAACTTTTCACTGCGGCTATCGGTGGCCAAGCGCAGTTGTTGGGTTGACGGCAGAAAACCCCGAAAGACTAGGGTGCGGTTGTGTGGGGATCCCTGAGCATCTACGGTGGCCAGTTGCAGATAGCGGGATGCTGGATGGCTGCGATTGCGGTGCAGGGCGCGCTGAACTAAACTGAGCCAGCTAGGGGTGGACTGGCAGGCCGTCGGATCTTTTGGATCTGGCTTGTCACCATCATGAGGAGCTGAGGTGTTGCAAACGGTCACGGATCCCATCCATTGATCACTCTCTAGGGTAGGCTAACATCTCGGTTAGTTGTGATGGGGTTGAATATATATGCGCGATCATTCGGCGGCTGGGGGTAGCCAACATTCGCTTCCATCCCATCTCCCGGCCTCCCTTCCTGAAACCCTCAACCTAGCTCTTCACTATCTGGAGGCCGGGGCACTTGCTTCCGCCGCCCAACTTTATCAACAGGTTTTAGCCCACAACCCCCGTCAGCCAGAGGCGCTGCATCGCTTAGGACTAATCGCCCATACTCAGGGCAACTTTCAGCAAGCCATTCGGTTTTTGGTGGCTGCCTGTCAACTACAGCCGAATCAGCCCCAAGCCCACTACAACCTGGGGGTGGTGCTGCGACAACTGGGGAAATGGGATCCCGCTCGTATTGCCTTTCAGCAAGCCCTGCAATGGGATCCTCGGTTTGTGGAAGCTCACAATGGCTTGGGATTGGTCTGGCGGGCTATGGGATATCCTTCCGAAGCCGTTCGTTCTTTTCAGGCGGCTCTGGAGATAGAGCCGATGTTTATGCCCGCCCTTGCCAATTTAGCCGCCACCTATGAAATGTCAGGGGATTTAGAGTCGGCTGTTTTTTGTTATCAACGCGCCCTTACCCTCCAACCGGAGGCTGCCGAACTGCACAATAATTTAGGATCCGTTTGGCGAGATATGGGTCATATGGATAAAGCCGTTACCTGCTTTGAACAGGCATTGGCTTTGCAGCCTCAGTCTTTTGAAATTTGCAGCAACTTGGGTATCACCCTCCACAAACAATACCGATTATCTGAGGCGATCCTCTATCTAGAGCGAGCCTTACAACTCAATCCTAATTTTTTTGTTGCCCACATTTCCCTCGGCTTAGCCCTCACCGACTTCGGCTACCGTCAGCAGGCCAGAGAGCATTTTCAAACCGCTCAACAGCTTAACCCGCTTTATTTTGCCGTTCAAAACACCGCCCATGATCATAATCAAATTGGGGTGATCTTATCCGCTCAAGATCGTTTGGAAGAAGCCAAAACTCACTTTCAACGCGCTCTGATTCGGGATCCCGATTATGCAGAAGCCCACAATAATTTGGGGTTAATTTGGCAGGAACAAGGGCATCTGGAGCTTGCACTGGCCTGTTTTCAGGAAGCCGTCCGCCTGCATCCCCGTTGGCCGACTGCCAATATCAATTTGGGCTTGACGTTGCTGCTGAGGGGGGAGTGGTCGCGGGGCTTTTTGCAGTATGAATGGCGGCGGGGTCTGCCAGATTTTCATTTGCCCCAGCGCTTTGCTCAAATGACTCAGCCTTCCTTACTCCTGATCTGTGAACAGGGCTTAGGGGATTCCATCCAGCTTGTCCGCTATTTGCCCCGTCTAGTGGAAGAGGGGATGCAAGTGCAGATGGTTGGGCCAGCTTCATTGCAGCGACTTTTTGCCAGCCTAGAAGGGATCCCTCCCCTTCTGCCCCCGCAGACCCCTTTGCCCAGCGCCGATGTTGTCCTGCCTTTGCTCAGCTTGCCCTACCTCCTACAAACCACTCTCGACTCAGTGCCTGCCACGGTTCCCTATCTACGCGCCACCACTCCGCCACCGCTGCGGCTAGAGGGATCCCTACCCAAAGTGGGTCTGGTGTGGGCCTCTGGCTTTCCGAATGTGACCTACCATAAGCGTTCGATGGCATGGCCAGAGATGGCGGTTTTATTGGAGGGAGGGGTAGATCCCGCCATGAGTTTTTATAGCCTGCAAAAAGATATTCCTCTAGCCGATGAACGGGCTTTTCGAGAAGCGGAGCAGCAGCAATCCCTTCACGATCTCTCCCCTTATCTTAATGATTTTGCTGATACGGCCAGCCTGATTAACCAGATGGATTTGATTGTCTCCGTTGATACCTCTGTAGCTCACTTGGCGGGGGCATTGGGCAAACCCGTCTGGATTTTGTTGCCCTATCTGCCCGATTGGCGGTGGTTGATGCAGCGTAGTGACAGCCCTTGGTATCCGACGGCGCGATTGTTTCGCCAAACCCAAGCGGGCAATTGGTCGGGGGTTATGCAGCAGGTCAAACAAGCCTTAGGCCAATTTAGGGATAGCCAGAATCTCTAGCCCCCTCAGATCGGCAATGGATCCGGCAATCGGTGCATGATGCTGACCACACACCATGACGGCATCCACAATCGTGCCCAATTATTTAGACCCAGCTTCTTCCGCCACGGCTTCCCCTGCGTAGATAGCCATAATCTTGTGCAGCAGTTGAATTGCTTGATCCTGGGGGCGTTGAAAGGAGTTACGACCGATAATGGAGCCAAAGCCTCCTCCTTCCTCTATCCCTTTCACTTCCCGCAAAATGTCCGCATCTCCCTCCGTGGGGCCTCCTGAAAAAATAACAATGCGCCGCCCCCCAAAGGCACACTGCACTACATGACGCACCCGTTCCGCCAATGTGGCAATCGGGATCCCTTCTTTCTCATACACCTTACGGGCGGCTTCCTGTTCGATATGGGGGGTGGGGAGTTTGACCTTAATAATATGGGCACCCAACTGAGCGGCAATATGGGCGGCATAGCCACAGACATCGATGGCGGTTTCTCCGGCTTTGGTCAGTCCCGATCCCCGCGGATAAGACCAGATCACCACCACCAAGCCATGGCGCTTGGCTTCTTCCGAATAGGCACGGATTTGTTGATACATCTCAAAACGGTGGGTGGATCCCGGATAAATGGTGAAGCCAATTCCTACACAACCCAACCGTAGGGCATCCCCAACACTGCCCGTCAATGCCTGTAAGGGATCCTTCTCATCCTGCAACAGATCATGATCATTCACCTTCAAAATCAGGGGAATCTCTCCGGCAAACTCCCGTGCCCCCGCCTCCAAAAACCCCAAGGGAGCGGCATAGGCATTGCACCCCGCCGTGATGGCCAAGCGAAAGTGGTAGTGGGGATCATAAGCCGGAGGATTGGGGGCAAAACTACGGGCGGGACCATGCTCAAACCCCTGATCCACAGGCAGAATGACCATCTTTCCGGTTCCTGCTAACCGTCCGTGATTGAGCAGCCGTGCCAAATTGGTCAGGGTGCCGGGGTGATCACTGCCATACCACGAGAGAATCTGTCGGATTGTTTCAGTCATGACCTTAACCAAGAGCCAATGCGCCTCCAGCATAGCCAGCTTGTCTGGGAAATCGACGATGACAGGATGAGTTTTTCTGGATAGATCCTCTGCAAACCGGAGAGTGGCCTCCTGGCCACTGTGGGGATCCCTCCTCAGATGCCAAAAAGGCTTGACGAACCAAGTCAAGAATATGTTATATTTCTTTACATGAAGAAATATTCTGCAATGTAAGGAGCCAGCATGGAACTCGTCATCTTAGGAACTTTGTTTGTGGTGGGTTGGGTAGCGGTGGCCGCCATCGGCTCCCAAGCTTATTTTCTGGGAGAGCAGTCCAAGCCCATTCATGAGCGCAACTGGAAGTCGGCAGGCTTTCACCGCTTAGCCAGCATCCTGACAGGCAAGCAAGTCAACTATCAAGAGCGGGCTTCTAGCTACCGAGCCGAAAAAAGCTTGACTCGTTTGATGGGCCAAGGCTAACCCCATCCATCTTGTTTCTTGAAAGTTAACCATCAGCACAAGCTAGCAAGGGAGATCCCCCTTGCTTTTTTGGCATGATGAATCATCTTAGCCCCGACTCCCCTCAAAAGAATCCGCGTGCTGAGCCGCAGGGTACAGGTTAATCTGATGGACAGGAATTCCTTCGACAGTTTGGATGAGCGAGTGTCCTACCCCATTTTGGCTTGGCAAGATTTAGCAGCGTTAGTCAAACAAACCCAACAGGCGCAAAACCCTCTGGATCTGTTGCAGAAGGTGGGATACGGCTTGCAGCAATTCTGTCCAGGCACAAGATTTTGGATCGGTTCGATGATGAGTTTAGAGGCTCCCGTGATCCAGGGCTTTTGGGCAGCGGATCCGGATCATCCTCAAGAACTGTTTGCCACTCAACTGCACTGTTTGCGCCCCCAACTCCTCCAGGAACTCCAAGCCACTCCCCAACAAGTGATGGTGATCCCACCGGATCAGGGGGGATGGATAGCCGAATATACTCCCCTCGAGGGCGAGGTTTCCCCTCAAAAAGCTATTCATTCTCCCCCTTTACACCTGGGATTTCACCTGGTTGGCCTGTGTAAGGGACAACGGGATCCCTCCTGGTTGGTTGGACTCTGGGCTAGCCATGCTGACTTTTGGACGCCCACCTTTATCGATCAGATGCAGGTGATCTTGCTTTTCACAGAACTGGTTTTAGCTCGCTACTACGAAGAACAGCGTAGCCTCAGTCAATCCCAGCAACACCGCAGTACGGCCAATCGCTTGATGGATTGGCTACGGATTTCTACGGAGGCCAGTCGGCAGGTGATCTACGAGTGGGATATGCAGCAGGGGCAAATGGAGTGGTCTCTCTCCTTGAGAACGGTCTTTGGTCACAGCATTACCGCAGACTCAGAACGGCGCTTCTGGTGGGTAGAACAGATTCATCCCAGTGACCGCCCACAAGTGCTCAAACAGTTAGATAGCTGCCTGAGAGATTTGCAAACTTTTTTGTGTGAGTATCGCTGGCTGAGGGCAGATGGATTTTATGCGTGGGTCAGGGATTATGGGCGAATTTTTTCGGGACCACAGGGAAAAGCGGTGCGGATAGTGGGCAGCCTCGAAGACATTACCCCTCGCCGCCACACCACCACAGCTCTGCAACAGGTGAAGCAGGGATTACGGATTAGCCTCAATCTCAGTTCAGTAGCCTTGGCGGTGGTGGATACTCAATTTCGCGTTTTGGAAGCGAACCAAGCCCTGCAAAGCCTTTTGGGTTATTCCCTAGCGGATTTACAAAAACTAGAAACCTTGACCCTGATCACTCATCCGGCGGATCTCAATGTCGATGAGCAAATGATGGCAAAATGGCGGCAACAAAAACTGACCAGCTACACCGTAGAAAAACGATTTTTTCATGCCAATGGTGAGGAAGTGGCTAGTCAGGTGACTGTTCATGGTCTGGGATCCCCGGTTGGATCAACTACCCAAACAGAGCTACAACTGCTTTGGGAGATTCGCCCTATTCCACCTCAAGATTGAGCCAATCAGCCAAATCGATAGCCAAAGCCCCGCACAGTCACCAAATAGTCAGGGTTACTCGGATCCAACTCCAGCTTTTCCCGTAGCCAGCGAATATGCACATCCACGGTTTTGCTATCCCCCATAAAGTCGGATCCCCAAATTTTCTCTAACAATTGTTCACGAGTCCAGACACGGCGGGGATGGGTCATAAAGAGTTCTAAGAGACGAAACTCTTTGGGGGAAAAGTTAACCTCAATGTTGCGAACCAACACCCGACATTCCTGCGGATACATACAGATGTCTCCATGCCGCAGCACCTGCTGATTGTCGCTCACCTGGGTTTGCTGTTGCCGCCGCAGCACAGAACGACAACGGGCAATCAATTCTCTCATGCCAAAGGGCTTGGTCAGATAGTCATCCGCCCCCAGTTCTAATCCCACTACTCGATCCGTCTCGCTGCTTTTGGCCGACAGCATCAAAATCGGGATCCCATTTCCTTCGCGGCGCAGGAGGCGACAGAGATCCAGACCATTCAGGCTGGGCAACATCAGATCCAAGATCACGAGATCAATCTGATCCGTATTGTGGACAACCTCTAGAGCCTGTCGGCCATCGGCGGCCTGCAAAACGCGATACCCCTGTTCATCCAGCGCCAGTGCTACCGTTTCGCGGATGACCTCTTCGTCATCCACAATCAAGACCGTTTCCGTGTGGGGCAAATTCTCCTTGAGGGGATAAAAAGGGCTAGAGATCACGGTTCCTGACATCAGGTTGGCTTGCATGAGGCTTGACCTAGAAAGATTAAATAAAGTGAAAATGGGGCGAAAGGACAATGCATTACGGCTCCAGGATACCAGACTGGCAAGGGGAATCGCCGCAAAACTTAGGCAAGCATTCACCTTTGCGGAGATTGCCCAACCGCTCAAGCCTGGGGGGGCAGATAATCACGAACTCAGTACCAGCAATTTTCAACCTTTTCCTGCATTTTCTTGCATTTGAGTTGTGATGGTACTGCAACTTAAGAAATACGGTAGTCTTATTCAAGTGATGGCTATGAAATAAGAGGATATTCTACAGGGTTACCTTATTAAGAATAGGTAACCTGAAATGAGCGTTGTAGGCTTTGTTCGTTCTCAATTAGCATCCTGCTGAATTTGCCAGCATTATCTCTAGGGCACTACCGCCGCACAACTTCGCCATTAGATAGACTGAAATACAGGTGTGAGAGACTCAATACTAGCTTTCAAAGGAACACTAGCGACTAAGGGACAGATTTCCCGAGAAAATTCTTGGTCATCAGGAGTTTTTCCCCACAGCTCCCGATATTCTTCCAACTCAGTTTTGAATATAGTCATCTGTTGGATCTGATTTTCTAATTGGTTAATCTTCTCTGCCAGCAAATCTTGTACCAGTTCGCAGGGTTTCTCACCGGAAAATCGCACCTCAAGGATATGACGGATCTCCTCTAAAGAAAATCCCAGAGATTGGGCTTTCTTAATAAATTGCACCTGTTCTAGAGTCTCTGTGCCGTAGTAGCGATAGCCATTCTCCCCACGCTCGGCAGGATGGAGCAGTTTTTCAGTCTCGTAGTAGCGCAACGTGCCAACGCTAACCCCAGTTTGTTTGGCAATATCTCCAATTTTGAAGAGGGTTGTTGTAGTCATGATAGATCCTCTACCCAGCTTATCCAGCATAAACCTTCTAGCTAAATAGAGAGTCAACCCGTAAGTCAAAGAAATTATTTTCTATGGTTCGAGCCATTTTTCGCTTGACTCTACAGTCGGCTACAGAGTTTAGGGTTGATTTATCAACAAAACCGATGCTTAAGGAGACGACCTCATGACCTCGCTGACTACTCCCCTCACCTTAACAACTGGAGCAACCGTAAAACTTTATCGGATGTCTACACCTGACCATGAATGTCCTTGGGGGTTGCGAGCCATCAACCTCTTGACCGAAAAAGGGATCCCGTTTACCGACATCAAGCTGGGATCCCGTGCCGAGGTGGATGCGTTCAAAGCCCAGTACAACGTGGCAACTACCCCACAAATTTTCTGGGGGGAAGAGCGCATTGGGGGCTACTCCGACTTGGCGGAGCGGTTGCAGGTGGCTCCTGTAAAGGCAGATTACTCCTACACACCTGTGGTGGCCTTGTTTTCAACGGCTGGATTGGTGACGTTGGCCACTTCGTTAGGCATGACGGGTTTCATGGGGATTTCTTTATCCATGCTGGCCTCACTCAAGCTGATGGATGTGAATGCGTTTGCCAATAGCTTTGAGAAATATGATTTGGTGACCAAACGCTTCAAGCCCTATGGCAAAGCCTACCCATTTATTGAATTGTTAGTAGGCTTAGGATTCTTGTCGGGCCTAGCTCCTCTTGCAACTGGGATTGGATCGTTGATCGTCGGACTGGCCGGAGCAACATCTGTTTTTAAGGCCATTTATATCGACAAATTAGCCCTCAATTGTGCGTGTGTCGGGGGCAACTCTAAGGCTCCCTTGGGTATTGTCAGCTTTGCCGAAAACGCCATTATGGCGCTGATGGGAGCAGGGTTGATCTTTTCACCAATCATGCCTGAGTCGATGAAATCCATAGAACTCAATCCCATCTCTACTGCCGTTGTTGCCGAAATAAACCCCACCAACGGCATCACCTCAGGCAATCTCAGGATTCTGGATTAACCCTTTCACGTCATCAACGACATGCAGGATTATGATTCTCATCATCAGCATTAGGATCATAGTCACCATCATGAACGGGTTAAATAAACTCTCCCGTTCGGCCATTCGCACCTCACGTTACTTGCAAGTTTGATCGCTAAGATCTCGCAAGGCACTGCCCCAAACACAGGCATCACTGCCCCCCTGCCCCAAACTTTTTCTAGCTTATTTACTGCCAGCAAGTTGCAAATACTTGGCTGTGAATGCTGCTACAACTTCTTCAGATGTGGGTGGCTCACCCTGATTCTGGACTCACTACCCATCAGACTTCGACGAATCACCCAGCTATAGACGGCCAGATTGATTGGATCGTCAGGAAGCATTAGCCAACGGGGAGAAGCGTTCATTTCCCTAGCGATAATACACAAAGAGTCATCCTCCATAGGAAGAAGGGGCGGCGATGTCGGTGGGCTATTGGCGAGTGATTCTGTTTTTGATTCTGCTGGGATCCATCAGCGGTCTCTTGGTCTGGTTGATTCGTTCTTTTCTGGATTTGTATCGGGCGGTCGAGGATCAGGTTTGGCTGGGATCCCTGTTGATTGGCCTGTTGATCCTAATTTTGGCGGTGTTTTTGGCCGCAACCATTTACTATCTGTTTCTGTTTCGCAAAGCGCCGCCTGCCCCTCCGCCTGTGATAGAACGCCCTGCCCTGCCGCAATCCGCCGCCGAGAAGGTGAGTGCCACTCAAAAAAATTTGGCGCGGGTGAGCGAGCAGCTAGAGCAGATCCAAAACCAAGTGGCGCGGCAAGCCTTGGGAGAACGTTCCGCACTGCTCAGCCGTGAACTGGCGCATCCCACCCTGAAGGTAGTGGTGTTTGGCACGGGATCCGCTGGCAAAACCTCCTTGGTGAATGCGCTGCTGGGGCGGACGGTAGGGGAGGTGGGGGCGGTTTTGGGGACAACCACGGCGGCGGCGCTTTATCGCTGGCAACTACCAGGGATCCCGGAAGCGGTAGAGATTGTGGATAGTCCAGGCATTCTGGAAATCGGCCAAGCGGGTGTGCTGCGCGAGTTGGAAGCACGTAAACAGGCCGAAACGGCTGACTTGCTTTTGGTGGTCACCGATGGGGATCTGCGGCAATCGGAATATGAACCGCTTATGGAACTAGTGCAACTGGGGAAGCGGTCGCTGCTGATTTTGAACAAGATGGATCGCTACAGTCAGGAAGAACAAGCTCTGCTTTTGGCTCGCCTGCGGGAACGGGTACATCAGGGGATTGCCTATGAAGATGTCTTGTTGGCGGCGGCGGCTCCCACCCCCGTTATGGTCAAGGGATCCCTGGTCACCCCCCGCCCCCAAATCCGGCAGGTGCGGGATCGCATTCAAGCCATTCTCTATGCGGAAGGACAGTCCCTAGCCATCGATAACGCCCTGTTGCAATCAGAACAGTTAGGAGAAGAAGCTCGCCGCATCATCGGGCAACAGCTCCAAAAAAAAGCGGAGCAAATTGTCGAGCGATTTCAGTGGATCGTGACGGGGATTGTTTTTGCTAACCCGATCCCAGCGGTGGATTTATTGGCGATTGCTGCTATCAATGCCCAGATGGTGGTGGAAATTGGCGGGGTTTATGGCTGTCAAATGAATTTTCAGCAGGGGCGAGAATTAGCGCTCTCTTTAGCCAAAACCCTGGCCAGTTTGGGCTTGGTGGAGGGAGCCATCCAACTGACGACAGGTATTGTCACCGCCCTAGCGGAAGTAACGGTGGTGGGCTATCTGGTGACGGCTCCCATTCAGGCGGCCAGTGCCGGATATCTGACCCGCATCGCTGGACGTAGTTTTATTGAATATTTTCAGCGTAACCAAGCCTGGGGAGAAGGGGGAATGCAGGCGACGGTGCAGGCGCAAGTGGCTCGCACCCAGGCATCCGGCTGGCTACAAACCTTTGTGCAGGAGGCCAGTCAACGGGTGTTTCGCTGGGGATCCGGTTTGGGATCTAAACGGGATAACTAGGGTTTGAAGCGAGCAAAAACTTCCGGCACTCCTGAGCGATCGCCCAGTTTTCCTGCGTGTGGATCACCCAAATTGGGATGCGAGAATCGGGGCTAGCGATGTTGCGATCCTGCTGAGGAAGAGATCCCTGACTGGATTCTTTATTTAACTGATCGTCCACCCGCCAGCCCAAAAAACCAAAAGGTTGACAGGCGGCGGCTCGTACCCGCCAGGAGTGTTCCCCAATGCCTGCGGTAAATACCAACCCATCGCACCCCCCCAAGCTAGCTAGCATGGATCCCAATAGTTGCCGCAATCGATGAAGGTAGACCTGAAAAGCCAGGTGAGCACGGGCATTCCCTGCGGCCATCGCCCCCTCAATCACCCGCATATCCGCCGACAGCCCTGAGATACCTTTTAGCCCCGACTCCTGATTGAGCAGCCGCTCCCACTCCTCCGCCCCCAGCCCCTGCTGCCGTTGCCAATGAATCAGAATACCTGGATCTAGCGAGCCAGAGCGGGTGCCCATCATTAGGCCATCCAGGGGGGTAAATCCCATCGTCGTATCCACACTATGACCGTCAGTAATCGCGGCTAAGGAGGCTCCATTGCCCAGATGACAGATGATCAGCTTGAGGGAATCCAGATTGGTTTCCATCAGGCTAGCCGTTCGCTCCACACAGTAGCGATGGCTAATCCCGTGAAAGCCATAGCGCTGAATGCCCTGTTCAAACCACGAATACGGTACGGGATAAAGCTTGGCGGCTAGGGGCATCTGCTGATGAAAAGCCGTATCAAAAACCGCGATCTGCGGGATCCCTTTGCCCAAGAGCTGCTGGCAGGCACGGATCGCGGCCAGGTTGACGGGATTGTGCAGGGGGGCGAACTGACTGAGGCGTTCGATCTCGGCTGCCACGGCTGGGGTGACTGGCACACTTGATGAATAGGTGGATCCACCATGCACCACCCGATGTCCCACCCCATGAATTGGGATGCCTAAATTGGTTGGCTGAAGCAAAAAAGCCAAGATGAGCGGGATGGTCTCCGTCAACTGAATTGAAGGGGGAGCTGAGGAAGAGGGCTCCGGTTCAGGTAAGGGAATATCTAAAATATGTTGAACTTTAGATCCGTGTGAAGGGTGGATCTCCACTTGAGCTTGTCCTAGCTGGTATCCCCAATCGACTTGGGCTTGCCAAGCGGGGATGGAGGGATCCCCAGTCAACTGATCTTCAAAAGCGTAGAGGGCTGCCTTCAGACTGCTGGATCCGGTGTTGATCACCAAAATATTCATAGACCCTCCTCCCCATCCCCCAGGGGAGATCGGGATCCCTGGTAATCTGGGACTGAATCCAGTTTTCTGCGCTTGGGGAGGGAAGTGCTAAGCTTGAGAATCATTTCTTTTCCCCCTAACCCTCTGGATTGCTGCTATGTCTACCCTAACCTCTCTGGCGGCTGAGTCACTGACAACGGCTCAATTATTTGACCAGCACGTTATGTCTACTTATGGTCGCTATCCGTTGACATTGGTGCGGGGGGAGGGCTGTCGGGTTTGGGATGAGCAGGGGCGGGAATATCTGGATTTTGTAGCGGGGATTGCCACCTGTACCCTTGGACATGCCCATCCCACTTTTGTGAAAGCGGTAACGGATCAGGTACAAACCCTGCACCACGTTTCCAATCTTTACTTCAATCAGCCCCAGGCTCAACTGGCCGCCTGGTTAACCCAGCACTCCGGTGCTGACAAGGTTTTTTTCTGTAACTCTGGGGCAGAAGCCAACGAAGGGGCGATCAAACTGGCGCGAAAATATGCCCATACGGTGCGAGGCATTGAAAATCCAGTTATTTTAACTGCCCAGGCTAGCTTTCATGGGCGCACCCTCGCCACCGTCACGGCTACCGGACAACCCAAATATCAAAAGCACTTTGCTCCGCTGGTTCCTGGCTTTGCCTACATCCCCTTCAACGATATGGAAGGAACGGAGGCCGTCCTTCGGCAGTACGGGGATCAGGTGGCGGCCATTTTGCTGGAACCCTTGCAGGGAGAGGGGGGAGTCTTACCGGGGGATCCAGTCTATTTTCAGTGGTTACGGCAAATCTGTAATGAACGGCAGATTTTGTTGATGCTGGATGAAGTGCAGGTGGGGGTGGGGCGAACGGGCTTGATCTGGGGGCATTGTCACCTGGGGATCCAACCGGATGTGTTTACCCTGGCCAAGGGACTAGCCGGAGGGATCCCGATTGGCGCGCTCCTGGCCAAGGATTTCTGTGCGGTGTTTCAACCGGGAGATCACGCCAGTACTTTTGGGGGAAATCCGTTGGCCTGTGCAGTAGGGCTGGCGGTTTGTCGGGCGTTGCAATCGGAACACCTGATTTGGAATGCCCACATACTAGGGCAACACCTGCGGCAAGGACTGCTCAAACTAGGGGAAGCTTTCCCCAGTTTGATCGGAGAGGTGCGGGGTTGGGGGTTGATTCAAGGCATCAAGGTGCGGATACCGGCGGCGGAAGTTGTGCAAGCAGCTCTTCAACAGGGCTTGTTATTGGTGCCAGCCGGTCCAGAGGTGGTCAGATTCGTTCCGCCCCTGATTGTCTCCCAAGCTGAGATCAACCTAGCCTTGCAGCGGTTGCAAGCGGCGCTCTCTTCTCTGGCCGGCTAAAGGGGAGGAAGGGCTATCGGATCCCATCCCGTCAGAAAAGCCTGCATGATGGTTTCTAGTTGCACGGCGCGGGCTGCCTTGAACAACAGGCGATCTCCGGCTTGCACCTCTTGATGGAGGGTGGTGATCAGGGGAGCAGCCTCTCGGAACACCTGGAGGGTAGGACTAGGTAGCTGCTGGGCTAGCGCCGCCATCTCCTGGTCGGGATCCCACAACAAAACGCGGTACAGCCCTAACTGAGCCGCGGTTGCTCCCACCTGGGCATACAGTTCATCGGCAAAATCCCCTAACTCCCGCATTCCCCCCAAAATGGCCCAGTGGCGAGTTCCGGGGGTTTGTTTGAGGGCATGGAGAGCGGCGATCATAGCTTCCGGTGCAGCGTTATAGGTTTCATCCAAGAGGCCAACATCTCCGGCTAGGCTCAGATAGTGATTCCGCCCCCGATCCGCTTGCCAAGGAATGGGTTGATGGCTCAACTCCTGCCACGGCAAGCCCAAGACCCGCAGGCTGGCCAGCACTGCCATCCAATTTAGGGCATGATGCCGTCCGGCCAGAGGAACTGGCATCCGAACTCCTTCCACAACGACCGACTGCGTGAAGGGATCCCACTCCCCCTGCATCCCCCCCCGCTCTAGCCCGTAGGTGAGAGTTTCTCCTCGCCACACTTGGCTAGCTGTCCTCAAGAGCAAATCATCCTCCCCATTCAAAATAGCTACCCCCGCTGTCATCTCCCCCAGTAATTCGCATTTGGCCTGGGCGATGGCCTGCCGGGATCCCAATCGACCGATGTGGGCAGTTCCGATGTTGGTAATCAGGGCATGGGTCGGCTGCGCCACCCGTGTGAGCCGACCGATCTCACCGGATCCCCGCATTGCCAATTCCACCACGGCATAATCATGTTGAGGGGTGAGATCCAACAGCGTTTGGGTCAAACCAATGTCATTGTTGTGATTGGCAGGACTTTTCAGGACATTTCCATAACCAGCCAGAGCTGCCGCTAGCATATCTTTGGTTGTGGTTTTTCCTGCTGATCCAGTAATCGCAATCACAGGAATCTGAAACTGCCGCCGCCACCATTGACCTAATTGTTGATAGGCAGTGAGGGTGTCGGCCACCTGCAAATAGGAGCCTGTGACTGGGCGGTCAGCAATCACCGCTATCGCCCCTTTTTGTCTAGCCTCCGCCACAAAATCATGTCCATCAAAGTTTTCTCCCCGCAGAGCCACAAAGAGATGCCCTGGTTGGATGCGGCGGCTGTCGGTGCTGATGCCGACAAACGATTGTTGGGGATGGAAAGTGGGGGTAGCAGCTTCCTGCTGCCACTGGCCTGCCAGAAGCTCCGCAAGAATATCCAGAGACCCGTTGACGCCATTGACCATAGAGGAACCATTAGGGGGGCTTCTGCGGGATCCAGCCTAGGGTGGGAAGGGGTGCCTGGGCAAGAGGGATCGACCCCAATTTTTTGGGATCCCCCTTGACTTTGCCCTAAGGGGAAAGGCTTCACTCAAAGCAGTCAGGAACAACGGTCATGCTTAAGATCAGCGATTTTGCTCAACTGAGTCGTGTTTCCAGCAAAGCCCTACGGCTTTACGACCGGATGGATTTGCTCAAACCTGCCCAGGTGGATGCAGCGACGGGCTACCGCTACTATTCCGCCAGTCAACTGCCTCGCCTCAATCGCATCTTAGTTCTCAAAGAATTGGGATTTTCTCTTGACCAAATTACTCAACTTCTGGATGAACATCTCACTCTCGAACAAATGCAAGCCATGTTGCGGCTGAAGCAGGCTGAGCTAAGTCAACGCATCCAGCAGGACCATCTGCGCCTGATCCAAATCCAACACCGTCTCTACGAAATTGAACAGGAGAAAGCCATGCCCACCTATGATGTCATCCTCAAGTCGGCGTCTGCCCAATGGGTGGCGGCCACCCTCTCTATCATTCCCAACTATGAGGAGTGTGGTCCAATCTTTGAGCAGATGTTTACCCAGGTTTATGACTATCTGAAGCAGCAAAATGTCGTGCCTGTTAGCCCAGGTCTCTCGATTTATCACGATACAAAACTACGGGATCACGATATTCCTGTGGAAGCCGCCATCCCTTTACCAGACAGGATCCCAGCCAACGAACAAGTACATATTTATCAACTACCTGCCGTAGAAAGTATGGCCTGCGTTGTCCATCAGGGATCCTTTGCCGGATTGGGGCAAGCCTACCAAGCTCTGATGACCTGGATTGAGCAGAATGGCTACTCGATTAGCGGCTCCACCCGCGAGGTTTATCTGCATTACGATCCTGCCGAGGATCCCAACCATTTTGTCACCGAAGTGCAAGTGCCCGTGGATAAAAACTAACCTCAACCTAACCCTATTTTTCCGAGACAACCGATGATTTCTCTTCAGCTTCCCTCCATAACTACCTCTCCTCAGACTCGCCAATGGCAGGGAGGATGTCTATGCGGGCATATCCGCTACCAGATTGAGGGGGATCCTCTCCTGGCGGCTATCTGTCACTGCTCGATGTGTCGGCGGGCACATGCCGCTCCCCTCGTGGCTTGGGCGATGTTTTCTCAATCCCAAGTAGTCTTTCCACGATCGAGTCCTAGCTACTATGCTTCTTCAGCGTCGGCACAGCGGGGATTTTGCCCCATCTGTGGCACACAGATTTGCTTTATTGAAGAGAGTTTGCCCGATTTGATAGATATCGCCATCGGCAGCCTTGACCACCCGGATACGCTTCCTCCCACCCTGCACTATTGGTATTCCCGCCACCTGAGTTGGGCTGAGCTAGGGGATAGTCTGCCCCGCTACCCAGAATTTCCTCCTTTCCCCGACCAATGAATGGAGAGCTATCTTGCGCCTTTAGTTTTCGGGATCCTGGGGAGCTGTCTGTGGAGTGGGGCGATTCACCCAACGCCAGGTGATGGGCAACAAACTGGAGGCAATGCTCATTTTGCGCATATCTCTTTAAATTGTTTTGAATTGTGATGTGGTGAGGGCTAACAACCAGCTTTCAAGACCTGTTCAGCCCTTAGTTTCAACTCTGAGAAGGTTGGAGAGAGGATAGTTTGACTGCCTCGAAATTGCTGGATTTCATATTCCCCATCTATTAATATACAGACAGAAAGGGTAGGTTGTTTAGGTTTTCCAATATGTCGAGTACCCCCCAATCCTGCGTAGTCTACAATCCAATATTCGGGGATGCCTAAAGCCGCGTAGTCCTCAACCTTGCGAGCATAATCATTTTGCCAGTTGCCACTCACAACTTCTACCACCAATTGAATCGAACTACCCAGAGTCAAAATCGACTGGTCAGACCAAAGCAGTTCTTTAGTAAGCTCATTTCTATTGACAACAACAATATCAGGTCGAAATGCTGTCATCACCTTGTTAGAAGGGCGTAATAGTCCTCGCTGAAGAACAAACCAAGGCAAGCCAGCGCAGTCGATCTGCACACAGATTTTTGTAGTGATGAAGGCTGCAACTTCTTCATGCAAGCCTGTTGGTTCCAAGTCGAATACCTCTCCATCAACGAGTTCGTAGCGATTATCGTCACGATAATGGTTGATAAACTCGGCAAGGCTCAGTGCCTTCTGTTGTATTGGTGGGTCGATGGCAAGGGTCATAGATCAACTTAGCCCAATCAATGGCTTTAGTTTATCAGATCGAATATGTAGTGTCTGAAGCACCTTATTTGTTAATTATTTCATTGCCTTCAGCCTTTTCAATGAAGTCCCAGAATGGTCTGATTTTAATAGCTCCTTTGGCTCTGGCACATGGGGCATTGGCAACCAGTTACCTTACTTACTACACTTCTTCAGCGTCCGCACAGCGGAGATTTTGCCCCATTTGTGGCACGCAGATTTGCTTTATTGAAGAGAGTTTGCCCGATTTGCATAAATGCCACCATCGGCAGTCTTGACCACCCTGAGACCCTTCCTCCACTATTGGTATTCCCGCCACTTGAGTTGGGCTGAGCTAGTCTGCCCCGCTACCCAGAATTTTCTCTCTTCCCTGGCCGCTGAATGGAGAGCTATCTTATGCCTTTAGTCTTCGGGATCCTGGGGAGTTGTCTGTGGAGTGGGGCGATTCACCCAACGCCAGGTGATGGGCAACAAACTGGAGGCAATGCTCATTTTGACTATATCTCCCGGAATAAAAGGAAAGACCCCCTTGCCCAAGACATCCCAGACTCCAGCAAATTTGCCCAATCCAGCCAACCAAACTCCCAACCAGGTTGCACCCAGGGTGAAGGTGACTAAGCTGCAAAGTGCCATGGATCCCACCATCTTCAAAAAGTTGCGATCGGAACCGAATCGTTCAACCAGATAGCCAATCAAAGCCGCCGTCAACGGGAAAGACAGCAGATATCCGCCTGTTGGCCCCCAAATCCGCTCTAGACCCGATCCTCCAGCGGAGAAAAAGGGCAGGCCACAGGCTCCCTCCACCAAATAGGTGAGCAACGCCAAAAAGCCCAGCCGCCAGCCCAAGGTGGATCCCACCAGCAAGACGCCTAAGGTCTGCCCAGTAATTGGTACGGGCGTGAAGGGCAAAGGAATGGCAATCTGAGCCATCACTGCCACAAATAAGCTACCCGCTACAATCAGCAGCAGATGGCGATAAAGGTGTTGCTGGGGAACTAAAACCTGAAACAAAGGGGGAAACGAAAGGGAAGAGGGCTGAGCTTGCATGGATTACCTTAATGGACGACAAAGGACTTTCCTTTCTTTGGTTGTCCCACCAACCGGTATCCAGGGTCAAGGGATCCGGATCCCTATCTTGCTGTCACTCAGGGATCCCTGCTGTCCATAATCCTGACAACGCCAATGCTGTTGTCGTGCTAGATGGCGATTGTGGGTAGCGTCACCCGAAAGGTACTGCCCTGTCCAAGTTGACTCTGCACCCAGATTTCACCCCGATGGGCCTGGGCAATGGCTTGGGCAATGGACAGTCCCAAACCTGTGCCGCCAGTGTGTCGTGCCCGTGCTTGATCCACCCGATAGAAGCGGTTAAACAGATAGGGGAGTTTTTCCGGCGGGATCCCGATGCCCGTATCCTCGACCTGAATCACGGCATGGTGTGGAACCGTCTGTAATGTGACGTTCACCTGCCCCCCCGCTGGCGTGTAGAGGATGCCATTGCTGATCAGGTTCAGGAAGAGGCGGTAAAGCTGATCTTCGTCTCCTTTCGTATGCACAGGGCTTTTGGGTAACTCCATTGTCAGCGAGATCTGATGCTCCAGAGCCAAAGGCGCAAGCTCTTCCTGGAGATCGGCGAGGATGTCATTCAGGCAACAACGCTGGTCACAACCCCGCTGCGGGCTAGCTTGATCCAGGCGGGACAACAGGAGTAGATCCGTCACCAGATGGGTGAGCCGTTCGTTTTGGCGCAGCAGCCCGTGGAGCGTTTCTGGTGCCATTGATTTCCCCTGTTCACAAGCCTTAAGGGCATTTTGGGTGAGGGTACGGCTGGTGGCCAGAGGGGTGCGTAACTCATGGGCGGCATCCGCCGTGAATTGTTGCATCTGGTGATAAGACCGCCGTATCGGTTGCATGGCAACCCCTGCCAACCACCATCCCACGATGGCCACCCCACCCATCGCCAGTGGCGTACTGAGGAACAGGATCCCGATCAACTGCCGTAAATGCTCATCCGACTCGGCCAGGGAACGCCCCAGTTGGAGATAGCCCCAGATCTGCCCAGAGCGCGTATGCAGGTAATCATCAATCTGGCGGTAGCGCGTGCCTTCGGCGGCAGTAAAGGTTTGCCAACGTTCTGGGGAAGCCGATGCCGGGATCCCTTCGGGTTGAAACGATGATTTCAAAACGATCTGACCCTGCGGATCCAACACGCGCACGTAATAGTGGCGCAGTCGTGTCACGCCGATCAAGTTGTCATTGTGCGCCTCGGTTCCCAACAAAATTGCCGCCACGTCGGGATCCAGTTCTCCAGGCTGATCCAGTTTGGGCTGCAAATAATCGTGCAGGGTGCCCGCCAGATCCGCCACGGTACGGTCAAACCACCAGCGCTCGGTTATGGCTAAACAGTGATAGAGCAGGATTCCCCCCGCCAAAACGGTGGCTCCCATCACGCCTGCATACCAACAGGTCAACCGCCAGCGCGTTTGGTGAAACAGGCGTTGGGTTTTCATGGATCGATCCGTAGGCGATAGCCCACGCCAAACACCGTTTCAATGGGGGTCTCTGATCCAGATCCCAACTTCCGCCGTAGGAGTCTCACCTGGGCCGCCACAATATTACTGACTGGGGACTCTCCCGTTTCCCACAGCCGTCGCCGGATCTGTTCACTGGTCAAAACTTGGTTGGGATGTTGCATAAAGTATTCCAACAGTTGACATTCTTTTTGAGTCAGGCTGGCGATGTGATCGTGATACTGCACCGTGTAGGTGTCGTAGTTGAGGATCAGATTTCCCACCTGCCAAACACGCGGCTGCATGGGCAATGGGCGACGCAGTAGCGCTCTCAGTCTGGCTAATAATTCTGGCAAATCAAAAGGCTTGATCAGGTAATCATCGGCTCCGGCATCTAATCCTGTCACTTTGTCTTGCATGTGATCTTTGGCCGTCAGCATCAAAATGGGTAACGGGATCCCTTTTCCTCTCAGTTGGCGGCACAGATCTAATCCTGGGATCCCTGGCAACATCCAATCCACAATGGCCACGTTATAGGCCATGGGATCCTCACTCAGCAGGATCCAGGCTGCTTCTCCATCCAGGGTCAGATCCACCACATAGCCTGCATCCGTCAGGGCTGCTTTTAGGGCATGAGCGAGATCAGGGTCATCTTCTACCAACAGGATCCGCATAGACAAGAATAGATACTCTCCCGACACCATCTTGGCAGTAACAGGCAAATATTTAGATTTTTGGTAGTGTCCTAGAGGTAATGCTGACAAATTCAGAAGGATGTTTATTGAGAATAGATGAAACCTAAAACCCCTACTCCAGGTTATTCATTCTCAATAAGCTAAGCCCGTAAAACACCCTGGTATTTGATAACCATTACTTGAATAAAACCATCAAAAAAACAGAATGTATGGAGGAGTAGATATCAATATTGATGAGATTCATTCGTCAGTATCCCTCCTGATAATTTTTCTTTTTCAAGCAAATCAATCATAAGTTTCATACTGCGCTCATGAAAGACTTGCAACCTAACCAAGTATTGATTGTGAATCGACTGTCAGTAAAATCACCCGATGGAGAGAAAACAGGCAAAATTTCATGCAGACAACTACTGGCAAAAAATACCATACTATTGTTAGTGGGTTCAATCTCATCAAATGCACCATAAATCACGGGTGCTGATTGCTGCTGACGCTGAGTATCATAGATGCGTAAGTTTCCACCCAGAAAAGGTTTGGGATCCCGATGAAAATAATAGACACAGCTAACTTGGCGATAGGATGTTTTTGGATGTGAGTTGTCAGCATGAACAGCAAAAAAACAACCATTATAGCTAGCTACCATTTCAACCTCAAAAATCTGAATATCAAAATTCTCGATCTTGAGCTTCTCAAAAATCTCCGAGGCAACTGCAGCAATTTTTTCCCGCATCTGAGATGCAATTCCCTGAAAGTGAGCTGCTCCTAATCGACTGGATCGACGCAGTTGATCAGATTCTTTATAAGTTGTGCTGTAACTCTTCGATTCAATAAAAAGATCTTGTTGCTGTATAGCATGATTGAGGATAAGTTGGTTAAGTTCGATGGATAAAAAATTATCATAACGGATAAATCGACAGGGAAAATATTCATACGGAATCGGTGATGGTGGATTAGGTTGAGCAAAAGTGAGGTGGCTGGGGCTAGCCGATAGCAGGGATCCCTGAGCAGATTGATGTAAGTGAGTCAGGTCATGATCGGTCAATTCACCACTTTCTTGTTCCCATATCCATAATTCCAACATCTGACTCAAGTGCGGAAAGGAATGTTGAAAATGAAAGCCTGTATGTAATACCAGTAAGTCTAGATTAGCTTGACGAACGGATCCCCAAATAGTGTGATCGATAAAACAAATGGATGGATCAGCAAGATAGGTTTTTAGTAGAGCAAAATGAAGGGACTGGGTTCGATAGTCCACTAGCAGACTGTAATAGAAGCATCCGATGGATGATTGACTAAAAAGCTGCTGAACTGACTCAAGCACGCTAGCGACTTCTTCAGTACAAACAAAAACTCGTTCTTCAAGCCCTAAGTTAGAGATTTTTTCTTGAACTGTTTTTGCTAGCTTTTCCTGTGGCGGAGAGGGATCCCTCGCCTGATCGTGGGCTTGATCATAGGGATCGATAATAATCAAAGCAATTTGCTCAGGAAAAGATTTTAAGACTGATAACGTAGTATCGATATTAGTCATCCCAATCTGACAAAAAAAGTCTTCATTGGATAACTGGCCTATCCCCCACGCCAATAGCTGAGCCAAATTGGAGGATAAGATTTCGCTATCTTGACAAACTGTTGAAGAATTATCTTCCAAATACTTCAGTAAAGATTGATGAAATTTTTCATGAGTCATGACTGAGTTGCTCAGCACTCCACATAGTTTGGCATGGGTTGGCACCAGCTTTAGTCTAGCAATGCCATACTGAGATCTCACCTAGTTATCCTTCTATGCAGCCACCGAATACCTCGGTTCCCATCACTCAGCTTTTATCCACCGCTCTACAAGCCGCCATTAGGAGAGCAAGCGAAAACAAGCAGCTAGGAGCCTTAACCCCAGAACAAGTACCCAGTCTCAATCTGCTTATCCAAATACCCAATGATTTGAGCTACGGAGATTATGCTTCTCCCTCGGCGCTGAGCATGGCAAAAACTTGTCGACTATCCCCCTCATCCATTGCTAAGGCTATTGTTGCCGAGTTTGCTTTGGATAACGTAACCGCTACAGTTGCTGGAGCCGGCTTTATTAACTTTCGCTTGGGGGATCCGTTTTTAGCCGAGCAACTCCAGCAATTAATAGCACTGGGTAACCACTTTGGCCAAACCCAAGCCAATCCGCCTGAAAAGATTTTGATTGAATTTGTTTCCGCCAACCCGACTGGCCCTCTGCATGTTGGGCATGGACGTTGGGCAGCAGTAGGTTCAACCCTTGCTAACTTATTTCGTTGGACAGGTCATTCGGTGGATCGTGAGTTTTATATCAACGATGCTGGCAATCAAATGCAAATCTTGGGGCAAACCCTGCAAATCCGAGTCCAACAACTACAAGGGATCCCCACAGAATTACCCCCCGATTCCTATCACGGTTCCTATCTGATCGAATTAGCTCAAACACTTCTTGATCAAGTACAGTCAGGACAGGAAAAAATGCCCACTACTTTAGCTGAATTTACTGATTACGCCTATCAGAAAATGCTCCATTGGCAGCAAACAACTCTCAAACAGTTTCATACTGAATTTGAGCAATGGTTTAGTGAGCGATGGCTTCACCAAATCGATCCAGAAACCGGAGTGAGTGCTATTGCTCAATCCATTCAAGAACTCTCCCAAAATGGTTATCTTTATCGAGCCAAGGCTCCCCGTGGAGAAGAGGCAAAACCTGATGCTGAAGAAGCAATTTTTTTTAAGACTGCCGAATTTGGGGATGACAAAGATAGAGTTATTCAAAAAACTGATGGCACAACTACCTATTTAGCCGCAGATATTGCTTACCATCGGGATAAAGTACGACGAGGTTATGACCGTTTAATCAATATTCTGGGATCCGATCACCACGGCTATATGGGTCGTTTACATGCTGCTGTCGGGGCTTTCAGCTTAAATGTCAAGCTAGAGATTATCATTGGGCAATTTGTTAAACTGTTTCGCCTAGATCCCACTAGAGGAGAAAAAACTGAGGTCAGAATGTCAAAGCGAACGGGGAATTTTGTCTCCATTAATGACCTGATGGAGGATTCCGAAATAGGAGTAGGAGTTGATGCTGCCCGTTGGTTTTTATTAAGTAACTCAATGGATTCTCCTATTAACTTTGATCTTGATCTAGCCGTCAAAAAAACTTTTGATAATCCTGTCGTTTATGTTCACTATAGCCATGCCCGTTGCTGCACACTCTTACGCAGAATCGCTGAGGAAGAACAGATTGATCTTCAGGATCCTAGCCAAGGGATCCCTTCTCTGCTCAACCAGCAAAATCAGTTGTGGTATGAACAGCCAGAGGAACGAACCTTACTCTTAAAACTCCTAGCTCTACCTGATGAACTAAAAATTGCTGCTCAAGAGCGGGCTCCCCATAAAGTGATTCGCTACACAGAATCAGTAGCTAGCGATTTTAACAAGTTTTATGATAATTGCCGACTCTTGCCCCTTTTTCAATCACCAGAAACCCTTGATTTAGCCAAGGCGAGACTGGTGCTAGTGGAAGCTACTCGCCAAGTTCTCTACAATCTTTTGACAGGTATCTTGGGGATTAGCGCCCCCACCTCGCTATAAACTCTGGCCATACGTGCTCGTAACTGACTGCCTTGGGATGATTATCATGCTTAAATCTTTGAATCAGATGCCACGTTGGCTTTCTCTAAGTTTAGCCTTTCCGCTCTTTTTTTTGAATGGATGGCTATTATTATCATTGATTCAATATTTTCGACCTTTGTTTGGTGTCACTATCACCGCCATTTTACTCTCCTTCGTCCTCGATTATCCCGTTAAATTTCTCCAAAAACTTGGAGTGAAGCGGACAAGAGCAGTGGTTTGGGTTTTATTACTGGCGATTGTTATTTTTACCGTCTTAGGGATCCTACTGATTCCAATTATTTTGGGACAACTGAGTGAACTGATCAACCGACTCCCCGGCTGGATTGAATCAGGAGCCCAGCAACTCCAGGCATTTGCCAGTTGGACGAATGCTCAAGAATGGTCAATTGACATCAGTAATTTAGCTATTCAGATTACCGACCGTCTTTCCACCCAATTACAAACTCTAACTAGTAGTTTACTAACTTTTGCCTTTGATACAATAGGTGGCTTTGTCAATTTATTTCTGACTCTAGTGCTTACCTTTTATTTAATTTTAAGTGGTGAGCAGCTTTGGCAAGGTATTTTTGCTTGGTTACCCTCTCCCTGGGATCAAACACTTCGGCAATCTCTCCATCAAAATTTTCATAATTATTTCACCGGACAAGCGATTTTAGCGGCTGTGCTAGGATCCGCCATCACGATTGCTTTTTTAGTTTTGGGCGTACCTTTTGGTCTGTTATTCGGCATCGGTATCGGTGGGCTAAGTATTATCCCTTTTGGGGGAGTCTTTAGTATTATTTTTGTCAGTTTGTTAGTAACCTTACAAAACTTTTGGCTGGGTATCAAGGTTCTGATCGTTTCTATCTTGATTGGTCAAGTGAATGACAATATCGTTGCCCCTCGCCTATTGGGAGGTATCACAGGACTCAATCCCGTCTGGATTTTGTTATCCCTTTTGGTCGGAGCTAAACTAGCTGGCGTCTTGGGTTTATTGCTTGCTGTTCCCCTAGCCAGTTTTATTAAGGTGACGGCGGATGCTCTGCGGGAAGTGCGCCACTCCTCCCCTCCTCCTCAAACCCTTGTGCTAGCTGCTTCGGACGAGGGATCCGCCGCGGGTCTCTAACTCCAGCCCTATGCTAGTCTAACTATCGAGATTTTCGTGAGCAGCTTGGGAGACCCGTCTCTCCTGCTTTTGGCTTGCGCGTTGCCGTAAACCCCTCTGGGTGTAGGCTCCTGTCACGATACATTTGAATTACCTAGAGTAGAGATCACAACCATCTGGGGTTCTATAAAGATGGGTAGAAATGGGTTATTTGCCCAGAATTGGCTTGTGAATCGTGAGTTCTTTCTTGTGATGGTTATGGGTTCCCTTGTCAAGTTTGCTCGTGACGCGCAGTCGCCATACCCGAAACCTAGCCTCTCTGGGTTATGGATTCCCTGGTCGGGTCTGATGGCGCTCCTTCTCCAGTTGGGGGATCCCTTGCCAGCTTGGTGTCAGTCTCCGGCAGGGGTGTGGAGCGGCACCGGTCAGATTTTGAGTGGACATGGACAGGGGGCAACCGTGCAGCTGGTTCTAGAGTTGCAGCAAGGTCGCATTCGGACTCGCTCTGGGCCGACATTAGATGCTCCCTTTGCAGGGGGATCCGCCACCATCAACAACGGAGAAGGAACTTGGCAGATTGAGCAGCAGGGAGATCACTATTCCGTAACCTTTTATCGAGGCGATCAAGTCATTCGCTATTTGCTGCGACCCACTAGCCCCTCTTCTAATGGGGGAATGGTGCAGCCCATTGTCAACACCACACCCTATCGCATGATCGCCCCCATCCACGAATTTTTGATTCCGGTGGGCAATCCTTAAGCTATCCCTCTCTGGACTCATCCCTCCAGGGATCCCTTATCCTGCTTCCATCTGCCGGTAGCGCTGCACCTGTGACAGGAAGACGGGGATCCCGGAGAGACTCCGCTGGCAGAACCATCTGAGTTAAGATCTGATGACATGGGAGCAATCGGGAACTTCTCAGTATGGCTCATCTCAATCAACGCCGCTCTGAAAATGTAGCTGGAGATCTCTACGTCGATCAGTCTTGTATTGATTGTGATACCTGTCGCTGGATGGCTCCTGAAGTATTCCGCGAAATTGCGGATCAATCGGCAGTTTATCGCCAACCTAGCAATCCAACCGAGCGCCTTCATGCCCTACAAGCTCTCCTCTCTTGCCCTACGGCTTCCATTGGCACCACAGAACCGCCTTCTGATATTCAAGCGGTACAGCAAACCTTTCCTGTGTCCATTGCTGATCAGGTTTATCACTGTGGGTTTCACTCCAAAAAATCCTTTGGGGCAGCTAGCTATTTTATTCAACGACCCGATGGCAATATTTTGATTGATTCCCCCCGGTTTGCGGCTCCTTTGGTCAAAAAGTTGGAGGGATTGGGGGGGATCCGTTGGCTATATCTCACCCATCAGGATGATGTGGCTGACCATCAAGCCTTTCACGATCATTTTGGTTGCGAGCGGATCCTGCATGAAGATGATATTCGGGCAGAGACTCGGCAAGTGGAAAGGCAATTGACCGGAACGGATCCCATCAAGCTAGCCGACGATATAACGATTCTGCCCGTGCCGGGACATACCAAAGGGCACACCGTTTTGCTCTACAACGAACAGTTCCTTTTTAGTGGGGATCACCTGGCTTGGTCAGGGCGCCTAGGACATCTCTATGCTTTTCGGGACGCCTGTTGGTATTCCTGGAAAGCTTTGACTCTCTCAATGGAAAGGCTGAGCACCTATGATTTTGCGTGGGTGTTGCCGGGGCATGGTCGACGCTATTACACCGATCGAAGCACCATGAAGCAACAAATGCAGCGCTGTCTGACCTGGATGAAACAGCAACCCTAGGGAAGGATTCTCTTGGCTAGCCAATACCCTGGGGGCGAATCACGTGATACTTATTTTGCACAAAACCACAGTCATAGACTGTAGTGGCTAGATGCTGGAGGGGGAGATCTTGAGGCAAGGATCCAAAAAGCGGCTTGCCTGCTCCCAACAAAACGGGAATCAAGGTGATCGTGATTTCATCGATCAACCCCGCCCGTAAAAAACTCTGAATCACCAGCCCTCCATCGACATAGAGATGCTTGGCTCCCTGTTGGGCGAGTTCCTTCACAAGGTCATCGGGAGATTGAGCCGAAACACGAACGGAGGTGGCCAGAGTTGAGGGCACGGTAAGGGGACGGTGGCTCAGCACCACAACGGGTTTGGTTGGGTAAGGCCATTCTGCAAAACTGAGCACCTTGGCAAAGCTATGGCTGCCCATTACCAAAATATCCACCGAATTCAAAAAGTCGGCATAGCCAAAGTCTTCTCCAGGCGGCACAGCTTGATTAGCCCGATCCAACCAGTCTAGGGATCCGTCCAGGCGGGCAATATAGCCGTCTAAACTGGTGGCGATAAATACAGACGACTGGATATCCACGGAGTAAAGCTTCTCCATCTAACGCCTGAGTAACCCATCAAAGTCAGAGGCGAATCAAGCAGGAAAGGGTGGGGATGATCCTTTTGCGTTCCCGTCGGATCGCTTTCCCTGCAAATCTCCCTCTGTATGGGTAGACAAAGTGGTGACAACTGCTTCAATGATGGCAGGCAGGGTTGGCTCAGCAACCGAGGTGATCGCCCAACGCACCATCTGATAGGATCCCAACTGTTCCTGAATGGCCTGATGCAGATCCGCTTGCACAACTGAAAACAGGAAGGGGCGCGGCAAGGGAATTTCGACAACCAAAAAGTGCAGATGCAGCGGATCCGGTAGGGGATCCTGTGGCGGTGAGGAGAGGGATCCCATCTCAGGAACGGTGGGCGGCACCAAACTGCAACTCATACACTTCGTCCTCCTGTCCGGCCTCTCCCTCCAAATCAGACATCGGATAGGCAACACAATATAAAACGTATCCCTGCTCTTGCAAATCAGGACTGATGCCCATCGCCGCCTCTTGAGCCACCGTTCCTTGGCTGAGTCGCCCCGCACAGGTAGTGCAAACCCCCGCCCGGCAGGAATAGGGCAAAGGGATCCCCTGCTCTAGAGCCGCCGCCAAAACGGTCTGCTGGGAGCTAGCCCTAAAGCGATACTCTTGACCTTGATAGCGCAAACAAACCTGATGGGTGGGGCTGGTCATAGAGAAATCAAACCACAATAACAAAGTCAGTGAACTAGCTTACACCAATCTTTCCCCTAGCAGTCTAAACCCGCATCTCGCTGCGCTCCACCGTTAGGCAATCCGGCTTGCGGCACTGCTTTAAGACCGCCTGGATCCCTTCTGCTCCTTCGGCTTTCAGGTCGGCCAGATAGCCCTCTTTGTGCTGCTCAGCCTCCGCCTCATTTAAGAAAGGGCCAAAATAGTAAGTGCAAGCAGGTTTACTGGTAGTGACTTCAATCCAGGTGGCTAAACCCAATCCTTCCCAAAGACTTGTCAGCGCATTCTTTAACATGGTGAACGACCTCTGTTTGCCGATGTAAGCTGCGTTATGTCGAGAACTGCATCAACCTGGTCTGATTTTACTGCGAATCACTAAGATTTATGTTTGTTTTGTTGCGTAATTCCAGATTTTTGGGAGCACGCTGCCGAGTGATCTCGTAGAGGACAATGCCCGCTGCCACCGAGGCATTCAGGCTTTCAGTCCTGCCCACCAGGGGGATCGATAGGATCAGATCACAGTGTTTTTGGGTGAGCAGGCTGATCCCCTCTCCTTCGGCTCCGATCACAATCGCTATCGGCCCCTGAAAGGGAGTGGCATAGATTGGCTGTTGACCGTGGGTGTCGGCTCCATAGACCCAAAAGCCTTTTTCTTTGAGATATTCGACGGCTCGATTCAGGTTGGTCACCCGGGAGATGGGTAGGGTCATCAAGGCTCCCGCCGCCACCTTTAGCACACTAGAGGTAACCCCAACCGCTCGCCGCTGGGGGATGACCAAGCCCTGCATCCCCATCGCTTCGGCAGTCCGAGCAATCGCCCCGAGGTTGTGGGGATCCTGAATGCCATCAATCACCACAATCACAGGCTGGGGTGTGGCAGCGAAGGCATGGCTGACCAGGGTTTCTAGTTCGGTATATTGGTAGGGAGTTCCCTGAGCCACGACCCCTTGATGGTTGCCGCCGTGGGTGATCTGGCTCAGTCGCTGCGGACTCACCTCATCAACCACCGTGCCTCGATTTTTGGCCTCTTCGAGCAGGGTATGAAACTTGGAGTTGTAGCGCAGTTGGGGCAAGATCCAGACGCGGTTGAGGGTCATCTGGTTTTCGAGAGCCGTCAACACTGGGTGTCTGCCAAAAATTAAATCATGGCTGTCTTCCGACTCGGTTGGGGTGGACACAGGCGCATCGCCGGTCTCGTGAGTGGGAGCATCGGGATCGAGAGCAGCGGGCTGGGGGAAAGAGCTGGGGCGGAATTTTGGCTTTGCCTGAGGTTTTTCAAATTTCTCGACAAAAGTATGGTTCTCTCCCCGTTGAGAAGTGCCGTTACCACTGCGTTTTTTGAGTTGAGGGCGATCCACCCGCAGGGGGCGGCGCGGGCGTGCCTCCCGCTCCGGTTTGCCTTCTCGAAAACTGGAGGGACGATCTTGGTTTTCTGATTCCGAGAAGTCTCGCCGCTTGGGTTGCTCGTCACCATTGTTGCGGGAACGGGGGCGGAATTGGGGATCCCGTGAACTGGATCGATGGGATCGACCGGAGGAACGCTTAGAGCGGTCGGAAAAACGAGGCATAACCAAAGCACCATCCAAACGAGAGTGGCCAAGCACGACAGAGGAGAGGACAAAACTAGCCTGAAACCAGACAAAAGAGGGGAAAATCCTGGAAAGAAATCAGATTTTGCCCAGACTATCTGGCTGGTTCGCCCCTCCCTCACCGCTAACGGTTGTGGGGGATGCTCCTCTGCAATGGTTAGGGGGGGTATCGAGAGCAAAATACTGATCCGCAAGGGCAAGAACCTCCCCCAATCGCCTTGGATCCTGAAGATAGAGATAGCCCAGCAAGGTCTCAAACCCACTGGCTTGCCGATAGCGATCGGGATCCAAATTTTTGGGGGGCTGACCCGCCCCATTTTCTCCCCAGCGCACAATGGATGCTTCCTGAGGGGTTAAGTGGGGGAGCAAGGCTTGCAATGTTTCGGCTTGAGTAGATCCACGCACCCGCTGCACCACCTGCTGATGATAAAGGGTGATGCGTTGGGGTGGCAGCAAATAGGATTGCCGGATGTAGAGTTCGTAAATGGCATCTCCCAGATAGGCAAGGGCAGCCGCAGGCAGTCGGCGGAATTCAGCCGGGGGAACCGCTAGGGTGGGGATCCCTGCCAACCATAGTTCTTTTTTTGGATCCTCCACCGATGTTGATTCCCAAATAGGCTAACTATCGCCTCAACCTTAGCAGTTTATGCTGATAATCGTGGGTGGTTATGTGGAGGGTTTATGCAGACGGAAGAGATTCGTCAACTGATCCAGCGTGCCTTGCCGGGATCCCAAGTGCAAGTACAGGACATGGTGGGGGATGGCAACCACTTTCAGGCGATTGTCGTGGCGGAAGCTTTTGCTGGACTAAGTATGATTCAGCAGCATCGTCTGATTAACGAGGCTCTGAAAGCCCAACTGGATAGTGGTCAACTGCACGCCCTCTCTCTCAAAACCTATGCTCCCGATCAGTGGCAACGGGTGCAGGGATCCCTTTGACCCTCTTGATTCTGGCTGGCTGGGCAACACCCGATCACCCCCAAGCAATACACCTTATGCACAGTGAGAATATAGGTTTAGTGGGTCATTTTCGGATTATGGCTCGCCACAATCGTTGGTCAAATTACCGAATTTATCGCGCTTGTCAACAGCTTAGTCCAGTAGAATTTGCGGGATCCCGTGTTGGCTTTTTTCCCTCACTCCTGCTGACACTCAATCATATTTTGGTGGTGGATTGGTATTACTTGGATGCCCTGGAAGGGGGTGGCTTAGGACAAGGGATTTTTCAAAATGAAACTCCCTATGATACCTGTCAAGCTTTAGCAGAAGCCCAAGCTCAAACGGATCAGCGGCTCATTCATTTTTGTGATCATCTCACCCCGCAAGACTTAGCTCAACCCATTGCTTTTGATCGGGGACAACGGGGGATTTTGTGGGATCGAGTGGATCGAACCCTTTCCCATTTATTAGTCCATCAAATCCATCACCGTGGCCAAGCTCATGCCATGCTTTCCAGTACGGAGGTGTCCCCCCCACAATTAGACGAATTTCTGATGGCGGGAGATGCCCATCTGCGAGCCGAGGATCTGAGGGAATTGGGCATACAGGAAGTGGATATTATTCCCCAGTAAGTCTTTAGGAAAGCTTAACTATATGGTCGTCAGAGGAATCAAATGGTGGGCAAGCATGAGGTGTTTTTTCTACTGCTTGAGAGAAAAGTTTTTGCTACACTGACCTACATTTAGATCCTAGCGAATGGATCACGGGCTATAGTTCATAGCGAAATGGTCTCAATGCCTGTAGAGCTTTTAGCTCGGGATCTTAGCTCAGGAGGAGCATTATGGAACTGACAGATCTGTTGCGTTTAACTCATCCTGCTTTGGCAGCTACCGTTGTATTGCCTCTAATTGGAATCGTCAGTTATTTTGCTTGGCAAACTCGTCAACGTCGCCTAGAAGCTCTGGTCGGGGCTAAAAGTAAAATCCCCCCCCAGGTAGGGGCTGATCACGTGCGTTTGGGGCGGATGCTTACCAATGGGGTGGTTGGGTTATGTTTGTTAGGGTTTGCTCATCCCATCATCAAACATATTATTCATGAAAATATATGGTCGAGTAGCCCTTATCAGGTCATATTTGTTGGACTTGTCTATGGGTTAACCTTGCTCTCCCTATTATTTTTGAATAGGGCTAAACCGATTCAACGAGGTTGGCGTTATTTTTTAGCCGTGCTCACCGCCGCCGGAGTTTTAATTTTGGGATGGCAGGACGGTGTTTTTCATCGAGATTCCGAGTGGTATGTGTCTCATTTTTATTCGGGAATCACGGCCACACTTCTGATGATTTTTTCGATGGCGATTCTACCAGAAATCTATCAAGATAAATCACAAACTTGGCGAAGAGTTCATATTGCTGCTAATTCCATAGCTTTATTCCTGTTCATTATGCAGGGATTAACGGGAGTACGCGATTTATTAGAAATTCCTCTAGCTTGGCAAGAACCCTATATTTATCAGTGCGATTATGTGCAAAAAACTTGTGGCACAATCCAAAGCTCACTTCCTACCTCAACAGGCTGGAGTATTTCGACCAGGAATTTCTGAAAACCTAGCGATCATATAGATCACATAGATCACATCGAAAACAAATCTAAAAATAGAAAGGGATCCCGATTATGCCCACTCCATTATTTGCGATGAGTCAGCCGCTATGGCGAAGTTTAGCGACGGCGGGTTTATGGAGTGCTTCCATAACTTTGATAGCCGGATTAGGCTTGACAGTGGGTAAACTTGAGTCTGCCAATGCCTATCGCACTGTTGTTTATGCTTCCCTAGCAAGTGCCGTCATAGGGGCAGGGTATGGGTTATTGCAAGCCAGATTATCCCCTATCTCATCAAAGATGGATCCCGCATCGGCTTCCCATCAGCAGAATGAGTTATCCTCACTTTCTGAAGAAAAAAAGGATCCCTGGAAAAATTGGCGAGAATTTGTTGTGGTTCGTAAGGTCTCTGAGAGTGTAGGCATCACCTCTTTTTATCTTAAACCTACCGATCAGGGAAGTCTTCCTCCCTTTCAACCGGGACAATTTTTGACGCTTCAACTGGATATTCCTGGCCAAGAAAAACCAATTATTCGGACGTATTCGTTATCAGATTATTCGGCTACTACCGACTACTATCGGCTGTCTATCAAACGGGAGCTATCTCCGCAGGGATCCGATTTTCCCGCCGGAATTGCCTCGAATTTTTTACATGATCATATGGGGGAAGGTTCTCATTTGTTGATTAAGCCACCCAGTGGTAAATTTGTCTTAGATTTAACAGCATCCAGCCCCATTATTTTAATTAGCAACGGTGTTGGCATCACACCAATGATTAGCATGGCAAAAGCCAGTTCTATCCACCAGCCCAACCGACCCATTTGGTTCTTGCATGGGGCGAGGAATGGCGAGAATCATGCTTTTCACCAAGAAATGAATAACCTTGCTCTCCAAAACCCTCACCTGCGCCTATTGATTCGCTATAGTCAGCCCCAACCGGAAGATGAAGGTAATTTCCACAGTTCAGGATATGTGGATATTGAATTTATTCACCAGGTCGTAGATCCGGAATTGAGACGGTTATCGGATGCTGATCAAGCAGAGTATTTTCTATGTGGATCCCCCACTTTTATGGAGTCTATTCGAGCTGGTCTCAAAATTCGTGGGATCCCCGATGCTCGTATGCATTTTGAATCCTTTAGCAAACCTCGTCCTACTAGGTCTATCGGACTCAATTCTGAACAGGATATCTCCCCCTCAACCTCACAGATTACCTTCGCTCGTTCGAGACAAACCTTAACCTGGGATCCAGCATACGCCAATCTTTTAGAGTTTGCCGAAGCGCATCACCTAGATCATCCTTTTGGGTGTCGAGCGGGTATTTGCCTCACCTGTATGTGCCCCCTTCAGATGGGAGAAGTGGTTTATGAGCAGCCGCCCACAGGGGATCCGGATCCAGGGTGTATTTTATTATGTTTAGCCAAACCCAAGTCTTCATCACTGATTTTGGATGCCTGAAACCCTGATGTAGGAGAATAGGGATCCATACAATCTATTGACTTTAGGTGATTTCGTGATGCCTAACTCTCCACCCCAATCCTCAGGGGATCCAAAATTGTCGTCGCAGGATCGAGTTCGCTTGATGAGTGAGTTAGCCTCTCCCTATCGTGGGTTACGCAAGTTTATTTATCTGGCGGTAGGAGCCTCAGGAGCGTTGGGGGGAGCCGTTTTTTTAATGAGGGTTTTGGCAGGACGGGAACTCGATGTTTCTTTACCCAGTTTGGCTCTGCAACTGGGGGTTGTGGCGGGTGCCGTTGCCCTGACTCGGTTAGAAAATCGTATGGAAAAACGTCTGCAAGAGCGGGTAAGCAACCGCCTCAAGGTTCAATCCTCTCAGGTAAATGAACCCACAACCTAATGTTTCATAGCCATTATGTCAATAGGACTACCATCTATTGATGTACTACAGCAAAGCTAAAAGACTTAAGAGGGAAGCCAATACTCATAGAGCTTAGGGAAATCAAATATCTGATGATGTAAGATCCATTCAAAGAGATGCTTAACGACCTTAAAGGATCGACAAGTATGGTAAAACCAACGGATAAATCGCTTTCCTTGCAACCAAATATCTTCTACCGGATTTTGCTCAGGTGCATACGGAGAAAACAATAGACAAGTTACAGCCCATTCATTAGCTTCCAACCCTGCATTGATCTTTTGGAGATAGTCTCTGATGACTTGAGACCGATGATAGCTAACTCCATCCCAAATAATGACTATTCGCTGTCCAGGCCTCTGTGCTCTCAAGTATTCAATAAAAGCTACGGTCGATTCTGAGTCCGCACTACAAAATGCCTGAAGTAGAAATTCTCGTCTTTCGTAATCAAGAGCACCAAAATAGCTTTGTTTCTCACGGAAGCTTTTGACTGATGTCTCTAATCTTTGTTCTGTTTTCCCCCAGCCATATCCATAAATATCTCCCCATAATAGATGGCACTCATCAACCATAAAAACCGTTAGTTTTCCGGATTCCATCAGCTTTTTCCATTCCCCTAACTTTTGGCTAATCTCTTTTTTTTTGAGGTGACGGCTTCTAGATCCTTTTGAGGATTAGTCTTTTGGACTTTCTTCCAACTCAATCCAGCTTCGTGAAGTAAAGTATAGTAACTTTGGCTAGAAGCAAAGGTGACTTCATACGCTTGATCAATATAGTGTTCAAGTAGAGAAGGGTTACAGTTCTTTTGTTGTTTAATCCACTCAATCACACTCTGTCTTTGTTCAGCCGAAAGATAGGGCTTCAATCCTCGATAACCCAAAGTGAGTCCTGGTAATCCTTTATCAATAAAGATGAGCTTCCATTTGCTAATAAACCCTGATGAGACCTGGAGTAAGTTCATGATCTCGGCATGAGTATAGCCTTGTAAAGTCATTTTGATAGCCAAGGCGCGTTTTAACTCCCGTGGGTCTGGGTTGCTGGCGATAAACTGAGCGAGTTCCTCAATTAGCTTCATATCTTCTTTATTGTCTCGGTCTAGATATTATAAAATATCTTATGATTCTTTTAGGGGTGCTGTAGGTAAATGACGAAAGAGCTACATCTTACATCTTGCCTAAATTTCAGCAGTAGCCCGTTCAATCAGTCGGCGAGCTAGGGTTTGTGTGCCCGTATGAGTGTAGTACTTAACAGCTATATCTAAAAAGGCTCCCAAATAATCTAACTTGTCTTTGGAGATTTCCACGAAATTTTGGAGTTGAGAACTGACTTTTTCGGAGGTGAGTTGGTGAGCATTGACCAATTCACTCATCCATTTTTGTGTCGAATCAAAACTTTGTTGAATAAAGGCCAGTTGCCCCTTAGTGTTGCCCCCTGGAATAAGGGATTTAACCCCCTTAAAGGTTTGATTGCCTTCCAACTCAGCAGGAGTTAATTTGTCTAGAGTAGATAGCCCCTTCAGGATAAAATCAGCCCCCAGGGGAAGAACACCGTCAAAACAAACTAACGCCGCCATTCGCAGCAATGACTCGCCGCTATAATCTGCTAGTGCTCCTAAAAAATCACCAATGCTATCACCAGGGATCCCGTTAATCTGGCAGAAAGCTACCAACTCAACTACTAACTTGACACAAAGATCAATAGTTTGGGCTTTTTCAGGTTTGGGGGTGAGGTGACTCAAAAATCCTAAGAACGAAACATCTTGACCAATTCGATTAGCCATCGCAGCCGTACCTAAAGCTCCGGCTGCACTATCCACCGTTTGATATAGCCATAGTGCCCGTTGATAGCCTTGGGATTTATCGTTATACAAATAAACGGCTCTTTCCCCAATTTTCTGAATAAGTGATTCATCCGATTCGCCTGTAATTACTCGGATGGTGTGGGTAAATCCAGTCAGATTTTTCCATTCGCCAGGCATAACAAAATCTAGGGAGCGAAGTGCCATTACCGTGATACCACCTGTAGGCAATTCATCCACCAGCTCATAAATTGGTTTACTCACCAATCATCTCCTATTCCGTATTAGATTGATAAAAGATCTGAAATTAGTAACTTATTTCAGTTGAGCTAATCCCTCTAAATCGAACCGCTGAATCCAAGCTTGGCGCTCAGCTTGACCAAATGAAGGATCTCGTGAAATAGCTTTGATTTGATATCGTTCAGCCACAAGAATACCAGTCTGTGTAGAACCAATTTCTAGGGTGGGATAACCTGCAATAAATGTTGCGCTACCTTGATATTTCTGAGCTGCCGAAGGCAAGCTAATCGTATCAGAAATGGATAGCATTGCTACATCTTTGCCATCTCGTTTTAGTTTGGCTTCGGCAAATCCTTGCTTTTCCTGAACAAAAACTCGCTCATAGCCAAATTGAGAGGGTGGAAAGAACGGGTTGAATTGGCCACCCTGTTCAGCTTTTGGAGCAACTGCACTAACTTTGTTTTGTGTGCTATCTTGCTGAGCTTGCTCAAAACGAGAAGGAGCCTTTGCTGAGCAACTGGCAAGGAAAAGGAGCAGAGTTAGGCACAAGCCAAAGGAAATTTTTCGTAAGGTCGTAAGATTCATAGCCGTTCGATGAAATGTCTAGCCATCTCGACCTAGTTTAGCAGCCAAGACTGATGATAGAGTACATTTGTTGCGAAACTCTATCCAGAAGAACAATCTAATGAAATATTGCAATTTTTATCTGACCGGGAGCTGGCTTTTTTTACTGGGCTGTTTGCTCTTTACTTTAGATGCAGGACTTAGCCTCCGAGCTGAATGGTCACCTAGTACCTTATTCTACCTGGTGGGCTGTTGCTTATTTACAATAGGATCTTGCCTTTTTATAAAAGATGCTCAATATCGAAATAAAAATTAAGCCTCTTGTATACTTTAGAAGTTCGGTAATGCATTAGCTTAAATGTCCTATTGAGTAGCAGAAGTGTCTCAAAATGAGATTATTGAAAACTTAAGAACTTTATGACTAAGGAAGAAATTTCCATGATACATTGACTACGCTTAGTTATTAATCTGTTGAAGAGAGTAATACAGTGAAGAATCGTGATCGGTTGTTGCACGGTGTATTGGTTAGTCATACCCACTGGGATCGAGCCTGGTATTTACCTTTTGAGGGATATCGATTGCATTTGATCGCTCTGATTGACAATATTTTAGATATTTTACAAACACAACCCGACTTTGCTTCATTCACACTGGATGGGCAAACTATAATTTTGGAAGACTATCGAGAGGTTCGCCCCGAAAGATGGTCGGATATTCAAAAGATGGTGGAACTGAGGCGTTTGCAAATCGGTCCTTTTTTTGTTTTACCCGATGAGTTTCTGGTGAGTGGAGAAGCCTTAATCCGTAATATTCAGCGCGGGATCCGTTTAGTAAAATCATTAGGGGGATCCTGTCAGGATGGCTATATGCCTGACTCGTTCGGACATATTGCTGTAATGCCTCAGATTTTGCAGGGATTTGGGTTGCGCTCATTCATTTTTATGCGCGGAGTTTCCGAAGCTCTTTTTAGGAGTGCAGGAAATGAATTTTGGTGGGAATCTGCGGATGGCAGTCGTGTTTTGGCCGTTTATTTGCGAGGTGGCTATGATAATCTATCGGGCTGGGGGCAGCCTCATCGCTTTGGTCAATTTAGAGGTTTTTCACCCGATTTAGAGATGGCAGCCGAGCAACTTCAACAGGCAGTAGAACAACTCAGCATACATAGCCGAACAGGAGTCATCCTTTTATGCAATGGCGGAGATCACATGCCTATTCAAGCGGCAATTCCAAGTATGATTGGAGATCTTCAAAAAAGACCGATAAATCAGAATCTTTCACAAGCTGAACGGGGAGATCATCAGTTGCCTGTGACATTAAATCTTGTTCACGGTTCCTATGAAAAAGCTGTTAGTTTAATGATAGAAAGGGCATCTGATTTGTCTGTATATCAAGGTGAATTAGTGGGAAACCTTCATCATCCGGTGTTATCGGGTGTGTGGTCATCCCGTATGGATCTCAAACTTCATAATCACCACATTCAGGCACTTCTAGAAAAGTATGCAGAACCCCTTGTGGCGGCTCTAAATCAGCAAGGGATCCCTTGGGTTAGTCATTTAGATCTAGCCTGGAGGCATCTTTTACTGTGCCACCCCCATGATGACATTTGTGGATGTAGTTTAGATAGTGTCCATGACGATAATCGCTATCACTTTCGACAGGCTCAAACTATAGCGGAATCGGTTATTTCAGAAGCCTTTCAACAGCTTGCCTTACGGGCAGGTTTAATGAATTATACGGATTCATTTCAATCCATCATTGCTGTTTTTAATCCACATCCACAAGCTCTCAATCAGCTTGTCGATATCGAGATTGTGTGGCCAAGAGCCGAATCTAACCAGCAATCTAGCTCTGGTATTGATAGGGATACCTCTCAAAGTGAATATTTTGAGTTAATAGATCCAGCAGGAAAATCCATTCCGTTCTCAATCACCCAAAAAGCAGATGATCATTTTGATGCCCGCTATCTCACTTATATACAGGGATCCCTTTGGGGGCTATCATTTGTGGCAAACTTATTACCACTTGGTATAGGATTCTACGTTCTTCGTAGAGTAGCCGATCAGGGGATCCCTTTACTCTTCAGTCATTCTTCGCCTATAAAAAATACTACTAAGAATTTTATTGAAAACCAAACTTATCGGATTGAGGCGGAGTTAAACGGAAGCCTCAAGATTTATCATAAACTAACTGGGCGAACCTGGCATCACGGCCTAATTTTTGAAGACCAGCCTGACAAGGGGGATCTCTATAGTTTTAGTTCAGATCCTCACATCCCTCCTCAAACAACTGGCAAAAAGCAAGCAGAGGAAATACAATCTTTCATTGAATTTGGTAGATCTAGACTACGAATTCAGTTGTCTTTGCAGCTAGTTTGGCAACCTCTATCTACTCCCATTCAGATCAAAACAGATGTTATTCTGAGCGAAACCAATGACTTTATTGAGTTTATCACTGAGATTAACAATCAAAGCAAAGATCATCGGTTACGAGTTTTACTCCCCCTAGACAAAAGTACAGAAAAAATTCATGCCAGCAGCCATTGGGGTAACCAGGAGCGTTTTCGACCCATCACTTTACAACCAGAAGACTATCCGGATCGCTATCAAAAATATCCCGGAGAGCTACCCTATTCAACCCAATTTAGTCAAACATGGTTATTGGCTAAAACGGAAAATAATGGCCATGTTTTAATTGCTCATCAGGGGTTATATGAATATGAATGGATGCCAGGTTTGAACGTTGGGATCCCAGATCAGGACTTTTGTGCCCTCACTTTGCTTCGCTGTGTTGGTGTCATTTCCCGTGAGGGGGGACGGATTCGTCGGGTGCAAGCGGGGCCAAGCCTACCGACTCCAGATGCTCAATGCCAGGGATCCTATACATTTCATTATGCATGGCAGTTTATACCGGAAAATACCCCACTGCCAGTAGTGGCTGGGCAGGCAGAACCGTTTGTGTTTCCATTCAAAGCTGCACAAGTCTGGCTTGGTCAATACGAACAGGCTGCTCATCTTGTTGAGAACTATGTAGGATATTCTTTGCTGGAAATTGAGAATAAAAATATTGGGATTTCCGCCTATAAAATTAACTCCCAGGGACATCTTATCATTAGGCTATTTAATCGTAGTCAACAACCTCAGTCCATCTTACTTCCGTATCCTTTCCCCTGGAGGTATAACTCTAAGCTTCAGGTCAGGCTGATTGATCTGAATGAGGATGTTTTGCTGGATATACATGGTACTGATCAAGGGATCCCTCTGTCCTTTCGTCCTCATCAATTGCTTTCACTAGCTCTAATGATGTTCATGAACAATGGATAAAAATGGGACGAGATCATGGGCAGGAAGAAATATGTTGACTTGGGGAGGCTAGAAAATGACCCCTGATCAAGTTGAAAATTTTAAGCATCTCAAGGAAAATCTAGAAGACACAGGTGGATTTGCTATTACCCACGCTGGCAAAATCGAGAAAATAAATGGTGAATCTTTTTCTTCCGAGGAAGCATGTGGACTTCTCGATACTCTTTACCATTTTCCTCATTTGTAAGAGGTATCTGGTCTGGCACTATCTTTGAGGTTGGATTTGATGCATGTGGAAATAAGATATGGCAGGGGTCAGAAATCCCTAATCTAGATCGTTGGCGAAATGCAAGAAATTGGTTTAATCCTGCAATGGGTAGAGATTCCAAGAATTTACCGAGAGAAACTGTTAGACAAATTGAGGCATGTCCAAATTGTAATATGCCAGGGAGGAATCGGCTTGTCTCAGCCTCGCAATCGTAAAGTCTTATCATTGGTGCTCAATACTTGCGCTCTCAGTGCTATTTGGAATGACTATAACTTTTTGATAAGTTTTGCAGAAATCGGCATAGAACTTACTATTATTTTTCCAAGCTTATGGCAGTCTCTTCGATAACCTTTTTGCACTTTCTTTGGTTCTGGTTCCAATATAAGCAGCTACAACAATTCGAGCCTCTTTCTCCATGACTATCTGGAGCTATTGTTGATTGCCTCTAGATCTTACAAACGACCATAGTTATGGCTATGCCAAGCTGCGCGAACATCGCCTTGCAGGAAAAGACGCTAACGCGAACAACATGCCTTACTCCTATCTCTCCTCAGCCACAAGCGGATGCGGTTTCCCGGAGGTCTTTATGGAGTAGGTATGCAAGTGTGGATTTTAGGAGTCTGTAACGATGATTTCACCCATCATGCCTGCTTCCGCATGTCCTGGAATGGTGCAAACCAATGGATATCTTCCTGCCTGAATGGGAATAAATTGCCACTCAACTTTGGCTCCTGGTTTGAGTTCAAGGTTGTTAATTTTCCCCTTAATTTCTACTCCTGCTACCTCTGCTTTGCGAGTCCAGATGGCATCCGCAAAATCTTTAGCGGTGAAATAATGCTTGAGTTGGCTGGGATTGCTCAGTTGCAGTTTATAAAGATGACCACTTTTGAAGGTGAGTTGTGGGGGGAAAAACTGAAGTTGATTACCCAAGGATCCCAATTCCACCACCTGGATCTCAGGGGTTTGCTGGCTGAAGGAACGGGCATGGACAGGCATGAGCGCCATCCATCCAACCACAAGGATCAGGCAAATGCCCAGCCAGAATGACCGCGCCCATCCTGCTTGGCGTGAAGTTATCCACAAGAAAGTGACCATCGGGAGGACTCCGTTGTTGGGGGTCTAAGGATCGATCTTAGCCTTGGGATCCCAAGGCCAGAGGTGTTAAGTTTTATGTTAAATTGATGCCGTTGCTCACGGGTTTGGCTGTGCCTAATTTCTCTCTGGTTGGCTTCCTCCTTGGCCTGTTGGTTTTCACCCTAGGGCTGAATGTTCTGATGATGGATCCTGCCCATGCCGCCAGTAAAAACAACTCGGCTGCCATGCAGGTGGTTATCGAGGCACCTCCCCCCCAGGTGTTGAGGGCGGCTTCCCAAGCGTTTCAGGAGTGGGATCGGGGAGAATTGGCTTCCGTCAGCGAAGAAGCCATGCAGGTAAAAGGGCTGTCCCGCACTCGCTTTTTTAAGTTTGTCGATGACATCACGGTCAACCTAGCGGCAGTGGAAGGGGATCCCCAAAAAACCCAGGTGCAGATTCAGTCGGTAGGACGGATGGGAGAGTATGACTTTGGGGGCAACCAGCGCAACATCGATGAATATCTCGCTAAGCTGCGGGGGCTATTGCCTGCCGGTTGAAAACTTTTTCGAGCGAATCCACAGCCAAAATTCCCCATTTAGGGTTGGTCAGGTTGCGGCGAACCGCCTTTTGCCAGAGGATCCCGATGCTCTAGGCTAGTCTTAGCTTCGGCCAGATACTCGTTGCTGCCCCTGAGGTGATTCCGCCATGTTCCGATTTTTGCCCGCCCACCGCCCCCGCCCCGTCTCCCCTGCTTTGCCCCGTCAGCGGCACTCAGGTAGGATTCCTTTGGCTGTTTTGATTGCTTTGCCGACTATGTTCTTTAGCTGGCCTGCTTTTGCCCAAATTGCCGGTTCCCTCTTGAGTCCGCTGGTGTCCGCCTGGATTCGCTCAGAGGTGGAAAGTGTGGAGAATTTGAATGTGCAAATTACCGGCAGCGATGCGGACATTTTGAATGGCACGATCCAGCAGGCCAATGTTTCTGGCGATAACCTCAGCTATCAGGGGTTTCAGGTTAGTCAGTTGCAGTTAAACGGCCAAAATATCCGCCTCAATGTCGGGGAAGCCGTGCAGGGCAAAGGGCAACTGCGGCTGCTAGCGCCTGTGCCCGTGCAAGTGGCCATGAAACTGACCGAAGCCGACCTCAACCGGACGCTGCAAGCCCCGATGATTCAGCAGCAGTTGGCTCAGGCTCAGGTCAACCTGCCCATTGGGGGGCAAGCGGTGCCTTTTTTGATCAGCCAGCCTCAGGTAACTCTGGAGTCGGGACGGGTTCGCATTCAGGCTCAACTCAAAACCCCTGAGGGATCCCAACTGCCCATTACCTTGACCACCGGACTGAGGGCACAAAATAGCAATCAACTGCTTTTGGTAGATCCTGCTTGGATCGCTGAGGGACAATCCACTCCCATCCCCATTCCGGGCTTGAGCAACTTGCCTATCCAATTGGATCCCGATGTCACGATCCGCCGTCTGGAAGTGCAGCCAGGGCAAATTCTCTACGATGGCAGCTTGACGATTCAGCCGGAGGAAGTAACCCAGGTGCAAGGGTAGAAGGGATCCCGACTTCTCATGGGTGGCCCTGCTCCTTCCCTGTACTTCAACAGATTTTTTAGGGATTGAACTTTATGAATACCTGGAGACGGGGGTATACCCAGATTGTGGTCTGGATACTGACGGTTGTTCTGCTGTTGGTGGCTTGTGGTAGCGATACCGGACTGACCACCAACCCGATCAGCAACAGCAATTCCGCCGGAACCCGCACCGCCACGCCAGCCGGACAAAAATTTGCGGATCTCGATGACGGTAAACGCTCCCCCACCAAAATTCTACAGGCCAGCTTTGTTCTGGATCCCGAACAACTGCAAACTGCCGCTAGCGCTGATGTGATTGTTTATGCCAGCAGCATTGCTCCTTGCCTCACTTGTGGGGGAGTCGCCAGTCCTGCCCCCAGCAACTCGGAAGTTTATGCCAGTGATGATCTCAGCCTCCGGCTCCGCACCCAAATTCCCGATGGCAACCCGGTCGGCAAGGTGGATCTCTCCATCGCCTTTCAACTGGATACCACCAAATTGTTGATAGCGCCCGGTGATGGTCTGCGCCTCACCCTCCAGCAGGCTATTTTGCAGGATGAGGCTGTCAAGCCTAGCCAAATCCAGGCTGCGACTGGGATCCCTATCCATCAGGACTTTCAGCCCAAAGATATCATCCAGGGCAAATCGGCAGCCCGTAGCTTTTCTCTGACCTTTGACCGGGCGGATTTTTCCCCCCGTTATCTGCGTCTGGATCTGCTGCTGACCTCCCCAATTCCTCAAGAAGCCCCCCCTCTGGCCAAGGATGCCCCAGCCAAAGCCACCACACCTGCCAACAATCAGATTTATCACGGGGTTGATTTGGCAACCCTCACGGAAAGAGCCAATGCCCCCGAGCAACGGCAAGCCTATGAGCAAGCGGTGGGCAAACCCGTGGCTTGGGTGGGATTGACCCAAAAGTGGCACTTGTCTTCGGCTTTTCCTGTTCAAGCTGCCGTATGGATCCGCGAGGCGGGATCCGTACCCTGTCTTCAGATTGAGCTACCCACTGACCAGCCGGAGATGCTAGAGCAGATCCAATCCGGTTTTCAGGATCGGGAGTGGCAGCGTTGGGCGGAGTCCATCCAGAGCTTTGCTAGTCCTGTCATGGTCGTGCTGGGATCCCCCGCGGCGGAAGTGGGCGAGGCAGTCTATCGACGGATTATCCAAACCGTCCGTCAGCAATCGGTACCGAACCTCCTCTGGATTTATGGGGGAAATGGTCAAGATTTTCCAGGGGAAGGCTGGTTTGACTGGTTAGGATTGCAAGTCAATCCAACGTCGGGATCCCTGACCGCCTGGTCGGAAGCCGTAGAGAAGGCTTATCAATCTCTGACTGCTTTGAATCCAGGATCCCCTATCCTCTTGCTGAGCTTAGGTTGGCAGGGAGAAGGGTGGACAAGCACAGAAACAGGCGGGGTAGATGCCGTTCTCACCGATATTCTGGCCGGACGGTGGCCGCGTTTGATGGGGTTTGCCTGGAACCAATCTGCGGTGGATGTGAGCCAAACCCCTGAGTTGCGGCAGATCTTACAGGAACGGGTAGGACGAAACGAGTCCGTCAGCGGCAAGATGCAGGTGATTCCGCTAGAGGCCAAGAGTGTGTTAGGGATCCCTTCTCCCCTAGCTTTTCCTAGCCCTCAGGCTTCTCCCCCATCTAGCCAAGATTAGTATTTGTAAAATTCCTGTCCACAGATAAAGCTTCCAATGAAAAAGCCTTTGGGCGTCTTTCCGTGTTTCGACCCCAAAGGCTTCTTCTCTTCACTCCTCACCGTAAATGAATATATCCCCTGCTCCCAACCCTGTCAACGGGGGAGCCGGAAGTTTTTTCTCGACGTTGGAGAAAAGTGGGTTGGCATTCGCTGAACATCCGCCAAGGCTAAGGAAATTCCAGGCGAAAAACTTCCCCGTCAAGATCGACGATATAGAGATTTCCGGCGGCATCCTCCCCAAAGGAGGCAATCTGGTCAATGGATCCACGATTAGGGACTAGTTCTTGGGTGCGCTCCGTCACCGAACTGACCAATCCTCCCTCATAGCGCAACGACCAGATGCGACCGGAGCTAAAGTCCGCAAAGAAATAAGTTCCCTGCCAAAGCGTATTGAATCCCCGATAGACATAGCCGCCCGTGATCGATTGCCCAACGCTGTGATCATATTCATAGACGGGATCCACCAAATTGGGGGGATTGTCGTCTGGATCGATAACTAAAGTGCCCTCGCGGATATTCCAGCCATAGTTTTCCCCGCCACTGCTGCTGGCAGGTTGTACGTTCACTTCTTCCCGACTGTCTTGACCCACATCTGCAATGTAAAGATCTCCGGTGAGCCGATCAAAGCTGTTGCGCCAAGGATTGCGTAAGCCATAGGCCCAAATCTCATCGTCTCCGGTGATACCAACAAAAGGATTGCTCGGCGGGATCCGGTAGTTACGACTGTTATCCGCCGGAAAATCATCTCCCTCCACGTCCAGACGCAGGATCTTCCCTAACAGGTTGTCCGTAATATCTTGGGAATTATCGGCGGAACTGGGGATCCCTGGTAAAAAGCCCGAACCGCCCCCATCTCCTGAAGCCCAATACAAATAACCATCGGAGCCAAAATCTAGCCAACCCCCATTATGGTTTTGAGCTGGTTGGGGAATACTCAAGAGTGTACGAACGGGATTGGGGTTGGCGGTGGTATCTGAGGTGGCTTGATATTCCACTACCTTGGTCTGCCCCGCATTCCCTCCTCCCCGAGCGGTATAACTGACAAAAAAGCGACGGTTGCTGGCAAACTGCGGGTGAAAGGCCAGACCCAATAGCCCCTGTTCATAGCCCTCCGAGAGCAGTTCCGAGGCAGGAATCGTCAAAAATGTTGACAAAGGGCGTCTTCTGGTCAAATTCCAGATGCGGATACGCCCTGTTTTTTGTTCAAGAATAAATAGATGCTGAAAATCATCGGGGGGACTAGTAACAAACAGAGGATTATCTAATCCCCTGATCAGGCGACGGCTGTGGATAGATCCGCTAGCTAAACTGACAGCCTCTGCTGAATCACTGGTATCTAAGTCAGGTATAGTTCCGGAAATCTCTATCTCCAACCCGAACCGAGCCAACACCTCCGCCTCTACTTGGCTAGGGGTTGGATTATCCAGGCTATTGGGAGGCTCCCGCAAAACGGCAATGGCAAAAGCAACCGCCGCATCCAGGGAAGTTCCCTCGGTTCCATCTCCATCAAAGTCACTGGCGGCCACAACAAACCCCTGGCTGGAGTTAATCTCTTGCGAGGTGAGACGCAAGCCAAAGCGACTCTCCACTTCCGTCGTGATCTGAGCCACTGTCGGATTGGCAATCTGATTGGGGGGATCCCGCAGAACTGCGATGGCAAAAGCAATAGCCGCATCGGTTGAGTCAAAGCTGGAGGGATTGCCTTCATACCAGCTTTGGCTCTGGTTCAAGGGCTGTGGCTGAAGCACGGCAGGAACCGGAGATTGAGCAAGGTTAGGGGGGATGGACTGACAGGCCGCCCAAAGGGGGATCCCTGATAGCAAGAGACATCCATGGATCCATCGCCAGCAGAGAGATTTCATGAGATGGGAGGGTAGGGGGAAGGTGAGGTAATCGTTTTGATACTACCGCTAAACTCAAAAACCATTGGGATCCCAGTCCTTGTCGGTGTCTCTCTGCAAAGAGTAGCCTGAATGATTGGATGAATGAGTTAATAATTGTCTATGGTGAATCTGTCTCAACGGAGAAGCATGGGGAGTCCCTCAATGGGCTGGAGTAGAGTCCTCTCCCGCTGCCTCCAGGTCAGTGTGATCCTTATCGCCGGGATCCCGCCTTTCCCCCTAGCTCAGGCTCAATCGGTGGCTCCTCTCTTTCCGGTTTCCCCGCCACCCACCACCCCGCCACCCACCATCACCCCTCCCGAACCTCTGCCCATTCTTTCTCCCAGTCCTCTGCCAGGGGGCACGTTTGAGGAAATCAGCACGAGTTTTTGGGAACTGAATCGAGCCAAGAATTTAGCCCGTCAGGCCGCAGAACTTGCCAATGGGGGCTTGCAAAATTATCGAGCCGAAGCTGCCATGTATGGAGCCACCGCCGATGCCCCGTTTGTGGATCAAGGAACCCATTGGGTCTTCACCTTTCGCGGGGGATCCCCAGGGTTTGTGGAACCCACTATTGAGAGCGAAATCCGTGTTGATAAAGGCAGCTTCCGCACAACGGTGCTCTACAACGGATCCCTCCGTCTCTAGGTTCTGTTGCTCTTTGATTGGAGGGAGGAGCGAGCACCTACAAAGCAGAGGAATCTCAAGAAGTTGCCTTGCCAGCTTGTCAACGTGAGATAGCAGATGTTGCTCTAAGGAGAATGGATCTCTGAGATTAGGGGGGAAACTCTCAGGGGTGGGGGTTGGCTTCGGTGTAGGAGGCAAGCAGTTAGCCGCTACGTTCTCCATCCAAAATTCGGGTAACTACTCCCGCAGGATTGACTCGATAAAGGGATCCAGAATCTGTTGTTACTACATAGTCTTTGCCATATTGGCTAATAAATTCAGGAAGTCCATCAGAAGGATGGGGATTATTGTGGGTGATGTCAGCTTGGATCCCATCAGGACTATAGCAATCAGGAACGATACAGGAGATTTCTTAGCTCTCCTCTCTCGCCCTGGGAGGGGGATGGGAGTAAGGGCTGTTTACCATTCACGATAGGTTGCTATATCCAGTTCTTTGATAACCTAGCCTCACCCTCAGTTTACCGCCTAACCAGGGATTGATAGGATCAAAGCCTCCCCGAATAGAGGGAGCAGGGATGGGTACAGTTGGCACGAGGGCAAAGGCATGGCAACAGGAATGACTCCTTCCCCATTGGTGGCAGAACTGGTGGGGATCCTGGGATCCCAGCGGGTGATCTGGCGACCGGAGGAGTTGCTGGTGTATGAGTGTGATGGCTTGACCAGCTATCGCCAAATGCCTGCCGTTGTGGTGTTGCCCCGATCCACGGCGGAAGTCGCAGCGGTGATCCAGGTTTGTCACCAACAACAGGTACCTTTTGTGGCTAGGGGATCTGGCACGGGCTTGTCAGGGGGGGCGTTACCTGTGGAGCGGGGGGTGGTGATTGCTACGACCTTGATGAACCAGATTTTGCAGGTGGATTTAGCCAATCGGCAGGTGGTGGTACAGCCAGGGGTGATCAATACCTGGGTGACCCAGGCGGTAAGTGGCATGGGCTATTACTATGCGCCGGATCCCTCTAGCCAGAGTGTCTGCTCGATTGGCGGCAATGTCGCCGAAAATTCGGGGGGGGTGCATTGCCTGAAGTATGGGGTGACCACCAACCATGTCTTGGGGGTAAAGGTGGTTTTACCCACGGGGGACGTGGTGGACTTGGGGGGATCCCTGCCGGAGATGCCGGGGTATGACCTGACCGGATTGTTTGTGGGATCCGAAGGCACCCTGGGGATTGCCACCGAAATCACCCTCAAAATTCTCAAAGCGCCTGCTCAGATCCACGTGCTATTGGCCGACTTTCCGCAGGTGGAAGCGGCGGGATCCACCGTCTCTGACATTATTGCGGCGGGTATTCTGCCTGCGGGTATGGAAATTATGGATACCTTCAGCATCAATGCGGTGGAGGATGTGGTGGCAACAGGGTGCTATCCCCGTGATGCAGCAGCCATTTTGTTGATTGAGATTGACGGCTTACCTAAGGATGTGGCGGAAGCAGGGGCACGGATTCGATCCATTTGCCTGGAGAACGGAGCCAGACAGGTGCAGGTGGCTAGCGATCCCCAGGCACGCCTCCGCATGTGGAAGGGACGCAAGGCGGCTTTTGCGGCAATGGGCAAACTCAGCCCCAATTATTATGTGCAGGATGGCGTGATTCCCCGCAGCCAACTCCCCACGGTTTTGAGCGAGATCGCCCGTCTCAGTCAGACCTATGGCTATCCCGTTGCCAATGTCTTTCATGCCGGAGATGGCAACCTGCATCCCCTCATTCTCTATGACAACCGTATCCCTGGCGCTCTGGAACAGGTGGAAGCGTTGGGGGGAGAAATTCTCAAACTGTGTGTGCAGATGGGAGGCAGTATTTCAGGGGAGCATGGCATCGGCTCCGACAAACGCTGCTATATGCCAGAGATGTTTTCCGAACCGGATCTCGAAACCATGCAATGGGTCAGACAGGTTTTTGATCCACAAGTTATCGCCAATCCCGGCAAAATTTTCCCCAGCCCCCGCACCTGTGGAGAAGCCGCCCACGCCGTCCGGGATCCCCAATTTGCCGATATCCCTGCGTTTTAGCCCTGCCTACTCAGTTGACCGACGGCTCAATCGACCCACTGCATCACTACGGGTAGAAGTTGTTCTTGTAAGGGCATTCCGGCTCGCCGCCTTGCTCCAGTCTCCGGCAATTGATAGGGATCCGCCTGGGCAAAATTCACCTGATAGCCCATATCCAGTAGGCTGCCCAGGGTGAGTCGGCTGAGGGGGTTGGTCAAACCACCATTCAGGGATCCCGTCATCAACTCCGTGTCAAAAACACTTTCTCGCCAATGCACATCCGCCGTACCAGAACCACCTTGATCTTCAATCGGCACGCTGCCCATACCCCCCAGCGCTCCATATTGCAGGTTGGCCTGTGCCCCAGCAAACCGGGGATCCTCGCCCCCCACCCCCACCGCCAGCCCCAAGCGAGGCCAGAGGGTGCCAAACCCCAACACATGACCCATCTCATGTACAATCACCGTTTCTAGCTGCCCCCGCTCCTCCAGCAGCACGACATCCTCGATGTCAAACTGAATAAATCCATAGACGGGCAACTGATTCGAACGGCGCAAAACACAAGGACTGGCCGCCCCCAGCACTCCGGCTCGGCCATCGATCACTACCCCCAACACATCGATCAGCAAATCATCAACCGCCTGATTTACCGCCGGCAGCCCCTGCAAACAGGCATGACTGGGCAGGGAGAGGGCAATATTGGACAGATCACTGGTCATGATGGTCATCCAGCGACTAGCCGCTCGTTCAAAGGCTGCCTGCTGAGCCAGCGTAAAACTGTCATCCCCAAACCGCACCTCGATATCAAACCCCCGTTCTCCGACTCCAGCATCCGGTTGCGGGTCTACCACTGTCACCACGCGGCTTTTCTCCCAACTCCCACAACCCGCCAGCACCACCAACAGCAGCAGGATTCCCCACAAAATCGGGATCCCTGCCCACCAACCCTTTCCCCCACTCCCCCAACCCCACTCCATGCCCATCCCCCATTCCGGTTGAACCCCTTGGCTGATTTCTGGTATGGCCTCAGCCTCGATCATTAAATCTCCTCCACAGGGCTGGCAGACCATAGCTGCAAAACTTGTTGGTGCAGTTGCGGGTTGGCCGTTGCCAGCACCTCCCCAGGAGATCCCTGGTGAAGCGGGGATCCCTGCCAGTCGGTGATCACCCCCCCCGCCCCCTCAATCACGGGAATCAGGGCGGCAAAATCATAGAGAGCCAGGGAGCGCTCCAGGATCACATCCAGGCAGCCCAGCGCCAACAAGCCATATTGATAACAATCCCCCCCAAACGACGTTACAGACACCACCTGCCGTAATTGATGTAGGTATCTTTTCTGGTCAGGGGTGGCAAATAGATCGGGGGAGGTGGTACTCAGATAAGCTTTCCTCAGATCCCGGTTAGCTTTGCTCTGAACGGGCTGACCGTTATAGGTGGTGACCCGCCCACGGATCCCTAGCCAGCGCTCCCGCCAAATCGGTTGATCGATGATGCCCAAAATGGGCTGATCCTCCAGCAGCAGCGCAATCAAAGTGCCAAACAAAGGCTTGCCCGTAGAAAACCCAATCGTCCCATCCAGCGGATCCAACACCCAGGTATAGGGGCTATCCGCCTCCTTTCGGCCAAATTCCTCCCCAATCACTCCATGGTGCGGCACTCGCTCACTCAAGATCTGCCGCATCCGTTGTTCGGCTTGGCGGTCGGCAATCGTCACAATCGGAGACGCGGCGGGTTTATATTCCGCGTGCAGCTCCCCTCGAAACAAGGGGCGGATCACCTCGCCAGCCGCATCCGCCAGATCCAGGGCTAGGGGAATTAACTGGGCATCCAACCCACTGGGGTCAAAAGAGGAAGCAGTCAAAGTGACACACCGAGACAGACCAGGTTTAAGAGTAGCAACTCCCCTGACGGATCCCCATAAACCATCCAGAAAATTCTGGTTAGGACAGACACCCCCTAGCATAGAAATAGATGTCTTGCTTACCCCATGAAATTTGTATTTTTGTTATCGCCCCTCGACATTATCTGGACAGCCATTGGGGTGATTTTGACGGTGGTAGGAACGCTCTTGCAGGTAGCTATCCCCAGTACGGTTCCTTGGATTGGTGGGTATCACTTTTCTTTGCAAATTGCTGGCGTTCTCCTGACGGCAACTTTAGCAGGCCCAACGGCGGGGGTTTATGCCCAGGTCATCTATTTGGGCTTGGGGTTGCTGGTGGGACGACAAATCTTTAGTGAAGGGGGGGGACTTGATTACCTCTACCGTCCTAGCTTGGGCTATTTGGTGGGGTTCTTACCGGCAGCCTGGATCTGTGGCACGATTGCCTTCCGTCCTTCCGCCGCCTCATCCCTGCCTGCCTCAGTTAGTCGGACTTCCGCCAGTTCTCCCTTCCCCCCCCACAGGCAACGGGATCCGCGTAACCCCTCGCCCAATCGGGGATCCCTCCGCCCCAAGAGTCTGATCGAGATGATGGTGGCGGGCTTGGCGGGGCTGCTCTCGATTCATGTGACGGGGCTGACCTATCTACTCGCCAGCCAACCCTGGGATGCCAACTTGCTGGAATTGGTGCAAAACTACTCCGGTTATCTGCTGCCGGGGCAATTGCTGGTAACTGTGGGGGTGGCTTTGCTGGCGGTGATTCTGCGGCGGGTCCTCTTGTATTAGTTGTCTTGAATGTCTGCCGATGAGCAGAGCGGAATAAACCCTAAAGATTTGCCTTGTCTGGGCTGATTGTACCGGATCCTAAAAACAAACAAGGGGGGACGACACCCATCCCCATGCCTGCGCGTTGTATCCTAATTTCCGTGAGCCATCATGCCTACCCACGAATTGCTGGAATTAATTCTTCTGCTCAGTCCGGGCATTCTGTTGTCGGTTTTGTTGCTGGTTACCTTTGCCTATGGGGGCTAGCCTGGAGCTATTCTCGTAAGGATGGTCGGGATCCTTCTGTGTTGAGTTCTCTGGATCAGGTTTTGCAACAAGTCCAAAGGGATCCCCATTGGGCGGATTATCGTTTGTTGGGCAGGGTCACCCAGATTTGGCCGCAAGTGGTCGGAGTGGCGGTGTCTGCCCATACCCATCCGGTCAGCATCCAGAAGCAGGTTTTGCAGGTGGCTACCTCTACTTCCGCCTGGGCACAAAACTTGGCCTTTCAGCGCCCCCTCATCCTCAGCAAGCTCAATGCCGCCTTGTCCGCTTCGTTGCGGGATATCCGCTTTTCCCCCGCTGAATGGCATCGTCAAGCCTTGTCCCATACCCCCCCGTCCTTGGGCAGGGTTCATGAGCCAGCCAGAGCCAAAAAGGAGTCAGTAGAGGATCCCGCCGCTACCCCCCAAGAAGCTTTTGAGCGCTGGGCTAGGCACGTCAAACAGACCCAGTTAAAGATGCCCCCCTGCCCCCAGTGCCGTTGTCCTGCTCCTGAAGCGGAACTCAATCGTTGGTATGTTTGCGGCTATTGTTGGTCGCGGCAACCTCAACCAGGGATCCCACCACATGGCTAGCTTGCCTCCCCAACGTTGGCAACAGTATCCACCTCAAGTGGAGCAAGCGGCAGAGATCGCTCGCCAGACCTATCTGTATCCTCTCGTTGCCCAGGTTTTGCTCAATCGCGGTTTGCGAGACAGCGAAGAGATTGCTCACTTTTTGGGATCCACACCTACCCAACTGCCGGATCCCACCCGCGATTTTGTCGATTTGTCCTTCTGCGTCGATCTTTTGCAGCAGGCGCTTGCGGATCAGCAAAAAATGGCCATTTGTGGAGATTATGACGCGGATGGCATGACCAGCACGGCACTCCTGTTGCGTACCCTACGCTTTTGGGGAGGCGCAGCCGATTATCAGATTCCTAGCCGCATGACCGAGGGCTACGGTCTGAATCAGCGAATGGTTGAAGATTTGGCGGCGTCAGGGGTGGGTTTGATCATCACGGTAGACAATGGCATTGCGGCGGTGGCGGCGATTGAGCGAGCGAAACAACTGGGATTGACGGTGATTGTCACGGATCACCATGACCTGCCGACGATGTTGCCGCCTGCCGATGCCATCTTGAATCCTAAGTTGATTGCGGATCCCTCTCCCTATCAGGGGATGGCGGGGGTCGGTGTGGCCTATTTGCTGGCTCTGCACCTCTGCGAGCGAATGGGGGATCCCATCACCTTGCAGCGCCCCCTCCTGGAGCTGTTTACTTTAGGGACGATTGCCGATCTGGCTCCGCTGACGGGGGTAAATCGGCTGTGGGTCAAGCAGGGGCTGCAACTCCTCCCCAGTTCCCAGATTCCTGGCATTCAAGCCCTGCTGCGGGTGACCGGATTGGATCAGCAGCGGGATCTGCAACCGGAGGCGATTGGTTTTGGCTTAGGTCCGCGCATCAACGCAGTGGGACGTTTGGCTCAGCCGCAGGTGGTGATTGATTTGCTGACCACCGATGATCCCGTCCACGCGCAAACCTTAGCCCAGGAGTGTGAAGCCCTTAACCAAGAGCGCCAACGCCTTTGTCGGGAAATTGAGGAGGCCGCTATTGAACAGATTGAGGCCTCCGGTTGGGATCCCCAAACCGAGCGGGTGCTGACGGTCTTGGGCACAGACTGGCATCATGGGGTGATCGGGATTGTGGCCTCTCGCCTTGTGGAACGCTACGGTGCCCCCGTCTTTATTGGATCCACCGCCAAAGGGGAAATTCGTGGCTCAGCCCGCGGGATCCCAGAATTCCATGTTTTTCAGGCGCTAGAAAGTTGTCAACACCTCTTTCTCAAACACGGCGGACATACTGCGGCGGGCGGATTTAGCATGATGGCGGAGCAATGGCCTGCCCTGGAAGAAGCCCTGCGCCACTATGCCCAAACCTGCCTGGAGGCGGATCATATTCAACCCCTGGTGGTGATTGATGCCGAAACCGATCTGAACGCCATGACGATGGATCTCTATCAACAAATCCAGCAGTTGCAACCCTGCGGCATTGGCAATCAAGAACCCGTCTTCTCTAGCCGCCATCTCCAGGTTATCCGCCAATCCACCTTCGGACGGGAGGGATCTCATCTGCGCGTGCAGGTGCGGGATCCCCAGGGAGGACGCCCATTTTCGGGGATTGCCTGGAAATATGGGATGGCTTATCCGCTGCCCCGTTCCGTTCATTTGGCCTATAGCCTCACCCTCCATCACTGGCAGGGAGAAACGGAATTGCAACTTCAGATCAAAGGCATTCAAGCCAGTTCATCGGATTTACCCCGCTTGCCTGTGTCCCCGCCCATGCCTACCCCCACTTCCTCCCCAGCAAACGCCCTCACCCCTCACCCGACGATTGTTTATCGTCCGGCTCCCCCCATTCCCCACCGCCTGCACTGGCACCCCCTGGATCGCCTGTCCATCCTCTTGCCCACTTGCCAGGGCACTGCTTTGCTCTACGGTTATCGCCGTCCGCAGGTGCCGCAAACCCCCTCCCCTCAGGGGGATCCCGATCAGGGGCTAACCCTACACTACGACCGTCCCCAAGGGGGCTATCACTATGACCATCTCTTCCTCTGGAGTTGGCCCCCCTCGATCACCCATTTGGCTTGGCTATTGGCCTCTACCCCCCCCACCGGAGAGCAGCTACGGGTTTATGTGCATCAGCAGGTCGTCCCCCTACTGCCCCCGGAAGGGATCCGCCGTCAACTGCACCACCATCTGCAAAGCCATGATCAAGTCGATCTGTTGCGCCTAGCCCAACAATGGTGGCTGGCTCCGTCTACCCTGGTGGCGGGCCTGCGGGCGCTGCACTATCCCTGTGAAACCTTTCCGCCCACCGGATCCCTGGCCGAAGAATTGGAGAAACTGCAACGCTGGTATGGCAGTAGCTATGAAACCGTAGCCGCTATGCTAGAACGTGACGACGCGGCGATTTCCCCATGACCTCGGCCACTTTCTCGGATCCCTCTCCTTTGCTGCGACAGCTAGCGGTGTGGATGGCAGGGCACTTCAACAACTTTGCCCAAGCGATTGCCGAACCGGTCTGGTTTGCCAACATCCATGTCTACCAATGTCCGCTACCCCTCTCGGTTGTGGGGGGATTGGGGTTTTATGTGGAGCAAACCTATGATATTTATCCCGATCAACCCTATCGGCAACGGGTGCTGGCTCTGGGGGAAACTGCCGAGGGGATCCAGATTCAAAACTATGGCCTGATTCATCCCCAGCGCTGGGTAGGAGCGGGTCAGGATCGGAGTCGCCTCCACGGGTTAACTGCTGACGAATTGGATCTCCTAACTGGTTGTGTGACCCAGGTTATGTGGACGGGAGAAATTTTTCAAGGTTGCTCGATTCCCGGCAAAACCTGTCGAGTTTTTCGCAAAGAGCAAGAAACCTATCTGCACAGTGAATTTACGATCGCGGAAAGCTATTTTCATAGCCTCGACCAAGGCCGCGATCCCGTCACCGACAAAGTCATCTGGGGATCCCTATCTGGACCTTTTCAGTTTGTCAAAAAAGAAGATTTTTCTCCTTGGATCCCGCTATCGTGAATGGCTGAGTTACCCAGACTGGCATCAAAAGGGTTTCTATCGTTCGGCCTCGCCGCTTCCTTGGGGGTGATTCCGAATCTTTTTTGTGGATCCGCCCAAGTAAGCCAGCATGATAGAACAAAGGTTACCTCCTCCCCTTCCCCCCATGCTCAACGTGACTCAAAATTCCCATCATGTCAGTAATGCTGATGAGTTGTTGCGTCGCTTTGAGGCGGGAGAACGCGACTTCGAGCGAGCCAATTTGTTTGGAGCCGATCTCAGCGGTTTGGATCTAAGTGGCATCAATCTCTTTGAGGCGTTTTTGAGCCGAGCCAATCTGGCAGGAACCAACCTTTGGCTGGCGGATTTGAGTGGTGCGAGTTTGAGCGGAGCCGATTTAAGTGGGGCGGGGTTGAGTGGAGCCTCCCTCAAAGGAGCCAATCTGAGCGAGGCGGCGATCCGAGAAACCGACTTAAGCGGTGCTAACTTGGGGGAAGCGAATTTGTTTTCCAGTGACTTGACGGCCTCCTGCTTGAGTGGAGCCGATCTCTGGGGGGCTACCCTCTGGCGCTCCTGTCTTTATAAAGCAGATTTGAGTAAGGCTGACCTGCGCGGTGTGGATCTGCGCTCCGCCAATTTGTCGAAAGCAAACCTGAGTGGCTCAAATCTCTGGTTGGCTTATCTCAACAAAAGCAACTTAAGCGAAGCCAATTTGAGCGAAGCCAATCTGAGCGATGCTGACCTGAGCGACGCTGATCTCAGCAAAGCCATTCTTTGGGGAGCCTATCTGAGCAAGGCTAATCTCAGCCGAGCCAAATTGCTGGAGGCCGATCTGAGAGCGGTGGAGCTGCGCTCGGCGAACCTGCGCTCGGCGGATTGCACCCAGGCGAATTTGTGGATGGCCTATCTGTGGTGTGCCGATTTGAATGGAGCCTCTCTCAAGGGATCCAACCTGGAGCGAGCCACCCTCTGGGGAGCAAGTTTTGACCATAAAACCCAATTTGATGATGGATTTGATCCCCTCAGCCGAGGAATGCGCCGCTTCAAATAGTCTTGGCCTACGGCTCGCTCTAATCGATATCTGAAAGGTTGGGGTTGTCAGCTATCCATCCTCACCCCGTGGGTGAGTGGCGTATTCCGTGGGTTCGTTAACACTTGATCTGAAAACACAGGTATTGCTTAGGATAGGTAAAATAAGGGTCGGGATTACTACAAGAATGATGGGAAAGATTTCCTCCGCCATCTCAGGATGAACTTTTTTTCAACAAGCAAAACTATGGTTGATTTAATGGCAAGCTCAGAAATGTCAAACCCCAGGATAGTAGAGATTTGACAGGTTGGCCAGACTGCCGCATTTTCAGCCAAGCTAACCATGACTCAGGCTACAGGGAGATTAATGTCAGTAGTTCTACAGAAGCGCCGTCAGATAATCTCTGCCCCGATTGAAGTGGTGTGGGATCAGCTCACCCGAATTGGTGAGTGGCCAACTTGGTATTCACGGGTTAGAGATATGAGGTTTGTGCCACCTCTGGAGGTTGGCAAGCGGTTTGAGTATAGTAACGACGGAACTCGCATCCTGGCGGAGGTCGTGGAGTTGAGCCATCCTCACAGGTTTGCCGTTGTTGGCAAGGCTTGGGGGGTAACGGCTCACAATGAGTGGCAACTTATCGCCCTATCTCCAACAACAACCGAAGTCATTGTTCAGGAGGAAATGCGTGGGTTCCTTCCCTGGCTATTGCGTGGGCTGTTCAATCGCAAGCTTGGGGAAGGGCTGGAATTCTGGCTGGGATCCCTAGCGGAGTGGATCCGGAAGAACGAGGGGCTATCCTGATTAACCGAGGGAGAGTCCTCCCCAACCAAGTCTCGTACCCTATTGCCATTGCCCTCCAGGTTGCCTGCGATAGTGGCCCCATAGCTAAAGATTGCCTGCACTCAGGGAAAACATCGGGAGTAGTTCGAGCATGCATGACGGGATCCCTAATCCTCCCCTTCCCCCGTCCTTCGCGGGTTGGCGGAAATCCCTCTGGTTCCCCATGGGATCCCTGGGCTGGCTCCTGCTGACGGGATTATTGGCTGGGTTGGTGTTAGTGCCTGTACTGTTTGTGGTGAGCAGTGTATGGAGTGATACCCATCAGATCTGGCAGCATTTGGTGGATACGGTGCTGGGTCGCTACATCCGCAACTCTCTGCTTTTGATGCTGGGGGTGGGGATAGGATCCCTAGTGATCGGGGTGACCACCGCTTGGCTGGTCAGCATGTGTCAGTTCCCGATGCGAGGATGGATGGAGTGGGGATTACTGCTGCCCCTAGCCGCTCCTGCCTACGTTTTGGCCTATGTCTATACTGATTTTCTGCAATTTACCGGCCCCCTACAAACTCAATTACGCCAGTGGTTGGGTTGGAGCGTCCACGACTATTGGTTCCCCAATATTCGCTCCTTGCCGGGAGCTATGGCGCTACTGACGCTAGTCCTCTATCCCTATGTCTATCTGGTGGCACGGGTGGCCTTTTTGGAGCAATCCACCTGCATTTTGGAGGTGAGCCGTTCGTTGGGGCAGGGGCCGTGGCGCAGCTTTTGGCGGGTTGCATTGCCGTTAGCCCGTCCCTCTGTCGTGGCTGGTCTGGCGCTCGCCCTCATGGAAACCCTCAATGACTTTGGCACGGTGCAGTATTTTGGGGTCGAAACCTTTACGACGGGCATTTATCGCACTTGGTTTGGCTTTGGGGAGCGGGTGGCGGCGGCTCAGTTAGCGGCTTTCTTGTTGTTGTTTGTCCTGATTTTATTGTTGATCGAACAAGTCTTCCGCCAGCGCGCCCGCTATCACCAAGTGGGGGGACAACACCCCCTACCCCGATACCCCCTCAAGGGTCTACGGGCGTGGGCAGCGGGTTTGGCCTGCGGGATCCCGATCCTGCTGGGGTTTCTCCTGCCCGCCGGATTGCTCCTACGGCTCGCCCTAGAAAATCCCTCCCAAACCTTGAATGCCCGCACCTGGCTATATGGATCCCACAGTTTGCTGCTAGCCGGAATAAGTGCCTGTCTGGCAGTGGTTTTGGCGCTGTTAATGGCCTATGGGGTGCGGCTCTATCCGGTCGTGAGTCTTCAGTTGACGGTACGGTTGGCCGCCATGGGGTATGCCCTTCCGGGATCCGTAATCGCCGTGGGGGTCTTGATCCCACTGGGCCGCCTAGATAACTGGGTGGATGGTTGGATGCGGCAATACCTGGGGGTTTCCACAGGGCTACTGCTGAGTGGGACGATCACAGCCCTCATTTTTGCCTATCTTGTGCGGTTTTTGGCGGTGGCCTTTCATACTGTAGAAGCAGGTTTGACCAAAATCAAACCCCATTTGGACGAGGCCGCCCGTAGCCTGGGTGGGGATGCCGGCCAGATTTTGCGGCGGATTCATGCGCCACTCTTGGGGGGTAGCCTGCTGACGTCTGCTCTCTTGGTCTTTGTGGATGTGATGAAGGAACTGCCCGCCACGATGGTGATCCGTCCCTTCAACTTTGACACGTTGGCGGTGCGCGCCTATCAACTGGCTGCTGACGAACGCTTGACCGAAGCAGCAGGCCCAGCCCTAGCGATTGTGGCGGTGGGTTTGTTGCCCGTGATCATTTTAAGTTGGCAGATCACCCGCACGGCTCGTTAAGCCTCAGCGAAGGGATAAAATCAGACGATGGGGATCTGGATCCCTATTTCCGGATAGGTCAAAGGCCACCCTGTATTTTCCGTAGGTCAGTTTGTGAAGGCAGCCTTTCAAAGCTTGATTGTCAAGCTGATTCTTTACTATTCTCTGCTGTCCCTGCTGTTGGTGGGCATTGTGGGTGGATTGACTTTTATGCAAGCCCGCGCTGATTTGGAGGAAGTTTTATTTGAGAGTCTCAATGCCACCGCCAATTTGAAGGCAGATACCCTCAATCTCTGGATTGATAGCCAACAGGAGGCCACCTTAGCTTTAGCCCAACTACCCGAAATTCGCACCCAAGCAGCCATCTTACTCAAACAGCCTACCCAGACTACTTCGGAATCCCAAACCGCTTACCGCCTCTTATCCCAATATTTAGCGGCTGCTTTAAGTAGTCGGCCCGAATTTACAGAAATAGGGATCCTCAATGCCACCGATGGGCAAGTGGTGGTTTCGACGAACAAAGGGCATGAAGGTCAACATCGCGCCCAGGATCCCTATTTTGTACAAGGTCAACAAACAACCTATCTACAAAATGTCTATGCTTCCCCAGTCACCGCCCACCCCACCATCACCATCGCAACCCCTCTTCTGGAGACAAGCGGCAAACCGGTAGGGGTGTTGGCAACCCACCTCGATCTGGTAAAAATGCTGCGGGTTTTGCAGGGGGATCCCCGTCCCGGAGAAACCACCCAAACCTATCTGGTGGATCCCTACCATACCTTGATTGCCGGAGATCGCTTTGGTAGTCCTGACTTTCCACTAGGGATCCGCAGCCCAGGCATTGATGCCGCCATCGCCGGCAACAGTGGAGAGGGAATTTATCTCAACTATCGGGGCATGGAAGTGATGGGCGTCTATCGCTGGTTGGCGGGGCGTGAACTGGCGTTGTTGGTGGAAGAACCGACCGCTATCGCCTTCTATCCAGCTCGCAGCTTATTTTTGACCATTCTCCTAACGGGGTTACTAGTGACCACTTTGCTCATGGCAGGAGTATTCTGGATAGCTCGGCAAATTGCCTATCCGATCTTGCGTATTACGGAGGCTGCCACGAAGGTTGCGGCTGGAGATTTAACCCTGACAGCTCCGGTGGTCACCCAGGACGAAATCGGAGTGTTGGCGCAAGCTTTCAACCAAATGACCCAGCGCCTACGCCGTCTCTACACAGGCATGGAGGACAAAGTTCAACAACTGCAATCGGAGATTCAGGAGCGTCAACGCATTGAAGCCGCTCTGCAAAAAGCCAATCAAGAACTGGTGCGCCTCTCTATTTTGGATGGGTTAACCCGCATTGCCAATCGTCGCCGCTTCGATAGCTACCTACAACAGGAGTGGCAGCGCATGAAAGAATTTCAAGAACCCCTCAGCCTTATTCTTTGTGACGTGGATTGTTTCAAACTTTATAACGATGCTTACGGCCATCAACAGGGAGATGAATGCCTGCAACAAATTGCCCAAGCCATCAGCCGAGCCACCAAGCGCCCCCGTGATCTGGTCGCTCGCTATGGAGGGGAGGAGTTTGCGGTGATTCTGCCCAATACCCATCTGGAAGGAGCGCTTCAGGTGGCCAGAACTATCCAGACAGAAGTACGCAGCTTGCAACTCCCCCACGAAGACTCCCTGGTGGATAGCCATGTTACCCTTAGCCAAGGCATCGCCACAGCCTTTTTTGATCAAAAATACAGCCCCGAAGACCTGATTGCCGCCGCCGATCATGCTCTCTATGAGGCCAAGGGGGCAGGGCGAAACCAAATCCGTTTTGAAGTCAATCAATCTGATGCCATCGATACCTTTGTCAGCTAGTGAGCTGGTTAGGGATAAAAACCCGGATTGACCGCCTCGAAGTTCCCAGAGGGATCCGCACCATGCGAGTTGTGATTTTAGGCTATTACGGGTTCGGCAATGCGGGAGATGAAGCGCTCTTGCTCAGCCTCTTGCAGATGTTGCCGGAGCACTATCAACCCTGTGTGTTGTCGGATCAACCGCAAGTAACCGCAGCCACCTATCCGGTGTTGAGTGCTTCCCGTTGGAGCCTGCCGGAACTGTGGCGGCTTTTGGGGGCTGCTGACCTGTTTGTTTGGGGAGGGGGAAGTTTATTGCAGGATCGCAGCAGTTGGCGCAGTCCCCTTTATTATTTGGCCGTGATGACAATGGCGCAGCAGCGGGGGGTGCGAACCCTCGCTTGGGCACAGGGGATTGGTCCCCTTGATCGCCCGTGGAATCGAGCCTGGACACGCGCCTGCTTAGCCGGTTGTCAGGGGGTGAGTGTACGCGATCAGGCGGCGGCTCAATTGCTTGAGGGATGGGGGATCCCTTATCAACTGGCTCCCGATCCGGTGTGGGCGTTGCAGGGGTTAGCCGATCCGGCTGGGGTCGATTGGCCTGAGGGCGGCATAGCTGTGGTTTTACGCACCCATCCCCATCTCACCCCAGCTCGTTTGGCCGTCATCCGCACTGCTTTACAACGATTGCAAGCTAAGACAGAAGCTCCCCTCTTCTTCGTGCCCTTTCAGTTGGCCGCCCCCCATGCTCCCCCTAGCCCCGATCAGCAGTTGGCCGAACAGTTGCAAGCCCAGTTGCCCAACCCCAGCCATCTTCTACTACTACGGGATCCCCGTTACCTGAAGGGCTTTTTGGGCAAAATGCGCCTGACTATTACGATGCGTTATCACGGCTTGGTGATGGCGGCGGCGGAAGGCTGCCGTTGTTTTGCGGTGAGTTATGACCCCAAGGTGCGTCATTTGTTGACGGCACTCGACATGCCGGGATGGGATCTGGAAGAACTCCCTGGGGAGGCCGATTCGATCCAAGAAGCCTGGTTACACCACTATTACGAGGGATCCCCGCTGTCGTGGGAGGAGCGCCAAACCTGGGCAAGTCAGGCTGAGCAGCATCGGCAAGTGTTGCTAGACGCTTAATCCCATAGCCCTAGGGAGCGCAGACGCTGACAAAAGGTGCGATAAGCCTCACCATAGGGATCCACCCAGGCGGCAACGGGATCGATGTGCTGACCCTGCTTAACCAAGCGTTGACTGGCCTCCCTCACCGAACATTGCCACCAAGCGGCTGCTCCTAGGATGGCGGCTCCTACAGCGGGTTGAGGGTATTGAGGAACTTGCAGGGGGCGATTGAGAATACTGGCGCGAATCCTCAGCCAAAGCGGACTACGGCATCCTCCCCCTGTGGCCAAAATCGGACTTTGGGGGATAAGTCCCAACTGTTGCAGGCGTTCGATCCCCAGTTTTTCCACAAAACCAACTCCCTCCAGCAGAGCCGCATAGCCCCGACTAGAGCGGGGATCCCCAAGGGAGGAAAACCCAAAAAAATTAGGACTGGTGACCGGAAAGCGTTCCCCAGGTTGCCAGAGTGGATAGATAATTTCGCCTGTGGGAAGATGGCGCATCGCCTGTTCATCCCAAACCCGCCACTCTTGATCGGGGAAATGGTGTGGCAGGGATCCTCCGCCAGCACAGGAAGCGGCTCCGGGTAGCCAGGTTTGCCGATCCGGATGCAGATGGGAATAAACGCTGCCATCCTGGGTTTGCAGGGGATGGTGACTGACCCCCTTGAAAATCAGGGTTGTGCCCAACGAGACCGCCACCTGTCCGGCAGCCACTGCCCCACTCGCCAGTTGTCCGGCGCAGCCATCGGTGATGCCCGCCACGATCAGGGTTTTGGCCGACCCCCACCGCCATTCCTCCCGCAGATAGCCAATTGGGGTAGCAGGAGCCACCACACGGGGGAACGGCTGCCAGTCCAGGGTGGGGATCCCTGACCAGCCCCAACAATAGCCCACCGGATCAAACCCACTTTTTAAGGCCGACGTATGATCGGTGACTCTGGGTTCCCCCCCTAACGCCGTCAGTAAGACATCGCTGGGATGAGCCAGATAGCTAGTTTGGGCCAGCACCGGATGGGTTTCCTGCCACCACAGCCAGCGCCCTAAGCCCCAGCTTGTAGGAATCTCGTGGGCGCGGGCTTGGCTCTGCCCGCGTGAGTCGTGATAAAGCAGAGCCTCAAAAACGGGTTTTCCCTCTCGATCAATGGGCACAATCGAACCGGAGGTGCTGCAAGCGCTTACCGCAACCGCTTGATAATGACCCCCAACTTGTTCTGACAACTCCTGCCATAACCCTCGCAAGGTAGCTATCCACTCATCAGGCTGCACTGAAGTTAGGGATTGGCTAACCTGCCCCACCAGGGATCCCTCCGTGTTGAGAGCCACTACCCGTAAACCGGATGTACCCAAATCAATGCCTAAAAAAAGGGGATCCATAACTGATCCATGCGGTTGGTTGTGGGCGGTGTAGGGGTTAAGGCTGATGTCGGCGAACGAAGACGGGGAAGGCAGGCAGTTAAGAGATCCCCGTTGGATTCAATGGGAAATAGGGGGGTAGTATACTGCAAGCAACCTATGCTGAATGGTTTATGGCAATCTCGATTATTGAATATCAGTTTTTATCCACATTGTATCAGCGAAAGTTATTTCCTGACTCTGCCGATGTTTTAGAGTTTGGTGAACAGCATTGGCATGGCGATGTTTCTTTGGAGACATTGACTGAGGATATTCGCAAGCGAGTGGCGGATCCCGAATTGCAAAGCGAATTGCTAGCAAAACTGGATAAGGTGCAACAGGATCCCAGTAAAAAACGGAACTTCGATATTGCTAAAATTGTCTATAAATCATTGATCAACTATAAATCAATCTCCGCCATTGACCTGCATGGGACTCTTGATGCGTATCCATTTGATCTCAATCAGCCTGTCAACCTCGACCAGCAATTTGACGTTACTATCAACCTAGGAACGGGTGAGCATATATTTAATATTGCTCAGTTTTTCAAGACCATGCATGATCTGACTAAACCACAGGGATTGATGCTGCATGGAATGCCTTTTATTGGCTGGATTGATCATGGATTCTATAATTTTAATCCTACCCTCTATTGGGATATGGCCGCCAGTAACCATTATCGAATGCTCACCTTTTTGTTTGAATTTGATTCGCAGCGGTTTGTAGAAATAAAGGATCAAGAGGATGTCCGAAAAGCCCTTCAGGGACTATGGCACCAGGAGCAGCGGATGCCACGTCATTCAATGTTGTATGTGGCACTGCAAAAAAGCGAAACCCCTGATGAATTTCATATTCCAACTCAGGGCTATTTCCAGATTTCAAGAGAGGAGTATTGGGCTTCTATCCAAGAGATAGCCCGTCCAGCCACACTAACGGGATCCCCCCCATTAGTATTGGCAGACGAGCGGATTCATCTCATGATTACACCCGATTGGCAAATACCAGTAAATCAGCAAATCGAGCAACTGAAGACGGTATTATCTGCTTTATGCCATCATCCACAACCCCAACAGTTTTGCCTTTGGATTGATGTCAGCAACTCCTCAGGTGATCCGCAGGCTAATATAGACCAATCCTTACTGGATCCCGAATCTTTGGTGTCAAGTATTATCATGGAGTGGCTAGTTAACCAGGCTACTGAGCAGATAGATATTCGGGAGGATTCCCCCACTAATTATCCAGAAATTAGTTACTTTAATCTAGAAACCCTCAACTTAAGTTCATCTTCACTCAAACAATCGATCTACCACACCCCCTTACCATCAGAAAACCCAAAAGCTTTGGCTCAGTTAGCCACCTACGGGATCCCTGACTGCTCCTTATCCGCTCTCCTTAGTTTGACCCTTGCTCCATAAAAGATCTCTGAAAAAGATCGATAAAAACCCTATAAACCTAGCGGAAATTTACTGACAAAACCGATGGAGGATCCCTGATGTCTGCTTCCGAATCATTAGACGCTGCTGTTTCTGAAACTCACATTGCCAATCTACGGGCTGCCCTTGCCTTTTTCCTGGAAGATGACAATATGATTGATCGCTTTGAAGCCGATGGATTAAAAACAATTATTCTACAAGATGGCCAGATTAGCGAAGCTGAAAAACAATTTCTGCAAGAGGCTATTCTTCACAATAACTTTGATCGAGAAGCGTTAACCTTATTAAAAGACCTGCTTTATCGCCATTCTCCCTCGCTGTCAGGCGAGTCCTGATAGTCTTCATGCCCCCATGCCCGAATAGTGTTTAAGACCTTTTCGCCATAGCCAACGATTCCATAGCCCAAAAGCGACTAACCAGCCTAGGGACACACCAAATCCTTTCCCCAGAGAGACCGGGATCCCGGCTAAAATGCTGGCGGGAAAATTGACCATATAGGGAAAAGGCGTCCACAAAATTATCTCCCGCAAAATGGGTGGAAAAACCTCTAGAGGAGCAATCAAGCCTGACAAAAACAGATAAACCATGAACCAAACTTCTTCCAAAGCCGCCGCTCGTTCTGTCCAAAAGGCAAAGAGAGCAAACGTATATTGAATAACAAAACGTAGGGCAAAAGCCAGCATAATTGCCAGAATTGCCCATAGGATAGTTTGTCCATCCGGCATCCAAAAGGCTTGGGGATAGACCCAGAAAAATAGACCCACTAATAAAAAGGTAAAAGGGATCCGCACCAACCGCTCCGATAGGTGGGCAGCGAGGTGATGCCAAGCCGGATCGAGGGGTTGTAGCAAGCGGCTGGATAACTTACCCTCCACCACCTCCTTTTCAAAATCCCAGATCACCCAAACAATCGTGAGCTGACGCACCAAAAAAACCGCCAAAAAATAGCGGACAAACTGGCCAGACTCTAAACCAAAATTTCCCTCCTGAGCGGCTTTTGTCCAGGCTCCCATCAAAATCAACGGTAGGGATCCCGCTAATACCCAAAGGATCAGCTCAGCCCGATACTCCACCATGTAGGCATAGTTAACCCCCAGCAGGGTAAGGCATTGACGCCACCAAGAAGATACGAGAGAGAAGTGAATTTTAGACATAGGCTGACTTTGCTTGACCGTCGAGCAAAAAATTCTAGTAAAGTGACGAAATCACCGACAACCAGCCTAAAGGGTGCTAGCCTATCCCGCAATCCTGAACAGGATAGCTGACGGTTGAGCCAAGGATCCCTTTTGCTTGAACCTTTTAGCGCCATCTTGTACACCCCACGTGAGCAACTTCCCATGAATATTGCTGTTGTTGGCACTGGCTATGTTGGATTAGTTACCGGAGCCTGTCTGGCGGAAATTGGTCACCGCGTGATCTGCATCGACAACAATCCGGCTAAAGTTAGCTCCCTGCAACAGGGCAAGATGCCCATTTATGAGCCGGGGCTAGAAGCAATTGTCCTCCATTCCGTGGCGGCACAACGGCTCTCGTTTACCACAGAACTCGCCAGCGCTATTCCCCAGGCGGATGTGATTTTTATCGCAGTAGGCACCCCCGCCCTGCCCAGTGGGGATCCCGATCTGCGCTATGTGGAATCGGCAGCCCGTGCCATTGGTCGCCATCTGGATGGGCGCTATCGGGTGATTGTTAACAAATCCACTGTGCCGATTGGTTCCGGCGATTGGGTACGTATGATCCTGCTGGATGGAGCCGCTCAGGGGCGCTCACCGGTGGAGAATGTCGCCGAAGTTGGACAACCGAGCAAGGGATCCCCAACAGCCACGCTGGCGCTGGCAGATTTGCCCCAGTTTGATGTGGTCAGCAATCCTGAGTTTTTGCGGGAAGGCAGCGCCATTTGGGATACCTTTAACCCCGACCGGATTGTGGTGGGATCCAGCAGTGGCCGAGCGATTGACCTGATGCGACAACTGTATGAGCCGATTGTGCAACGGCGGTTTGCCGAGGATCCACAACGGGATCCGGTACCGTTTGTGGTGACGGATCTAGCCTCGGCAGAGATGATCAAATATGCCGCCAACGCCCTGCTGGCCACCAAAATTAGTTTTATCAACGAGATCGCCAATATCTGTGAACGAGTGGGGGGTGATGTGCAGCAGGTGGCGCTAGGGATCGGGCTGGACTCCCGAATTGGCAGCAAGTTTCTTAACGCTGGCTTGGGTTGGGGGGGCAGTTGCTTTCCGAAAGATATTTCCGCCCTCTTGCGAACAGCGTCGGACTATGGCTATCAAGCCCGCATTCTGGAATCGGTTATCGCCGTCAACCAGGATCAACGGCAACGGGTGATTGAAAAACTCCAGCAATTGTTGAAGGTATTAAAGGGCAAAACTGTGGGATTATTGGGGCTGACCTTTAAGCCAAATACCGATGATCTGCGGGATGCCCCTGCCTTAACGCTGATTCAACAACTCAGTAAGCTGGGGGCTAAAGTCAAAGGTTTTGATCCCGTGATCACCCCAGATGGGATTCCACCCGATTGGCCGACTTTTACCCTAGAAGCTAACCCGATGGCGCTGGCGCAAGATTGTGATGCGTTGGTGCTGGTGACCGAGTGGTCAGCCTTTCAAACCCTGGATTGGGTGGCTATCGCCAGTCAGATGCGGCGTCCCGTGCTGGTGGATGGGCGGAATGCCTTAAATCGAGCCACGCTGGAGGCAGCCGGTTTTGTCTATATCGGAGTCGGTCGCTGACCTTTACTTTCCTTCATCCCTACCTATGTCAACCCATCCTCAGCCCAAAACGATTCTGGTGACCGGAGCTGCCGGATTTATTGGCACTCATCTTGTGCAACGGCTGGTGAGTGCCGGAGAGCGGGTTATTGCCCTCGACAACTGCTCGACGGGTCGGCAAACCAATCTGGTCAGCCACCGCGATCAGGCCAATTTTCAGTTTTGGCAGCAGGATGTCACCCAGCCCATCGCCACCTCTCCCCTAGCCACTTGCACCTGGTTAGACCACCTGGACCAGATCTATCACCTGGCTTGTCCGGCTTCTCCGGTGCATTATCAAAAAGATCCCATTCAAACCATCAAAACCAGCGTCTTGGGGACACTCAATATGCTGGAACTAGCCCAAAAAACGGGATCCCGTCTACTGTTTGCCTCCACCTCAGAGGTTTATGGGGATCCCACCGTCCATCCGCAACCGGAAGACTATTGGGGCAATGTCAACCCAATTGGCATCCGCGCCTGTTATGACGAGGGCAAGCGGGTTTCCGAAACCTTGATGTTTGACTATCATCGCCAGCATCAGGTGGATATCGCCGTCGCCCGCATTTTTAATACCTACGGGCCGACGATGAATTTGGAAGATGGCCGTGTCGTCAGTAACTTTATTGTGCAGGCGTTGCGGGGGGACGATCTGACGGTCTATGGAGATGGATCCCAAACCCGCAGTTTTTGTTATGTGGCTGATTTGGTGGAGGGATTGATGCGGTTGATGGCGAGTTCTTATACAGGCCCTTGCAATCTGGGCAACCCCGATGAATTTACGGTCAATCAATTAGCGGCATTGGTGCAGCAATTAACCGGAACCACCAGCCAGATCATCTACCACCCCTTGCCCAGTGATGATCCCAAACAACGCCGTCCAGATATTTCGAGAGCGAAAGCGTGGCTAAATTGGCAACCCCAGATTCCTTTGGTAAAAGGGTTAGAAATGACCATCCCTGATTTTGCCCAGCGACTAGGCGCAGGCAAGCCAGCCGAGGGATCCTCTGTGGGCTGAAGGGCTAGCTCTCAGGAGAGGGAAGAGGTAGGGAGAAGCTAGGGGCAGGGATCACGAGATGCCGTCAGTTTTTCCCCAATAATTAGACTAGCGATGCCACAATCGATAGCAAGTTTGTTTAGCCATCTTCAGTCAGTTGATTGATAGTGATTGATCCAGAGATGGTTTTGCCAATTGCTTCCGCTGGCTCCCAGCGCTTGATTTCATTTCTGCTCCTCAACACTGCCCATGAGTTTGCCCTCCTTCCCCAGTCAGCGTGAGCATTATCTTTCAACCCTGGTGCAGATCCAGCAAGAGTTGTTAGCGTTGCCACCCCACGAGGATCCTTTTCAGCCCGTTTTGCAAAAGGTTGGACAAGTTACCGGAGCAAGCCGTGTTTATGTGTTTGAAAATCATCAGGATGCCAACGGGCGCTGGTTCACCAGCCAGCGGGCGGAATGGTGTAATTTGGGGATCCCTGCTGAGCTGGATAACCCCCAACTGCAAAATGTCGCCTACGAAGATTGGATCCCCCGTTGGTGGCAGGTTCTCTCGTCGGGGGAAATGATCGAGGGGGTGATTGCTGATTTTCCAGAGGTAGAGCGGCAGATTTTGGAGCCGCAGGGGATCCAGGCAATTGTGATCCTACCCTTGATGGTGAGGGGGAGCTTTTGGGGCTTTATTGGGTTTGACAACTGTCTGGAGGCACAAGCCTGGGATATCACAGAAATTGATTTGTTGCGGGCTATTACCTCTGCTTTAGCCTTGGTGTTGGAGCGACGGCAGGTGGAAGCCGCCTTGCAGGAACGGGAGCACCGTTTACGGGTGTTGTTTGAACAGGCTAGCGTCGGTATCACCATCACCGCGATGGACGGCCAGTTTCTGGAGGTGAACCAAGCCTATGCCGATATGTTGGGCTACTCCCCCGCCGAATTGCAACAGATGAGCTATCAGGATCTCGACAATCCGGATCCGCAAGAGCAGCAACGGGATCAGCACCTCAATCGGCAAATTCGTCAGGGAGAGGCCGATGCTTTTCGTACTGAGCGCCGCTATCTGACCAAGCATGGCCAACTCATCTGGATTGATCTGACGGTCACCGTGGTCAAAAATGCACAGGGACAGGCGGAATTTACCTTTGCGATTGTGCAAGATATCACGGAGCGCAAACGAGCCGAACAGGAACTGCAACTGTTGCAACAGACAACCGAGGCGATTGCCGAATGCTCTGACTTTACCTCTGCCCTCTCCGTGGTGCTGCGGCAGGTTTGTCAAGCCACCGATTGGGATTTTGGCGAGGCTTGGATCCCCAATGCAGGGTATAACCGACTCAATCTCAGTCCCGCCTGGTATGGCAGCAGTGAGAGCATGAAGGTATTTCGGATGCTCAGCCGCGATCTCACCTTTGGGGTGGGAGAGGGGTTGCCGGGGCAAATTTGGGCCGCACGGCGTCCCCTTTGGATTGCTGATGTTTCTAGCCAGCCGGAGGCCACCTTCTCCCGCGCCCGCATCGCCCGCCGCGTCAATTTGAAAGCCTGCTTTGGGGTGCCGATTTTGGCTAACCATCAGGTGTTGGCGGTGCTGGTATTTTTTTTAGAGTCGGCGCGGGTACAGGATCAGCGGTTGGTGGAGTTGGTTTCCACCGTCGCCGACCAACTGGGATCCCAGATGCAACGCAAGCAAGTGGAGGAAGAACTGCGGCAAAGCGAAGAACGGTTTCGCTGCTTGATGGAGCAAGCCGCCGATGGCATGATCCTGCACGACTTTAGTGGGCGGATTATTGATGTCAATCCCCGTACCTGCGACATGCTGGGCTATGCCAGTGGCGAACTCCTGCAACGGCGGGTGGAGGATCTAGAAATCAGCGATGCCGCAAGCGACGCTCCGCAGACCTGGAAAACCCTACAACCTGGGATCCCGATGACGTGGCGAACCCTCTATCGCCGCAAAGACAACAGCACCTTTCCGGTGGAGGCACGGGTGGGTCTCTTGGAGGTGGGAAACCAACACCTCATCCTCAGTTTGATCCGTGATGTCAGTGAGCGGCAACGGGCAGAACAAGCCCTGCAAGCGGCAGAAATGAAATTTCGCAGTATCTTTGAAAACTCGTTGGAGGGAATTTTTCAAAGCACCCCAACCGGATCGTATCTGAGTGCCAATCCAGCCCTTGCTCAAATTTATGGCTATGATACCCCCGAACAAATGATCGCCAGCTTGACCAATATTGCCCAAAACCTCTATGTGGATCCCCACCGTCGGCAGGAATTTATTCGGGTGTTGGGTGGGCAGGGAACTATTACCCATTTTGAATCCCAGGTTTATCGTAAAGATGGTAGTAAAATTTGGATTTCTGAGAGTGCGCGGGTGGTGAAAAATCCCGATGGCAGTATTGCCTATTACGAGGGGTTTGTGGAAGATATCACCCGCCGCAAAGCGATTGAGCAAGCCCTGAGGGAAAATGAAGAACAGTTCCGAGGTTTATTTGAAAATACCCTGATTGGTATTTATCGCACCACTCCTGATGGCCAAACCATCCTAGCCAATCCCGCGATTATTCAAATGATGGCCTGTCGAGATTTTCAGGAGCTAGCCGACTGGAATTTGGAGCAGGATCCTCACTATCCTCACTACTATAGCCGTCAACAATTTAAGGAGGATCTGGAGCGCAATGGAGAAATTCGCGGGTTAGAAATTGACTATCGGCGACGAGATGGCAAGATTATCACCGTGCGGGAAAATGCGCGAGTTGTTCGCAATCAAGAGGGGCAAATTCTTTATTATGAGGGTACTTTTGAAGATATTACGGAGCGAAAAAAAGCCGAGCGGGAACTGGAAAAGTCACTCTTACTTTTGCAAGGTACTTTGGAGTCAACCGCCGATGGCATTTTAGCGGTGGATCGGGGCGGGCAAATTTTTAGTTATAACCGAAAGTTTGTGGAAATGTGGGGGATCCCGGATCCCTTGATGGATCCCGACGGTTACCGACAGGAACGGTTACAATTTATGGCCGATCAGACCCTCGATCCGGCGGGGTTTATTGCCCGAATCAATCAGCTTTTTCAACTTCAAGAAGAAGCTTTTGATGTGGTGGAATTAAAAGATGGACGAGTCTTTGAACGCTATTCTACTTCCCAACAGTTGGGGGATAAAGGCTATGGGCGGGTTTGGAGCTACCGAGATATTACGGAGCGGCAACGGATCGTGCGGATGAAAAATGAATTTGTTTCCACGGTTAGCCACGAACTGCGCACCCCCCTCACCTCGATTCGCGGATCGTTGGGGTTGATTGCCGGAGGAGTTGGAGGAGAGTTGCCCCCCCAAGTCAAACACCTAATTGATATCGCCTACAAAAACAGTGAGCGGTTGGTGGTGTTGATCAATGACATTTTGGATATCGAAAAGATTGAGTCGGGCAAGATGCATTTTGATCTGAAGCCCCTGTCCCTGGTCCCTCTTCTGGAACAATCTGTAGAATCTAATCGTGCCTATGGTCAACAATTCGGTGTTAATTACCGCCTAGAGACCAATGGGACTTGGCGAGTCAATGCCGATGCCAATCGACTGATGCAGGTGATGGCCAATTTGCTCTCCAATGCTGCTAAGTTTTCCCCCCCCCACTCGGAGGTGGTAGTGCGGGTAGAGGCTCACCGCGAGCAGGTGCGCGTCTCGGTCGTGGATCGGGGCAGTGGGATCCCGGTGGCTTTTCGCCCCTATGTATTTCAAAAGTTTACCCAGGCTGACTCTGCCGATACCCGCCAAAAGGGGGGGACGGGGCTGGGGTTAAGCATCAGCAAAGCGATTATCGAGCGGTTGGGCGGTGCCATTGGCTTTGAGACGGAAGTGGGCAAAGGCACAACCTTTTACTTTGAACTGCCCCTTCTAGGAAGCAGCAGTCAGCACCCAGTCAATGCGGATCTTCCCTCCACCCACGGGCCGATTTTGGTCTGTGAAGATGATCCCGATATTGCCACATTGCTCAGCCTCATGTTGAAATCTGCAGGCTTTACCACGGAGGTTGCCCACACCGCTGCCCAGGCTAAGCAATGGTTAAATCAGCAACGTTTTGCCGCTATGACCCTTGATCTCGCCCTGCCTGATCAGGATGGCATCTCCCTCTTGCGGGATCTGCGACAGATTGATAGCTTACAAAATCTCCCGATTATTGTAGTCTCGGCCTATGCTCAGCAGGGGCACCAACCCGAACTGGGGGGGGGCAGTATTACGATGGTGGACTGGCTAGAAAAGCCGATTGATCAAGACCGACTCCTAAAAGCGGTGCAACAAGCAGCCAACCACTGGTATGCGCGGAAACCCCGCATTCTGCATGTGGAGGACGATGTGGATATTTTGCAGATTGTCGGGCAAGTCTTGGCGGAGGTGGCGGAACTGGTGGCAGCCACAACCCTCCAGGAAGCTCAACTCAAGCTGGCGGAGATGGAGTTTGACTTGGTTATTCTCGATCTGCAACTCTCGGATGGATTCGGTCTGGATCTGCTGCCCTTCCTTAACTATCAGGGATATCCAGTGCCCCCAGTGGTGATTTTTTCGGCTCAGGAGGTGGGAGCGGATGTGGTAGAGCAGGTATCAATGGCCTTGGTGAAAGCACGAACTTCCAACGATGATCTGCTGAGTACGATTCGCTCACTGGTTGGCGGCACAGCATCCTAGGGATCCAGAGGCTATGGTCAACCCATTTTCTTCCCCCCAGCCATTGTCCACCACGCGGGTGCCTTTGCCGCTGGGATCCCCTAGCCGGCATCTGGGAGGAACCCTCCCGACCTGCCTGAGTTTGCTCTGTTTGGGGCTAACTTTAGCTCCCTTGGTGGCGATTCTTGGCTACCTGGGTCGCTTGGCCTGGTCCGGCTGGGATCCGGCAATTTTTCGCTTGCTTCCCCCAGCGGTGGGGATGTCGGGAGGGGGGATCGGCAATGCCTTGCTGGGCACCCTGATCCTGGTGGGATTGGCAACGGGCATGAGTTTGCCCTTGGGGATCCTAACGGCGGTGTATCTGAGCGAAGGGGATCCCCAATCGCTGGGTGTGCAGAGTGTGCGGTTGGCGGTACAACTGCTGAGTGGAATGCCCTCGATTATGGCTGGATTGCTGGGCTATGGCCTGTTTGTCTTAACGACTCGCCAGTTTTCGGGAGTAGCAGGCGGATTTGCCCTGGCGCTGATCATGCTGCCCCTGATCATTCAAACCACAACTGAGGCATTGGCTAGTGTCCCTGACGAGCTGCGCTGGGCTTCTCTGGCTAGTGGAGCCTCCCCGATGCAAACCCTCTGGCGGGTGGTGATGCCTGTGGCGCTGCCCCCACTCTTGACCGGGATCACCCTAGCCATGACACGGGCGGCGGGAGAGACCGCTCCTCTCTTATTAACCGCCCTGTTTTCTTACTTTTGGCCGCAGGGGATTGGGCAGCCGATGCCCTCCTTGGCCGTCTTAATCTATAACTTTGCCGGGATCCCTTTTCCCCGACAGCAGGAGCTAGCCGCCATAGCCGCCTTGGTTCTGGTGGGATTGGCGTTGTTGGTAAATAGCATGGCGCAGGCGATAATCTGGCAAGGACGCTCCCCTAGATAACTATTGCGGCTCTTGATCATTTTGCTGATGTGAGTGCTATGGATTTCCCATCGAGACTGACGGCTGTGCCCATTGCCCTGCAAACAGAACACCTGCATCTTTACTACCAAAACAAACAGGTGGTTAAGGATGTCACCTTGGCGATTCCTAGCTTGGGTATCACGGCGTTTATTGGGCCATCCGGCTGTGGCAAAAGCTCTATCCTGCGCTGTTTCAATCGGCTCAACGATGGGATCCCTGGTTTTCGTCTGGAGGGATCTGTCTCCTATCTTCACCACGATCTTTATCATCCCCAAACCCATCCGGTGGAGGTGCGTCGCCGCATTGGCATGGTGTTTCAGAAGCCTACCCCACTGCCCAAATCAATTTTTGACAATGTGGCCTATGGGCTGCGGGTGACTGGGTTTCGCGGATCCATCGCCGAGGGGGTGGAAGCCCGCCTGCGGCAGGTGGCTCTCTGGGATGAGGTAAAAGATAAGCTGGGGGCGAGTGGATTGGCTCTCTCTGGTGGGCAGCAACAGCGCCTCTGTCTGGCGCGTGCTCTGGCTGTGGAGCCGCAGGTGATTTTGTTGGATGAACCCTGTGCCGCCCTCGATCCGGTAGCTACAGCCAAAATTGAGGAACTGCTGCGGCAACTGCGCCATCACTACACGATTGTCATGGTCACCCACAATATGCAACAGGCCGCTCGCTTGGCGGATCAAACCGCTTTTTTTGACGTAGAGTTTACGGCATCTGGGGAGCGCTGGGGCTATCTGGCGGAATACGATCAAACCAGTGTGATTTTTGGGGATCCCCAGCAGCCCGCCACACAAGCCTACGTAGCCGGAGGAATACACTAGGGTAGCGAAGGGTCAGGGGAGAGAGGGGATGAGGGCAAAGCGGCGGTATCGTTTCCGGCGGGGCTGGTTGGGGTTGGCTTTACTTAGCTTTTTGGCGGGTGCCATGGTGGGATGGTTGCCCCGTATAGCCGCGGATCCCTCCTCCCCAGCCAGGGTGGCGGCGGCTTTTCCGCCATCTATGGTCCCCTCTCCACTGAATCCGCTGCCGGCTTCACCGCAAATCTGGACTTGCCAGGTGGTGGTGGTCGGGGGATCCCTAGGGGGGGTAGCGGCGGCTTATCACGCCATGCAGGGGGGGGCGCAAACCTGTTTGATCGAGGTGAGCCCCTGGTTAGGCGGGCAGATCAGCAGTCAGGGGGTATCTGCCCTTGATGAATCCTTGCCGATGCGGAACCTGCAAAATTTTTCCCCCAGTTGGAATCGCTTCAAAGCCTGGATTGCTCAGCAATCGGTTCCGTTGCCCGCCTGGATCCCAACCAGCCAGCCCCTGCTGGTTCACCAGATCAATAGTTGTTGGGTGGGTTTTTTGTGTTTTCCCCCCCAGGTGGGGGCACGGGCGGCGGAGGGCTGGCTGGCACAGATTGCTTCTCAGGCTCCTGGCAGCCGCTGGAGTGTCTCGACTGCCTTTAAGGGGGCTGAACGGGATGCCAGCGGCCAACAGATTACGGCCATCTATGCCGTGCAGCGGCTTGCACGGGATCCCGATTATTTGCCCCAGGGCAGGCTGTCACGGGAATTGATTGCTTGGTATTCCTGGTCGCCGGATCCCTATTTTGAAAAAATTCCTATTCGCTTGCAGCCTCCGGCAGGTGAATCGCTGATCGTGATTGATGCCACCGATACGGGGGAGGTGGTGGCCTGGAGTCAAGTGCCCTATCGCCTGGGATCCGAAAGCGCCGCCACCACCGGAGAACCCAATGCTGCCCCCCAAGACAATCCGGAATGTACTCAGGCGTTTACCTATCCGTTTGTTTTAGCCATCCATGACGATCAGGGGGTATCCCAAGCCAAACTGGCCTCCTTACAACCGGGTCTCAGCCGTGCCGAACATCGTCGCGACTTTGATCTAGAGGGCTTTCCCCTGTTGGCGGGCAAGAGCTTCTTTCACTATCGGCGCAGCCTCAGCCTCACCCAAAATGACCCCTTTGTCGGGATCCCGGCACGGGGAGATATGACCCTAGTCAACTGGAATCGCGGCAACGACTGGGGGGTGATGAACCCCTCTTTGATCATGACGGCCACCCAACTCAGCCAAACCCGTCAACTCACCAATTGGCTGGGGGGTTTGCAGTTGAATGCCCTCAAGGATGGGGAGGATCACGCCCTGCTGTTTGCGGAATGGCTGATGGAAACCTATGCTCAACCCGATTGGCCGCTGGCTTTATTGACAGGTAAGGATCCCGGTGGCATGGGAACGGTTTCGGGGCTGAGCATGACTCCCTACATCCGCGAAGGCCGGCGCATCCTGGGGCGAGCTGCCTATGGACAACCGGCTTTTTTCCTGCAGGAACAGGATATTCGTCGGGGCACCAGCGGTGGACGAGACTTTTCGGCGACAGCCGTTGCCTTGGTTCACTATGCCATCGATATCCACGGTTGCCGCTATCGCAACTGGGAACCCTCCCAATCGGCCAGCTCGGCTCCGGTTAGCGAACTTGCCGTCAAACCCATCCTGATCCCTTTGGAAAGCCTGATCCCCCAAGGCATCGACAATTTGTTGATCGGGGGCAAAAGTTTAGCGGTCAGCCATATCGTCAATGCCGCCACCCGTGTGCATTACGGCGAATGGAGCATCGGCGCGGCAGCCGGGGGAACAGCGGCTTGGCTGCTCCAACAAGCCCCAACCACGCCCCCCTTGTCAGCAGCCGGGATCCCAAGCCGGGGCAAAATGGCGGACTTGCAAGCCTATCTGCAATCTCAAGGCTTACGCTGGACCTGGTAACTTCTGGTCAATTCCGGTAATGGCAAACGGACTGAGATTCGCCAGGAGACTATTCTCAGGGGTTCTCACCCGAATATTGCCCAACCCCTCAGACTCTAGGATCCATTTCGCCCTAGGATAGCCTCGTAGATAGGTGTGTCATGGGGGATCCCACATGCGACTTCTGCTGGCAGGGGATATCGGTGGAACCAAAACGATGCTCAGTTTGGTGGCGGATCAGGAAGGGGAGGGGCTGGAGTCCCTCTATCGGGTGCGCTACATCAGTAATGATTATCCCGACCTGCTGCCGATGGTTCAACACTTTCTCAGGGAGGCGGGCATCCATCTGGGGATGGAGAGGGATCCCCAACCGGAGGTGGCCTGTTTTGCCATCGCTGGACCGGTTGTCCAGCAAACCGCCCGTTTGACCAACCTGCGCTGGCCTTTGCTGCAAGCCCCTCAACTGGGCAAGGATTTAGGGATCCCGCAGGTGGCCTTGATCAACGACTTTAGTGCGATTGGCTATGGAATTTTGGGATTGCCCGCCAGCGATCTTTGTACCTTGCAGACGGGAATACCGGATCTACAGGCTCCAATCGCGGTCTTGGGGGCAGGCACAGGACTGGGGGAAGCCTATTTGATCCAGCGAAATGGGCGGTATGAGGTCTTTGGCAGTGAGGGGGGACATACGGATTTTGCCCCTCGCTCGCCGTTGGAGTGCCAACTGTTGCTCTATCTTCTCCAACGCCATGAGCGGGTTTCCGTCGAGCGGGTGGTTTCCGGTCAGGGGATTGTGGCAATTTATCAGTTCCTCCGAGATACCCAGCCTATAGCGGGATCCCCAGCCCTGTTGGAGACAATCCGAGCCTGGGAGGCCGGAGCAGCCTCGATTGATGCCGCAGCGATGATTGCCAATGCCGCTCTTGAGCAAACGGATCCTTTAGCCGAACAGACCCTACATCTTTTTATCTCCGCCTATGGAGCCGAAGCTGGCAACCTAGCCCTCAAATTGTTGTCCTATGGCGGTGTTTATCTGGCGGGGGGGATTGCCGCTAAATTGCTGCGCCTTCTAGAGACCGGTGAGTTTATCCGCGCCTTTTTGGACAAAGGTCGCATGCAAAGGGTTTTAGAAGTGATGCCCATTCAGGTGGTATTAAATGCCCAAGTCGGCTTATTGGGAGCCGCCACCTACGCCGCTCGCTGGTCGGCAAGCTAGGCAATCACAAAATTAACCAGCTTTTTCGACACCACGATCACCTTGCGAATGGTTGCTTCCGCCAAATGTTTTTGAGCGATTTCCGACGCTTTGGCTAGTTCTTCTTGCTCAGCATCGGTGATCTGGGCGGGAGCCTCAAAAGTGCCACGGGTTTTGCCGTTGATCTGCACAACAATCGTGATCCGATCCGCAACCAAAGCGGCGGCATCCACCTGGGGCCACGTCTGCTGATGGATCGAACCTGCTTCCCCCAGTTGAGACCACAACTCTTCGGCCATGTGGGGGGCAAAAGGAGCCAACAGTTTAACCAGGGTTAGCACCGCCTCCGCATAGACCGGAGAGGTTACTAAACCAGAGTCTGACATGGCATTGTTCAGCTTCATCAGCTCCGAGATGGCCGTATTAAACAGGTAGCCCACCTCAATATCTTCCGTGACCTCCTGGATGGCGACATGCACCGCCCGCCGCAGGTCTCGCTCAGCCGCCGTTAGGGATCCCTGACTCGCCAGATTCGTCAATCCCTGCTGAGCCACCTGCCACCGTTCTGCCCAGCCGGGTTGCTCGATAAACTCATATACACTCCGCCAAACTCGATGCAAAAAGCGGAATTGTCCTTCCACATCGGCATCATCCCACTCCAGATCTTTTTCCGGCGGGGCTTTGAACAAAATGAACATGCGAGCGGTGTCCGCCCCATAGTGCCGCAGCACATCTTCCGGATCCACGCCATTGCCCTTCGATTTGGACATGGTGGCATAGCAGGCTTCTAAAGGCTCACCCGTTTGGGGATCCCGTGGATCCTCCGGTTTGACCAAATGGGCAGGGATCCACTTGTCTTTGCCCGTTTTGTTGGGGTTGACATAGGTCAGACCTTGCACCATGCCTTGGGTGAGCAAGCGCAGGAAGGGTTCATCCACCTGCAACAGACCGCGATCCCGCAACACCTTCGTAAAAAAGCGGGAGTAGAGCAAATGCAGGATAGCGTGTTCAATTCCACCCACATACTGATCGACGGGCAGCCAGCCATTGGCCTGAAGGGAGTCAAAAACCTGCTGTGGATTACGGGCATCGCTAAAGCGCAAAAAATACCAGGAGGAGTCGATAAAGGTATCCATCGTGTCGGTCTCTCGCTGAGCCGTTTGGCCACAGTGGGGGCAAGCCACCTGCCGCCACTCCTCCAGTTGGGCAAGAGGGGAAGCGCCGCGCCCGGTCAAAGCCACATTCTCCGGCAGAATGACGGGGAGATCCGATTCCGGCACAGGCACAAGGCCACAGTTGGCACAATGAATCACCGGAATCGGACAGCCCCAATAGCGTTGGCGAGAAATCAGCCAATCCCGCAAGCGATAGGTGATCTGGGCGGAGCCGATCCCCTGCTGCTCTAGATAGTCAATCACTTTGATCTTGGCTTCCGCCACAGGCAATCCATCCAAAGGACCCGAATGGCGAAGCACCCCCGCTCCCGTATAAGGCGCTTGCAGGGGTTCGCTTGCCTCCACCGCCTGATCGGCAGGAAAGACAACCGGTTGAATCGGCAAGCCGAATTTCTGGGCAAATTCAAAGTCCCGTTGATCGTGGGCGGGCACGGCCATGATGGATCCTGTGCCATAGCCCATCAGTACATAGTCGGCGATCCAGATGGGAATGGGCTGGCTATTGACCGGATTGATGGCATACTGGCCTGTCCATACCCCTGTTTTCTCCCGATCCTCAGCGGTGCGATCCAGTTCATTTTTGCTGGCCGCCGCTTGCTGATAGGCTTGCACCGCCGCCGCTTGTTCCGGGCTGGTCAATTTCTCCACCAGAGGGTGTTCGGGTGAGATGACCAAAAAAGTCGCTCCCCAGAGGGTGTCAGGGCGGGTGGTAAAAACAGGGATCCCCACCCCGCTTTCGCTGCTAAACAGAACCCGTGCGCCTGTAGACTTGCCAATCCAGTTCTCCTGCATGATCCGCACCCGCTCCGGCCAACCCTGCAATCGATCCAGATCCTGCAACAGTTGTTCAGCGTAGGCGGTGATTTTAAGAAACCACTGTTTGAGCAGGCGCTTTTCCACCTTGGCTCCCGAACGCCAGGAACGCCCCTCACTATCCACCTGTTCGTTAGCCAGCACGGTTTGGTCGATGGGATCCCAGTTGACTGCTGCCTCCTGCTGATAGGCCAACCCGGCTTGCCAAAACTGCAAGAAGATCCACTGAGTCCAGTGATAATAATCTGGGCTACAGGTGGTCACCTCTCGCTGCCAATCATAGGAAAACCCCAGCCGTTGCAACTGATCCCGCATCTGGGCAATGTTTTGATAAGTCCACTGGGCAGGCGGTACTCCCCGATCAATCGCCGCGTTTTCGGCGGGCAACCCAAAGGCATCCCAACCCATCGGGTGAAGAACGGCATAGCCATTCATCCGCTTAAAGCGAGCAATCACATCAGTAATCGAATAATTTCGCACATGCCCCATGTGCAATTTGCCGGAGGGGTAGGGAAACATCGATAGAGCATAAAACTTTTTGCTGGGCTGCTGCGGATCCACCGTTAGCGAGGGCGTCCGATCCAAACCGATAGATTGCCAGTGCCCTTGCCACTTGGGTTCGATCTCTTGCGGATTGTAACGAGCGTCCACGGTATGCTGCTCCCCTCAAAAAACTGGGTGGGTCAAGTTCTCCTATATTAACGGGATTGACGGTTAGTAAGCCCCTCTTCAAGCAGGGATTAAGGGCAACGGTTGCAGCCACGACAGGCATCGGACGAGCAGGCTCTAGCTAGGGATCCCAATTTTGAGGTTTAGCCCAGCTTGTGATCAAGATTAATGGACATTTCAAAACTTTCTGCTATGCTGTCAGCGTTTGTGGGACTGGCTATTTAAAACTTTTCTCAAATACTAGTCAAACCATAACCATTCTTTAAAGAACACATCGCTGAGCGTGACCATTATGCTGAGATTTACGGTTTTGCTGAGTATCTTGTTGAGCAGTCTTTTGGCTGCTTGCAACCCTAAGGTGACGATAGACCCAATTTTGCCTCGCCCCAACCGCACTCCAACTCCCTCGGCTGCCGTGGTTGAGGCGGCTCCTTAACGGCTCAACCTAAGCGTTTCCCGAATGTGGCTGGCTCCACTCTTCATCCAGGGTTAGCCAGCCTGCTTGCCACAAATCCCGATTTTTTAAGGTGCGGGCATTCACCCAGATCCGCACTCCTGGGTCACAAACCGATTGCAACTGGGCAAAAATTACTCCCCCGCCTTGATCCTGTCGATTGGTGATCACATAATGCCGCCACCCCATGACTGGCTGCACCGATGTCCATTTTGAACCGAGAAGGTGGGGAAACTTTTGTTGGCGAGGCTTCTTCTTCACAGTGAGTCGCAGCCAATTCAGGGGAAAATTCGATGAAAAAACTAAAACCAATTCTAGATGGTATGGACTAAGTCATGGCTGTGAAATAACAGAGTGTTTTATGGACTTATCCTTATTGAGAATAATTAAGTGTAATGACGGCTCTAGACTTTGTTCTCAATAAGCTATCCTGCCCAGCTCATCGGCATTATCTCTGGGACGTTACCATGATCCATGTCATTAATAATCCGTGTCATTGATATTTTTACAGCCAGTCAACATCTAGCTGACTTCGTGGATAAGCCTAAATGAGTCGAGGGATCCAGAACGGACAGAAATTATCGTAACTAACTTATCTTAACTAACAGGGATCTTAGGGATTCTTTCCTCTACCCCAGGGATCCATTTGGTCAATGAGGGATCCCCGTTCAGACCCTTTCGATTAAAAAAAACGGGCAGCCAGCTTCCATGCGATCTCAATTATCATCAAAAATTGTTCAATCGAGACAAAAAGTGTCTTTTGGTGCTAATAAGTGTTCAAATCAAGGTAACAAATTTTTTCTGTCCCCATTCTTGGGATACGCTGAAGGTTGAAGGTTGGTAGGTAAAGATCTTTTGCCCTCAAGTTTGATTGGCGGATCGATTGAGCATGGAAACTTTCCCCTCCGTACACTATACCTTAGGGATCCCTAAAAAACAGCATCTAATACACTTAAGTATAATTTTTACTAGGTCAAATTTCGGGAAAATAGGAATAGCCCCGTATGAATACTGAAGAGGCAGTAGTTTTTCTTGATGAGGTTTTAGAAAAAGACAAGAGACTGAATGACCTACAAGTATCCGTTTTTTCTTACGCATGGGAGGGGAAAACCTATGCGGAAATTGCCAAAGTCATGGGCTATGGGGCTGATCATATCAAGCATGTTGGCTCCGATCTGTGGGCATTGCTTTCCGAGTTGACCGGAGAAAAGGTGAGCAAGGCTAATTTTCGTTCGGCCTTGATGCGCTATCGTCGTCAACACTCCCTCGACCCGATCCGTCTCAATCACCACCCACCCCATGCTGATTGGTCTCAACTGATAGACACTCCTGAATCCTAGAAAATCTTAGAATCCAAATCCATCGGTACCTGAAGACACCACACCTTTTTCGGTATCAATGGTAACAATGGAGCCATTGCGGATCAAGCGGGTGGCATCTTTCACACCTACCAAGACTGGAACCCCCAAACTCATGCCGATAACTGCCGCGTGAGAGGTTACCCCATCTTCCTCCGTGATCACCCCTGCCGCCTGCCGAATCGCTTCTACACAATCGGCATCTGTAGATCGGGCCACCAAAATTTCGCCCGCCATCACTCCTTGTGAATCTTGGCTAGAGGTGAGAATGCGTGCTGGTCCTTGTACCCGTCCCTTGCCAATCCCTAATCCTTTGGCTACCACAGACTTGACCAAATCTACCTTGATCAAATCGGTGGATCCGGCAATGCCTTGGAGAGTGCCTGCCGTTAAAACGACTAAATCGCCATCCTTGAGCAAGCCTTGTTCTTGAGCCAGATTGACGGCGGTTTGAAAGGTTTGCCGCGTGGAGGGGAGATCAATCACCAGTAGAGGCACGACTCCCCAGACCATTTGCAGACGACGGGCGATTTCTACATGGGGGGTAACGGCGATCACGGGTGTGCGGGGACGAAACTTCGAGACATTGCGGGCGGTGGCTCCTGTTTTAGTCAGGGTCATGATGGCGGATGCCTCTAACTCGCTGGCAATTTCCCCCACCGCTTTGCTGATGGAGTTAGGGATCACCATCTGCTTGCCCCTAGGAACGGGATCCCCTAATCGCTGAAAGATCCGATCCATAGCAGGGCTGCTCACCTGTTCCCGCTTTTGCTGAAAGCTGCGATAGGGATAGTCCTGCTCGGTACGAATGGCAATACGAGCCATCGTTGCCACAGCCTCAACGGGAAATTTGCCTACAGCGGTCTCATTGGAGAGCATCACCGCATCGGTTCCATCCAAAATAGCGTTGGCAACATCCGAAATCTCAGCACGGGTGGGGCGGGGGCTATGCACCATACTGTCGAGCATCTGGGTGGCGGTGATCACCGGGATCCCTAAACGGTTGGACAGAGCAATCAGGCGCTTCTGCAAAATCGGCACATCTTCGGCGGGCAACTCCACCCCCAGATCTCCTCGTGCCACCATCACCCCATCGCTGATCGAGAGGATCCCTTCCATTTGCTCGATGGCTTCGTGCTTCTCAATCTTGACAACAATCGGCACCCGTCGCCCCGCTGCCAGCATCAGTTCCCGTAGCTCAACCACATCGGAGGGTTCCCGCACAAAACTGAGGGCTACCCAGTCCACCCCTTGATTGAGGCCAAATACCAAATCTTCCCGATCTTTTTCGGTCACCGCCCGGATCGACAGCCGCACCCCTGGAAAGTTAACCCCTTTGTTATTGGAGAGTGGCCCTCCCACAATTGTTCGACAAAACAGTTCCCCCGACTGTTGATCGACGGCTTCTACCCGCATCTCCACCCGCCCGTCATCCAAGAGAATCGTGGATCCCTCCGGTACTTCCGTCGCTAGTTTGTCGTAGCTGACATAGCTGCGCTCCTGGGTGCCTGGAATCTTGGTGCTGGTCAAGACAAAGGGATCCCCCGCTTTCAAGGAAATGGATCCTTCCGCAAACTTGCCCAAGCGGATCTTGGGACCTTGTAAATCCTGCAAAATCGCCACCTGGATCCCTAATTCCATCGCCGTCTGCCGGATCAAACGAATGCTACTGCGGTGATCCTCATGAGTGCCATGCGAAAAATTGAGTCGTAGTGTGGTTGCCCCCTGCTCAATCATCTCCCGCAACGTTTGTGGGTGGAGGCAACCAGGTCCGATGGTAGCCACAATTTTGGTGCGGCGAAAAGATTTACTCAAGTGCATAGAATTGAGAGTAGGCAAACTAGAGCATCCAAAGTCTAACGCCTAACTGGGTCAGGTAGAACACAAGATGTCACCAGAGGGGTAGCTCGGACGGGGTGGAATCCGTTTTCACAGTCGATCTGGCCACCCAATGGCGCGTTGGGTAGTCCTATGCAAGTAATGATGCATGGTAGTGATGCAAAAAGTTGAAGATCATCCCAATACGGTTCTCCAGCATTTTGGAAAAGAATAGAGTTTTTCTTGCTAGCCTTCCAATCCTCTGTCTAAGGGTGTTGGTTAATCGTTATGGGTACGCCAAGCTACGCGAACAATTAGAGAGGGTTTCCCTGTTTCTTTACCAACAGCTTCATACTGATTTTTAGGAATAAATTTTTGATAAGATTTCCAGAAACCGGTATAGAACTTACTATTATTTTTCCAGATTTTTAGCAGTCTCTTCCATAACCCTTTTACACTTTCTCTGGTTCTGGATCCGATAGAAGCGGCTACGACTATTCGAGTCTCTTTCTCCATGACAATCCAGAGCTATTGTTGATTGTCTTTGGATCCCACAAACGACCACAGTAATGGCTACGCCAAGCTGCACGAGCATCGCATTACAGGAAAAGACGCTAACGCGAACAACGTGCCTTTTTTGTTGGCGTCAGCCTACCGTAAGCTTGGAATAAATCTCCATGATTTGAGACGTATAAGCAAACCTATGATTGATATAGTTTTATAGCTATGATTCTGAGATGTCTGTTATCCGAGATATGGCTGCGATAGAAAGTCGTTCTAGCAAGGGTTTATCCGCTAAAGATCTACCCGCATCCGAAATGACTTTCTGAGTGGAGTTAGGAGTAAACTGCCTATGGTAATCATGGCATCTATATCGTTGTTTTTTATTATGGGTTTTGCCTTGCTTAACAAAGTTAGAAGAATGACAGTTTGGGCAGGTAAACATGGCTCAGATAAGAAATGGAAGAACCCCAAGTAAATAGTCTCATTACTCCAGGGGCACTACCCCCAATTGCCCCAGACCCCAATTTTCTATCCAATCTGACTCGGATGCTATCTATCTCCGCCCACCCCCAATCGGCATGTTGCCGCACTTCAAAAGCGGCTTTATCTCCAGGCAAGTTCTGTCCGAGCAGGTCAGAATAGGGGAGCAGACCATCCGAGGAAACCCCCATGAGTAAACGGACGGCTACCCTGTCATGGGTCACCTTTTGGCTCACTTGTACAGGCTGGGGATTGAGCCTAATAGTGGGGCTGATTACCTGGGATCCCCTATCTGCTCAGCCCTTGGAATCTCCCTCTATCGAATCCTCTCCTAGCCCCTCCGATCCCCCCGTTTCTGGATCGGCAGCCGATCTACGGCAGGAAATTCGCAGCCTCAGACAGGAAGTGATCCGCCTACTGATGCGGGTGGAAGTCTTGGAGGCAGAACTGGAGCGGCAATCGTTGACGCCCACCCTACAGCCCTCCACCTCAGCAGTCATTGAGCCGACTATCCCAACCCTGCCCACCCTAGAACCCTCCCCTCCCCCCTCTTCGCAACCCCCAGAGGATCCCCCTACGATACCCAGCAGCACGCTGGAGGTGGGTACTCAGACCATCAGCTTGCCGGGGGATGTTTTGTTTGACTTCGACAAAGCTGAGATTCGCCCCGAAGCCGCCAGCCTTCTGCAAAAAGTGGCGGATTCTCTGCGGGATATGCCCAATGCCCGCATCCTTGTGGCTGGACATACCGACAACATCGGTGAAGACAATTACAACCTAGTTTTATCCTTGGAACGAGCCAATGCCGTCAAAGATTATCTGATCAAACTCCTGCCGTCAGGCAACACCCACAGTTGGGTCGCCAGCGGATTTGGTGCGTCTCAACCCGTTGCTGACAACCAAACCGCCACCGGACGACAGCGCAACCGCCGCGTGGATTTGGTGATCGCCCCCTGAGCAAGCCCTCATTCCCTCGCTCCCTGGAACAACCCTTGATTTCCAGGTGATATCGGGGCGGTTCGTGCCAGACTGAAACTGCTGGTTTTTTCTGAGTTCGATGTCTCAGCCTCCTCCCCAACAGCCTCCATATTCCCCGCTAGGGACGCTGCCCGGTCGCCTTAATGTCAAAGTTGGATTGGTGATGGTCATGAGCGCCCTCTGTTTAGGGATCCTCCTCAATCAGGTGCAACCGCTCCGCCTGACTGCTCCCCCTTCTGGCGAAACGGGATCCCTTGCCAATCCTGTTCTGGATGCGCCCGCTCCCCTGTCTGCTATCCCTTCTGCGCCCGATTCCCCCCCAACCCTGGATATTCCTTTTCAAAAGCTGCAAAAACGAGCCTGGTGGATCTGCTATGCCCACTTGGGCAATATGGGGTTCATCAATATTGGTGGCGGACTAGCGATTGTGGTGATGGGATCCCGATTGTGGGGTAGTCATCTGATGGCACGGGTATTGCTGCTGGGTGGGCTGCTACATCCAGGAGCGTGGGCGTTGATTGGATTGACAGGACTAGAACCTTTGCGCTGGCTAGGACGGGCAAGTTTTGTCAGTGTGAGTATGGCCTTGGGGGTGTTGTTTGTTCAACTGTGCTTGGGCGTGGATCGGCGGCGTTCCCAATTGGCTTCTTTGAGGGAGAGGGAATAAGCTGAGGGACTGCTCACTTGCCGGCACTTCTAAAAATCCCTCCAACCAAAAACACGAGAGCCTTTGTGGATGACTGACTCTTACCTCATCAAAGACATGAAAAAGCCTGAACGTTTAATCCACAAAAGATGCTTAATAAATAATTAAATTGAGCAGATTATGCCCCCACAGGGCATGGTTATCTCTGCATCATTATTTCTACACTCAACTTACACTAATCAGCTCATGGTCGGCTAAAAGTCATAGAGTTATTTGGAAGATCATCCGAATAATTCTTAAGAACAGATGACTGATCAATAATGCTCAAGAGAGCTGAGCAGGGTTTATGTACTTTAGGTTGCAACAATGACTAATCTGACTAATCTCCACCACTGCTTTAGTAGGCTTGTTTTTGCCACTGGCTTTCTCTTGGGAATTTCCGCAGCACCTGTCCTAGCCAGCGAGCCACAAGTTGTTTCACCCAATGCTTATAAGCAACCTTTTTTGGGAGTCGATGGCACTTTCACTCTTGATACATCTCTAGAGTCCTCTACTCAGGATCCCCGCAATCCAGGCCGAGTAGTCTTTAAGCAAATGGAGTATTTCTCCTTTTATAAAGATATGGAAGGCAAAACTCCTCTAGCGGAAAATTGTCGTTATGTTTATCGAGGAGCCGCCGGCGATCCATTCTACTATCCCGAAAAATCCTTGGGTTCTATCTGGGATATGTTTGAGTTGCAGACATCCAATGAAAATAGTGATTGCAACCAATTTAAGTATGTGATATTGCGTTCCCCGCATGGGGATCCTGTCCACATGCATTTGCGCTACGGGGATGACAAGAGTAGTTTTCAAGCCTTACTAGACAACAGTCTGATGGCAGAAGATGAAGCTACTTTTAATCCTTGGTGGAGTACTTATTGCGCCCAGGGAGTGTCTCGTTGTGATGAATAATGGGGGTAGAAAAAGGCCAAGGTTTCTTTATTGGCCGTAAAGCTTTTGTATTCCTTCGGGAAACACTTGACCCATCAGGGTAGGTTGCTCATAAACCCGTTTGAGGGTGTTCAAATCTCGTGGGGTGATTTTGGGAACCCGCAAAACCCTGCCCCCTATCGCTTCAGCATGATTACCCCCAAACATCAAGTCCCGAATGTTGGGACTATGCCCCCACAAGCCCAGCGCATGACCCAGCTCGTGGCGAGCCACCGCCGTTACTTCCGCTAGCCCCTGATATTCTCCAATGATGATCGAGACTTTTTGTTGCAATTTTCCCTGGGGACTAAAGAAAAAATCGGGCCGAGCCGCCCCACTGATACCCGCAATTTTTTCTACCCGTTCTATTGTGATGCCGCTAGCGGCTGCTTCGGCATTCTTGACCACTTTAAGAGGAACATATTCTGACCATTCCTTGACCGCTGCTTCCACCGCTTTTGCCCAACTGGCATGATCATCCTGGATATAGACCGCAATGGGTAGGCTAGTCCACTGCACATAGGCTCCGTTATCGGAGTTAATTTCCTCCAGATAATCCCCTTGATCTTTTTGATAGCGATAGCGAGCCAAGCCAGCAGGTAACTCCAGTTGCACAGGCTGGGGCAGAGCGTTGGACTGAGCCAGGGCAGTTCTGGTTGATTCCCCCCCTCCAAGGGATCCCCAGGGCAGGCAGAGCAGCGCCGCTACCAAGACTGGGATCCACCAACGCCGCCGCACGAGCCATTGCCGCCAGTCTCTCCTTTGCGGATCCCCGATGGAATGCATAGCTTTTCTCCTGTGGTGAATGGGGAGGTCTGATCAACCTCTAGGGAAATGGTTTTTATTTGCCGCGATAAACCTGATTTTCCAGTTGGCGAATTTGCCGCTCTAGGCGGTCGAGTCGTCCCCGCAACTCATCCATCTCTGCCTGCCGAGGTACCCCCAAGTCCTGCATGATGTTGCGAATTTGCCGTTGCAGATAGCCCTCAAAGTTGGTTTGTTCCGCCTTCACCTGATTGGCGATGGTGTTGATCATGTTGGTGGCATCATCGGGATCCATTTTGCCTTTTTGCACCAGATCATCGGCGGTTTTTTTGAGTTGCTCCGCCACGAGGGTTGTCGTGCCCACTCCCATCAGCAACAGTTGTCGTAATAAGCTGTTATTGTCCATAATCTCCTCTAACATAAAAGGCTAGGGTTGCGGGTTGGCAGAGCAACCGTCACGGGGTCTTTATTCATTCATCCTCATGAGCACCTATTCTCCTCAGTTTCTCCTCAACTTCGCAACTGGCTCGATTCGTTTTCCGTTATCCCCAGCCGGCTGTCAAGAATTGCGGGGGGTGCTAGAAAGCCTGACGGAACGGCTCCGCATCACCGCTGGGGGATCCCCGACACACCAACAATCCCCTGTGGATCACCGCCGCCAAGAGGAAGGGCTGGTGCTGGAGGTTTTTTGTAATCCCAATATTTGGCCTAGCCCCCATGCCGCGAAAGTGTTGGTTACGCTGAAGGCCAGTGGCCTACGTTTCTCCAGCGAGGTAGAACTCCCCCGTTTGCTAGAAGATCTTAGTCAGTTTTTAGAGGCTAGTTAGGGCTATGGGCGAAGGGCTTGCCAGTAATCCCCTCTTGATCAGCCACAAGGCGGATCCCGCCGATCACCTTACCCCTACCCACTCCGATACGGTCACCCTACCCTGGATCGATCGCCAACGCATTCGTCAGCGCCTCTACACACAGGGGGGGCGAGAACTGTTGCTGGCCTTGCCCAGGGGATCCACCCTACAAGCGGGAGATCTGCTCTATCAAGATTCCCAGCTAGAGATTAGGGTGGTGGCTCAACCAGAAGACCTGCTGCACATCACGCCGACCAATCTGCTGGAGCTAGGGCGAGTGGCTCATCATCTGGGCAATTGGCATCGTCCCGCTCAATGCCTCCCCGATGGCACCCTGCTGGCCGAAAACGACAGTCCTCTGCAAGATTGGCTGCACCAGCAAGGGATCCCTTTTGATGCGGTACGGCAACCCTTTCAGCCCAACCTGACTGGGCATTTCCATTAACCCCTCTTTCTTATGGATATCCTGATACAACTGGCACTGAATCTCGTTTTAATTGCGATCAATGCCCTGTTTGCGGCGGCAGAAATTGCTTTAGTCTCGGTGAATAAAGCCCGTCTGCAATCCCGAATTGAGGAGCAGGATACCCCCAGACTGGCCAAACAGATCCAAACGGTATTGCAACTGACTGAGGACAGCACCAGTTTTTTAGCCACCATTCAGATTGGCATCACCCTCGTTGGCTTTTTGGCCTCTGCCACCGCCGCTATTAACCTCTCCCTTCCCCTCAGCCAGTTTTTAGAGCCTTTTGTAGGAGATTGGGCAGAAAACATGGCCTTGACCATCGTCACCCTGCTGTTGTTGATGGCACAGGTGGTGTTGGGAGAGTTGGTGCCGAAACAGTTGGCTCTGATTCATGCGGAAGGAATTGCCCTCAGCGTAGCTGGTCTGATTAAAGGGTTATCAACGCTTTCGCGCCCTATGGTCAGTTTTTTGAAGCAGTCTACCAACAGCATCCTCAGACTCACGGGCAATAATCCTGACAATCGGCAAGCCCTGATCACCGTGGAAGAGCTGAAAGCTCAAGTCGATGCGGCGGCGGCAGGAGGCACGGTGGATGCCCGCGAGCGACGGATGATTCGGCGGATTGTGGAACTCTCGGAACTGACGGCGCGCGCCGTGATGGTGCCACGGGTGAATATTCAATACCTCAAGGTTCACCTGCCCCTCAGCGAAGCCTGCGGGATTGCTGCCGCCAGTGCCCACACCCGCCTGCCCGTTTGTCAAGACTCCATCGACCATGTGATTGGTATTCTGCACGTCAAAGATTTGGTGCGGGCGCAACTGGTCTCCGAATCGACCCCCTCCCCCGTGACGCTGGCCGAACTGATCCGCCCCGTTCGCCATATTCCCAGCAGCAAGTCAGCCGGAGATCTGCTGGAGGAAATGCAGGAGGAAGGGATCCACATGGTGGTGGTGACCGATGAGTTTGGTGGCACCGCCGGACTGATCACGCTAGAGGATCTGCTGGAGGAGATTGTTGGAGAAATCCGCGATGAGTATGACGCTGCTGAAGAAAAAGAGTTTGAGTGGATCAGTGATACGGAGGCTATCTTCAACATCCGTGCCAGCCTCTCTACCGTTAACAATGAGATGAATCTGGAACTGCCCCGTGGTGAGGCCGCTACTTTGGCTGGACTATTTTTGGAAGCCAATAGTCGCCAACCCCAGGGGGGGGATCGGCTGACGATTGAGCATGTGCATCTGACGGTGTTGGAGGATCAACAACGGGTGCGGGTGCAGGTTGTCCTCCTGGATCCCACGACCACCCTCTGACCTTGGGGATCCCTTTAACAACAAGCGGAGCGGTATGATTTTTACACTTTGGCTGTCTGAGGAGGGATGTGTATGTCTGAACCGCGCTATGACTGTTTGATTGTGGGAGGAGGGCCAGCGGGAGGATCTGCTGCCTATCATCTGGCTAAAGCGGGACATCGCGTTGCCCTCTTGGAAAAGGAGGCATTACCCCGCTACAAGCCCTGCGGGGGAGGAGTATCGCCTATGGTAGCGGAGTGGTTTGATTTTGACTTCTCCCCTGCCATTGCCCTCAAGATCAACCAAATTCGCTATACCTGGAAGCTCGGCGATCCGGTGGTGGCCGAATTGGATCTCAAAGAACCTGTCTGGATGGTCAGACGGGAGGTGTTTGACCACTTTTTGATTGAGCAGGCGCAACGACAGGGCTGTCAGGTGATGGATCAAACTGCTGTCACGGGCATCCAATGGCACAGTGATCACTGGCAAATTCTCACCCCCGACGCGATCTATCGGGCTACCTATCTGATTGCGGCGGATGGAGCCAAGGGATCCCTAGCGAAATGGCTGGGCTTTCAGGAGCGACAACGACGGTTGGCCGCTGCCCTCGAAGTAGAGGCTCGCTTAAGGGATCCCGATACCGCCGCCGCCCACTTTGACTTTGGTTCGGTCAGCAACGGCTATATCTGGAATTTTCCCAAGGCGGACGGCTATTCGATTGGGGCGGGCACCTTCCGTGGCGGAGAAAAACAAAATCTGAAGACCATTACCCAGGACTATGCTCAGTTGTTTGGGGTGGATCTATCAACCATCAAGCATTATGGACACCCCATTTGCCTCTGGGATGAAGATCAACCCCTGCATACCCAAAATGCCCTGCTGGTGGGGGATGCCGCCTGTGTGATTGACCCCTTTACTGCTGAAGGGATCCGCCCCTCTCTTCTGACGGGCAAACTGGCTGCGACTGCCATTAGTGCTGCCCTGGGGGGAGATCAAGAGGCTCTACCTGCTTATTCGCAGCAAGTCCAGCAGGAATGGGGATCCGAGATGCGCTGGGCAAAGCGAATCGCATCTGTGTTTTATCGCCTGCCAGGGGTGGCCTATCGCATCGGGGTGAAGCGCCCTGCCGCTACCCGTCGTATGGGGCAGATTCTAGCGGGAGAGTTGCGCTACAGTGATGTGGCGGCAACCGCCATTCGCAAACTGAGTGGCGGTCTGATGACAGGAGCCTAAAGGATGGGGGTGGCACTTTTGCTAATTATCCTGGTGGCTTTGCTGATGAGTGTAATTTGGCTGTCCCAATGAGGATAGATTATGGCTGGGCTTTTGATCGTAGGGCTGTTCGTTTTAGCGGGATTTTTGATTGCCACAGGATTTGTCCCTAAACCCCCAGATCCCGGATCCCTGCCTGCTAGCACTCCCATTCAGCAAATCAAACAGATTCAGGAAAAAGATCAGTTGCAGCAAAATTTGCAGCAAACGGTTAACCAGCAAAAACAGCAGGTGGAAGCCATCGAAAAATCATTGGAGCAACCTTAAACAACAAGCAATAATGTCCCTGGTCAGCAAGGGTCAATAGCTTGAAATCTAGGATCACAGTGTTTGTGAGTCCGCTGTACCAGAATGGCAGATCTAACCAGAAGCGTCTGGAGCTGCTGGGCGAGCGGCTAATTCAATAACCTCCTCCACCATCACAACTCCCTCCACTATCAAAGCCACCACCACAATCACTACCACTAAAGCCACCAGCAACCCATCCATAGCCGTAGCTGGTTACGTCGCCGTTAACCATTGAAGCATTACCTTTATTAAACGACGCATGATTACGGGAAAATTGCCCTGCTATCTCACTCTGCATGGCTCCATAATCGCATGTCTCACCGATATCAAAATGGTATTGAATGAAGCTATCGTAGTCACAGTACATACAGAGTGCATAGGATAACCAATTTGAATTCAAATGGTATTCTCGGACTGTTGCTTTAACCTGCTCTGGGGTGTAGTACCTAGATGCTCCATATCGCTTCCGGAGTTGGGGACCGAGACTCTTAACATAGCTGCGAATGGCCAACCGTTTTTGGTTACGCCGTATCATATCTTTTCCCTCCTATCGCTGTCTGATGAATGACTAACCTGAACTTGCTCAATCTTTGGCTTATGCGATCGCTCTTATTACTAACCCTAAGTTCTGGTCTCCCACTCCAGCGACAATCTCTCAACTCACCCCAACTGAGAACTTACAGTTACCTAACGATCACATACTACAAGTAACGTCTCAACCGCTTCCCATAGATAACTTGAGGGCTAACTAGCCAGTAGTTACAACATAACATAACCCTAAAAACAATGTCTGCGTGGACTCAGCATAAATCATAACAGGCCACCCTGTTGATTTTTGGGATGGCTTAGGGAATCATCAAAGGGATCCCTTTATGCTCACGAAAATTATAAATTTTATGCTCTCAAGCCTAGTCCATTCCAAGCTTTGGGGGCAGAGTTTCTCGCCATCCCTACGCCTTATCTTGGTGGTTCCCTTTCTCTCGCAAATTGCCTTAGCCGTTGGTTTGACCGGGTGGCTTTCTCTTCGTAATGGACAGCAGGCGGTCAATGATGTGGTGACTCAACTGCAACACAGCATCAGTCGTCAGATTGAAGAGAAATTGGATAGTTTTCTAGAAACTTCTGAAAGTATTAACCAACTGAATATATCAGCCGTTAAACAGGGGATCCTTCGCACCCAAAATCGAGAAAGTGAGTATTATCTCTGGGAACAAATTCAAGTATTTCCGCAAGTCACCTGGATCTATTTTGGCTCTGCTCAAGATGGGGCTTTTATCGGGGTTTATCGCAGCCCGCAGGGATCCCTGCAACTGGTCATTAACGATCCAAGCAACCAGTTCCGCGGAGACTACTATGCTCTCGATGAACAAGGCAATCGAGGCGAGTTGTTTGCGAACCTATGATGTTAAGTTTGATGCCCGTGCCCATCCCTGGCACCCAAAAGCCCTCGCACTAGAGGTGACGGGCTAGACGATATTACCCTCCTAGTACTCAAGCAACGCTAGCTCCCTCTCTCCCCACCCAAATCCCTTTCCTAAGCAGGCAAAAACGCGGTAAATTCAGATTTGTTTATTCGGGGAATGTCGATGCGGATCCCTTTGGTTAGCTATGACCAGGCTGACAAGCAACTGCAAAAAGTCTACGAGAGCTTAGAAAAAGCCTACGGTACAGCCCTCAACCCCCTACGGGCTATGGCTCACAAACCACAACTGATGCGGGCGGTCATGACCCTCTACGGAGCTATTCATGCTCCCAACCCCAATCTCTCGGAAGAACTCAAAGAACTGGTGAGCATCCGCATCTCCCAGATCAATGGCTGTCGTCACTATTGTTTGCCCTACCATACCCTACAAGCCGAGAAGCATGGGGCCAGTCCTGCCAAAACCGCTGCCGTAGCCCAAGCCCGCACCAGTGCTCTCTTTTCCCAAGCCGAAAAATTAGCCCTGGAATATGCTGAACGCATCACGGTTCCCAGCATGACGGTGACCGACAGTTTTTTTGAACAGCTAAAAGCCATCTGGACTGATGAAGATTTAGTGGAGCTGACCGCCCTGATTGGGTTTATGAATTTTTGGACAAAAGTGATTGATGCTCTAGAAGTTCCCCTTGATGAGGTTTTTGTCTCGGCCTCTTCCTGATCACCCGTTTAGCGTTGGCTGGGCAGGGGTTGACTAGGGGCAGGATCCCCAGGAAACAGGCAGGAAAGAAAAAATCCAGGTAGCCAACTGACCGCCTGGATCCCATTTTTAGTTAAAACTTAATAGACTTAATAACAGACACAATCATCTCAATGCTCCCAGCTTTGCCCATTTAGCGAGACAAAGCAGGAACTTTTTCAGATTTACTGGAGGGAGCAGATTCAGAAGGTCTCAAGCTGGGGAAGAGGAAGTGATTTTCTTCTACATATTGAGCACCAAACAATCCCTTTTCAGCCCAAAAGAATCGATCAATAGTATGCTCATTTCTCCGAACCACAATGAGAGCGGGAGGAGCAATCGATTGATCATGAATATATTTTCGAGCAGCCGTGACGGATTTCTCCTCACCACTCTCCAAATTAAACTGGGGAATATGCTCTAGGATCTTGCGGCCTTCTTGCCTGCGACGACTTTTGCGCTTCCTTCTCCTGACCAATGTCTTATCCTCCTGCCGAAGAATTTGTGCATAACCGCAAGGAATATATCAGTTTCATCTAAAAAACTCAACAGGTTTTTGAGGCGGGATTACAGTACTTAATCAATAAGATTTTGCCGTCTTCCCAGTGAAATTTGGTCACATCAAAATTGAGGTCGTTTTGTTGGAGCTATTGACCCCCCTGATCACCATGAAACTTTTTAAAATCAAACCGTCAAAAATTCGGGTTCCGAAAGGAACCGAAAAATGGTAGTGTAACAATACTTTTGCGAGGAAAAGATTTTGTTGCCGTGCTTTACCTCTATTTCTAAGTTTTAACATTGATAAACGAAATACTCAATAGAGGATATACCTATCCAACGCCATTGGCCTTTTAATCCATGACATGATTCTTAATAAACTGAGATATGAACATGACTACGCAAAAACTGAGTTTACGCTCCAAGCTGGCCTACGGGGCTGGGGATCTCGGCCCCGCTATTACCGCCAACATCTTGGTATTCTTTCTCTTGCCTTTTTTGACGAATGTAGCTGGCCTGTCGGCGGGTTTGGCGGGCAGTATTTTAGCCTTGAGCAAAGTCTGGGATGCTATCAACGATCCGATTGTGGGGGTGTTGAGTGACCGCACCCAAAGTCGCTGGGGTCGCCGCCGTCCCTGGATTTTGTTTGGGGCGATTCCCTTTGGGCTTTCCTTCCTGGCGCAATGGGTTGTGCCATTTCCTGATCAACCGGGTTGGCTATTTGCCTACTATATGCTGGTGGCTATCTTGTTCAACAGTTTTTATACGGCGGTCAACCTTCCCTATACAGCGCTGACCCCCCAACTGACCCAAGACTATGATGAGCGCACTAGCCTATCCAATTTTCGCTTTGCCTTTTCCATTGGGGGCAGTTTGTTGTCCGGGGTATTGCATCCGTTAATTGTGGCCAGCTTTGCCAATGAAGGGACGGGCTATTTCGTAGCAGGTTGCCTGTGGTCACTGCTGTCGGTTCTCCCCCTGTTTTGGTGTTTTTGGGGAACCGAAGAAAAGTTTGCGCCAGAGCAGGAGGAGGTCCCCGTCTGGAACCAAATTCGGATTGCCCTCTCTAATCGCCCCTATTTGTTTGTGATTGGGTTGTATCTCTGCTCTTGGTTGGGGGTACAGTTTACGGCCAGCATCATTCCCTTCTACATCACCTTTTGGATGGGATTGCAGAGCAGTTGGACGGCTTTGACGATTTTAGCGGTGCAGGGAACCGCTTTGGTCATGTTGTTTGTCTGGAACAAAGTCAGTCAACGAATTGGCAAAAAAGCTGTTTATCTGTTGGGCATGGGGGTGTGGATCGTAGCTCAGATCGGATTGGTTAGTCTACAGCCAGGACAATCTGGCCTGTTGCTGGTTCTAGCGGTTCTGGCAGGGGTAGGGGTATCGACGGCTTATCTAATTCCCTGGTCGATGATTCCCGATGTGATTGAGGTGGACGAATTACAAACCGGACAGCGGCGGGAAGGGGTTTTTTATGCCTTTATGGTCTTGTTTCAAAAGGTCGGACTGGCGATCGGACTGTTTTTGGTCGGATTGGCCTTAGAGTGGTCGGGCTTTGTTTCATCGGTTGCCGGACAAGCCCCCCCTAGCCAGCCTGCTTCCGCTCTCTTGGCTATTCGGATAGCCATCGGTCCACTTCCCGCTCTTGCCTTAATTCTGGGATCCCTTTTGGCTGTTTTTTATCCGATTACCCGCCAAAAGCACGCCGAAATTTTGCAACAACTTGAGCAGCGCCGCCATCTGGCTGACCAGCCTGCCCCCGCGGATCTCCCACTCGATCGGAATGGAGACCTTTCGATCTAGGCTGATCACGATAAGCTCCAGATCCCCTTCGATCACCCCGGTAGTGCTTTCACCTGCCCCAACATTTGTTGTAAGGGATCCCCTTCGATCACTTCCTTGTCGAGTAGCTGTTGAGCCAGAGCCTCTAAGAGATCACGGTTTCGGTTGAGGATATCGAGCGCCTGTTGATGGGCTTGTTCGACAATGTCTTTTACCTCCCGATCAATGGCTTCGGCGGTTTGTTCACTCACCGAACGACGGGGGCTAGGCATTCCTCCTCCCAAAAAAGCATTTTGCTGACCTTGTTCGTAGGCGAGCGGCCCTAGCACCTTGCTCATGCCATAGGTGGTTACCATCCGCTCTGCCAGATCCGTAGCCCGTTGCAGATCGTTGGCTGCGCCTGTCGTGATGCTGCCAAAGACGATTTCCTCAGCGGAGCGCCCCCCCAAGAGGGTAGCAATTTGTCCCCGCAATTCGCCCTCATCCATCAAAAAGCGATCTTCGGTGGGCAGTTGGAGGGTGTAGCCGAGGGCAGCCATCCCCCTAGGAATAATCGAGATTTTAGCCACCTGGCTGGTTCCAGGCATTAGGGATCCCACCAGGGCATGACCGACTTCGTGGTAGGCCACAATCTTTTTCTCCTTGTCGCTGAGCACTCGACTCTTTTTCTCCAAGCCCGCCACCACCCGTTCAATCGCCTCCGCAAAATCCGCCTGCGCCACCACTTCACGACGATTGCGGGCAGCCAAGAGAGCGGCCTCATTCACCAGATTGGCCAGATCCGCCCCCGCAAATCCAGGAGTACGGGTGGCAATCATCTTCAAATCGACATCCTCCCCCAACTTGACCTGGCGAGCATAAATTTGCAAAATAGCCAGACGACCGGAGAGATCGGGGCGATCTACCAAAACTTGCCGATCAAAACGCCCAGGACGCAATAGAGCTGGATCCAAAGATTCAGGGCGATTAGTGGCAGCTAAAACGATCACCGTTCCATCCCCCACCGCAAACCCATCCATCTCTGTCAACAACTGATTGAGGGTTTGTTCGCGCTCATCATTGCCCCCATAAAAGCCGCCGGAGCTACGAGACTTGCCAATGGCATCTAACTCATCAATAAAAATGATACAGGGAGCTTTTTTCTTGGCCTGCTCAAATAAATCCCGCACCCGTGCGGCTCCTGCCCCGACAAATAGCTCAACAAACTCGGAGCCGGAGATACTAAAAAAAGACACCCCCGCTTCCCCGGCTACCGCTTTGGCTAGGAGGGTTTTGCCAGTGCCGGGCGGGCCAACTAACAAGACACCTTTGGGGATCCGCGCCCCAATTTGCAAAAATCGTTGGGGAGACTTGAGAAACTCGACAATTTCCGCCAGCTCCGCCTTGGCTTCTTCTACCCCCGCCACATCTGCGAAGGTGACCTTCGTGGATTCTCCCTCCACATAAACCTTGGCCTTGCTCTTGGTGATGGAAAGTGCCCCCTGTGGGCCACCTGCTCCTGCCCTGCCCAAGAAAAACTGCCAGATCCCCACAAAAATTAGGGGAGGGAGCACCCAGCTCAAAATGGTGCCAAACCAGTTATTTTTGGGGGGAGGGGCAGCCGCAAATTCAACCCCTTTGGCCTCTAGACGGTTGGGTAGTTCTAGGTCAAAAATCGGGGTAGTGGCCAAAACCTGACCGATTTCGTTGTCTTTTCCCCGCAATTGATAGCGAATCTCATTTTGCCCAATCGAGGCTCGTGCTACTTCCCCATCATCCACTTGCTCAATAAATAGGCTGTAGGGCACTCTTGGGATAGATGGCCCTAGGATCATGGGCAGGAAAAGATTAGCTAACAAAAACAGTCCTGACACCAACAATAAAATATTCCCAATCAGGCGGGGACGGGAGGGTTGCGGTTGATCTTTAATCGCCATAGTTAGTCGCCATATAGGGTCGGGGATAGCCAGACGAAACGGCTCTGCTCTCTGTAAAGCTCTGTAGAAGCCCTGAAGTTTGGTCAGGTAACCTAGCCTCTATCCTCTCAGATTTATCAAAATTCGACGAATCAAGTAGATTTTTGTAACGAAGCCACTCATAATAAGACTCAGGACAGAAGTGTTTTTTCGGAAGGGATCCCCGGCTATGGCTAGTCAGGAGCTTGATCCGGTGGCGGAGCCTCTGCCCACCGAGCCTCCCATTATCGAGTTAGCAGAAGACGCCACCGATGCGGAATGGAGTGACCCGGCGCGGATGTTGCGCTATGAATGCCGCTCCTGTGGCTATATCTACGAGCCACTTAAGGGAGATCAACAGGGTCAAATTCCAGCCGGGATCCCGTTTATGAATCTGCCCAAAGGTTGGCGTTGTCCGGTATGTTCGGCAGATGCCACCCAATTTGAGGCGGTGGGAGCCAAAGGCAAGCCCTCTGGGTTTCAGGAAAATCTGGGGTATGGGCTAGGCGTCAATGTCATGACTCCTGCTCAGAAAAATCTGCTGATCTTTTTGGGGTTGACGGTGGGGTTCCTGTTTTTGATGAGTTTTTATTTTGTGGAATAACCCCAATCTCCTCAGCTACCTGCCATTGTTCAATGGGTGGTTCTGGGTATCTGGTTTTCGACCTGACTGAAAGTGTCTGCCTGAGTGTTGATCGCTATTTTGATGGATGGATCATGCTGAAACGTTTCTTGATGGTTGCCCTGGCTTTTTTCTTAATGGCTGCTGGATTGCCCAATATGCGGGTGGTGGAGTGGCAGGTGGTGGATCTCCCCATCCAAAATACCCTGCTCGATATTGCTTTCACGGGCACGGATGCCAATCATGGATGGATTGTCGGGGATAAGGGCACATTGCTAGAAACCCGAGATGGTGGAGTTAACTGGCAGCCCCACACCTTAGAAACCAGCAACCCAGACTATTACCTCACCTCGGTTAGCTTTGCGGGAGATGAGGGTTGGATAGTGGGGGAGCCGAAAGTGTTATTACATACCGAAGACGGTGGATCCCATTGGTCACAAATCATTCTGAGCAGCAAGCTACCCGGTGAACCGCTCAAAGTGACCGCATTGGGATCCCATAGTGCCGAGATGGTCAGCAATGTGGGGGCTATCTACCGCACCCAGGATGATGGCAAAACCTGGAAAGCCATGGTGGCTGACTCGATTGGTGTGATTAAGAACGTGGCACGGCGAGAAGATGGGGCTTATTTAGCCGTATCCTCACGGGGGAGCTTTTATTTTCTCTACAGCCCTGCTAGCCAAGCCTGGAAACCCTTTCCCAGAGAAAGTTCTCGCCGTATTCAAAACATGGGTTTTGGCCCCGATGGGATTGCTTGGAAGCTCAACCAAGGAGCCGAGATTACCTTGACTGATGATGTAGAGTCAGGCCATTGGAATAAGGGGATTCGTCCCGGTAAAGCCCTAAGTTTTGGCTATTTGGGGGCAGCTTACCAGGATCCTCAAAACTTGTGGGTGGTGGGGGGGAGTGCCTTACTCATCCACAGTCCCGATGGCGGAAAAACGTGGGAACAAGCCCGCAAAATTAGCAATGTTCCTGCTAATTTCTATACTATTAGTTTCCCTCAACCCCAAAAAGGTTTCATCTTGGGACAAAATGGCACTTTGCTTCGCTACGCAGGGAATGCTTAGAATTTTAGCTGGGTATCCATTCAATATGGAACGCTTCACGGATGCCAAAGGATTCATTCACAGAGTAGGAGTAGGTGCTAGCTAGGGATCCCCATCCCCCTGGTCAGTGATGTTGCATGACCCAGAGATGATTTATGAATCTGCCGCTCGCTCGCTATCGATTATACCAAGAAGTTCAACAGCCAGATTCTCACATTTCATTGGCAAGTGCAGCTCTTTATATCGCCCAAGAAGAATATCCCCATCTTGATGTTGAGGAGTATATAGCGGCATTGGATGCGATGGCTGAGGAGGTTTTGGAGCAATTGCCTCCGCAGCGCTATCCCCTGAAAGTCATTCAAACAATCAATCAATATTTGTTTAGGGATTTGGGTTTCCGTGGCAATACCACCGACTATTATGATCCGCGCAATAGCTTTTTGAATGAGGTGATCGAGCGGCGTACCGGCATCCCGATTACCCTCTCGTTGGTTTATTTGGAAATTGCCCGTCGCGTTGATTTTCCGATGGTGCCGATTGGCCTGCCGGGACACTTTTTGATCCGTCCTGAATTTGCTGAAGTGGGCATTTATGTGGATGCCTTTCATGAGGGAAATCTCTTATTTACGGAGGATTGTCAGGAGCGGTTGGCACAAGTTTATGGAGAACACGCCAAACTTCAGCCCGAATTTTTACAGCCCGTTAGCCATCGCTTTTTCTTGGTGCGGATGTTGACCAATCTCAAACATATTTATTTAGCGGAAGCAGACCTGCAGCGAGGTTTAGCCTGCGTGGAACGTATCTTAGTGCTCGTCCCGGAGGCTCTGTTGGAATGGCGGGATCGGGGGCTTCTTTATTATCAGTTGGGACGGTGGGCGGAAGCCCGTCAGGATCTTGAACAATTTTTGCAAGGGATCCCCCAATCCTCCGAGGCGTGGTTATCGGAAGCGCGGGTGATTCGTAAGTTGCTGGAGACCTTAAATCAAGGTTTACCCGAAGCAAGGGATCCCTCCTAGGCAGAAGTGCAGAAGGGATCCCATCCCAGACCTGTTAAGGACTGGCGGTTGGCGGTGCGGGGCTAGTGGCATCCGGGGCAGGAGCTTCAGGGGTTGGAGTAACCTCTACTGCTGGTGTGGTTTCAGCCGTGGTCGGTGTTGGCTCTGTTGTTGATGGAGTGGCAGCAGCCTCAGGGGTAGGCGTAAGCGTTGCAGTAGGCGCAGGTGGGGGAGTAGGTGTTGCAGTCGGCGCAGGTGGTGTTGCAGTGGGCGCAGGTGGGGGAGTAGGTGTTGCAGTGGGCGCAGGTGGGGGAGTAGGTGTTGCAGTGGGTGCAGGTGGGGGAGTAGGTGTTGCAGTAGGCGCAGGTGCGCTAGAGGTTTCGATTGTAAAAGCCCATTCTTGGAGGGCTGTATTGCCACTGGTGTCAGCAATTTGTAACGTGACTACCACAGGCCGTCGTTTGAGAAGGGGTTGAGACGGCTTAAACCGGAAGGAGTTTTTGCTGAGCTGGGCTTGGCGAGTGACATCGCGGTTATTGACTGTCAAAACAAAACTATTCAGGTCGATGCCTTTGTCATCGCTAAATTCCCCAGAAATTTCTGGAGCTGCATCCGTCACCGTGCTATTAGGGGGGGGGGAAAGCTTGCTGATGGTGGGAAAAACGGCATCCGTCACCTGCCCGATAGTGATGGTTTGGTTCGGCAACTGGCTGGTGGTCACGAGTCCAGATTGCTCCAGACGGGCAATGATGGAGGTCTTGGCCGCTCTGTCTTGGGTGCGGAAGGTATAACTGCCTTCATACTGACCGGTGCGGCTTTCCTGGAGGGGTAAGTTTTCTACAATGCCGGGAATGGAGAAGGTACCCGTTGCCCCAGGGGATCCCACCACAAATACGGTGATCGTATCGCCCGGTTTGAGGGTGCTCAGGTTGTCGCGGGTAAAGATCTCAGACACAGTGGGGGCACCAGCCAGGGTTTCTACCGGTACCTCTGGCGTGGGGGTCGCCACAGTTTCTCCGATGCCAGTAGTTAATCCTCCTGGGATGGTTGCTCCCACTGGGGGGGGTAAATTGGGAACTCGTCCGGCTTTTGCCAAGGCTTGATAGGTGAGGGCGGCTACTTCTCCACGAGTAGCAACGGCGGTGGCATTGATGAAATTGGGGTTGGGATAGAGAACCAGCAAACTTTCTAGGGTGGCGGTGGCAACGGGGGGACGAGCAAAGTTAGGGATGGATCCCTGATCGGTATAGATACTCAGCACTGATTCCACCTGAGCTGGATCAATCGAAGTTACTCCCGCTGCTTTGGTCAAAACGGTAATGGCCTGTGCCCGTGTCAAGACATCGTTGGGACGAAAGGTACCATCGGGAAAGCCTGAGACAAAATTAGCTGCCGCAGCGGCATTAATGGAAGGAGCTGCCCAACTGGGGATGGGATCCACAAAGGACCTGGGCGGAACATTGGTATCGAGACCGAAGGCTTTGGTAACAATGGTGGCGAACTGGGCACGGGTCACCTGATCGTTGGGACGAAAAGTGCCATCGGGAAAGCCGCCGATCACCTGTTGATTCGCCAGACTGGAGATATATTGGGATCCCCAATAGGTGTTGATATCACTCAGTTGTGCCCAACTGGGGATAGGGGTCAAGCTGCCAGCAACCACCACGGCTGCCACGGCTGTTAACTGATTCCAACCTAAAAATCCACGCATTTTCCTCACCTCAATCCGATTATGGTGTTGTAGGGATATTGTTTCACGGCCAGGGTTTGGTTCAGCGAGGTCTGACTCACTCAATTGTCAAATGATGCCAAATGAATCCCACCCTTATTCTGTGGGTTAGCATCAGTCGGTGGGTTACTTGGGAGAACACTATTCCAGCCTAGACGGATCCCTAATTCTCAGGGTTCCCTGCATTTCTCCGAATTATCCAGTTGAACCAGCAAAAATATCTGAATGGGGTAATCCAGTTTTACCTAGCAATTGTCTTTAGAACTTGTAATCTTTCTTCCAGACTGCCTAATAGTAACTCAATTTGATAATGGAGTAACATTTTCAGAGTAAATTTGGTTCTCAAAAAAATTGACTCTTAACTTATAAAGACATAATTCAACTTAAAAAGTTATGGGGATGATGAGATTTATAAATAAAAAACGAATGGATTTTTCCAGCCTGTGAGATAAAAAGGTAATTCAATTAAAGCTAAACTTAATCTTGGATGCTTGGGAAAGCCGTGTCTATCTGAGAATATAACAATCTGTCGTGAATTGTAAGCAGCCCTCACCCCCAGACCCCCTGCCAGGGCAGGAGAGAGGAGCTAAGAAATATCATGTATCGTTCCTGATTGCTATAGAAATCATTGTGAATTTATATAAAAACAACTCTTATAGGGCAACTATACAGCGTGAGGAAAGCTTTCGATTACAACCCACTTTAACTGTTAAAGGATATTACATTGACAGCCCATATCGTGTATAGGCTTATGCAGGCGTTATTGAATTGACGAGAGACCGTGGAGAGCTTTGTACAAATTTTGGGGCAGATTATGTTTGGATCTCCAGATCTCAGGGGAGGAGGGAACGAGCCAGTAAAGCCGCCTGGGTGCGATCCCGCAAGCCTAGTCGCCCCAGAATGCTGGTAACATGATTTTTCACAGTTTTTTCTGAGATATAGAGGGCGTGAGCAATCTCGCGGTTGCTGGATCCCTTCGCTATCAACTCCAACACTTCCCGCTCCCGTGCCGTTAATTCTGACCAGCCGGGGGGTAGCTCAATCGGGGGAAGAGCCGGAGCCGGGGCTAGGGATCCCTGTAATAACTTTTCAAACAGTCCTGGCCCCATTTGTGTGTGACCTTGATGGACATGCCGGATTGCCTGAGCCAAGATTTCGGGATGCGTATCTTTGAGAAGATATCCTTTCGCTCCCCAGCGCATCGCCTGCCAAACATATTCATCATGGTCAAATGTTGTCAAAACCAGAATTTTGCTGGACAATCCAGCTTCACAAATAGCACGGGTGGCTGCCACCCCATCCACTCCTGGCATACGGATATCCATCAACACCAAATCGGGACGGAGTAAGTGGGTTTGCTCAATAGCCGTTTGTCCGTTGTCCGCTTCACCCACAACCCGAAAATCGGTTTGGGATTCAAGGAGGCTACGTAATCCTTGACGAATGATTATCTGATCATCCACCAATAATAGGGAGATAGGAGGAAAATCAGGCACCTGAACCATCGTAAAACCTTGAGAATAGGGGGAAGCAACCGTCATAGTGAAGTCCTAAGGAGAGGGATATAAACAGAAAGTCGGCAACCCTGATTGGGAGCTGTTAGTATGTGAAATTGACCGGATAAATGGGCTGTTCGCTCTCGCATCCCCTGCAAACCAAATCCAGTAGTATTTTGATGGATATCAAATCCTTTTCCATTGTCTTCGATCAAGGCATAGAGAATTTTTGAGTTGGCTTGCAGGCGTACTTTTACGTGGCTAGCTTGGCTATGTTTTTGGATATTGGTGAGAGCTTCCTGGATAATCCGAAAGATCGCTATATTGAGTTCATTAGAGAGGGTTGTGAGAATTTCGATCTCGATCTGGGTAGAGATTTGGCTGGTTTGCTCGAACTCCCTGACCAGTTGAGAAAGAGCCACCTCCAGTGATCGATTTTGTAAAGGATCCGAGCGCATGGCACGGATCGAATAGCGCACTTCTTGCAAAGCGGTGGCGGCTAGTTTGCGGCTCTCCAACAAGAAGGAGCGAGCTTTCTCCAGGCTAGATTCGATAAAAAAGAGGGCATTATCCAGTTGAATGATCTGAGCAGCGAGGGCATGTCCGAGGGCATCATGAATTTCACGAGCAATTCGGTTGCGTTCTTGCAGCGTAGCTTGATCTTCAATTCGTAACGCATAAGCCTGCAACTGATGATGAGCTTGGCTTAATTTCTCACGGCTTTGTCGTTCTGAGATCATAGCATTCATGAGCATCATGACAAACACCAAAACTAGAGCAAATAAAATAGCAGAATTGAGAATAAGCGAGATCAAAATATTATGGATTTCACCTCGATAATCAAAAGGAACAGAGGCCAATTTTGGCACTTGAATGGGAGCAATCTGCCCCATACTTTGAAATGGGATCCACCACGACAAGAGAAACATCGCGAATGCAGAAAGTCCAATTGCAATTTGTTCAGGCCAGCCAAAAATTAAGCAACTGCGGATCACGACAATTAGGAGAAGTGCTGGGAATAATGTGGGACTACGCCCACCCGATAAAATCAATAGAAAAATTAGAAAAAATTGCACCAGGGTATAAAGCCACTTGCCCCGTCCTTGCCTATTCGGTAGCTGCCATCCCAATAACCCAAACAGCAATAGCGTGACCCCCATCAACCAGGAGCTAGGCTTGATTAACGATAGGGGTAAAAAAAAGCTTTCTACGGCTTGTCCCCCCAACGGAAGCAAGCTGAGGGAGGCGATCCCCAATAGAATCCATTCCAAATAAAGAGGCAAACGAAAAGAACGAGCCACTCCAGGGATCCCCAAACTCACAACGCTGATTAGTCTCCATCGACATACAGCCTACTTTATAGGGAATGTCATCATTTTTTCTAGAGGCTATGTTCTCAATAGTATGGCTACCCGCTTAGGACTATTGTCCCAGACTTCCAATAGCAGTAATCGTAGGTCAGTCTCTCCATTGGAGAGGAGAATTTTAGAACCGAAAGCCCAGGGTCAAAAATCTTACTCCAATTGAATACGATCCACCAATACCGCCGAATCAACATTTTGATCGGATCCCGTGGCGATGCCTCCATCAACAATACCAACTCCTAAAATATAGGTTCCCTCCTCTAGAGGGGGAGATGTATAGCGAACAAATCCAGTTGCACGGGCAAACACACTATCTGATTCCTCAAATACACTAGAATAGTCAATCACCCCAGCTAATTTTTGAGGAGAAGAAAACAGGGGTGAAATAGTTATGAAAATGCTATCGTCAGCAACTTGATTTTGCTCCAGCTCCATCGTTAGAAAATTCCAATCTAAACTCAGAGCCTGTCCATCACTAGCCTGAAAACTGGTTCGAATGGCAGAACCTTCTCCAGCAGGAGGTTGATCTAACAGACTATCTAGAGCACTGGTACTGATTCCTAAAAAAGCGGTTAATTGAGTAATCGTGACAGCCTCCTCATCTGAGAAGGGATCCGTATCACTTAGGGGATCCGGTCGGTTGGATAATAGAACCTGGCACTCCCCATCTGAGGGGGAACTATCAAAAATATCCTGCTGGATGGAGACATCCCCTATTGTCTGCCAATCAGTGAAATCACAAGTTTCAAAGCTGCCATTTGCAACGGACCCCAACTGAGTCTCACTGTTTTCTGTCGAGGAGGTTGAGGTAGAAGTGGCATCAAATCCACATCCTGTCATACCAAAACCAATGGCAATCCATCCGAGAAGAAAATGGATCCCTATTTTCATAAATCCTGGTTTCTTAAAGCTCCTAACGATAAATTGATCAATAGACGGGGATAAGTCAAATTGGTTGCAATGAATGTTTATTCTCATCAGCTTAGTGCCCATATTTTTTTTCAAAACAACTCTTCATACTATATACCAATTATTTCCAAATCGTGACTAGGATAATCGTCCTAATTTATTTCTCAATCTAGTTATAACGTCCTAAAAAACAGACAAAAACTACCTAAAAAGATAGTACAAAAATGGGAGATTGGACTCAAGGAACACCTTCCTAATGGAGATAATATATTCACATGTTCCACAAGATAACTCACCTAATCTCTTCGCTTCTCACTTTTCTTGCTATTTGCGTTCCTTTGCCTTCAATCGTAGTTTTTATGAGGTCTCAATGCTATTCTCAATAAAGCTAGGGATCGTGCCAACTCATGACTAGGCACGGTTGGGGAACTTCAGAGATAGGATAAACAAGATTGCGCGCAGAGTTAGAGAAGGGATCCCGCCATGTCTGACCCCCCCCTGCCCCTCAACCTCAGCCTCCCCTCCAGTCTGGAAGAAGCCGAGCCATACCCACGGATGGTGGACAGGGATCCCAATTCCCCCATTTCTTTTGCTTTGGAACCCCAGTCCGGCGCCGCCCCCTTTCCCGGCATTCCTCCTCATCTCAAAGCACTCTTTGACAGCAGCTTGCAATCGGTTTTATTGATCGATTATCGATTCACCATTCAAGCCTTCAATCAAACTGCCATCAACTGGATTCAGACCGTTTGGGGATGTCAACTTGAGGTAGGGCAATCGATTTTTGCCTATGTGCATCCCCAGAATCGACAAGCTTTTGAGGCGGATTTTCGACAGGTTTTGCAGGGGGAGAGCTTACGGTTCGAGCGAGCCATTCGGGGGCAAACCGATCATGACCAATGGTATGAGTTCCACTACAACCCGATTGTGGCGGAAGATGGGCGGATCATTGGAGTTTGCTCGATGACGGTCAGCATCGACCAACAACAAAAAACTGAGCGGATGCTGGCTCGCCGTGAAGAATACTTTCGTTCCCTGATTCAAAGCTCCTCGGATATCACCTCCATTCACACCCTGGAGGGCATCCTCCGTTATGTCAGTCCTGCTGTCGAAAAAATGTTGGGCTATCGACCGGAATCCTTGATCAACCTAGATTTTTGGTCGTTTGTTCACCCCGACGATCTGGTGGATTGCCAACGATTTTGGCAAGATCTGTTGGCGCATCCGGTTGTGGAACTCACCCATCACTATCGTTTGCGCCACCGACAGGGTCACTGGGTTTATGTGGAAACTGTTGCCCGTAATTTGTTATCGGATCCCGTCGTGGGGGGGGTGATTTTTACCTGCCGCGATATCAGTGATCGCAAGCGCTCGGAGGATCAACTGCGCCAGAGCAACGCCTATCTGGCCGCTCTGCATGAAACCAGTCTGGCGCTTTTGGATGCTCAGTTGGATCTTGCCCATGTTTTGCAAACCATTGTGGGAAAGGCTTCCCAGGTTTTGGGCACCCCCGAAGGCTTCATGTTTTTAGTGGAGACAGTGGTGGATCCGGCTGCCTCGTCTCCTCCTACCCATTATTTAGAACTCAAGGTGGGGATCGGCCCCTCTCAGGCGGATGTGGGGTTTCGCCTAGGCTGGGGGGAGGGCTTGTCGGGGCGAGTTTGGCAAACGGGGCAATCGTTGTTAATTACGGACTATAGCGCTTGGTCGGAGCGTCCCCCTCATTTTGCCACCCAACGGCGGGCAACCGTGGGGGTTCCCCTCAAAACCGGATCCCAGGCTGGAGCTGAGGTGGTGGGGGTGTTAGGGGTAGCACATCGGGATCCCCGGCAGCGATTTTCCCCTGAGCAAATCCACCTCCTCGAGCAGTTTGCTCAACTGGCGGCGCTGGCGCTGGCTCATGTGCGCCTCGATCAAGCCGCTCAACAGGACTTGGCGGAGCGCAAACGGGCAGAACTGGCCTTGGCGGCAGAAAAAGAGCGGTTAGCCATCACCCTAGCCAGTATTGGGGATGGGGTCATCACCACCGATCGGCAAGGGCACATTCAGCAACTCAATCCGGTGGCTGCCCATCTTACGGGATGGGATCCCGCTGAGGCCATAGGGCAACACCTGTCGCAAGTCCTCCAGATTGTCCATGCAGAAACTCGCCACGTTCCCCCTGATCTGGTGGGGCAGGTGATGCAGCAACAGCAGGTGATCGGTCTACCCCGCCATACCCTTTTGATCAGCAAAACCGGCTGTGAACGATTTATTTCCGCCAGTACCGCCCCAATTCGAGATGCGGAGTCCCAGATTAGTGGGGTCGTGGTTACCTTCCGCGACATCACCCAACACAAACAAACGGAAGCCGCCCTGCGCCAGAGTGAAGCCCGCAATACCGCGATCCTCAATGCCACCCCCGATTTGATGTTTCGCTTTAGCCGCAGTGGAGAATACCTGGACTGTCGCGGGGATAGCAAACTGCTGCTGTTGCCTGCCCCCAACCTGATCGGACAACGCCTGGAGCAGGTCTTGCCGGTGGATGTGGCTCAGACCTTTTTGCGGCACATCCAGACCACCCTCGACACAGGGGATATGCAGATCTTTGAATATCAACTGATGTTCGGATTGGACAAGAAAGAATTTGAAGCCCGTCTAGTGGTTTGTGAAGAGGAGCAGGCTCTGGCTGTCGTGCGGGATATGACCGGACGCAAACGGGCAGAAACCCAGCAGCACCGACAAGCAGAGCGAGAACAGGTGATGACGGCAATTGCCCTCCGCATTCGTCGCTCCCTCAATCTCAGGGAAATTCTCCAAACCACGACGGCGGAGGTGCGCCAACTGCTTCAGGTGGATCGGGTCCTAGTCTATGAATTTCAAGCCAATGGGGATGGGATGATCATTGCTGAGGCAGTGGCGGCCAACTGGCCGAAAGCCCTGGGTCAAGTTGTCAAGCGGGATTGGTTTAACCACCTAAACAGCCTCTATCGACATGGGGGAGTGCGTGCCATTTCTGATATCCGTGAACAAACCCTTTCCCCTCCTCTGGCTAGTTTTCTCCAGCAGCGATTACTGGTGAAAGCCCATCTGGTCGTACCCCTCTTTCAAAAGGGTGGAGTGTGGGGACTGTTGGTGGCGCATCAATGTCGGGATACTCGCTACTGGGAGGATCACGAAAAAAGTTTGCTGGAAAAGCTGGCTACTCAGGTCGAAATTGCCATTCAGCAGGCTCAACTTTATCAGCAGGTGCAATCCCTCAATGATGAACTGGAGCGGAAAGTCAGGGTTCGCACGGCTCAACTGAACAAGCAGGTGGCCGCCCTCAAATTGCAGGCGCAACTGCTGGATACCGTCGATAACGCCGTGGTGGCAACCGCTTTGTCGGGACAGGTGATTTATTGGAATGCCTATGCCCAAAAACTGTATGGGCTTTCGGAAGCGGCGGCTCTGGGGGAATTTTTGGAGGATGTGATTCCTTTTGCCTCTCAGCAGATCCCGGAGGTTAAACAAGCCCTTGCCCAAGGAGAAAAGTGGTCAGGGGAGTTGACGGTTTACCCCATTTTGCCGCCGGGATCCCTTTTGCCGGAGGAAGAAGCCGAGTCTCCCCGATTGTCCGCGCTGGAGGAGACAGGCGGCGGAACGGAATCAGCCAAGCGTGTGTTTGTGGAGCTTTCGCCCATGCGGGATGGGGAGGGGAATGTCTTGGGGGGCATTGGCATCAGCATGGATATCACCCAGCGCAAACAGGCGGAAGATGCTCTGCGGGAAAGTGAAGAAAAGTTCAGGATTTTGGCCGAAACCGCCACCTCCGCTATTTTTATCTTTCGCCACCATTTTTTGGATGTGAATGTGGCCTCTAGTCGGATCACGGGCTATGAGCGAGAAGAATTGTTGCAGATGCCCTTCTGGAAACTTCTTCCCAAAGCGCTGTATGCGACCGCCCGCGCCCAGGCTCAATCTACACTACAAGGGCGGGTCGAATCCTTTCATCAAGAGTTTCAAATTGTCACCAAAACAGGGGAAGAAAAATGGCTAGATTGTACAACTGGATTGATCCGCTTTAAGGGGGAACCCGCCATTTTGGGCACGGCCTTTGATATTACGGAACGCAAACAAGCGGAATTAAAACTGAAAGGAAAAATGCAAGAGTTGCAGCAACTCAATCTGCTCAAGGATGATTTTTTAAGTACAGTTTCCCATGAACTACGCACACCCATGGCCAACATGAAAATGGGGATTCATATGCTCAAGTTGTCACTTTCTGATATCGATACCCAACAGGCCTGGGCAGCAAAAGTGATGCGCTATCTACAAATTTTGCAGGATGAATGTTTGCGGGAAACGGAACTTATCAACGACTTGCTGGATCTGCAACGACTAGAAGGGGGATCCCACCCATTTAACGGGGAATGGATTGATCTGCTGGAGTGGATCCCGGTTTTGCTCAAACCCTTTGAATCTCGCTTGCAACAACGGCAGCAGCATCTAAGCTGGCAACTGACGGGGCAAGAATCGATGATTTTGACCGATCGAACCAGCTTGGGGCGGATCCTGGCGGAACTGTTAAATAATGCCTGTAAATATTCCCCTCCCTCCGCCCACATTGAACTGGCGATTCGCCATCAAGCCCAACGGTTTTTATTCCAAGTTCGCAATAGCGGAGTCGAAATTCCCAACAGTGAAATTGGGCGTATTTTCGACAAGTTTTATCGGATCCCGAATGGGGATCGCTGGAAACAGGGGGGCACAGGTTTAGGATTAGCCCTGATCAAGCATTTAACGGAGCAGATGCAAGGTCAAATTTGGGTAACCAGTCAACTGGGTGAAACCTGCTTTTCGGTGAACCTACCGCAAGAATTGAGCTATCCGGCGGCTGGCGATGGAGAAGATGGCTGATCCTTGAATAGCCTCATTAGTTTTTCAGGGAGTAGCTTCATCGCTTACGCACCTGCCAGGTGGAGGGTAGACGGGGATCCCCACTCACCTGGAGATGACGTTGATTGGCGGCCAGATGACGGACGATTTTATAGAGGATTTCGATCTGCTCGCTGGCTCCGATCTGCTCGGCCAAATCCGTCAACGCAAGGGATCCCCCAGTGGGATCGAGGGCATGAATCAGTTTCCGTTGCAGATCCAACACGCCACTCGCTGCTTTTTTGCCCGCTTCCACCCCCGGTTGATGATAGGCATTGATGTGGATCAAGGAGGCATAAAGGCCGACCGCTCGCTCATAGAGAGCGATTAACGCGCCAACCGTGCGAGCATTCACGGTGGGAATGGTCACCGTAATCGACTGCCGCTGATTCTCATAGAGAGCCTGGCGAGTCCCTTGCAGCAATCCGCTCAGATAATCTCCCGCTGTCACGTCCGCTTCCACCAAGGGAGAATCTCCAACCCGATCCTGGAGAACCTCGATAAAAGTGACAAAAAAGTTATTGATTCCATCCCGGAGCTGTTGGACGTAGGCATGTTGATCGGTTGAACCTTTGTTGCCGTAGACCGCAATTCCCTGGTTAACCAATCGACCGCTCAAATCATGGGATTTTCCCAATGATTCCATAACCAACTGTTGCAGGTAGCGGCTAAACAACAGCAGGCGATCTTTGTAGGGCAGCACCACCATATCTTTCTGCCCCTGCCCGGATCCCACCGCATACCAGGCTAAAGCCAAAAGCGCCGCCGGATTGTCCTGGAGTTGGCGCAGACGGGTGGCCTGATCCATCTCAGCTGCCCCCGCCAACATCTCCCGAATCGGGATCCCCTGGAGGGCGGCGGGCAATAATCCCACGGCGGATAGCTCAGAGGTGCGTCCCCCCACCCAATCAAAGATCGGAAAAACCCCTAGCCATCCCTCCTGCTGCGCCATCGCTTCTAGCTTGCTACCGGGACTGGTGATGGCCAGGGCATGACGGGCAAAGGATAATCCCAACTGCTGATAAATGGCTTGAATTTCAATCATGCCGTTGCGCGGTTCTGGAGTGCCGCCGGATTTGGACACCACTGCCACCAAGGTCTGGGGCAAACGACCCGCTAACCCCGCCATCACGCGATCGATGCCATCGGGATCCGTATTGTCGATAAAGTGAATCGCCAGAGGAGGCCGATCCGGGGCAAGGGCTGCGGCCACAAACTGCGGACCTAAAGCCGATCCACCAATACCAATCCACACCAAATCTTGAAAGGGTTGTCCCGTGGGAGCCAGTCGGGATCCCTGGTGGATCTGGGCAGCAAACTGCTCAATCTGGTCAATGGCGGTGCGAATCTCTGCTGAGACCGTTGGGGAAGGTGCCAAATCGGGATCCCGTAACCAATAGTGACCTACTTGGCGATGTTCATCGGGGTTGGCAATCGCCCCTTGCTCCAGCTTCTCCATCTCATCAAAAGCCTGTTGTAGGCGAGGCTGCCATTGGGTGATTAGATTGGGATCCAGGTCAATCCGGCTGATATCGAGATAAAAATCGAGACCCGCATGATAGTAGAGCCAGTCCTGGTAGCGTTGCCACAACAACTCAGCTTGTCCCATGAGCGTTTGTCTCCAGGCATGACGGGCTTGAACAGCATCATTGTAGACCGATGCTGAGGCGAAGACTTTGAGGAGTTGCTAAGAAAAAATGTCTATTTTCCTTAGAGATATCAAGATTCACTGCCCACCGGCAACCACAAGGAAATTGGTTACCTGTTTCTAAAACATGGTATTGGTGTGAGCGGCGGTGAGGGGAACCCGCTGCAACACATCCCAATGTTCGACAATCTTACCCTCCTCATCAAACCGGAAAATATCGATGCCCGCCCAATCCTTGTGGGTATCCGTTGGCCAAACCTGATGGCAGTGCAGCACCACAAAATCCCCTTCGGCAATAGCTCGCTTGAAAAAAACTTGCTTGCCGGGATACTCAGCCGCCATCCGCTCAAAGTAGGCAATGAAGGCATCTTTGCCGTCAGCCACCTCGGGATTGTGCTGAATGTAGTGGGATCCAACATACTGCTCTACGGCAACGGCGGGCTGACACTGGTTAAACATCAGGTCATAAAAAGCCATCGCCTTCTGCTTATTGTTTTCTGGAGAGGTGGGCATAAACCGCCTTTTTCCTTACTACTGGAATCCGATGGAAATGAGGAATTGACCCCTCACGGTTATCTGGTCTGCATATGAAACGTTATGGGCTATCTATTTCCACTCAGGCAACTTTGACACCAGCGATGATGCCCTGCCAGTCACCTGTTGATCATTGCCCAACCCCAACCCAGTAATGAGGGGAGGGATCTCTCCACCTACGAATCTGGCTAGAGTCTAGGTTCATGGTGGTTATCCTAGTGTGGGTCGAAAAGGATCCGCCACCCCTTGGCGTCGGCAGGTTGTGGTCAGATCTCTCCCTCCTCAGGCGCTCCCGTAAGATCTCTTGAGAGATCGAACTCGCTTTCATCTTCCTCAATTTCTCCCATGAATTTTTGAGCTGCAAGATTTTCCCTCTTCTTTTTTTGCTTAAATTCTTTGTTAATCCATATCTTTTTTCCCTAGAAATGTAGTGAAAGGAGATGCAAGTCTAAGATTTGTTGCTAGTATTCGGTTTTGCGAAGCCTGTGGAGTCTCTTTTTCTGTCACAGATAGTCAATTCATCAGTCCACATCCACTATATTTATCCTATAGGCTGTTCCTAGAGATTTTTCAGTCTCTTTTTTCGGCGTATTTGGATATTTTTGATCCTTTTCTTCTGAGCTGAAATTAATTCGATTAAGGCTGCAAATTCAGCCAGTCTTGAGTCAACTGGATCAATTCTTCAACATTCTGAGAGAGCAGATCACCATTAAGATCGACAGGCAAAAATGGCCTGGAGGGGATATTTCGCTGTGGTGCGCCGTATTGATGGATTGCACCCAGACTGTAGGATCCCACTCGTTGATTGGTGCCAACGACCCCACCATCGGGCAGCGCACGAGCGGCTATCGAGTCATAGAGAGTTCCGGTGTCTCGCAGCTTTTTGTTGAGGCTGGAAGAGTTCCGGTTTTTGCGGCGGATGGTGGCAGGCTTCAGTTCCGGCCATGCTTGACCTGCGGGAGAGGTTTCTTGCTTGAAAGCATTGACCACACGGGATTCAAGGTGATTAGCCCAGGCTTTGTAGAGGGGCTGAGGGCTGCGTAGGGTATTGTCGATCCGGTCAAAAAGTTGCTGGAGCCGAGTATCAGTGACGGTGGTGATGAGCTTGACCATTTATTGATCAGTGGCAGATTCCTGTTTTTGGGTCTCGATTTCCGCCATGCGCTTTGCCTTATAGTCATCCCTCCGTCGCAAAGCATCTTGATCTGGCACTGCCAAAACCGCTCCAGACTCAGCTTCCAAACGATCAAGCTCTTCTGTATCAAATTTGGCAAACATTACCGTGTCTCCGTATTGATCAAGCAGGCTTTGGGCGTTTTCAGGATCGAGAGAAAGCAATCCACCTCGCTGGGAAAATCCCAATTTACGGTAAAACTCGATCGAAGTTTCTAGTGATACCAATTCTATCCTGCCCTGAAACCCTAAATCCTGACTTTCTTTAACCAAATACAACATTAGCGCTCGACTAGCACCTGCAAGACGATCTGGATTTTCTAAATAGATTAAATTTTGAGGGGCGGTCGCAAGCCACTGAATCCGCAATGCCCCTGCATCCGCTTCGACAGATGCCGCAGACTGCAAAACTCCCTGATGATCGATCACTCCACGAACCTTTAAGGAATCTGCTTGCAGTAATTCGGTAACAGCCCACTCCGAATCAAGCACCTGGTTAAGCTGGTTGGCATTTAGTAATCGTTGGTCGATCGAACGAAGTTGTTGCAGCCAATCTCCCAGAGCGGCAAAAAAAATATCGGAAGTAATAAGCTGAAACGAACCAACTTCCTCTCGACGCTCCCCAATTCTCTGATCAATCGCCGCCATCTCCTGCCGCACCCACGCCGCATCCACCGGATCCAATCGCCGTAAAATCTGCTGCATCATCTGCGCCCGTTGCTCTGGCCGACTCTGACCAGGGATCCCGTCAAACCCTCGCTCAGCCTCCAGTCGGATCAGTGTCTCCTTGCCGGAGCCTGGGTCTTGATAACGGACAAAATCCCCTAACCACCGTCAACCCCCGTTCCTGCACCTAGCGCTCGGTGAGAGATATTGTCCGACAGCGACAGCCAAACCCATGCGGCGGGTAGAAGGGCAACTCTTGCGCCCGAAAAACTCTCCCACCCACCCCCAGCGATTGCACTAGTGAGATCTCCTGGCTCACCTGATTGGCTGGATCCGTTGTGTTGATGGTCTGCTCAGGAGAATTTCAGCTTTTTGCAAGCTAGTCTGTATTCTACTTGACAGCCGAAAGCCATCCAGCCTCGGTAGCATCGCAGCAATAATTTGACGGTAACTCTGAGGCAAAACCTAGCCTAATGGGGCGGTGGATCCTTCCTCACGACTTGACGACGTAGGCTTCCTTATTTTCTGCTGCCACCATCCTAAAACCGCTTCTACGGTTGCCCTCCCTTCAGAACCATCTGTCATTCTTTCTGAGATGAGATCTATGGCTAGCCTTGCTCCTCCCCCCAACACCTCCGTTCATGTCAAGATTTCTAGCCCCAACAGCAAGGGATCCCCTCGTCGCCCCCCAGCGGATGATTCGGTTGGCCTGTTTCTCAAAGAAATGGCTCGTTACCCCCTATTGACTCAGGTGCAGGAGGTCGAACTGGCTCGCCAAATTGTCAAAGGGGGAGAGAGTGGGGAACGCGCCAAACGGCAGTTGGTACGCGCCAACCTGCGGTTAGTGGTGTCGATTGCCAAAAAATATTTGAATCGGGGCGTGCCCTTTTTGGATTTGATCCAGGAAGGAACCATTGGGCTGATGCGGGCTGCCGAAAAGTTTGATTATGAACGGGGCTATAAGTTTTCTACCTATGCCTATTGGTGGATTCGCCAAGGGATCACCCGCGCGGTTGCCAATCAGTCCCGCCTGGTGCGCTTGCCCGTTCACATGGTGGAAAAACTGAACCATGTCAAAAAGATCCGACGGGATCTGGCCGAGCAATTGGGACGCAAACCCACCCAAGCGGAGATTGCCGAGGCTCTTGATCTCACCCCCGATAAACTGGATGCCATTTTGGATGCAGGGCGGCAAACCCTCTCCCTGCACGCACGGGTGGGCAAGGATGAAGATACGGAGCTGTTGCAGTTGATCGAGTCGGAGAGCGAACTTCCCCTAGAGGCTCAGTTGGACGGAAAAATGCTCTCCACCCAGATGGATGAAGTCTTAACCCAGCTCACCCCCCGCGAACAAGAAATCATTAAACTGCGCTACGGCTTGCAGGACGGACACAATCACACCCTCTCCGAAATTGGACAGCGCTTTGGGTTATCGCGCGAGCGAGTCCGCCAAATTCAGGCCAAAGCGATGCGGAAGCTGCGTCATCCACGACGGCAAGCCATGCTGCAAGACTGGATGATCGGGGAATAAGTGCTGGGGATCCAGCAACGCCCCATAATCTATCCAGCATCAGCCCGCTTCCTGTGGGATCCCTCTAAAAAAGTTTCGAGTAGGATTGGGGCTAGCCAAGTGTGGGAGGGAGGATGATGAGACCAATGTTGGGGTGGCGATATCTATATCTAACTCTATTGACAGCAGGGATAACCGTGGTGGGATGTGGAGGATTGCCTGCTTTTGAGACGGATGCGACGATGTTTTATCGGGGCAGCCAAACCCTGACGGGCAGCTTAGTGGTCGGGGATCCCTTCAACCCCGCCGATGAAACCTATGGGGATACCATTCCTATTCAAGCCAGCGCCGGACAAATCTTGATGGTGGGGATGGAAAGTAGCGATGTTGATCCCTATCTGGAGGTGCTCAATAGTCAAGGGGAAATTATCGCCTTTAATGACGATGCAGGACCCGATGTCCATGCTTTTTTGGCGGTACAGCTACCGGAAGCGGGCACCTATACGATCCGCGCCACCACGTTTGACCCGCAAGCCACAGGGGACTATCAACTCAGCTACAGCCTAGGGGATGTAGAGTGGGAAACCCAACTGACGGGATCCCTAACCGAAGGCGATGCCCAACATCCCGACGACCAAACCTGGATGGATGAATATCCGATCAGTGGCAAAGCCCGACAAACCCTACTGGTTAAACTAGCCAGTGCTGAGTTCGATGCGTTTGTGCAGGTAGTGAATGCACAGGGGGATGTGATTGGACAAGATGATGACCAAGGGGGGGGATCCGATGCTCTTTTAGCGATTTATTTGGAACAATCCGGCGACTACACCATTCGCGTCAATGCCTATGAGGATCCCGCGCTGGGATCCTATACCCTCAGCTATCAACTGCGCTAAGACAGGTCATCAATTTAAAGCGAATAATCGGATTCTGGATGCAATGCCTCCACCTTTCTTGCGTGCTGAGGAGTCATAGCTCATCCGCAAGGGATCCCTCTCTTCATCCCGCCGCATCCTGGAATAGCGTTCAATAGGTACAGAATGAAACATCCATTGCACATCAGCCATCTCAGCCTGATAGAAGTAATGGTTGACATCACATCACGCACGTAGTCAAGCAATTTTCTGGGTGATAGCTGGCTATCTCTATCTAAAAACCCAAGTATTTATACTTTGCTTTCCTTGACCCTAGCTACTGGTCTCGAAACAAAACATTGGATATTTTGGCATAACATGCTTCAAAGAAGCTTAGCCGGAGCAAATCGGGATAACATGCCCATTGATTGTATTACCCAGAAATTTTCCGTATAATACATGGCTAGACTCATGTGCAAAAGCAATAAGTAGTTGTCTGCTCACTTTGTAATCAAGCTACTCTATGAATCAGGATCAGTTTCCATGTCCAGCATGTAATGCAGGGCGTAATCCACAGAGCCAGCCATACCATGTGTTAGGAAGTAGTCAACCTAGCCAACTTCCATGTGGTTTGTGTAAGGATTATCTATATGTATCTTTAGACCGAGTTAAGAAATTTTTTAATGAGAATGGCGGTAATCAAGCTTACCAACTTTATATAGCAAGCCTAAATGATTCGTGAAAACCGATCCCCCCAAGCCCCTCTTGCTAAGGGGGGTGCCCGATAGGGCGGGGGGATCCCTCAGGGATCCTAGCTTTCACAACTCTTATAGGATTGCTATATGCAACAGTTTCAATAATCACAAAATCTAAAGAAAAATGAATAATGAGTTCGAATGGAAAAAGTTTCAATTCATAACAGAAGTTCAAACCACTTTGATTGTCAACACAATAAATCTATCTCTACGAGAAGACCCTAAAGAACGTAGACACATTTTCTCTGCGACTGGCACGCTGATTAATATGGACGACGCTTTCTATGCCGCAGAACAAATACCTAAAGATATGTCAGCACACGAAGTTGCATGTGAATTCATCAATTTTGCATGTCAAAACTTATGGGAAGCTCATAATGCTGAGGTTCCATACTGGTTCGCACGGCACTGAAGAATCAGAATATATATTTCTGTGTTGGGTGATATCGATTTATGGCGGTATTCGCTGGCGAGAGGTACAGTAAAATCCTTTGCCAGGTTAGATTGTAGCCCATGCTTGTCTACCTCATACGACTGCACATCGCTATATTACACGATCGTGGTTTAATATTTTTAGCGATGAGTCGATCGAGTTTTCCCATGTTTTGTCCAGTCCAGCTTTGCCATGCCTAACACGTTGGTGCAGCGGACAGCGCAGAGATCTCTCACAGTGCGGCCTATTTTTTTTCGCCGCCGCTGACCCTAGCCGTTGGGCTGCTTAGTTCTCGGTGGGGCAGCAGCCTGAGCATTCCCTGCTAGAGTTCTGGATTTAGCCACCTCAAGCCATCTCTCACCTTAAAATCTAAACCCCCAAAAGCACTAATTTCAGTGATGTTTGGACTAAAAATGTAAAAAACGTGATACACTATTGACAGTTAATAAATTCCTTGCCATTATGAGGTGTAGGGATAGGGCTGGTAAACATGAACAAACGTTTTAAGCAAATCCCAATGTCAGAGTTACGGGTCAAACTGCCAAAACTTAGGCGACAGGTTCAGTCGGGTAACTTACGCATTGTGTGTACTCATTATGGAGAAGTGGCAGCTTTCCTGCTTCCTCTTCAAGATATTGATGAACTTAATTCTGGAGACAGCGAAATTAGTGTTCAGAAAAGTGAAGAAGTTCCTCTGACTGAGTTCCGGGACCAGTTAACCGAAGCATGGGAAAAGCTTCTGGGAGGTACGGACTGTATCTATTTAACGTTTCACAAAAGACGAGTTGTTGCATTCGTATCGCCTCGTTTCACTCATCACCTTTCACTACCGCTGATCGGTGATGCCGATAAAGTTTTATTTCTTCCTTCTGAAATTCAGATCTGATTCAACTTAAGGAGTGATAAAGTGTACAGGTTTACGTATTTCGATTATCAAGTTAAATCAACGTTTTTCGATAGAAACGCATTTTGGGATGCTGAATTGGAGCAAGAACTTTCTCCTGTTCTAGAGACTCTCAAACAATGTGGTGAAGTCAAAGGAGCTAGCTGTGGAATAAAGCCAGGTATTACAGAATTAGTCTATGAAATCACAGGGCGAACCTTCCAGATTACTTATACTGTCGATGTTGCCAGGAAAGAGATCAGATTCTATGAATTCAAACAGATGTCTCACTCAATCGATTGGAGAACTGCTCTAGAGCAAGATCTTCGCAGTGGTGAGGATCAACCCGTCTACATTCCCCAAATCGGTGATCCGCATAAATTTATCAGAACTGTTGAATTAATTCATTGTGGAATCAACACTCCGAAAGATTTAGGTATTGCATTTGGTAGTGGTGCAAAGAAAGATAAAGATCTGGCAAGGAGAGGTGACTATCTTGGGCGACCTATTATTGAGATTGGTCTTGCTAGTCGGTGTCAAATTGAAAAGCAATCTACAAGCACTTATGTTTTGACGGAGCGAGGTCAACGAATTGCTCAGAGCAATGATTCAGAGACTCGTGAGCGTCTTCTAGCAGAAGCTTTGTTGGGTTTTACCCGATTCAAATGATCATTGAAGAAACAACTCGTGGTGACAAAGAACTTACCAAAGAGTTAATCCAAGAGATCATTTCTGCGGTGAGTTTGGGTGATTGCGGAGGAACCACAAATCCTCGTCGAGCTAGTTCCTTGAGAGCGTTAGTAAATTGGGTGACACGGTGGGCAGGGATTCCCATACGGCGAGAAGGCAATGATGATGTTCAACTCTACATCCCTTACATCTATGCAAACTAGACAGTACGATTTTCACACTCAGCGCAAAGTTGGGCAGGAAGGCGAAACATTCCTAGACCAATGGTTATCCTCTACTTATAAGGTGCTGGATGTTTCTGAAGATCTGAAGTACCAACAATCAGGGATTGATCGAGTCGTTACACGTCTAGATGGATCAGTCATCACGATTGAGTACAAATTTGACATGGCTGCTAAACGAACAGGCAACCTTTTCTTTGAAACTGTTTCAAATGACAAGGAGCTTATTCCAGGATGGGGGTGGAGTTCACAAGCCGATTACTGGATCTTTCTCATACCAGAGCAGGAAATTATTGCCTTCAAACCAGGAAAGCTAAGGGCTTTGGTTTGGGAATTACAGAAGTCTCTCAAAGAAAGAAGTGTAGCCAATAAAGGGTACAACACAATTGGCTATCCAATACCCTTGATTCAGGCTAGAAAAGTTGCATTTCAGATCAAAACTCTTTACTTAGAGAAGCTTTGAAATGTTTCACTGCTTTGGATTTTGATGTATATGTCGAGTTGTATTGAGGCAAGCCAATGTTGAATGTAACGGTTGATGATATTCAGCGCGATCCTCTTAAGTATCTGAATCAAGTAGAGGCGGGCGAGACGCTTGTCATTTTTAGATCTAACAAGCCGATTGCTGAACTTAAACCTGTTGTCAATAGTAAGCAATTACGACCATTTGGTTTATGTGCAGGCGAGTTTACTGTTCCAGACGATTTCGACGCTTCTTTACCGGAAGATCTGCTCAACGCATTCGAGGGCAAATGAGAATTTTGCTAGATACGCATATTTTCTTATGGTTCATTAGCGGTGACATTCAGTTATCAACGGACGTTCGGGATGCGATTCGTGATCCAGACAACGAAGCCTATCTGAGTTCAGTTTCAATCTGGGAAGCAATTGTCAAGTACCAGTTGGGCAAGTTACCCCTGCCAGAACCTCCCGAAATATATTTACCTAAGCAACGTGACCTTCATCAAATTGCCAGCCTTGCTCTTGATGAAAGCAGTGTGATTCAACTGCCTAAACTGCCACCATTGCATCGTGATCCGTTTGACAGAATGCTCATCTGTCAGGCATTACAAAACGGTTTGACCATTGCTACAGTAGATGCAGCTGTTCGTGCCTACTTAGTTAGCGTCTTGTAGCAGCGCAGCCCAACACTGCGTTGGTGCGGACGGACGAGAACCGCTGGTGCTGAGTTCAAGGTTATCTGCCGCTGCTGGTCGGGAACGTTATCGAATTGATGATAGACCTTGGCTTAGTCGGGGGCACGAAAGCCATATTTCTGAAAAATCGCCTGCACCTCAGCATCCTCCAGCAAAAATTCCACAAAGGCTTGGGCTAGTGTGGGATGCTCGCTGGTTTTGATGACCGCCATCGGATAAACAATTGCACTGTGGGACTCCGGCGGCAACTCGAAGGCCACCCTGACCTGCGGGGAAACTTTGGCATCGGTGATATAGACAAACCCTACATCCACATTCCCTGTTTCCACATAGCTCAAAACCTGCCGGACATCTTTGGCATAAATTAATTTAGGCTTAAGGGCTTCTGTCAGTTGATAGGAAGCAATCGCTTGTTCGGCATACTGCCCTGCTGGAACACTGTTGGGTTCCCCCATGGCAATGCGCTCAATATCGGGGCGTTGCAAATCTGCCAGCGTAGTGATGGGATCCCTTCCTCCAGTCGCTTGAGTCGGAACCACAACCACCAGACGATTGCTCAATAAATTGTGGCGGGTGTTTTCTAAAATAAGCCCTTTGGCTTCCAGATCAGCGAGAGGTTGAGGGGCGGCTGAGATAAAGACATCCACAGGAGCACCCTGCTCAATTTGTTGCTTGAGGGATCCCGATGCTCCAAAGTTATAGGTCAACTTCACCTGGGGTTGTTCCTGTTGATAAAGCGTTTGAATATCGCTGAGGGCATCTTTCAAACTCGCCCCAGCAGAGATCAGTAGTTCCGTCGGCTCTTGAGAAAGAACAAGGGACGGAGCTAGTCCTAAAACCAGCAAAATCGCAGCAACGACAGCCAGACAAGGGAAAACAGCAGGACGCATCGTTATGGATAGATTGGATGAAGGGTGTTTTGCAAAGCCTGACGGAGAAACAATCAGAAACTTAATCTTAGCAAAGAAAATCTAAGTGATTTTTCGCAATTCCTGCCGTCGTTGTTGATATTCGGCTTCGGTGATCAAACCACTCCGTTTCATCGCTTCCAATTGTTGTTCGGGATCCAACGCCGCCCGCCCTATCACACTCGTCCACTCTAGGCCAGAATGCTCTCGATTAAATCGGGAATCAAACTCTTCATTGCTCATGCTCAATAGCCACAACCCCTCCAACAAACAGGCGAGGCGAGGTAGCAAACTGAGATATTTTAAGGCACCAATCGGCAGCAGAAAACAAAATCCTATCCCCAAATAAATCCAGCCCCATTTCCTTTGTTGGGGATGAAAATGACCCAAATAAAGTAACCACTGCAATCCGGGCACCAAAACACCCACCAGAGCAACCCATGCCCAGGTTTCTTTGACTTTCCGTTGCGGATCCCGATCGTCCGTCATAACCCTGCCAATCCTCTGCGCCCCATGCTCAGCTTACCCCTAGGATCCCAAGACTTGATCAATCCCTGCCGAAAACAACCGCGACTCGGTAACCCATTTACCCTTGGGATCCACAGATTGCTAGTGCCATGCTAGAAGCTGTTGTGCGCTCATTGGCATGGTGTCTGCGGTCTCGCCTCCTCGTCCTGCTGATCCTCGGATCCCGGTTAAAAGCCTATTGCCCTCTATCTGGCGAGCCATCCGTCTCGTCTGGACGACCCATGCGCGGTTGACCCTAATAGTAGCGGGACTCACCCTGCTGGGGGGGATCCTACCGGCGGCGATTGCCTATGTGGGCAAACTGATTGTGGATAGTGTGGTGCAAGCCAGTCAGTCGGGACTAGCCGCGGATCGCTGGGAGGCTCTGGGTTACACCGCTTGGGAAGCCCTCTTGGTGGTAGGAATGGCCGCCTGTCGCCAAGGTACCGCCATCTGTCAATCCTTGTTGCGGGTTTTATTGGGACAACGGGTGAATGTCTTGATCTTGGAAAAAGCTCTCACCTTAAGTTTGGCGGATTTTGAAGACTCCGAACTCTATGACAAGATGAGCCGTGCCCGCCAAGAAGCCTCTAGTCGTCCCTTGAGTTTGGTGATGACCAGCTTTGGCTTGGTGCAAAATGCCCTGTCCCTATTAGCCTTTAGTGGGTTGCTCTTGCCGTTTTCCGGCTGGACTGTCCTGATTCTGGTCATGACCGCCCTACCCAGTTTTTGGGCAGAAACCCGCTTTTCGGGAGAAGCCTTTCGGCTGTTTCGTCGGCGCGCCCCCGAAACCCGCCAACAGGTCTATTTGGAAACCTTGATTGCCCGTGAAGACTTTGCCCGTGAGGTGAAACTTTATCAACTGGGTCAGACGTTTTTAGAGCGCTACCAGGCCATCTTTCAGCACTTGTATGGGGAGGGACGGGATCTCACCCTGCGGCGGGGGGCTTGGAGCTACGGCTTGAGCTTGCTCAGCAGCCTGACCTTTTATGCCGCCTATGCCTGGATTGTCATCGAAACCGTTGCCAACCGCATCACGCTGGGGGATATGACCCTCTATTTGAGCCTCTTTCGCCAAGGTCAAACCACACTGGCTACCCTCTTGGGATCCCTGGGGGGCATCTACGAAGACACCCTCTATCTCTCAAACCTCTACGAGTTTTTGGAACAACCCGTCCATTTCGCCTCCGGTCAAGCCAAGCATGGCCCCCTCCCCGGCGACGGGATCCGCTTTGAGCAGGTGAGCTTTACCTATCCGGGCAACCCCCAACCCGCTCTCCACAACATTTCCCTCCACCTCAAACCAGGGGAAAAGCTGGCCCTCGTGGGTAAAAATGGCTCTGGCAAAACCACCCTGATCAACCTGTTGGTACGCATGTATCCCCCGGATCAGGGACGAATCACCCTGGATGGTTTGGATTTACAGGCATGGGATCCCGTGGTGTTACATCGTCGCATCGGCGTGATCTTTCAAAACTTCGTCCGCTATCAATTCAGTGCCGGAGAAAATATCGGGGTAGGGGATGTGGACTATTTGATGGATGCCCAGCGGTGGCAGATCGCCGCCGACAAAGGTATGGCCACCGCCTTGATCGCAGGGATGCCGCAGGGATTTGCTACCCAACTGGGCAAATGGTTCCAAGCGGGCTTAGAACTCTCCGGCGGGCAATGGCAAAAGATCGCCCTGGCCAGAGCCTTTATGCGCTCCCAGGCGGATATTTTGGTGTTGGATGAACCCACAGCCGCGATGGATGCGGAAGCAGAGGTGGAAATTTTTGAGCGATTTCGTGCCCTCACCCATCAACAGATGGCTATCTTGATCTCCCATCGCTTCTCTACGGTGCGGATGGCCGACCGGATCATTGTCCTGGAAAATGGTCAAGTGGTAGAAGCGGGATCCCATGCTGAATTGCTGCGCCTGGGTGGACGGTATGCCCATCTTTTCTCCCTGCAAGCGGCGGGATATCAGTGAGAGAGTCCAGTGATAAACTAAAAATGCTGAAACAACGGTAGCACCGTGCTGTTAACCAAAGGCTTTGAAGTTGAAATGTACACGGGCACCCCTGCTGGAGAAGCTATAGGCTTTTCGGGCAAAATCGCGGATACTTTGCCTGGGTTTGTGCGGGAGCCGGATCAGCGCAACGTCGAATATATCACCCCACCCCTGACCAGCTACGAACAGTTGCTTTGTGCCTTGCTCAAGCCCCGCCTTGCCCTGCGCCATTTTTTGCAGGAGAGGGGATCCTACACCCTACTGCCGGGAAGTACCCTGGCCCTGGGGGGCAGCGATTATTTTGACCGCTCAGATCCGGAAAATCCCTACCACGACTATATCGAGAAGACCTACCATACCACGGTGGTCACCGCCAGCATCCACATCAATATCGGTTTGTCTACCCCCGACCAGATCATGCGAGCCTGCCGCCTGCTGCGGGTCGAGGCTCCCCTTTATCTGGCCTTGAGTGCTTCTTCCCCCTTTTTAGCCGGACAAGTCACGGGATCCCACTCCAGCCGTTGGCAGGTTTTTCCCAAGACCCCCCCCAGTGTGCCGCTTTTTGTGGATCACGCTCATTACATCCAATGGACTCAAGAACAACTGGCTCTGGGATCCATGCAAAATGTTCGCCACCTCTGGGCGGCTGTGCGTCCCAATGGCGCGGATCGCCCCTTCGATTTGAACCGTGTGGAGCTACGCATTTGCGATCTAGTGGCGGATCCCGTGGTGATTTTAGGGCTGGCTGCCCTGATGGAAGCCCGCCTGCTGGCGATGCTGGACGACCCCGATGGCTGGGATCCCCTCCTAGCTGGTTTTACCCCTGCTGAGTTGGTGGAGATTTGCAACCAAAACGAACAGGCCGCCGCCCGTCACTCCCTCGAAGCCGAGTTGATTCATTGGCAAACCGGACAAACCATCACCGCTCAGGCATGGCTTGAGCAACAACTGACGGAAGCTTGGTTGCTAGCCCATCCCCTCGGCTTTAGCTGTTTTTTGTCGCCCTTACAACGGGTTTTGGCAGAGGGCAACGAGGCTCAACAGTGGCTACGACAGGTGGAAGACGGATCCTCCCCCGCCCAGGTCTATCAAGCAGCTATTCAGGAGATGCAAGAGATAGAAAGGGAATTGGCAGAAACCATTTGTCATCCCCTGCTTGCCTAAAATCACAGATCCACACCCCCTACTAATCATTGGTCAAGGTCAATTCTGGGGCAATCTCCGGTTCACCCCCACGGGTGTGGGGACAACACGGGATCCTTACCTGATACCGATTTCCCGAATCGGTTCACCCCCACGGGTGTGGGGACAACGATCGGTGTCAGGATTATTCGCAACAGCGACCTCGGTTCACCCCCACGGGTGTGGGGACAACGATCGTTAGGGGACGGCTAATTACTAACGGTAGCCGGTTCACCCCCACGGGTGTGGGGACAACGCAATACGACTTTCCTTTATCGCTAATTTTTCCGGTTCACCCCCACGGGTGTGGGGACAACGCCAGTAGACCACGGGAATAATCCCGCCTACTTCGGTTCACCCCCACGGGTGTGGGGACAACGAGATCCACCAACAAAACCCGTTGTCCCTGTTGAGCGGTTCACCCCCACGGGTGTGGGGACAACTTCGGTTAGACAGTCTGTCGATCGCGATGCTTCGGTTCACCCCCACGGGTGTGGGGACAACTTTTTGAAGGCAGATAAAGGGCTGACGGTTTGCGGTTCACCCCCACGGGTGTGGGGACAACCAGCTATCAACCCGTGACAGCACGGCAAAGAGACGGTTCACCCCCACGGGTGTGGGGACAACGAATATTGAAACGAATTTCGTTTGCCCACGAAACTGGTTCACCCCCACGGGTGTGGGGACAACGGCGAGGCGGGGCAAGGCTAGTCGGGATCCCGGCGGTTCACCCCCACGGGTGTGGGGACAACTTTTATTAGTTCTGTTTTCATTTCTCTATCCGGCGGTTCACCCCCACGGGTGTGGGGACAACTACCAGCACAATGGCCAAGTATCAGGCCACGCTTACGGTTCACCCCCACGGGTGTGGGGACAACCATCCGCTGGACAAGGCGTATTTGCTGATTTTGCCGGTTCACCCCCACGGGTGTGGGGACAACTCCCGCTTTAAATCAAGCAGGTGTCCCAGCGGATCGGTTCACCCCCACGGGTGTGGGGACAACGTGGGTAAAACGGCAACTCTTGCGCCCGAAATACGGTTCACCCCCACGGGTGTGGGGACAACCCCCACGCCCAAACGAATCCCAACCGGGGATCCCGGTTCACCCCCACGGGTGTGGGGACAACCCCATTACCGCCCTCCTAAGACTTTGTTAACGGCGGTTCACCCCCACGGGTGTGGGGACAACCCGACGGCGCGCAATATCCCAGCCCAAGTATGTCGGTTCACCCCCACGGGTGTGGGGACAACGATTTCGGCTCACAGAGGAGGCTGCGTCAGCACCGGTTCACCCCCACGGGTGTGGGGACAACGTCAATCGGACACACGGCTCTCTCTGGTATCGGCGGTTCACCCCCACGGGTGTGGGGACAACACTTCCACTTTTGCTGATATCAGGCTGTTTTGACAATCAGTACTCCTTCTATGTCTACAAGAGTCCGAGTAGGATCCCCCAAAATTCGGGCAGCAAACCCTTGTTCAGAGTTAGTGGTGTAAACCATGACAGCGGATCCGTCCTTGATCTTTTTGGTAACCATCTCCCACAACTCATCTCTCACCAAAGCCGAAACCCGCCCAGTAAACACACCAGCTTTGACCTCAAAGAGCCACCGACTCAATTCACCCCGTAGGCTGGGAGCGACATTTTGTAAGATAAACACCACCATCTCACTCCTCCTGGGTAGGTTCTTCACCCCAACTCTGGCCACCTTCAACCAAGCCTTGGTCAGGATCCCACAATTGACCTACGGGTAAAGCTGATTCATTCACCTCCCCAATTTGCAAAATCCGATCCACATCCTCGATAATGCGCTGCATTAAGCGAAGATCCCCAAACTTTTCCCGACACTTATGACGAACCTTGGACTCTGCGGTCTGTCCAAACTCAGCTACCGCCTCAAATGCTGCTGGAATTGTAGTTTCCGTTTTGTAAAGATCTGCGATATCATACACAAAAGAAAGTGACTTTCCGGTATGAATAAATCCCAGAGCAGAAGAATAGCCCACAGCATTTAGAGCCGCTTGACATACCGCGTAAAGACAAGTGTTAGCCTTTGAAAGAGTGCGATTGATCGGATCTGAATTATCCCAGTTACTTAACTTATAATCACGGCCTTTCCATTCCACTCCTGTCGCTTTGCTCATACGGCTATAGGTAGTACGAACCCTAACCCCTTCCAAGCCCCGAATTTGTTCCAGAGTTAACCCTTCTTTGAGAGGATCCTGGAATCGAAACTCATACATCCGTCGAACCACTTTGAGATGTTGAACTGGATCCGACCAAAGCCGAGTTTGATGATAAAGTCGTTCTACACTGCTCGAACTACTGACTCCCCGAGAGTAAAAACGTAGGCTGTCTTCTCCAACCCATTGGACAGCACAAGCGTTATCAGCCAGTGCTTTGATAGCAGCATGGGTAATCACACTGCCAGGGCCAAGCAGTAGGGTCGTTAAACTGGCACAGGGAATAACATATTTGGCATTTTCTTGATAGACGGCAATAGCTTTAGAATCCTGCTCTATACGACAACGGTCAAAATAAACGAAGCTCAAGCTATCCCGAACCTTCGGGATCCGACGTAGTGAAGACATAGTTTATTTCCTAATCAAGAAATGTTTCGCTTACAGAATCCTGGCTATGGACAGTAGACCACACCCATAGGAACGACCGCGACCAATACCATTCGTTAACACATCCAGAAATTCAGATGGATTGACAACTTGCAACACACCATCAAATTGCACTGTACGAATAATGGATGATTGGTGGTCACGATTGATTTTGCTGGGTGCAGTAATGTAGCACTCCTCCAGTTTGGCTCCCTTGAGATGATTAACTAGCCATTGAATTTGGTCATTTTCTTTGGTAATCAAACGCCGCCAGGTCTTTTGCTGGGGTTTGCCTGATCCATCAGCTTTGAGAATAGGATTTCCATCCTCGTCTGTTCGTTTGTGCGTGCGCTGCTGAACTGGATTGGCAACTAAGCGAAACTTCAAGCGTTGTCCAGACTGGATGGTTTGAAAATCCAGTTCTCGAATCTCCCCATCAGGGGTATACCCTGTTGGCAATCGACTCCAATTGGGTTTAACCCCAGATTGCACCAACAGCGTCGCCCCTTCGAGTCGGAAGAGAATTTGCCAATTCTTGCGACATTCATTGTTCTCCTGAGGGGTTAGATCTGTTGATTCACGTTGGTCAGGAAAGCCCATCATCACCTTCTGATGCAACTGATGATGGTTACCTAAATCCTTACGAACTCCCGATTTTGTTAGGTCTAAATCAATTTTGCTCAGATACATCGGGCACCTCGACAGGCTGAGTGATCACGGTACGAACTGAAAAAATCCGCTGTTCAAAGTCAACAGGAACGTCTAGACGCAGGGCAGCTTGTGGATTATCGGATTGGATCACTAAGCGATATTTCCCCGGTTTAACTCCACAATTTTGCAAAGTGGTAGGTGAGTCAAAGGTTTCTTGCAAATTTGTGGGAACCAAATCCACAAAAATGGGCTTGCTGGGTGGGCAAGATTTACGCCCTAGAAAGGGTTGCCAGGTCGGGAAACAAAGATGATGTTCGATGTCTCTGAGTAGCTTTTCATCATTGCTTTCTAAGCCAACCAGAAACTCTGCATCGCATAAGTACTGACGTTGGGACTGAATTGTCTCCTTTTCGTCAGATGTTCCATCAGCTTTGACTGCTCCCATTGCGGTGTGATAGTCAACCAACAGTTTGCCTTCCCGCTCAATCAAAACTCCCATATGTAACCGAGCAATTTCTGCTAACCTCGCCTGGTTATAGCGTTTAATACCCATTGCTGAGGCAATTAACCCAATCACGCCGGATTGGGTTGGAACCGTATCTGTATCGCGAGAGTCAAACCGAGAGCCACGCCCCCAGGATTGGAGGGGACCTGCTAACCGCAGTAAAAGGGTTGGCATGATTAACCCTCCCGATGTTTGAGTAGATCCGCCACAGCCGCTTCAATGGCATCGCTGAAGTCCACATGCAAGAAGACTTTCTGTTGAGTATCTTCTTTTTGCTCTTCTAACGGATTAGATGATTGAGGGTTGGGTGATTCTTGCTTATTTTTTGCCTTCAGCTTCAGAAGATTGATGATGGCGCGATCAGGCAATTCTTTAGAAAGTTTATCGATTGACGATTTCTTGTCATCGCTAACTTCAGCAAAACTAGCTTCGCTGAAAACATGGACAGCCTCTACGGGTAGCCGTTTGCCATGAGCTTGCTGGATTTCATTCCAGTGCTGAACTGCTTTTTGCCAGGATTTCTGGCTGATGGATTCGTCTGGCTTTGGTTTGATCGGTGTTTCAAAGGCTTGAACCAATGAAATCGGTTGGGAGTGGCGGATCACAAACATGCCAGCAAAGGGCACGGTGTCATGACCAAACTGCTTGCTGTAACCTGTGGGACGACTGTAAAGAAAAGCGTCCAGATAGTGTTCAACAATGAGGCCCAGATCATTTTTAAATTTTTCGCCCATATTCTCAACCAATTGAGCCAGATCCAGGCAGCTATAACGATAGAACACACCACTAGAGAAGGGGCGATCGCCAATATGCTCCCCTCCCTTACCCTGATCACTATCCGCCTTCTCAAAATCCCCAGCGGCTGTCCAGTAGTCAAATTCGCGTTTGATGGTATTCGCTGAAATCGCATGGGCAACGCTGACAGCAGCATCCACACTCGCCACAGGCAAAGAGGCCAGCATCCGACCGAAGAGAGCCACATCCCCCGGCACAGACTGAATGTGACTTTTCTTTTTATCGTAGAGAACACCCTGAATGCCATCACACAGGCTCTTAAGAGCTTTGAACTCTGCTTCACTCACCAACTTTTCTAGGGGACTGTTCTGGTAACTTCCGCCCAAACCTCCATTGATCGGTGTTCCTGGCAATTGATAGCTGACTTCTGGAACTTTGTCTTCGACTGGTGTCTCGTCGGTATCCTGTGCTTTTGGTTTTTTCGCCGTCCCTTTGGATTTCTTTTCTACTTTGGGTGGATTTTGCGCCACTCGAATTAGCAATTCTTTGTGAGATTCAGCCAACTTGAGCATTTGACGAATCTCTGTCTCACCCAAAAACAACAATGTGTCTACAATCCCTGCTTCGTAGTTGCCCTTGTTGGGTTTGACACCCAAGGCACTCAACAACATCCAAGCCACTCGCAGCGACACTGGCAGCACAGCCGAAGTGGAAGACTCATCCACCTTCAGATCACCATCAAATCCTTTTTGGTTGAGGCGTTTAGCCAATTCCTTCGCCCAAGCACGATCGCGATAGGTTTTGTGATCATCAGGTAACGTGTCTTTATAGTGCTGCCGCATTGCCCGCTTCCAACACTGAGAACTGACTCGTAGCCGTTCCATCCCCCCGAAATAAGCCGTTTTGGGGGCACCGTTTTGATCCCGGTTCATGTTGGATGGGGGAGTGGATTGCAGCAAATGAACTTCTAGAAAAACAGCCATGGATTTTCTCCTTAAATTAAAGATTGATGGACGATTGAGCAAATAACCCTACTCTCGGTAAAAGTCTCTAGCCCAACGTAGGCGAACACTTTCGTTCTCGTAATCCCACCAATTCAGGTCTTCGAGTAGTTTTGCCCAATCACAAGGAACTTGATATTGACGCAACAGAGGAGCCAGCATTTCGATATAGCGGTAAACCTCTTCCCCGTCTGCATTGAGCAAAACTTGGAAGCGACGATCCAACCCACCCGAGTTGTCACCAAGTTTCTGCTTGAGAAGGCGACATACCCCACCAAAACTCATCCCCTGCTCAGCCTCTTTAGGATCTTGCTGATGATTGGATGCCATCAAAGCGGCTACAAATACATAGCGATCGACTACACTTTGATACTTGCGAATTTCATCAGGCAAATAGGGATAAACATACTGAGCTGCCTGCCGTTGGTAATAGGATTGTCGATTTAAGCAACGGCTGAGAGTGGCAATGGCACCGCGATCGCCCTCAATACGCTCCCAAACTTCATTGATAAACTGCCTCTCCGGAGAGACTTTCTCCTTATCTTCAGTCACAGTCATTACTACTTCTCCAAAACTTTGTGAAGTTCTTTGTGCCAAGCATTGAGTCCCCTAGCCTTCGCTTCATAACTGGAAACACCGGATAAACTCTGCTCATAGAAATCTGTTGCGATCGTTCTCAGCTTGTCTTTCCATACCGGAATCGTTTTACCTCCATAGGTAATCTCATCATCATCTTCATCAACCTCTTCGTCTTCTGTCAAATCAAACATGAATTGCTGAAATTCAGCATCTAATGCACTCCAATAGCTAGAACTAATTGATGAAACATTTTTTATAAACCTTGTCCAGTCGTTATCTTTTTTCCCTTTTGGCTTGGATAGATTTAATGCATCAGCAACAGGGGCATAGGTTTTAGCACTAAAGAGTTCTCCGACTGCTTCTGCATATTTCAAGGCTCGAACTAAAGCATGATATGCCTCCCCAGAATCCAAGTAAATTTGAGGAATTGTCATTGTGTCGTGAACCCATTGCAAGGGCTTTCCTTGCTTCTGATTTTCATGGGCAAATCCCATAACTTGTACTGGTAATGGATCTGGAACAAATTTTGTCTTGCGACATTTCACCAACCAGTCAAAGATGCGGGGTTTCTGATTCTTATCAGAAGTGGGATGTAGTAGTGCTTCGGCATCTCGCCAAGATGCCTTATGCACATCCAAGTTCAACGGTTTATTGTTAACGTATGCTTGCCAAAACTCCCAGGATACATTTGCTTCGATAATTGATTTTTGAGCAGGTGTAGGTTCTTTGATGGATAATTCTTCTCCCCTATAAATATATACCCCTACTACTTTTTCATCATCATGAATGAGTAATGCTCGCCTTCCAGGAAACGTGAGATAATCGAGCAATCCATTTACTTTTTGAAATTCTTTTTGAATTTCTCCCTGTTCCCATAAGGGTAAATCAGGAGTTCGTTGAGAAGTAGTTGGGGAAGAGTTATATTCATGCAGATTTAGCAAAAGGGTTTCTTTGACAGTTCCTCCCAAGGGCATGACAATTCGAGCCATCATGCAAGAGCCAGACTGGGCTGATCTTTCCTTTTTATCTTTATCTGATTTTGTCCCTCCCAAATCTACACAAAGCAGACGCAAAAGTTCTTGTGTTGCTTCTGCATAGGTGAGGGATGCAGGTTGCCATTGACTGAAACGAGTCCAAAGTAAACCTGTATCCTTATCGTGGTAGAGCAATTTAGCTGCTGGAGTGGGTGGTTTTCCATTGGCTTCTTTCAGCAAATCTGGGCATTGAGCAAAAGGATATTTAGGATGAAGTAAATCGAGGCGATCGCTCACCGTTTCCAACTTTTCAACAATCCTTTGCCAAAGTTCCTGATCATTCCAAAGTGCTGCCCAATCCTCTTTGGTGGCTGGGCCTTGAATTGACCATTGAGTAAAGGCAATCAACCAGCGCCACAGGGCGATCGTGCGAGGTGGATTGGCCGCTTGCACTGTTTTGAGGTCATCCCAACGCAGAAATAAATCTTTTAGAGAAACCATATCGTATTCCAACGACTGAAAGACGACTGGAATCCAGGGTTCTGTGAGCAATGAAAAGCTGGTTCGTTGAGTTTGCACAGAAGGAGTAGCTGAAGTCATAGAGCAATCGATCCTAAACGAAATTTGAGTTGATTTGTATTTCAGAGGCGAGATGTAATGACACCCAAAGCATCATCAAGTTGTACTTGCCAACCAGCGATGCCTCGATAAGAGCGATTGTGTAAACGCAACAACTTGAGGTTGCGGAGTAGACTATTTTCTGTCCAACCCTCTTCTGGAGGAAATCTCAGCAATTGCTGTACCAGTCCCTGTTTGGTCAAGTTGACTGAATGATCGAGAATATCTTTGACTTCCGCTTTACTAGGCTTGCGATGGGGATAAATTCGTCGCCCAGTCCGAGGCAGAATTAAGCCCTCTGTTGTTTCCTCTGCAAGAACTACCGTGACATTGAGCGGTGTTAGTCGGGTTGCTGTCTCCATATTTTCGGGACGATGTGTAAGTTCATAAGCTTCAACTAAACAATTGACATGCGGTAAGTCGCGCTTCTTTGCAAGGTCTTGCTCAGCCTCAACTTGAGTTTTCCATTGTTGATGGCTGCACTCCCAAGCACTTTCTTCTTGAGAGTCAAGCATTTTTAAAGGTGAACGAGAGGTGTTATAGACCTGTTCAATGAGCCAGTCAATTTGCCGATGGTGTGCATCAACCCACTTCATCAGTTCCAGATAACAATCACCTTGGCCATCTTTGAGTGATTCCAACGCATCCCAGGTTCGCAACAATAAATGACGTTCATAAATAAATTGCTCCACGGTAGAGTCAAAATCTGGAGTGCCCTTATCCAAATTTGGGCTAATCAGGTAAAGCGTTGGTTCAGTGAGCCGAGGTGGACGCACCCGCTTGTGCCTCCAAATCCGTCCAACCCGCTGAATGAGCAGATCGATAGGAGCAAGGTCTGAAATCATGAAATCAAAGTCTAAATCCAGACTTTGTTCAATCACCTGAGTCGCGACACAAACAGACCGGGGGCGAGGTTTGGTGTGATCCACCTTTTTCCCGTAGGTTGACAAGCAATCTTCTTCAATTTTTCTGCGATCAAAGTGTAGAAAACGACTATGGAACAAAAGCCGCTCATGTTGTCTAAATGAGGGAGGAATCAATTCTTCATAGGTTTGCTGTGCCCAACCCACTAACGTGCGTAAAACTGCCGCAGTTCCCCCATTGACTAGCTCGGTATCAAGAATTTCAGGAATTTGTTCTTCATCAATCCATTGCAGCCGAATCTTACGGTTAGCATTGAGGTCACTAACCTCGAACGAACTTGTCGTGGGTTGGGATAGACATTGGTTGTAAATCGTTAAACGAGGATAAGGACAAACTTCCAATTCTGGTGCAGATTGCCCCAATCCACGACTGTAAGCGTTTAGAAATGCTTGGCGTTGCTTCTGAGAGAGGGTAGCAGACATCGCAACCACTGGAGAACCAAGGGCAGCCAGCCACTCCAGCAAAGACTCTATGAGTGTTGATGTGTAGGCATCATAGGCATGGATCTCATCCAGAATAACCGTTTTACCAGCCAACCCCAGCAACCGCACAAAGTTATGCTTACTGCGTAAAATCCCCATCAAGGCTTGGTCAATGGTTCCCGTGCCCCAAGGACTCAGAAGAGGTCGTTTCCGGTAAGTAAACCATTCACTGGCAACCACGCCAGGGGCAGTACCATCTTCCTCATGAACCTGATCTAACCGACAAACAATGGTTTTGCTAAAGTCTTCCGACAATTGAGCATGACTATGAACCAAATTCAATGGAGTAGTTTGGTTGGGATAACGATGTTCCAAAAATTCCTGAATCCGTCCATAAAGCTGATTGCTTGTCGCTTGAGTCGGAAGGGCAAAATAAGCTCCCTTTGCAATCCCTGATTGCGTCCCACACCATTCAGCAACCGTGATCGCGGTTTCTGTTTTTCCCTCTCCTGTAGGAGCTTCAATGATAAAAAGAGCAGGCTGTTCTGTAAATTCCGGAAGTAATTCCTCAACCTTCTCTTGCAGGTTGCGAGGCAAAAAGTTCTCAATATATTTGAATAAATCCCTCAATCTGATCGGCTCTATATGCTGCTCCCAGCCAATCCAGCCGGATTCTCTCAATGCCGTTTCAACTTTTTTATCGAGCGTTTTAACATAATCTTCAAGTGGATCATTGGAGTAGGGAAACCAATCTGGATTTGAGGCTATCCAGTCTGAAAGAGTTACCAAGCCAGCCAGAATAATTTTGGAGGCAGCCGCAATAACCTTGGGAAAGTCTATGGTGCTGATTTGAGTGTATTTGACTAGCGCATCAATTGTCTCTTTGCGAAAATCTTGCCACTGTTTTTTCCCAATATTGAATTTTCGATGAGACGCTTCTCTAATATCTTCAGGGTGAGGAATAATTCCGTGATGACCTCCTGTAATAGCAGCGATTTCTTCTGCCAGAAAAGGTTCTACACCCAGTTCCTTTAAGTATTGGGGGAGTGTGACGGCTGTAATCGTACCATGAGGTATTTTTTCCCCTTCCTTCCTGTCGAGCCACTTCTGATAAACTTCTTTCCCCATTAATCTGACTGCTATTTCTACTCCTTGGTCATTTTGAAATTCAAAATCAGGTGCAATCTTGCCAAGATCGTGAACACCGCATAAAAATGGAACAAACCGTAGGAGACTTTCCTGAGTGATTTCCAAACCTTTCGTTAGCCTATTCATTAAGGCCAGGGGTAATCCTTCTAGCAAAAGCTGCTTTGCAACTGTTGCAGTATCCAATAAATGAAACAAAGGGGGATGGAACAAGCCCTTCTTTTGTTTATCTAATTTTGCCCACAATAAAAGTGAATCCATCATTGAGAAATCCCACTATAGTTCAAGACCATATTCTTTATTTCTGCCTCCACCATCTGCACTAACTCCGGTGGATCCTTAGCCACAGCCCCTTTGCCATACCCCAGCACCCACCGCTTAACATCATTCATTCCTCGCACCGTCATCTGCAGTGTCAAGGATCCATCTGCATGCTCTCTGATCTCCTGGGTAGGGTGCCAGCGCCGCTCTCGGATATAGGGAGCTGTGACTGAGTCAAAGTCAATCACCACTGTCTGCGGGATCCCTCCCGCTTCATCCTGAAAGATCATCTCTAGGTAATCCCAAGCATCGAAGGTAGGATCCACAACAAACTTGTCCGATAACAACTGCAGAGCCAAAATTCGGTCTACCCGAAACCACCTCACCCCCTGCCGTCGGTGGCAGTAGCCAATCACGTAGGGATTGGTGCCCCTATAGATGTGTAATAGATAGGGATCCACCACCCATTCGGAGATCTCATCCCCCCGGCTGGCGGTGCGATACCGGATCTGGACTTCGCGAGATTCCTGGCAGGCTTGCTCCAACCCCTGCCAGATCTCCGAATCCAGCGCCGTCTCTGCTCCTACCCGGAAGAAAATCCGGTTCTGCAGCAGTGACTGCAAATCCAGCCAGGTCTGCTCTGGTATCCGCCCACTTAAACGGGCAAGAGCAGACCGTAACTGAGGGGCGTAGGCGGATCCGGCATAGGACTCCAGCATCCTGGCTCCCAGCGTCAGGGCAAAAACCTCTCCTTGTGTGAGAGGAATGGTCGGCAATCGCCAGTCCGCATCTGTGTAGAAGAAACCTTTTTGTTGACTCCATTCCAGAGAAGCCTGGAAACGGTCTCGGAGAAAGGCAATATCACTACGGATAGTATGTTCACTGACAACTAAGGTTTCTGCAAGATCCTTAGTTGTCTTTCGTCCGATCTGGCGAAGGACCCCATCCAGTTTCAAAAGTCGTTCAAGATGACGAGACATCACAGTTGGTTTTTTACACTACCGCGATCTTAGAGGGGGATCCCGGCAGAATTGCTTCCGCCTTCACAAAGAATCTGGATTGAGTCTATAAGGATCACCAATGCCGATTAGTGGGATGTCGAGGTGGAGCCTGGTGGACTAACTCACCTCGAGGAAGGGCGACGAAGAATAGGGATCCCCATTCGGCTTGAGCCACGAGGAAATCTACCATTGGGTCGCCAGTTCTGGACATAATTAACACCTGTCAACTACACCCGTTCCGTAGGACTGTTGACGATTGCCAATTTTGACTCTTGCTGCTGTTGAATTATTTTCAGAGAGGAAACTCTACGGTGGATTGCAGCTTTTACATCCGCCATTTGGTCGAGGAGATCTCCGTATGCTTCACCTGCGCCATTTTCTGGTAGGGAATCAAAGGCAGCGCATAATGAGAAGTAAACTTTGAGCTTATTATTGAGCCATTGCGCATGAGATTTCAGTTCTACAATTTGATTGGAATCAGAATCTTCTTCGCCCATTATCTCCAGGATCTGTTGCTCTAATTTAGTCAAGTCTTCACTTATTTTTTGTAGGATTTTCATCGTTTAATCTCTACATTTACACCCTCATCCGTAGGACTATTTTTTAATGGGTTTGTTCTTTCCGGTGGATAGGGATCCCCTGACTCTGTGAAGTTGGGCAGGGATCTGATATGGAATTGATATGGATTTAATACGGAACTAATACGGCGAAACTACCCACTTGCCTAGTCATGTGCCCAGGTCTTTAAGAATGGCTGTGATAGGGTCAAAATAGGGCGAAAAACGAGTGTTCACTCTAGCGGTGCAGAGTACATGGACAAAGGCAAGATCAAACAACTGCGCCTATCCCTGGGGATGACTCAGGAACAATTTGCGGCGGCTTTGGGGTGTACCACTGCAAGGGACGGTGGGGGGCTTGACCTTCAAACGGGATGGCACGATTAGTCAGGGGGCGGGATCTCTGGGGTTGGCGGGGGTGGATCCCCCAGTATCGTCCACGGTTTGCAGATTTGGCGCAGATGGGGCTGAGTGAGTTCTTGGGGTATTTGGTGCCGTCGCCACTGAAGAAAAAGGACGAGAAAGGAGTAGAAGAATGAATAGTGTCGGGGTCACTGTGGCAGAGCCAGATTGGAATAATCCAGCAGCACGATTATCAACTTATTTCCGGGTGGGAGAGATGACGTTAGGGGATCCCCCACGGGTGCCGACGGATCCGGTGGTGAGGGAGCGGATCTTGAAGTTCGCTCAAGAGCTTGATCGGGTACGAGCGGCGTGGGGCAGTGGGTTGGGAGTGACAAGTTGGTATCGCCCTTACTTGGTGAATCTGGCGGTGGGGGGTGTGCCAAACAGTCAGCATGTATTGGGCTGGGCGGCGGATGTCTATCCGGTGAATGGCAAGATCTCAGAGTTTCAGACCTGGGTTGACTTGCGTTGGTCTGGGGGACTGGGCTATGGGGCACAGAAGGGTTTTGTGCATTTGGATGCGCGGGATGGTTTTCCCTGTTTTGGGGAGAGGAAAAGTGGGATTCGGTGGAATTATTGATGGGGGGAGAGGGATCCCTGCCCAACTCTCATCACAAACCCCGATAACGACCAAGATAAGCGGCGGCAGATAACCTTGGTATCCCAATCAAGATCTCTCGCCCGTCCGCTTCATCGACTTGTTAGCTTGCGATATCTGCGATCGCCCCTGCTCTTAACCCAACTTCTTTACTGATTTTTAGAATCTAAATCAAATGCTGCTTTGACTTTGGCATCCCAACCCATTGCCTGCATCCAGCCAGGATAGAGCGATGGTGGAGTAGTGAGGGTATCCAGTTGGTGAATCTCTGCGGCAGAGAGCCTGAGATCGGCGGCTTTCAAGTTGTCTTCAAGCTGGTGCATTTTATTAGCGCCAACAATTACAGACGAGATAAACGGTTTCGTGAGAATCCAGGCGATCGCCACCTGAGCCGGAGATGCATCGTGTTCCTGAGCAATTTGCTGGATGACATCCACCACGTCATAGCCCTGCTCCACATCAATAGGCGGCAGCTTAAATTGATTCAGTCTGGCTCCCTCTGGTGTTGGGTTTTCACGGGTATACTTGCCGCTTAGAAAGCCACCTGCCAAAGGACTCCACACCAATACTCCAATGCCTGCATCTTCCACAAATGGCACAACTTCATGTTCCAAATCACGCCCCAGCAGCGAGTAATACATTTGAGCCGCGACAAACTGAGCATAGTTGTAGTGTTTCTGAAGACCCACCATCTTGGCGGCTTTCCAGGCTGGAAAGTTGGAATAGCCGATGTAGCGCACTTTGCCCTGACGCACCAGATCCTCTAACGCGCGTAAGGTTTCCTCTAACGGTGTGATTGGATCGGGAATGTGAAGCTGATAGAGATCGATGTAGTTAGTGTTTAACCGCTTTAGACTGGCTTCTGCCGCCATCATGATATGTCGATAGGACGATCCTGTATCCGTAATGGCGTTACCCGATCGAAACCCTGATTTTGTAGCAATAACAACCTCATCACGACAATGAGCAAGTGCCCTACCTAGCATGATTTCCGATTGTCCATTGGTGTAAGCATCAGCGGTATCAAACAGGTTAATTCCAGCCTCCATGACGCGACCCACCATTTGATCCGCGATTGTCTGATCGATGCTGTTGGTCACGCCAGGAACCAGTTGCCCTTCACCAAAGGTCATCGCCCCAAAGGAAAGACGAGATATGACTAAACCAGTTTTTCCAAGAGTTGTGTATTGCATAATTTCTCCTGTTTTACTGTGCCAAGCGATCGGGTGAGGGCTAGTGGAATTAGCGATTGCTAACCTGCCAATTGCCCTCCAGTAACGTCCAAATCCATACCCGTCATTGATGTCGCTTGATTAGATGCTAAAAACATAACAGCTTCTGCCATTTCATGCGGGGTCATAATTCGTTTGGTGACAAATCCCTGTACGGCTTGTTCATATGTGAATCCTTGAAAAGCAAAGGATTCACGCAATTGAGGCGTATCTACTACCAACGGCGAGATGGAATTGATGCGAATATTATGGGCAGCGTTTTCTTGAGCCGCTGCTTTGGTGAGTCCAATTACGCCATGCTTACTGGCGTTGTAGTGAGCCGTCGTGCGGAAACCAACATGTCCAGCAACCGATGCCATGTTGATGATGTTGCCACCCCCCTGCCGCCGCATTTGGGGAATTTCGTACTTCATGCAGAGAAACTCTCCCACTGTGTTGGTCGTGATGATGTCCACGAAGTTATCCAGCGGAATATCTTGAATCTCAGCAGGAGTCATGAAGATGCCAGCATTGTTAAAGGCGATATCTAGCCGCCCATACTGCTCCACACAAGTATTCACAAACGCTTTAACATCTTCCTCAATTCGCACATCGGCTCGTTGATAAGTAGCTTTACCGCCTGCATCCCGGATACTTTGAGCGACTTGCTCTCCCAATGCTTCGCGCCGACCGCAGAAGTGAACCGTAGCGCCCTCAGATGCAAATGCCCGTGCAGTAGCTTCTCCAATTCCTGAGGTGGCTCCGGTGATGAGGACGACTTTACCTACAAAGCGACCGTTGGGATTGACACTTGCCTGAGGTTCTGACGGATTTTGGGTATTGGCATGAGCTATTTGAGTCGCCATTGCAGTTGTAAATCCAGCGATTCCGATCGCTCCAGTTGTAAGCATTTGACGGCGGCTGATGTCTGGCATAATTCCTTACCTGGCTTCCTCAAAAATTAATGGGTAGTAAAAAGATATGCCAAATGCTGCTGATAAATCTTGGAAATTCTTGCTTAGTTTAAAGGCACTGAACGAATGCTTTTGGAGTCATACCAAAGGCGCGTCGAAATGTATTAGTAAAGTGCGCTTGGTCAAAAAATCCTACAGCTTGGGCAATTTCCATCAGTGAAAGTTGACGCATGAGCAATAGACGCTTTGCTCGCTCTAAGCGCAATCGCAGAATAAACTGGTGGGGCGAAACCCCTGTAGTGTTCTTGAACAAGCGAGTGAAACGGAAAGGGGATATATTGACAGCAGATGCTAATTGGTCAAGGGTTAATTCGTTGCCTAACTGAGTCTGTGCCAAATCGATCGCCGCTCTCAGCTGTATTGCAGATAGCTTGCCTTTAGGAATAAGGGGTTTTCCAGCTTTTCCGCTGTAAGCAGTCAAGAGATGCAGCGTCAAAGAGAGACAGAGAGATTCAGCGTAGAGCGGTTCATTGGGTGTGACAAGTTCAGCAGCAAGTGTCCTGGCATGGTGATAGGCGATGCCATCTTGGATGCAATGTTGCTCGACAAAGGTATCAATTGCAGCAGGGGTACGATCGCTAAGAATAGTCTTGATGAATTTAGGTGAAATAGCGATCACGGCTACTCTCATCTCGTCTTGCCAAAAAGAAGCATTGGTTTCTCCGTGAGATTGAAGGCAAATTCCAGTAAGTGGAAAGGTGCTTTCATACCTGCGCCCACCTGTCTGCCAACCACAGCGGACTGATTGACCTAGATTGATTAATAGGTGATGCCCTTCAATATCGTGTTCAGTAACTTCCGTAGGGGACAAACGATGAACTTCAAAAACAAATTCTGAACACCATTTTGTCTGAGTGCTAAACGGGATAACGAAGTCGTCAGATACAACTACCGATCTCTGGTCATTTCTTGGCTCAGTTAAGTTAGTACTGCTGGGTAATGACATTAAAGGTTTCTGCTCAGTGTACGGATTCTAGCAATTGCTAAGTTGAAACTATTATGCCAAAATACCTCAATTTCTCCAGAGCAATTGCCTCACCGACTACCTCCTAGCTATGCCCCCACCGATAGCTCAAGCCAGCTAACGGTGACCATCACCCGCCGCAGAAACCTTTGTAGCATAACCAATAAACTTTCGGTGGTCGGTGTGCATGGGTGGTGTTAGCCTGCGGTTACTCATCCAACAGTGAAGACTGATGGAGAAGAAATTTACGAACTGTAGCGTCTTCTGTTAATCCGATCGCGCGTGAATAAGCCTGCTGAGCTTCAGCTTTCTGCTCTAGCTGCTGCGATAAATGAGCTTTTAGTGCCCAATAGGGTTGGTAGTTTTTCACAGCTTCAGTTGGCAGTGTGTTGAGATAGACCAAACTTTGCTGTAATCCTTTGGCTTCTGCGATCGCAGCCGCATAACTGACGAATGCACCAAACGTGGGCGAAAGCTGAATTAAGCCTTCATACAACACCACCAGTGTTTCCCAATCGACCTGCTGAGTAACGGCACGTTGGGTATGGAGCGATTGAATGGCTGCTTCCAGTTGAAATCGTCCCAACTGTTTGAAGGTAGCGGCGTGAGCAAGCTCGGATTCCGCTTCATCAATCATGGGCTGCGACCAAAGCTGGGTATCTTGCTGGGTTAAAGGGATGTAGGCACCGTTTGCACTGCGACGAGCATCGCGTCGGGCTTCACAGTACAGCATGAGTGCCAGTAATCCCCGTGCTTCCGGTGCTTGCGGCATGAGCTGAACACACAAACGAGCCAGCCAGATTGCCTCTTCAGCCAACCCCCGATGGCGGGGGTCACTCCCATTGACTGTTTCCCAGGCATTGGTGTAGGCAGCGTAAACGGCTTCTAACACAGCCGCTAAACGGCTCGGCAATTCATCAACTTCCGGCAATTCAAACGCAATGCCCGCATCCCGAATTTTGGCCTTGGCTCTCACCAGTCGCTGGCTCATGGTAGCGGGGGCAACCAGAAATGCGGAGGCAATCTGTGCTGCATTTAGACCGAGTACCGTTTGTAGCATCAATGGCGTGTGCATCGTTGCATCGATCGCTGGATGGGCGCAAGTAAAGAGTAATTTAAGCCGATCGTCTGGAAATATCTCCGAAGGATTGGGGGATTCAGGTTGCGATCGCAGACTGTTCGATTTCAGTGTTTCCAGAATATTTTCATAAACACGATCGCGTCGTGCCGCATCAGTCAACCGATTCCGGGCTGACACCATTAACCAGGCTTCAGGTTTTTTGGGAACTCCCGTCTCAGGCCAGGTTTTCAAAGCCATCAGGAACGCATCGCCGAGGGCATCTTCGGCTGCCGCCACATCTCTGGTTCGAGATGCCAAATAAGCAACCAACTGTCCATAGGAATTGCGGACTGCCATTTCTGCCGCTCGACGTGCATCCATGTGGGCTTAACCTGTGGGGTTAGTCTGTTGCCAGGCTGGTAACTGCTCGATCCGAGCATACCAGGCTTGAATATGGGGATAACGCTCAAGGGGGAACTGCCCTGGTCCAGCATAGGTCAGGTTACTTGCCACCGAAAAGTCAGCCAATGTCAGGGTTTCATTGATCAGGTAGGTACGCTCTGCCAGGTGCTGATTCAGGACAGTAGCTTCTTGATGAAACTGTTGAGTAGCCTGTTCCACAATCTCAGGGTTCGGATCTCCCAGTTGCAAAATTTGCTTCACCACTCGCTCAAATTGCAACGGCTGACAGGCTGACTGCCAGTGAGCCAGTTGCCAACTCTGCCAGCGCATGATGTCTGCCCGACTTTGAACGTTTTCCGGCCAAAGGGAGTTAGAGATCTGACTAGCTAAATATTGCATAATTGCTGTAGACTCCCACAGCACAAACTCACCATCTTGCAACACAGGGGTTCGTCCAGTCGGGTTCAACTGCATGAACTCTGGAGTTCGTTGTTCTCCTTTTTGCAAATCTACAAGTCTCAGGTCTAAGGGAAGGTCAAGCTGAATCGCCACGGCATGGGCTTTGCGGCTATTGGGTGACGCGGGGAAATAGTAGAGTTTCATGCTGTCACCTCCTAAGCCGGGTTCATAGGTAACAGAGGCCGGACTTCCACAGCGCAATTACTCGCAGCCGGACAGCGGGATGCCCAGTCTAAAGCCGTATCCAGATCAGCAACATCAATGATAAACAAGCCGCCCAGTTGTTCTTTGGTATCGGCATAGGGACCGTCTTGAACGTTCCGTTGCCCGTTTCGCAGACGGAGCGTTGTCGCGGTATGACTGGGATGGAGAGCCGCACCACCCGCTGCCACTCCTGCCTCCGCTAAGGCTTGAGAATAGGCATTATAGGCGGGCATGTGCTTCTCCCGATTGGAGAAGTCTTGCTCGGTTTCGTAAACCAGAATGGCGTATTTCATGAGAATGTACTCGTTTTGTAGTGAAGTGAAAGCATAAGGTTCTTTATGCTTCTACTTATATGACGAGCCAACGATCGCCATTTCGACAAAACCTAAGAATTTATTTTGAGCGAGGCTGAGACAACTGATTTACAGGCTGCCTCTTACCCAGATCTACTGAATTCATCACCATAGAGGCTTAAGCAGGCTAACGTGCATGTAACCGGCGACTTACGAGAGGAGGCCGTTGCGCGGCCGGACGCCGCAAGGCGTCAGTGTTGACTAGCGGGTTAGATGTCATTACGGACCTCCATGAGTGCAAAGCCCAAGAGGTTGAGGCCGCGCCAACAATTCGGATCGCTGGACTTCTCGTCATCTTCCGCGAGACTGATGCCCCAAATTCTATCCGTGGGGCTCGCCTCCACGAGGATACAAGCCCCCGTTTGCTTAAGGAATTCGCCTAGCTCGGGGTTCTGCGAAAACTTTGCTTGGCTGGCGCGTTTGACGATCGAAAACCTTCTTTCCAGCCACGCCGCCTCGTCGAAGCCGCGAACTTGCCGCCCCAATGCTTTGGCTGCCCCAGGGTCCGGCACTTGGAGGATGAGCTCTCTTGTTGCGTGGTCACCGAAGAGTGCAGACTTCTCGGCCATCATGAAGTGTTCGGCAGTCGGGTAGCGTGTGCCTTCTACGAAGAACGGAGAGCTGTACCACTGGCTGAGGCACGATGCGGAGACGCCAGTCTTGCTGGGATGGTGCCTCCAGAAGAAGACAAACTCCAACCTCTCGCCAGTGTTGAACCGATGGCGTAGATCTTCAACGTAGTGGGTGTCGCTCGCGTGCATGTTATGATATCAAAGAGCTAAAATGAGCGGCGGTAAGTAACACTGAAACGAAGCACAAAAAGACTCTATTCCGTCCAGTCCACTGCGTTGTTAGCTGGCTGACTACTACGCGATGTTTCTAATTTCTACCAAATTGCATCATGATTGACTAGCCATAGAGCAAAGTAAACTTTGGGCCTTACATGTACACTTAGAGCTTCTTGAAATATCTAGCAACTGGAAACAGCTCGAAACCGACCTTCTCATAGGTGTGACGGGCTGGTGCATGACCAGGATCACTTCCAGTCTCAACCATCGCAATAGACATCCCAGATTCCTTTAGCCAAGCCAGTGCAAATTTTATCAGAGTACTGCCAATGCCGCGACCTTGAAAGTCCGGATCGACAGCGACCATGTAAATTTCACCCATGCTGTCTTCTAAGTGTAGTTTCACGGCTACAAAACCCACAGTAGAGCCTACATCGTTAACCTCTGGTCGGTCGGAGACACTAGCAACCCATACCTTTGTGTCTTCCGCTGTGCAGACAGCCTCTACTGATTGTTGTTGGCTGACTCGCCAATGTTCTGGGTAGAAGACCTGGTACACATCGGGATTGAGCACCTGTTTCAGTGAATCGAAAACAGGTTCCCATGCCCGCAGTGAAAGACGAACCACGACATTCAAGTGACTAGGGTGATAAGGTTTGATTTGCATATTGTTCAGGTGATTGTTCATTATTATCTGGTCTGTAAAAGTTGGAGTTCTTTGAGAACTTCAACTTCTGGGTGATCGCGCTCCCTACGAGAAAATCTCCTTTGAATGTTCCAATGATCGGTATCAACTCGGTTGTGATTAGATCCTGATTACTTGAGAATTCTGCATTGAGTTCTGCATTCAAATTTTGCTGTGTAGACATGATCATGTTCTCCTGATAATACGTGTATTAGACCTGTGAGAGATAGCGGTAAAATTGCTAAAATGCTTGTACGGGAAGATTTTGAATGTCTTGATCAAAATGACTAAAAATCTATTCGCTAATTCGCAGTCGAACTAGGAACGCGCCACATTCCCGTCATGGAATAGCAAGAGCTAATTTGAATGGCATCTCTTTTGCAGAACCCATGTCGTTCATAGAACGAGTGATTACGAGCATTCGATGACACCAAGTAGGAACCCAGACCTTGAGCATCGGCAGCATTCAGGGATGGCTGTAATAAATGCCCACCCAACCCCTGTCCTCTCGCGTCAGGTAGAAGAGCAATCCACAGCACTTCACAACGTGGATCGATTGGCTCATAAGCCCCCACTTGATTTGCTAAATGCTCACAACGTTGCCCAGCTTCTGTGCCACCAAAGTGAGTGCTGATGGCAATAACTTCATTGATGATAGCCTCAAATTCATCGTCGAAGACGCATACTTCATGGGGATACCAAATGCAGACTCCCTGGTTTGCTGGAGCAAGGAGAACCTCGCCCCGATTGATGCCATCCGCCACAAAGGGTTGAAAGAACGCCATCAATGTTTGCAAGCGGATTGAATCGTCTGGAAATAGGAACTCAAACATCGGATCATCCACAAAGGCTCTGGCAAGAATTGCTGCAACCGATTGAATCTTCTCGACAAAAGCTCTTGATTGTTTGTCTTCAAACTTCAGATTGAGTTGTGTGACACCGGAATCCCGAACCAGATTGACATCGAATTGTGTTTCAGGCATCGTTTTGACTACTCCAAGATGGTGTGGATTGGGGTTGAGAGGGTTCAGTCACAGGTTTTGCTGTAACCGCAGTGGCAAATTGGCTGAGATTCAAGACAAGCGAATCTTGGCGAATACGGGGATACCGTACTGCGAATGAACAAAGTTTGCACATGGTTGTTTACGATTTACGAATGATGTAGTAGTCGTTCTGAAAGTCGTGGGTAAGCTGCTTAATTTCCACTTGCTGAAATCCTGCATTCGCCAATAGTTCCAGGGCTTTTTCTTTTCCCCACATTGCCCCTAAGCCCATGCCACCATAGGCTAGCGAAACTGTCATACAGTGCATACATGAAATGGTGTAGAGCAATGAGCCAATGGGATGGTCGAGATTGCCGCTTACATCGGTCGAGGCGTGAATATCCTGCATTAAATAAACGCCATCCGGACGCAGGGCACGGCAGATGTTGTGCAACACCACATCGGGTTTTGCCTGATCGTGAACCGCATCAAACGTGGTGATGAAGTCGTAGCGATCGCACTCTGCGATCGTGGCAGCATCCTTCACCTGAAACTGAATGTTGCTGAGCTTGTGCAGTTGAGCATCGGCATTCGCATTGGCAACGGCTTCTCCAGAAAAGTCATAGCCAGTAAAGCGACTATTGGGAAACGCGGCTGCCATTGTGTTCAACGCCCGTCCACTGCCACAACCAACATCTAGAACGTCAATTCCCTGCTGCAATGCTTCGACCAGTCCGGGAATCAGCGGCAGCACATGCTCAAATAACGAAGAGACCACGCTTTGACCGCTATCTTCGGCCATTACCGCATGAAAGCGCTTGTACTCAGAATAGGGAACACCCCCACCTTTGTAAAAGCAATTAATGATCTGTTCTTCTACCGATCCCAGCAGCGGAATGTATTGGGCAAAGACGGCGATATTATCTGAAGCGACTGCTCTGGTCAACAGTGCGGCGTGTTCTGGAGGCAGGGTATAGGTTTGGGCGATCGGGTCATACTCCACCACACGACCTGTCACCATTGCGCCGAGCCATTCCCGCACGTAGCGTTCGTGCAGTCCGGCGGCATCGGCAATTTGCTGGCTGGTAGAAGATGGTAGCTCTGCCATCGTGTCAAACAGTTCGGTGCGATGCCCGATCGAAGTCATCAGGGCAAGTGCGCCGCTGTTGAGAATGGTCAATATGCGATCGGCGAATGCTTCGGTTTTGGCAGTGTCAAGTTGAATTGCGTCGTCGGTTTGTGTGGTCATCATTAGCTCCTTCGCTAACAGTTTTCTGATACGGTCTTTGCATCTGAAATCAAGTTAGCAAGCCGATCGCTCTCAAACCGCTCTCAAACCGCTCCCAAATTGCTCTCTCCCTGAAACATAAACCAACACTGATTTTAAGGACCAAAAACTTGAGCTGACCAGACGCGATCACAGGGAAAACCAAACCGACGGTGGGCATGGCGAATTACTTCGGCATCGGGTGCATTCAGTTCACATAACACACGGGTTGTATCGAGCGACACATAGGAGCGAATCCATTCAACGCCGTACTCTGCATAGCAGGGCAGTAAATGCTGTCGCTCCTTGTTACATTGCTCATCAGTAAGACCCGTCGGATAAGTGCTTTCCTGAATCTTGAGGGTAGATTCATTCCAGGTTGGTAGAGTAGTCCCTTCTGGCTGAATAACATATCCTGCCCAGGCTCGACTAGAGGCAAGCCCGCCTCGACGATAGGCATCTCGGATTGATTCGGCATCGGGTGCATCGTAGATACAAATCATGCGATGGCGATCGCTGGATAAAAGCGAATAGCGCCACGTTGCATTGCGGGCTTGTATACAAGGAGTAATTTGCCGATCCGCAGATGCTAATAGTTCGTCGGTTAAGATCTGTTCAGTAACGGTTTCAACAATTACTAGCGACACCATCGTTCTCCTTTAAGCATCATTTGAACCATTCAATTTAATCACTTGTGCAAGCGCTAGAAGTGATACCTTGCACGTGCTAGGTTGTTTGATTAATTGCATTTTGGGCACGAAAACTGAGAACATGGCGATCAGTTTGCTCCAGAAAAGTTTGCCACTGTGCTGCTTGTTCTGATTGTCCCAATGCTAAAGTCGCCTGCGCTAACACTGCCCCAGCTAAAGCAATTTCATTAGCATGTTGCATGATCTGAGCCGTTTGTAACGCAGTTTCAGCCCGTGCCAATGTTAACTCCCAACGTCGCTGTGCCAAATCAACCTCAGCAGCACCAATCAGCACATAGGACAGCATTCGCTTGGCATCCACCTGTTGCAGTCGAACAACTGCCCGTTGAAAGTGGGATTCGGCTTTGGGTTGGTGGAGCTTGTAGTGGATCAAAGCATCTAGTGCAGCTGCAATTGCTCCTTCGCTGCCCTCACCTTGAATCTGAGCAGAGACAACTGCCATTTGCTGGCAAAACGTCAATGCATCAGTTAAATGACCCGTTTCCACCTCTAGCATAACGAGGTAGCTCAGGCAATAAAACTCGCGCCAGTGGTCTTGCTCCGCTAAGGAGAGTTGCCAGCCTTGCTTAAATAGCGATCGAGCATCATCAAAACAACCCTGATAGAGGCGCACTGCTCCCAGTCCGCTGTAAAGATCACATAGTTCTAAGCCAACTCTAGCTGCTAGCGATTGTGCTTCTAGCAATAATGCTTCTGCTCGAACAATGTCGTGCCCCAGTTCAGCCAGACAAGAACCACTATGGGCCAGCAAACGGGCTGCTGTCGCAGGGCTAGCTGACTGACTGATTTCAACTGCTCGCAGGGAGTGTTCCCTTGTATTGATCAAGTTGCCCTGATGGTAATACACTAGCCCAACCGCTTCTAACCCGATCGCCTCTTCATCTCTTAATCCCAATTGTCTGGCTTCATCCATCAACTGATTCACCTCAGCTTCTAACTGAGCAGCGCGATCGCCAGTTACCCCTGCCAACGCCACAACTCGGAGTAACTGCAACTGCCGCCGAATTCGAGTTCGCTGATCCAAGGATTGACAGTGCTGAATTCCCTGTGTCGCCAATTTAGCGGCTTCTGCATAAGCAAACAGTTTCAGACAGCGTTCGGCTGCCGCTAGAGCAGTGGAGGTCGCTAACTCGTGGTCGCCTCCCAACGCCGCATGATGTGCCACATCACTCACCAATGCACTATCGGCGGTTAGCTGTTGATTTAACTTATGGGCAATTTGCAAATGCACTAACTGACGACGGGGTTCTGATAGCTGCCGATAGACCGTTTGACGGACAATATCGTGAACAAAGTCGTACCTCGGTTCATTATTGGCAGAAATACTGGGGCGGATAATTGTTTGTTGTTCAAGCTGCTCGATCGCCGTTAGCAGTTGCGGTAGGGCATAGTCTGAAACCTGTGCCACTACGGTTGATTTAAAGCTCCGTCCTAATGCTGCTGCCCAGGGAAGAAGTTCCCGTGCGGATGGATCGAGACGTTGCAGGCGATCGCGAATCAGTGCTTCTAAATTGCTTGCATGAGCCACTCGATCGTGTGACCAGGCACGAGCAACTTCCAGAGCAAAGAGAGGATTACCGCCACTTTCGCTAAAGACTTGATCAACCAATTCAAGGGATATATCTGAGGAGTTGATTGCTTGAATACTACGAATTAAATCTGCGGTTTGGCCGCGATCTAAAGGCTGTAACTCCATAACTCGCAGCCGTTGTTCCCGCCTGAGTGCCTGTAACATTCGCTCGATCGCTGCATTTTTTTCCAACTCGCCAACACATGCTGTACAAGCAAACTGGATGGGAAGATGACTTAACAAGCGCACAGCATAATGCAACAGCGCCGATGACGCTTCATCAATCCACTGAATGTCATCTAGAACCACGAGGAATGGGGCATGGTTTGCCTGTGCAGCGAACAGTTGCACCACTGCATCAAACAAATGGCTGCGGTCTGGGAGATCCGACCCAGATGCTCCCAATTCTGGAAGCAACACGCCTAGTTCCGGTGGAATTGGCACCATTGGCGATCGACCTTGCCCGACACCGAAAGAGCGCAACGCATCTGTCCAAATACCGTAGGGTCGCACCATCTCTGCTGCAAATCCGCGCCCCCAAAGAATTTGATTCTCTGCCAGGGTCGATCGAAATTCCTCTAGCAACCGTGTTTTACCAATACCAGGTTCACCAACCACCAGTAACACTTCAGAGCCATTCGTTGCACTGGTAGACCATTGTTGAACGAATGCCCACTCTCGCTCTCGTCCAACCAAAGGTGAGGCGGCGGCGATCGCTCCGATTGCCGATAGAGGCGTTGGCGCATTTGCTCTCGTTGGCGCGTCCTGTTCCGCTACGTGATTGTCTTGTAATAGTTGCTCATATAGCTTGCGCGTGGTGACACTGGGGTCAACTCCCAACTCCTCCCGCAACAGTGTCATGCAGCGATAGTAGGTTTTTAGTGCATTCGCGCGATCGCCACTCCGACTGTAGAGCTGCATCAACGTACAGTAGGTCGCTTCCTTGTAGGCATCGACGCGCAGGAGTTGCTGAGCATAGTTCAGGGCTGTGTGATAGTCCTGCTGTTGCTGTAAGTGGTCAACTAATTGTTCTAAAGCACTGAGATGTAGTTGCTGAAGGCGTTCACGGTCAGAAATGATCCACTCATCTTCACAGCTTGGCAGCAAGTCGCCTCTGTAGAGCGCGATCGCTTTTTGAAGCAAGGTTGGTATGGTCTGAGGTTCAGCCCCCTTTACGGCTGTTACAGCCTCTTCAAACTCCAAGATATCTAAGGCGAATGGAGCTGTAGGCGACCATTGCAGCGTTTTTGACTCAACCAGCAAAAATTGCTCAGAGTTGGGTAAAGCACGACGCAAGTAGGTCAACTCTTTACGAAGATTGGATCTTGCTTGGGTATCGGTCGAACTCTCCCATAGATGAAAGGCAAGCCGCTGACGGGATTGGGGCAACTGTCGATGGAGGATCAAATAAGCCAGTAATGCTTGCGATCGCGCTGAGCTAATACTTGCAACCGGGCGATCTCCATAGGTGATAGAAAACTCACCTAACAATTTAACTTGCAAGATTGAAGACATTGCGCCTCAGTCATAACTGATCCCTGAATTGCCTGCTGTTCTCCAGATTCTATAACTAGCTTGAGGGGAGTACGTCAAATTTTTGTCAAAATATACCTTCGGCTTTTAATAGGACTATATTTCGGTTCAAAGGCAATCTCTGCAAAGCTTTTGAACCATCCCGATATAGGTTAGGTAACGCAGAATCCAGGAGTATTAGAATAGAGATTTTTCTCTCGAAGATCTTCAATTACAGGATTTTCAAGCTTTCAACAACTCAGTAACTCTGAAGCAAAGCGGGCTAACGACTGGTGTTCCGGTGCAGCAACTGGTTATGGCGTGCTGACCGCTGCTTCAATCTCTTCACTCAGCACCATTGATTGTACCAATGTCTTCAGGCAAGACTACAGGAACTTCCGAATTTGTAAATCCAGTGGTATCACGAGTAACGATCGCATCAACACCATACGCCACCGCACAAGCATACTGTACTGCATCTTCAAAATCCTCGAAATCTAATGCAAGAGCTTGTTCTAGCACCTCTAAATCGACTGTACAGATGTTTAAGTCGCTTAATACCTGAGTAACTGCATCTTGCGCCACTGCCCTACCTGCTGCCCTACGAACAATGTAGTAAATGTTGGTTATTGTTGTTGCTGCGATAAATCCCTCAATTTCCCCAGCATCAATGCGCTCAAATAATCTTGCTGCATTTTTCACAAACGGCTCCCGTTCTTGTAAAAAATCAAGAACAACATTGGTATCAATCAGAACTCGCATTATTGATACTTTTTGGTCAGATAGGTTGCATAATCCGCTTGGGCGTTACTTTCTCCTGTGACTGCCGAAATCTTAGCAACACCTCGCAAACGCGACAAGTTTTTCCGCTTGGGCTTGAGGTTTGCTTCCCGCTTCAACGAGTCTAGAAGAACTTGTACCAACTGCCAGCGATCGCCAGTAGGCAACTGCAATGCCTGATTTTGAATTTCTTGTAACGTCATCAGCCCTTTCCCAGCAACTCTTGGTCTATTGTAAATTGCTGCTGCCGTTATCACCTACAAGCACTACTGGCTCAAGATTTTATGTCATCTAGCCTCAGACGCCAACAGATGAGATTCCGGCTGCGCCCCAACCGAGGACTCTGCGGCATAACGGCTCGGTTCAGCGGACGCAGGTAAGCTTGACAACTCAATTAACAGAACTGAACCGTTCCGCTGCAACCGAATTGTTAGCAGTCTTTTTCTCAAACTTTTTGACTGCCTCCTGATGCGCCTCCTCAATTAAAGAGAAGACCTCCTCAAACTTGTCTCGGCTAGGGGAAAGTATTTGTACCCAGGACATCCAAGCATAAATCGGATGCGGCATCAGCTCATTTAACTTTGTAAAATCGTGACCCGTTATAACAATACCACCCTTGCTAGGGCGTACTGGTTTCTGACCAAATAAGCGGACGTAGGTTGTGGGATGAAGACCGATAGCAACTCTAAACACCTCTTCTCGATCAAGATTTGAGGCTTGGTCGTTTTCGCCATTATGTTGTTTGATGGTGCAAAAATAAACACCGTGTGGCAACACGCGACCAGGATTATAAAACAGTGACGTTTCGCCCCAACTAGCTTTTGGGACTACATCTGGGAGATTACTGCATATGTATTGAATAATTTCTTCTGGTGACACAGTTTTTCCTGACTGCTAACGGCAAAATGCAGCGGCAAATAACCTCTTGCCGTTCGCTGCATCACGTTGGCTAGCTGGCTGGCGCTACCAATCAGCCACTAATTTTTGAATTTTAGATTGTGCTTCATCCATCCCCCTTTTCCGCGCGTCGTCTCCCATGTCTAAACCATTGGCATGAATAAATTGAATATCTGTTACTCCCATAAATTGAAAAATATTACGCAAAGCTGGCTCTTGAGCATCCCATCCCTCATAGGGTGAACCAGAACTATATTCAACACCTCGTGATGTAATGAATACAACTTTCTTTCCGCTGACTAGCCCTTTACCTTGACCATTCTCATACGTAAACGTTCGACCTACACGCACAATTTGATCGATGTAGGCTTTGAAATTTGAGGGCACGCTAAAGTTATACATCGGCACACTGAATAGACATCGATCGGCAGCTAGAAACTCGTCAACCAACTCATCAGATAACTTGAGCTGTTCTCGCAGTTCTAGGCTAAGTGCTTCTGGTGGCGTAAAGTCAGCTTCAATCCAATCCTCAGTAATGTGAGGAATTGGAGTTTGGCGCAAGTCACGATACGTAACCGTTGCGTTCGGATGGAGATCCCGCCAAGCTTCCATAAAGTTGCTAGCAAGTTGGCGAGATCTAGAGCGCTCACCACGAGGACTCGAATCAAGATGCAAGATACTGTTCATAGGGGTGGAATCAGAAATTTTATCTGTCCCCTCGACAATAAAACAGGTAGTTACTAAAGTAAAGTAGGAACCAAATGGTAACTACCTATCCCTTATGAACCCCCTACCATGACTGAAACTCAATGCTGCCCGTTGGAAATATTGCTCAAACAAATTTCAGGACAGTGGACACTTTATATCCTCTGGGTTCTAGATACCAATGGTTCACAACGATTTGGAGAACTCAAACGAAAGGTAGAAGGTATCTCGACCAAAGTACTGACGGAACGGTTAAGGCTCTTAGAGTCTCTTGAACTGGTTCATCGTCACCACGAACCCACAATTCCACCGCAGGTCACTTACACGCTCACTGAACGCGGTAAAGAGTTATCGGGAACACTCGATCATCTTTATGAACTAGCTGTGAGATGGTATGGCACTGACCCAAAAGCTGTTGTCTGACCAAAACTTGGACATTAACAGATAATTTGCAAACAGCGCCACCACCTGTAACCGAAGCTAGCTAACGACACAGTTCACCTGCCGGGCGGGCTCGGTGAGCTATGGTCACGAGAAGTGCTCATGCCCCGCCGGTCAGGTGCAGCGCCTGGTTCGGCGTGCCTTCGCCGCTGACACTCACGGCTCGACAATGAGCTTCTTGCAAAAGAGGGAAAAGGGGGATAGACCCAGGGAGAAGGTAGACCCACCCCTAACCCATGAGATATGAAGAAATCCAGCAACTACCCCGTGCCCAGTTCAAGCGATTGTGTGGGGTGATGCCAGAAACGTT
>JANRIL010000034.1:0-62434 GCA_033764955.1 Cyanobacteriota bacterium | reverse complement strand
GGCAAGTTGATTGAACTGGCACAAACTCGCCAAAATACGGCCACCGGAGAAGCCCCCACGGGCATGATGGCAGAGTTGATGGCAGGGATCCAAAATGCTGATAACTTACCTGCCGACGCTGCCGAAAAGCTGGCTCAGTTGGGGATGGCTCCAACGGATCCTGCTTCCGATGCTCCTCTGCCGACCCCTCAGGGATCCCTGTCTCAGGCCAAGCTAACCTTCAGCCCCGAACTCACCCAGGTCACCCAGGCGCTTGCCCAGATCCGCAACTACGAACCCCAGTGGTTGCAACCCCACCTCACCCTCATCAAGGATTTGGGATTGACTCGTACTGAAGTGCAAACACTTTTGGGGCAACTGGGAGTTACTCCCAATGGTCATCAAGATTGGACTGTCGAGGAATTAGCAGCCAGCCTACGCCCCTCAGTGGTGACAACTCCGGCTCCTCCTCCCCAATCTGCTCACCCCCTTGCCCCTCTTGCCGAAGACTGGGTATTGATCCTGGGTCAGGGATCCCCCGATCAGCCACAACCTCTAGAGGGCTTGGTGGAAGCCATCCAGCAGAGTGCGGAGTGGGTGATCTCCCTCCCCAGCCAAACATCGGGGCAACCCTTCGCAGTCTTAGTGAATCGCCTTTCCCCAACCCTTGCTAGCCAGATCACGAACCAGTGGAATCAATCCGCCGGACAAACCCGCCCTGAACAGGGGATCTGGTGGGGATCCCTTCAGCCCACACCGCCCGCGATGGCCTGGTTATTCCCCGGTTCGGGATCCATCTATCCTGGTCTTCTGGAAGAATGGCAGGGATTGCCAGTTGTGCAGCAGGTGTTGCAGACCGCTCAAAAGGCTTTTCAGCAGATTGTGGATCAGGAGCTAACCTTCACTGCCACCACGGATCCCCTCTGGCAACGGCCTGCTACCGTGACGATTTCCACGGCGATGGCACGCCTGTTTGAGCATTTTGGGCTACAGCCAGCTTGGGTGGCTGGACACAGCGTGGGGGAATTAACCGCCTGCCACATCGCGGGAGCCTTTGACCTGACGGAGTTAATTCGTCTGACCACAGCTCCCTTCAAAGATTTGCCCGCCTATCCCAAGGGATCCATGGCGGCGTTGATCGGGCCAGAAGCCATTACCCGCCGTTTGGTGCAGGCGATGCAGGGACGGGTGGTGATTTCTAACCGCAACTCTACTCAACAGTTGGTGGTTTCTGGGGAACAGGAGGACATCAAGCAGTTGATGGCACTCGCCCAAAAAGAAGGGATCCAACCCCATCCGTTGCAGGTAGAGACGGCCTATCACTCCCCGATTCTGGCGACCGCCCACCAATACTATCGACAAGCCTTACAACAGAGCGAATTTCAACTGCCACGGATTCCGGTGATTTCCGGTCTGACCGGTGATTTCCTGCCCTGGTCAAGTCTCGCTTCGGCGCAAGTGCGTGCTTTGTTGGATTGTGCCTTTATTGCCCCTGTCAACCACGTTGCCCAACTGCAACGGCTGCAATCGCTGGGCTGCGGCCTGCTTCTGGATATCGGCCCCACCGATCGCCTTGCCCGCTTAGCCAAAGAGACTGTGGATACCAACCAGATCCTGCTGTTGGGTGCCAACCGTCCCAAGCGCAGTGGTCGGCTTTGCTTCCTAGAAGCGTTGGCTCAACTGCATGTGCTGGGCTTCCCGATTCAGGCTCCCCTCCCCCCTGCCCCAGAGCAATGGGTTATACCTATTCCCACCGGATCCCCGTCTCAGCCAACACATCCTCCTTCCGTTGCTTCTCCCGAACCCCCCATCAGCCTGAAAACCACTCCCACTCCTGCATCCGCTCCTATCCACTCAGCAGCGATCTCTGTCTCGGTAGCGATTCCCCAACAGGCACAACCTACTGACCTGTCTGCCGGTACCCATCCCCAGGGGATCCCTAACTTCGATTGGCTGTCTGAACGTCCGGCGCTCCTCGACCCGATTGCAGTGATTGGCATGGGGGGAATTTTGCCGGATGCCGTCAACATCCAGCAGTTTTGGCAGAATCTTTTGGCGGGTCACAGTGCCATCCGCGAGATCCCCCAGGACGCCTCTTTCCGTTGGAAACTGCAAACCTTTTACAACCCTGACTTTAAGGCTCCCGACAAAACCTACTCCAAAATTGGTGCTTTTGTGCCCAACTTTGAGTTCAAGCCCATTGAGTTTCGCATCACCCCCAAGACCGCTCTACAAATGGATCGCAGCCAAAAAATGGCGCTCTTGGCTACCCGCGAAGCCCTCAAAGACAGTGGCTATTACGACAAGGAGTTTGATCGGACAAGGGTGCGGGTGATCATTGGCACCTCGATCCCTGAGTTTCACGACTTAGCAGCTCCGCGGGTGTTTTTTGACGAGGTAGCGGAAGGGTTTCAAGCCTCAGCCGTGTTTCAATCCCTGCCCCCTGACATCCAGAGTCAGATGATTGAACAGGCTCGGCAGCACATCAATAAACGGATCCCGGCCTCCTCTGAGGACTCTATGCCGGGGGGCTTGCCCAATATCGTGGCGGGACGGGTGGCCTACTGCTTTGATTTGCAAGGGGGAAATGTCGTTTTGGATGCCGCCTGTGCTGCCTCTTTAGCCGCCCTCGATCACGCGGTCAAAAGCCTGCGGATGGGGGAAGTGGACATGGTGGTGATGGGGGGATCCGATAGTGCCATGTCAGCCGGATCCTATGTTGGTTTCTGCAAAACCTATGCCCTCAGCGCCAAAGGTAGCTATCCCTTTGATGCCAAAGCGGATGGTTTTGTCATGGGAGAGGGATCCGGTATTCTGCTGCTGAAGCGGTTGCGGGATGCCGAGGCGGCGGGAGACAAGATTCATGCCGTGATTCGCGGCACCGGCAGTTCCTCTGATGGACGCGGACGCGGGATCACCGCCCCCAGCCAAGAAGGGCAGGTGGCAGCCATGCGCCATGCCTACGCCGATGCGGGTGTGGATCCGGCCACCATTGGCTTGGTGGAAGCCCACGGCACCTCTACTCCCCTGGGGGATGCTACCGAGTTTGCCTCATTAGCGGAAATCTTTGGTGAGTCAGCCCGCCAGCGTCCGGTTTATCTGGGATCTGTCAAATCAATGGTAGGACACCTCAAAACCTCCGCCGGAGTGGCCGGATTGATTAAAGCGATTTTGAGTGTGCAGCAGGGGAAAGTTCCCCCCACCCTCAACTTTGAGACCCCTAACCCCAAGATTGATCAGCAAGCGGCTCCCTTTATTATCAACACCACCACCTGCGAGTGGGAACATACGGAGGTCACACCGCGGCGGGCGGGAGTCAATTCCTTTGGCTTTGGGGGCACCAATTTCCATGTGATTGTGGAAGCCTATGATCCTGAGTTTTATCGCAGCGAAGCCTTTCGCCGGGAACTGCGCTCCACGCGCATCTATCGGGAGTTTTATCAGGATCGTCTGGCCTCCTCAGCCCAGCCTCAGTCCAGCCAGGATTCCCTGCCAACGGGGCAAGCTCCAGAGGTGGTTAACCTGGGATCCGCCCTCCATAAGCTAGAGCAACCCCTAGCGGTGGTGGGATCTCCCCAGCCCACCCCCACTCATTTCCCCTCCACGGGCGATCTCGCCACCTGTCTGTCGGCGTTGGATCTGCCGTTAGCGGTGCTCACTCGTGAGGATACCCCGACGGTGATTCCTGTGACGGCTCAGACCACGCCTGAGATCCTCAGCATGGGATGCCTGCGGGGTTGGGTTCCAGCCATCCGTCCCCAGGATTTGGGATCCCCTAGTTTCCGGCAGGATCATGGGGTGAAATTTAACTACATCGCCGGAGCGATGGCGGGTGGCATCGGCTCGGTGGATATAGTGGTGGCGATGGCTAAAGCAGGCATGTTGGGCTTTTTTGGCTCTGGCGGCTTGGATCTGGGACGGGTGGAAAAAGCCATCCTGGAGGTAAAACAGCAACTCATCGATCATCCCCACGCTGCCTTTGGCTTTAATCTGCTGCATAATCCGATTGAGTCGGGCATGGAGGAGCGCACCGTCGATCTCTATCTTCAGCACGGGGTTCACAAAGTCTCTGCCTCCGCTTATTTGCGCCTGATGCCCAGTGTGGTTCGCTATCGGGCCACAGGGATGCAGCGCCTCGCGGATGGACGAATTGTCACTCCCAACCGAGTGTTTGCCAAAGTCAGTTCTCTAGAGGTGGCTAGCCAGTTTATGGCTCCTCCCCCAGCAGCCATGCTCAAACAACTGGTGGCTCAGGGCAAATTGACCATAGAAGAGGCGGAACTAGCGGCTCTCCTGCCGGTGGCGCAAGATATCACCGCCGAAGCCGATAGCGGCGGCCACACCGATCGCCGCCCCCTCTCGGTGTTGTTGCCCCAAATGATTCGCCTGCGAGATGAGGTGGCCGCCCGTCACCAGTATCAGACCCTAGGCATCGACCTGCGGGTGGGATCCGCAGGCAGTATTGGGGATCCCCTCTCGGCACGGGCAGCCTTGGCTTTGGGAGCCGACTATCTGCTGACCGGATCGATGAATCAAAGCAGTTGGCAAGCGGGCACCTCTCACTTGGCGAAAGAAATGCTTGCCAAAGCCAGCATGACCGATGTAGTAATGGCTCCGGCGGCGGATATGTTTGAGATGGGAGTACAGGTGCAGATTCTCAAAGGGGGCAGTTTCTATGCCCAACGCGCCAAAAAACTCTACGACATCTACAAAACCTACGACGGCCTAGAGGCGATCCCCGCCGAAGAGCGAGCCAAGCTGGAGCGGGATCTATTCCGGCAGCCCCTCGCGGAGGTTTGGGCGAGCACCGCCCAATACTGGCGGCAACGGGATCCGAAAAATTTGGAAAAAGCCGAACGGGATCCCAAGTTCCAAATGGCCCTGACTTTCCGCGCTTATTTGGGGTTAAGCTCCCGCTGGGCACAGTCGGGGCAGGCGGATCGCAAGTCAGACTACCAAATTTGGTGTGGTCCGGCGATGGGATTATTCAACAACTGGGTGGCGGGATCCTGGTTAGAGCCGCTAGAGAATCGGGATGTTGTGCTGATGGGGTTGGCGCTCCTGCACGGAGCCGCCTTCCTGACGCGGGCGGATCATCTCAGTCAAGCGGGGATCCGCCTGGCGGGGCTATCGGAGTTAGCGCGTCCGGCAGCACGGGAGCTATTGCTCACCTATCTCTAGGCAATTGGCTCTGGGAATTTTCTCTAGACATGGCTCTGGAAAATTTCCCGCCATTCAGGTTAGGCTGCTCCAGTCCACGACTTTATCGCAGGATCCCCAAGGGAAACGCTCATGACAGCAGGCCGACATATTGTTTTTATGGATGGAGTGACGGGATACTTAGGTCGCTGGACACTCTTTTGGTTCTTGACCGAACTACCAGACGAACGGGTGGCGGTGTTGATTCGCCCCCAGGAAAAGGGGGAGAAAGCCCAGGCGGATGCCCAACGTCGCCTACTCAAGGTTTTGGACTCGATTGGCTTAGCCTCCCAACGGGAGCGGGTGACAGTAATTCCCGGCGAACTCAGTTCTCCCTATCTGGGCAACCCAGAGGCGATGGGATCCCTACAAGCGGATTGCTGGCTGCACATGGCGGGGGATGTCACCTTCAAAAAACTAGGGGATAAAACTTCCCTGGTCACCAATCTGGACTACACCGTCAACTTTATCGAAACGGCGGCAGCAACCCAACATATCCCCCGCACGGTCTGCCATACCTCTACCTTTTATGTGTTTGAAAAAGCTGGGGACCCCGATGGAGAATATACCGTTCCAGAGGCTTTTCATGATCTGGCGGAGATGGATCACCATAACGCCTATGGCTACTCTAAATTGAAGGCAGAAACCTATCTACAATCGTTAGTGGAGTCGGGATCTCTGCCATTTAATCTGCTGATTTTTCGACCTGACATTATCATGCACCACATTCCTGTTAAGGAGGTGAGCGCCTATAATCCTGGTTTAATTACCGATGATTTCAAGGTTGTCTATCAGTTGATGGCAGCGATGCTAGGACGCACCAAAATCAAACTTCCCAATGGTCCTACCATCAATAGTCCGTTGAAATATATTCCGGTTAATGAAAACACAGTTTTGAATATTTCGGATGCTGATAGCGTGACCAAAGCCATGATGCAGCTAGCTGTTCTATTTGGGGATGGCGGCATGACCCCCGATTTGGGCTATCAAATCTTTCATTTGGTGAATCGTTGGCGACCGATTCCCATTCGCTTTATTCGGGAGTTATGTGAGGCCACAGAGCCGGATAAAGCTAAGCTAGTCACCCAAGTAACCCCTGATCAATTTAAGAAAGATATCTTACCCAAACTTTCAATGATGGATAAGATTTACTACACCAATTTGATCGAGCCTTTTGTCGGTTATATGAACCGCGCCCGCACCCATGCCCTCACCGATCATGTGGATGCTTTATTGGGGGAAAACTGGCATCATTTGCACCCTGATCACGGAGTAGATCTGGCTGATTGGTTAGAACGAGGCGCACGACAAGCCCTGGATAAAGACTTTGGAGCAATCTAAATTAACTCTATGGCAAACCTCAGACAAAAAATCTTGATCCATTTGGAGAAAAACTATCTGGATCTGCACTTACCTCCTTTTGTTGAAAAGCCCGTGGAATGGCTAGAGAAAATACTTTACGAAAACCCAGCTCACCAGACTATCATTGAAAAACCAATCTTTATTGTGGGATGTCATCGTTCTGGCACAACAATTCTTTATGAAACACTGGCTCAACACCCCGATTTAGCCTATTTCACCAATGCCTCCAGCATGTTGCCCAGTATTCCCATTTTAGTCAATCAACTGATGGGAGTGGTCGGAGCCGATTCCGCCAGCGTTGAACGGTTTGTTCAGGATGATCTGGCCATTTCCTACAGCACTCCCAGTGAAGGGATCCGTATCTGGGAACATTTAGCTCCGGTGGGCGGAGATTATTGCTTGGATGAAACCTATGATAATCCGGCAATGGATAACTATCTTAAAACCACCATTCAAAAGCATCTCTACCACTGGAAAAAGTCTCGCTTCCTCAACAAAAATCCTGACAACTCCGTCCGAATTCGCTATCTTAACAAATTATTCCCGGATGCTTATTTCATCCATATCATTCGGGATGGTCGGGCGGTTTGTCACTCTCTCCTTAAGTTTCGACAGGCAGCAGCGCAGTTTTTTGGCTCCGAACATCGCCATGCTACCAGTGGAGTCAAGGTGAAAGCTTGGGATCACATTCAAACCTACTGGCAGACCAAACCGGTTGTGGCGATTGGACTATTGTGGCGAGAAATCATCGAAACTCTAGAGCGGGATCAACAGGCTATCGATCCCCATCGCTATTTGCAAGTTCGCTATGAAGATGTTGTGGGGGATCCCCTGATCTCCCTACAAAAGATGATTGAGTTTTGTCAGCTTGCTTGGGATCCACATATCCAGACTCAAATGACACAGGCTGCTCAAAAACTGAGCTTAGGACAGCGAAACGATGCCTGGAAGCAAAAGTTATCCTCCACAGAAATCGAACAGTTGATAGATATCATTGGTAGCAAAATGCTGGAATACGGCTATAACCTGGATCCATTAGTGAAGGGATCCCTTTCATGATTGAACTCATAGTTAGGGATATTTTGGATTAGCAATTTGAGCTGACTAGCTTTACCTTTCCGGAGAAGATTATCCATGGGCATTCTACCTTATTTTGTCAAGAAGAAAGTGATGGAAGAGATGCAAAAATCCTACGTCACGATGAGCTTGCCACCTCTTGTGGAAGCGCCTCTGGCAGCCATTGAACAATTATTCTACAGCCAGAACCTGGAGGATATTCCTATTAACAAACCCATTTTTATTGTGGGCTGCCATCGCTCCGGCACGACTGTTTTATATGAGGCGATTGCTCAACACCCTGAGATGGTTTTTCTCACTAATGCCTCTAATCTTCTGCCCCGCATCCCGATAGTATCTAACACCATTGGGAAATGGTTAGAACTAGATGAAGTTGTCCAGGAACGTTTTTTACAGGATGGGATCCCCTTTACCTATGCCACTCCCAACGAAGGGATCCGCATTTGGGAATTTTGCGCCCCGGAAGGGGGAGACTATTGTCTGGATGAAACCTATGATAATCCTGACATGGAGAAATATCTGAAATATACGATTCGTAAGCATCTCAAGTATTTTTCTGGCAAACGATTTATCAACAAAAACCCTGACAACTCTGTGAGAATTCGCTATCTTAATAAACTCTTTCCCGATGCCTATTTCATCAACATTATCCGCGATGGTCGAGCGGTTTGTAGTTCACTACTCAAGGTGCGTCAGATTGCCGAACAGTTTTTTGGCCCTGATCACCGTCATGCCAAAAGTGGAGTCAAGGTGAAAGCCTGGGCAGACATCGAAGCCGCTTGGGAAAGCGATCCCATCAGCTCGATTGGGATGCTATGGCGAGAGGTGGTAGAAACGGTGGAACGGGATCGGCAGGTTATTTCCCCCGATCGCTATCTGGAACTGCGCTACGAAGATTTTGTCACTGAACCGCTGGCTTACCTACAAAAAATTGCCAATTTCTCTCAGCTTACTTGGGATCCCCACATTGAAACTATCTTCCAAAAGGAGGCCAGCAAACTAAAGATGGATGGGCGTAATGATGCTTGGAAAAAACGCCTCAGCTCAGATGATGTAGAGCGATTGCTAGCTATCATTGGCCCGAAAATGCAGGCGTATGGATATACTCTTTAAGCAACTAACTTTTTCTTTAGTCGTTAGGCAGTTGATATTGAGCCACAATCCGCTGAGCAAACCCTGGCACTTGGCGAGCCAATTTTTGTGGATAATGACGGCGTACATAAAGATAGTTGCGGGTGAAATGGGAGTCAATCGAAAATCGCGCATACTCCAGCCCTTGCGGACCGATTTTATCAATCACACTAGCCATCAACCGCGCTAACCACATGGGGAGACTAGCGGCTCGATCATAGAGACTGATGGATTGCTGCACCGCCGCTTGTCGCTGGCCTTTGGAGATGACGGGTTGCCAATCCAGTTGATCCTTCACCAAATCCAGCAGGGCTTGCCCCCGTTCATTGCGAACCACCAGCCATTGCCAGCCAAAAGGGGATCCCATATAGCCCACCACCAAATCCGCCAAGCCATTCACATAATCAAAACAACTCAGGCAGGAGGGGGCAAAGACATCCTTGAGTTGAGGGGTTTTCAAGCCAAAGAAAGGGACTTTTTCCACCGAGCCATCTTCGTGCTTAAAATGCACGCGAAAATCCTGCATAAACTCGTAGCTGACCACGGTTGCAGGAGAATGGCTGGTCACTTCCAAAAACTTTTGCAGACCCGCCCGACTGACATTATCCACACAGGGAGTGCCTAAGACATAGAGTTTCTCCAGTCCCAACTGTGATTCTACCGCTCGCAGCGCTTGGATCTGGCAGCCCACCCCAATTACCAACAAACGCCGACAACCGGACTGTTTGACGGTTTCTAGCACCGAGAGATTGGGGGAGAGGGTGGGTTTATTCACCTTTGCCGCCAGAATCTCAGCGGCGGTACGAGCCAGCACCGGACGAGGTTGGAAGCGATCCGTCTCATCCGCTTGCACGCAGATCACCCCCTCCACCCAGCCTTGCTCAAGGGCGGCGATGGCAATAGTGCTGACAATGCCCGTCCATTGAGCACCCGCGATGGGATCTCGTTTGCGGGCGGTCAACATGGCTTGGTGAACGCCAAAGTAGTCGGTATCAGTGGGTGATTGACGGGTAGCAGAATTTGTAGCGTCCTCTATGGCACGAGATTGGCCGTGGGTTTGCTGTTCGAGGGCTTCGATTTGCGGGTTGATAAAGGCGCAGGCCGATTTGACATATTGCACATATTGGGTGTCGCAGAGGCCACACTCGCTGCACAGTTCTTTGGCGGGATAATGCCCAGACCGAATCGGCTGAGCTTGTCGAGGGGATTTGGATAAGCGACCAGATGCCATGCAACGCTGCTTCTCAATGAAATGGTGTTCTTCATCAGTCTCCATCAAACTTTATCGCCACCGTCAAATTGAGACGATTGTTTAGGGTGTTCGGGGAGAACCAGGAGGATCAGGAGGTGTAGGGTTTGCCGAGAGCGGCAGGCGGACGGGCGCGATTGATCAACCCCGCCAACACCAGCATGGTCAAGACAAACGGAAACGCCTGAATGAGCACTGCGGGCAGGATGGCTCCCCCCTGAAGTTGAATGGCGAGGGCATCCGCCAGACCAAACAGCAGGGTTGCCCCGAAAATGCCGAAGGGATGCCACTTGCCAAAAATCATCGCCGCCAGAGCAATAAAGCCCTTTCCGGCTGACATGCCCCGCACAAATTGATTGAGAAAACCAATGGACAAGTAGGCTCCCGCCAACCCTGCCAACACCCCCGACAGCAGCACCGCTCCGTAGCGCACCCGTGCCACATTCACCCCCATCGTATCGGCAGCCTGGGGATGTTCTCCCACCGCTCGCAACCGCAGCCCCCAGGAGGTTTTGAACAGCAACCACCAACTGAAGGGCACTAGCCCAAACGCCAGATAAACCAGGGGGCTAAACCCCAGCCAGAGGGGCAAGCGATTGAGGATTTCTTGAGAGTTGGTGGTGTTGTTATAAAAAAACTGCAAGAGGATGGAAGGCACACTAAACGCCAATAGGTTGATCGCTGTCCCACTGACAATCTGATCCGCTTTGTAGTGAATGCTCACCACTGCATGGACTGCCGCAATCATGGCTCCCCCAATCGCCCCCGCCAGCAACCCCAGCCACGGGATCCAAAACACCTGGGCATTGGCATCCACCGCCAGATAGGGGGCTTCCAGTTGTTGGGTGGTGAGAGCCGCTGCCAACGCCCCAAACAGCATGATCCCTTCCAGGGCTATATTGACCACCCCACTCCGCTCGGCAAACATCCCCCCCAAGGCGGTCAACAAGAGGGGTGTGGTGGATCGCAAGGTGGCCGGAATGAGCGCCAAAAGAAACGTCGGCATTAGGCCACCTCCTGCGGTTCGGCTAGGCTTTCTGGGGTTAGTGGGGAGTGCGCCTCCATCTCCACCTGGGCGGCCTGGAGGGGATCCCTAAAGTAGCTGGGCAAAAATCCTCCTGCCGCCATAAATAGAACGATCAACGCTTGCAGTGTGGTTACCAGTTCCCGACTGATGCCCAGTTCCAGATTAAGCTGTAGTCCACCCGTCAACAACACGCCAAACAGGAAGGAGGTGAGGGCAATTCCTAGGGGGGAGTTTTGTCCCATCAGGGCGACGGCGATCCCATCAAAGCCGACACTGGTGGGCAGCGATTGCTTGAGGCGATATTCATCAATACCGGATCCCAACACGTAGTGGGTGGCGGCCAGACCCGCTAGCGCACCGGACACCGCCATCGCCAACACCATTTTTTGTGCCAAGTTGACCCCCGCATATTCCGCCGCTTTGGGAGATAATCCGGTGGCACGTAGCTCGTAGCCCCCCTTGGTGCGCCACAGATAGAGATTCACCCCCAGCACCGCCACCAGAGCAATGAAAAACGAGCCATTCAAGCGAACTGAGGTGAGGGCAGGAGAGAACGTGACCGGGATGGGGGGCAAAAGGGATCCCATCCCATAGCCCGCCAGCAGAGAAACGGCTGTGGCGGCCAGACGGGTTTGCCAGGGCAGTGCTCTCAACCATCCATAGACCAGTAGCCCCAGGAGCAAGGCCAACGGAATCGCCCAAGTCAGGCTACTTCCCTCCGATCCTTGCCGACCCAGGATCGTCAAGAGGAGGGGAAGACGGGCTGCTGGACGGAGTTCTTCGCTGCGGGCTTCTGGGCCTGCCGCCTTGAAAGGCAATTCAATCTCATAACCAAAAAATGAGTATTGGTTAGCAGAGATCAAAAACAAGAACAGAGAGGAGGCAATGTAGTTGAGCATGATCGTGTTGATCACCTCGTGGGTGCCAAAGCGTGCCTTCAACCAGCCAGGGATCCCTCCCCAGATCGCGCCTCCCAGGGCGGCGGCAGCAATCGCTAGGGGCAAGACCAACCAAGTTGGCCCTGGTAGATAAACCCCTACCAGCATCGTGGCAATCGCCCCCATCGTCAGTTGCCCCGGCGCACCGATATTAAACAAGCCCCCATGAAAGGCAAAAGCCACCGCCAACCCCGTAAACATCAGGGGAGTAGCCAGCAACAGGCTTTGAAACAATCCGGGCAGGCTGGTGATCGCGCCAAACATCAACTGAAACGTATAGGTCACCAGATCCAGCTTGCCGACCAGCCTTTCATAGGCAGATAACTCTACCCCTGCGGATCCCAATCCTGGCCGGAGCATCCAGACTACAACTGCTCCCACCATCACCGCCAGCCCCATCGCCACCAACGGCACGACCATCTGCCGTCGCTTCACCAAAAACGCTTTGCTGCCTGGTAACTGCAACCGCCCCAACAACAACAACCCCAGGCTATAAAATCCACTAGCGTAGGCGGCTAGGGAAGGGCTGGCGCGTTTCAGAGGAAGCCGAGCCGCCGCCACTCCCTGCGCCAGAGCTTCGCCATTTACCGCCCCAATCATCTGATAAAAAAGCCCCAACCCCACCAAAAACAAAAGCAGACCCAGGATCCCCAACCCATAAAGGGCATAGGCACGGCGCTGAGCTGGTTTGAGAACCATCACCCCCAAAGCCATCCCGCTCAACAGCAGCCAAACCCCCGCCCACCAGCCGACCCAACCCACAGCTAAGCCCTCCGGCAAGGCCAGAGACTGAGGGTTGATCACCCCCCACGGCCCCACCAACACCCCCACCCCGCCAAACTCTCGTTTCAGCACCCACCAAGGACTCAGTAAAAATACCAGCAAAGCCAGCAGATGAAAGGGGATCCCGGTCATAGCCATGTCAGTTGAACAATGCAGATAAAGAACAAACCCAATGGTTGTCCCAACACAGGACAAGCAACGACACCAGCATAATTCGGATCCCACTTCTATACTCAGATGTCCGTGAAGAAGAAGTCGGCAAAGCCCTGCCCTGGCAGCGGGTTCTATGCCTTGCCTCCGCCTCGGAAGTTGTCACGCCGGTTATCCGAATGCCCTATGATAGGGTGTTGCTGGGTGTGTGGTGTCGGAGGCGGTAGTGGATCAATCTGCTCAAGGTTTGGCTCGCTTATCTCAACCCGATAGCCCCCTTGCTCCAGAAGCCCCACAAACCTTTTGGCGGCAAAAAAATCTCTACTACCATCAGGATCTGGAGAAATTGCATCAGTTCTTGATCCCCAGCCAAAAGCGGGTTTTGCAGATTGGAGTGGGCACGGGAGATTTATTAGATGGTTTGCAACCTGCCTATGGTGTGGGCATCGATCCGGATCCTGCTGTGATCGAGCAAGCCCAACAGCATTTTCCTAGGTTGAATTGGCAGGTGCAAAAACTGGAAGCCCTCACTTGGGATCCCCGCTGGGGAGCAGAGTCTGACTGTTTTGATCCCTTTGACTACATCATTTTCCCCAATACCCTCAGCCGCGTCAGCGATATTCAACAAGTTTTTGAACGGGTACGACCCCTGTGCAGTGCAGCAACTCGTCTGATCATCTCCAGCCATAACCCTCTCTGGGAACCTCTTTTGCAAATGGCCTCCTGGCTGAAACAACGGATGCCTTTACCTGCCCTTAACTGGCTCAGCCAACAGGATATTGCCAATCTCCTCGATCTGGCGGGATTTGAGACGATTCGCCAAGGGAAACGCCTGCTCATGCCCAAGTCGATTCCTCTGCTAGCCAGTCTGATCAATCGGGGGTTGGCGCCCCTGCCTGGGTTCAATCACCTTTGCCTAACCGAATATATGGTCTCCCGGCCACAGATTCCACCCTCTACCTTTCCTACGCGGCATCAGCCCTTGCAGGGAATTACTCCTGTTGTGGATCTGAAAGTGGATCCCATCAATCCGGCAGAATCGTTGTCCTGTTCAGTGATCATCCCGGCTCGCAACGAAGCGGGCAACATCCTCAATTGCGTTCAAAACTTGCCCCTGATGGGATCCCATACAGAGATTATTTTTGTGGAGGGTCACTCTACGGATCATACCTGGCTAGAGATCCAAAAAATTCAAGCGGAATGGGCAACGCAACGAGATATCAAAATCATGCAGCAGGATGGCAAAGGGAAAGCCGATGCGGTTCGCAAAGGGTTTGCGGCGGCAACCGGAGACATTTTGATGATCCTAGACGCTGATTTAACCGTTCAAGCAGAGGATATGCCGAAATTCTTTCGGGCAGTGGCGACAGGGCGCTGTGATTTTGCCAATGGCTGTCGCTTAATTTATCCCTTAAATCGCTCCTCTATGCCGGATGCCAACCGTTGGGGGAATCGATTTTTTGCCGCATTACTGTCCTATATTTTGAATATTCGTATTAAAGATTCTCTATGTGGAACGAAGGTTCTCAGGCGCTCCGATTATCTAGAAATTTTGGCCAACCAACATTATTTTGGAGATTTTGATCCCTTTGGAGATTTTGATCTGTTGTTAGGGGCAACCAAAAACAATCTAAAAATTGTTGACATTCCGGTTCGCTATTACCCGCGTGTCTACGGTAGATCGAATATCCAGCATGTGCGAGATGGTCTAAAACTATTAAAAATCTGCTGGTTTGCGGCTCAAAAATTTAAGTTTAGCTAGAGCCTGATTGGTTCGTTAGTTCACGTTAGTTCAATAGCCTCTGATTGACTGAGAATATCCTCAAAAAAAATTCTGTAGTTTTATGTTTTAGTATTTTTAGTTTGATGAAGCGGGTGACGCGATTCGAACGCGCGACCTTCTCGTTGGCAACGAGAAGCTCTACCACTGAGCTACACCCGCAAACCTGGAACCTTATGATGACAATCCTTTTGTCTTTTGTCAAGATAAGAAACCCCCAGAATCTCCAGAATCCCGACTGTTTATCAAGGATAGGCAAGCCATGATTGGTCAAGAATTACGGCCTCCCGTCGCCTTAACCATTGCGGGATCCGATAGTGGAGGAGGAGCAGGGATCCAAGCGGACTTGCGAACCTTTGCCTTTCATGGCGTGCATGGAACCAGTGCCCTTACCTGCGTGACGGCTCAAAATACTCTGGGGGTAACGCGGGTGGATGCCCTGCCAGTGGAAGCGGTTGTTGCCCAAATTCAGGCGGTGGTCAGCGATATCGGGGTGCAAGCAGTCAAAACAGGCATGTTGCTGAACGCATCCATCATTGGAGCGGTGGTGGAGCAGATCCAACACCTAGCTTTGCCCAATTTGGTGGTGGATCCAGTGATGGTCTCCCGCACGGGATCCCGACTTTTGGATGAGCAGGCCGTTGAGATCCTCAAAACCCAACTGCTGCCCCTGGCGCTGATAGCTACCCCCAATCGTTATGAAGCGGAGATCTTAAGCGGCTTATCCATCCATGATCAACAGGATAGACAACGGGCTGCTGAGAACATTTATGCCTTGGGTTGCCAAGCGGTGTTGATTAAAGGGGGAGGCATGGCGGGATCCCTAAAAGCCACCGATCTTTGGTTTGACGGGCAGCAGTTTTTGGTTTTATCCGCCGAGGCTCTGCCCACACCCCACACTCATGGCACCGGATGCACCCTCGCCGCCGCGATCGCTGCCCAGCTCGCCCAAGGACAATCTCCTCTCGCCGCCAGCAAAGCCGCTAAACACTACGTGACCCAGGCAATTGCCCATGCCCTAGCGATTGGCCACGGCCAAGGCCCGATCGGACATTTTTTCCCCATCTGGGGATCCCAGCCGCAACTGATCATGGAAGAGAACCCCCATCCCTAGCGAACCACCAAACTGGGTTGTTCAGACCGAGAGGGCGCAAGGGGAGCCATCACCTGCATTTTGATGCCACTGGCTGGAGCCATCGTAATCGAGCGTCGCACATACCCAACTGGATAGGACTCTAGCAGGTGCAGATGCCAACGGCTGAGGAGGGTCACCAAGACAATCTTCATCTCAAATAGGGCAAAAGCGGCTCCGATACAACGACGGTTGCCCCCGCCAAAGGGCAGATACTCGTAAGGGGAAAATTGGCGCTCTATAAATCGCTCAGGGTGAAACTGCTCCGGTTCAGGATATAAGTCTGGACGCCGATGGGTGAGATAAATGCAGGGCATCAGGCGAGTTTCAGGGGGCACGTCATACTCCCCAATCGAGAAGGGGTGTTGGGTAATGCGGGGGAGGGCGGTCAACAGCACCGGATAAAGGCGGAGGGTTTCGGCACAGATAGCGCTCAAATAGGGCAGGCGGGTCATCGCCATCGCATCGCAGGGATCCTCAAGAGTGGTCAGTTCGGTGAGGAGGCGGGCTTGCACATCCGGCAACGCATGCATCCAATACAATGCCCAGGTCAAGCTGGTGGCGGTTGTTTCATGCCCGGCAATCAACATGGTGATCAGTTCATCCCGCAGCTCTTGAGGGGTTAAGGGATCCCCCTCTTCATCACGGGCCGCCATCAGTAGGCTGAGAATATCGTTTCCGGTGGGGGCATCGGGATCCCTAGTTTGTCGTTCGGCAATCTCTTCGTAGATCAAATCATCCACCTGCTGGCGGATCCGCACAAAATAGCCCTGTGGGCTGAACGCCCCCCAATCCTGCTGAAGAGCGGGGAAAAATATCATCAGCCGCCCGATGGGAGTGACCACCAAATCCATGAGTTTTAAGAGACTTTTTTCTAAGCGCAGACAACGTTCCCCCGGATGCAGGCCAAACACCGCCTGCAAAATTACCTGGAGAGAAACGGCCTGCATAAAGTCCCGTGCCCAAAAGGTCTGACCCTGCCGCCAGGTTGCCGTCATCTGTTGGGTAATCTGCTGGATTAGGGATCCGTAGGATCGCATCCGTTCTCCGTGTAGAGGGGGCATCAAAAGCTGACGATGCCGCTGGTGAGCCTCCCCATCCAGCAGAAGGAGAGAATGGGATCCCAACACAGGAGTCAGCACTCCAGCGGCTCGCCCCGAATCAAAGGTCGTCACCCCTGCCGTAAAAATCTGCTCAATAGCTTGGGGATCCCCCACAAAGACCCGTTTCCCCAAACGACCCCAATCAGCCGTAAACGGATCCCCATATCGCCTAACCGCAGAGTCGAGAAATGCCGTCGGCTGGGTAATCCATGCCATGAGTTGCCAAAGGGGTGGAGCCTGGGGGCCATCGGGTAAACGCATACTGGCAAGAGTCCTGCAAAGCAATAGCTAGACTTTAGCCATCCCACCACTGGCGAGAGACTGCATTTAACCGCAGGGATTGACGGGGTTTGTCACAGTCTCAAGGTTGCTGGGGATCCAGGAAAAGGCTACCGTTCCAAACCTATTTTTGTAGACTAGGATGGCAATGGATAGCAGTCAGCTCATTGATGAATGACAATCATGCTATTTGTTCCTTCCCCTAGCCAAGCTAGGCAAAGATGACGTTAAGGCATCCTTCATGAATATTTTCCGTCAGTTGTGGATCTCGACCCAAGTGTTGCCCAAAGCGGCTAGTGGTTTTTTGGGGAAATGGACGGCGGTGCTCTGCTGGGCAGGGGGATCCCTATCGGTTGGTGTCTGGGGGACTCCGGGGCAAGCGCAGGCACTTTTTCATGCTCCCGTGCCCAATCCATCCTTAATGCAGGCGCAGGCGCTGCAACTGGCTAGCGATGCTATTCGACTGGCACAATTTGGGCAAGTGAACGAAGCCCTCACCCGCCTAGAGTTGGCCACTGAGCTAGTGCCCAATTCGGCTGAGCTACAAGTGGCGACGGGCAGCATTTATCTGGAAATCGGGGATTATCGTCAGGCGGTGGCAGCCCTGCAAAAGGGGCGGGAACTTTCCCCCAACGATCCGGCGGTTTTGCTCACTCTGGGGGCGGCCTATTTACGGCAGGGCAGCTATTTTGCAGCGGTGGAGGCTTTAGAAAAAGGACTCAGCTTAGAACCCAGCAATGCCGACGGACACTTTCAACTGGGCAATGCGTTTCTGCTGCGAGGGGAACCAGAACAGGCCATCGCCGCCTTTGAAGAAGCCATCAGCCTCAACGATCAATTTTGGCCTGCCATCAACAATATTGGTCTTCTGGAATATGAAGCTGGCAATCTAGAGGCAGCAATTGAACGCTGGCAGGCGGCGATTGCCATCAACCCTGAGGCGGCTGAACCCAAGCTTGCTTTGGCCACAGCTTATTATGTGCAGGGTCAGCAAAGCGAGGCAGAAGCCCTGGGGGCAGAGGCCATTCAACTGGATCCGGAGTATGCCAAGGTGCAGGTGTTGCGGGATAACCTCTGGGGCAAGCGCTTGATGCAGGACGTGCAGGTGCTACTGCGGACTCGGGTGGTACGGGATGCCTATGCCCAGGCGGCAGCGGCTCAATTGTCAGAATCTACCCAATAAATGTAACGTTGAGCACCCATAACCCATTCGTTAGGAGGCGTTGAGTCTCTAGGGATCCCCATCTAGGGGGCTAGGTGGAAGTGGGCTGGGCGTAAGTGCGCGGGATACGAACGGTAAAGGTCGTGAGTTGATCCTGACTCTCCACGCTGATCTCCCCTTGCAGATGCTCCACCAACTTTTTGACAAGGGCTAACCCCAGTCCGGTTCCCCCCTGTTTCCAGGGATCCCCCTGCGGAATTCGATAAAACTTCTGGAAGATGCGGGAAATTTCTTGGGGGGGAATATGCGTGCCTGTGTTCTGAATGGTCAGGATAATATGGCTGCTATCTTGACTGGTGCCCACCCGAATCTCCGCCTGCGGTGGGGCATATTTGCAGGCGTTATTGACCAACTCAGACACCACCCGCTCTAGGCTGGTGCGCTCCGTGAGGATATGGCTCAAACGGGGATCCAACGTTAGGGAGAGTCGCTGCTGGCGGGATTGCATACGGGTTTGAAAAGACTGCAACAGCGGCGGCAACCAGGCTTGGATGGCCAGAGGCTCTAGGGCTAGGTCACGGTTATCCCCCTCTAACCGTTGCAGATCAAGGAGGTCTTCAATCATCTCATTTTCCCGTTGACATTCCTGCTCCAAAATGTTGAGATAAATCTCCTGTTTTTCGGGAGAAACATCTAAACGCAACATCCGTAAAGCCATCTTCATGTTGGAGATAGGAGTTCGTAATTCATGGGAAACCGTACTCAAAAATTCATCCTTCAGACGATTCAAGCGTTCTAACACTTCGACTTGATTTTGAGCGGTTTGATAAAGCCATGCCTGTCGAATGGCAATGGCACAATGGTTAGCAATCTGTTGGACGAGACGAATTTCTAGGTGATCAAACGCCCGATCACTTTGATTCACTAGCCAGAGATCTCCCAAGATACCCTGGTCATCCAAGAGAGGACAAACCAACATCGATACGCCATCTCGCCGGGGGGTCATGCCCAGATCACAGCACTGAAAATACTGACCTTCGCGTAGTAAGTGATAAAATTCGGGATAGTCATCCATACTAATAATGAGTCCACCAATCGAGGGAATGGACTGTGTATATTCGTATTGAATGACGGCTTTACCCGTGCTGAAATTGTAGAGGGAAATATCGCAACAATCTACATGCAGCCCCGCCGCTAATTCCCTGACCGCCACACCCAAAATTTGACTTTCATCCAAACTGTCGCGCAGCTTATCGGTAACCTGCCGCACGATGGCTTCAAAATCGAGGGCTTTTTGCAGTTCAGCCGTCCGTTCTTCCACCTGTGCTTCCAGTTGGCTATTGAGCAGATGCACCTGCTGATAAAGTTGGTTTTGCATCATGGCTAAGGCGATATGGATCCCCAGGGAATGCAAGAGTTCGATTTCGCCCTTTGTCCACTGGGGAGCCTGGTTCAGCTTCAGTTCCCGCCAAACATTGAAGGAAAGGCGGGGCTGCTGCTGGCGGGGATCCGGATCCCGATAGCCCGCCCAGAGGGTTTCGGTATCCACGGCTTGGCGAAACAAGGTAATACAACCCAAGGTTTGCCCCCGATGGGAAAAGGGGATGATCAACAACCCACGGATCGTTGAGGAGGCAAATGGGGTGAGCAGAGGAAATAGTTGGGGTTCTTGATAAATATCGGTGACTTGCCCATAATCCGCCATCTCACGGAGGGGGGGGAGAAAGGGCGGCAACAGCGAACCCTCCTGGGGAAGTTCTAGCCATAAGCTCGAATTGGGGTGCAAAAACTGTTGCCAAAACGGACTTTCTTCTAACCATTGCGGATCGGCTTGGGAGGGGAGGGAGGGCTGCACGCCATAGCAGCAGAGATAACCAGCCGTTTTGGAAGAGGGGGGAAGGAAATGTTGCTCGTGGTAGGGATGGGCTTGAATATAGAGTCGCGCCCCGATCCCTTGTAGGGCTTGCGTGATCGTTTGCAAAACGCTAGGCAACACACTTTCGGGGTGAAGGGGGGAGTGCAAAAGCGTTGTGATCTGGTTGAGCAAGGTTTCTCGCTCAGCTTTGGCGCGGGTTTGACTCAGCAAATCAGCCTGAGCAATGGCAATCGTCATTTGATCGGCCACCATCTGCACAATTTGTAAATCTTCCTGGGCAAACGCATAGGGATCCCCATGATGGGCAATCAACAACCCCCACAGTTGGTTTTGATGGAGGAGGGGCACAACCATGCTGGCGTGGACACCCATACAGCGCATATATAGGGCATGGCAGGGATCCACAGGACGCTGGATCAGATCCGCTACGGGGGTGAGTCGCACAAGTTCGGAGGTGAGGGGAGTAAGGTGGGGAGAGTGCGGATAACTGGCTGATAACATCTGTTGACCCAGATCAACGATGGTGCGAACCCGCGCCTTGCAGAAGAGTTCGCGGGCAGCCTGGGGAATGTCTTGGGCAGGAAACGTTAACCCCAGTAGGGAAGGCAAGCGATTGGGTTTGAGGGCTTCAGCAACAACTTGCCCATGCCCCTCCTCATCAAATTGGTAAATCATGACGCGATCAATCGCTAAAAAGTCGCGCACTTCTCTGACGGTTGCCGACAAAATATCCGGTAACTCCAATGACTCCCGCACGTTGTGGATAATTCGGCTGAGCAATTCTGTTTTGGACAGCTTCGGATCCCTGGGCATCATTTTGAGGTGGGCAACCATTGACTTCGCCTAAGGTAAATGCTTATTAAGAGGGGGTTAATCCCCTAACTTTAGTCTAGGAGAGTAGGTGGAGAGATCCCACAGCTAAGACACGTAACTTTAGGAAGAAATTTCTACGGGATTTGGCGGAATCCTTCCTCTTGAAAATAAATTAAACCCCGGCTAAGCCTTCATCAAATACGGATATTTTTGGATCTGCCTAAAACTTAAGTATTCCCACGATAGGCAGATCAAGTTAAGCAAAATCTATCAAAAGATTAGTAGATGGGTTCACAAATCTTAGTCTGAATTTTGGATAGAGAAATTGCCAAAACACAGATAAATGGCTAGGCAAAAAATAAAGGTGGGAATCAATCTACCAGACTCCCCCCACCAGACTCCCCTAAGGGCTCGCGGAGGGGCGGTTCAAAACACGGTCTAACAACCCCCCGGCTCCATCCCGAAAGGACTTGACGGTGGATTCAACATTCTCAATTCGGGAGTTGATCTCATTGGAGCGTTGATACATCCCCAAGGATAAGGTGATCAGGACGATGGTATTGACCGCAGAGAGAATTAAGGTGGCGACAACCATGCCTTTTAGGGATCCCGACAATCCGGGTGGGGGCGGATTCATGGCAGATCACTCCTAGATGAATAAAAGAGGGGAGAGGAAGTCGCGAGAGCCCGCCGGAAGCGCCAGCTAGGCTCTAGGCAAACGTATTGAAGAGATGGGGCAGACGGCTTGACAGATCGACCACCGCCCCCACCACCACGATAGCAGGTGGACCTAGTTCCAACTGGGGGTAGTGGGCGGCGAGATCCTCCAATCTGGTGAGGATGACGGTCTGTTGGGGAGTGGTTGCCCAGCGAATGATGGCGACAGGTGTGGCGGCGGGCTTACCTCCCGCCATAAGCTGGCTGGCGATCTCTCGCAAATGGTGGATCCCCATATAAATGACAAGAGTTTCGGCGGCGGTTGCCATGGCCTGCCAATTGAGATCGGGACGGTATTTGCCCACCGCCTCATGCCCAGTCACAAACATCACCGAAGAACTGTAGTCCCGATGGGTCAGAGGGATCCCAGCATAGGCACTGGCCGCTATCCCCGCACTAATTCCGGGAACAACTTCCACGGCAATCCCGGCTTCCACAAGCGCCAGCATTTCTTCTCCCCCCCGTCCAAAGACAAAGGGATCCCCGCCCTTCAGACGTACCACCACCGCCGCCGTTTGCGCCTTGTGGATCAGCAGTTCGGTGATGGCGGGCTGAGGGAGGGTGTGCATGCCTGTGGTTTTACCCGCATAAATCCGTTCTGCCCCTGCGGGGATTAGATCCAAAATGGGCTGGCTGACCAGGGCATCGTAGATCACCACATCCGCATGACCGAGCAGGGTTTTGCCCTTGACCGTCAAGAGTCCCGGATCGCCTGGGCCAGCCCCAACTAGATAGACTTTTCCTGCCATAGTTGTCTTCGTTGTTTGCCAATTCCTGGTTAAGGGCTAGGGAGTAGTTGATTTTAGCGGAGGGAGTGCCGCCAAAACGGTTTGTTTCACTGCCATCACTACCCTTGGATCGGGGATCAGCGCCGGATCAACGTGAATGGTCAGGCCAGGTCGCTCTAGCATCATCTGCTGGCATGTGAGCTGAATCTGGTCGAGGATCCCCCCCGGCAGCAGGAACAACGGAAGGAGGCGAATCGGTCTGGAGGGATGCCAATCACTGAGATAATCCGCTAAACGGGGGCTTTGGGTGAGCCAAACCATGGTAGTGTCACCAAACTCGGTGTGGAGGTGCTGGCGTAAATCCTGGGCATAACTGGCAAATGTGGGAGAGCGGCTGCCATGCCCCACCAGAATGGGGATCTGTTCATCCTGGTGAGTAGAGCGGATTTTATGGCGTATTAGCTCGCGTATCACCGGACTTTGCCCAAGCGGCATAGTCCATTGCAGCCGCCAATCGGGTTGTCGTTGCCCTACTGCGGTTAGGCACTGGGGCAGATCCTCCTCCACATGCACGCCTCCCCCCATAAAAAGGGGCAGCAATACCAGATGATCCAGAAGTTCGGCCTGCCATAACTCAGCTAATCGGAGGATCTGCTCCTGCAACGGGATCCCTCCCGCCTCTAACTGTGCTCCCGCCAACCGCCAAGGAGATAAAGCTGCTTGACACTCCCCTAAAAACCCACTGAAGGTCTTTTGATAGAGGGGATGGGAGCTTCCATGACAAACCACAATAATGCCGAGTCCCATACCCAAACGACCCAACCCAAAGGAGAGGATCCCTTTCTATCATTTTTGACCACCGATCAGCACTGGCAAGCCCGCTCACTACTAGCAGCTACCATGAGATCGGAATCGATCCGAATCCAATGGCGAAGTATGTCTACAGAGAGAAATAGATAGAAACTCGGCTTAAAGATTTTGGAGAGGGGGCGTGGGGTTAGTCAGCAAAAGTATTCAGCTTCCGCAACAGGTCTTGGGACAAACGTTTGCTTTGCAACTGTTGAAGTCCGCCCTCCAGCAGGATCGAATACCCCCGGCCTATTGTTTTGTGGGCCCGGCTGGTGTGGGCAAAGGATTGGTGGCTGGTTGGCTGGCTCAAGCCTTGCTTTGTCAAGGGGATCCCGCTGCTCCCCTTCCCTGCGGTGACTGTAGCACCTGTCATCTAGCGATTCACCACAACCATCCTGATCTGCTCTGGCTAGAGCCTACTTATGTCCACCAAGGCAAGCTGCTCACCCTCTCGGAAGCCCAACAGCAGGATTTACAACGGCGCGCTCCCCCCCAGATTCGCCTGGAGCAAATTCAGACCCTCATTCAGTTTGTCAGTCGTGCCCCCCTACGCGCTTCCCACTCCGTCGTGATTGTGGATGGATCCGAAACCCTAGCGGAAGCGGCGGCCAATGCTCTCCTCAAAACTCTAGAAGAGCCTGCCCACGCCATTTTGATCCTGCTGACCTCTCAGGTGGCAGATTTGCTGCCGACGATTCTTTCTCGTTGCCAAATCATTCGTTTTCAGCATCTTTCTCTCCAGGATTTGCAACGGGTTTTAGACAGCCATCATCAATCTCTGCCTTCCCCTCTCTTGCTCTCCCTCGCCGCGGGTAGTCCTGGTCAAGCCTTAGCCGCCATTGATATCTGGCAGAGCATTCCCGATGAGATTAAGGGATCCCTTACCCATTGGCCGACTTCCCTGAGGGAATCGATGACCTTAGGGCGGATGATTGCTAAGTCTCTGGATGTGCCCAGTCAGTTGTGGTTAGCGGATTATTGGCAGCACTACTGGTGGCAACAGGGATCCCCTGAGCGGGTGCGGATTTTAGAACAAATTCGCCAGCAACTGCTCAGTTTTGTGCAGCCCCAACTGGTTTGGGAAGTCAATCTCAGCCCAACGGGATGACCGGGATGCGGTTGTTAGTTGATAGGGTAGGTCTGGGCTAAGCCTGAAAAAATTGACCACAGGTGCCCCATCCAATAGCTCCACTGAGAAGGCATTGGCAGGATCGGGGCTAGAGTAGCCTGGGGGTGGCATGGCACAATGGCTAAGGGTTTTGCCCATAGCACTGGCAGGAAAATAGGATGAAGGAACTGAGCTATCAGGAGATTCCCACCCGTCATCAGGGTGAGGTTGTGCAGTGGTTGCATCAACTGGCGATCCCTCTCTTGTCGGCAGAAAAACATCTCACCCCCACCGGCTGTCGTTGGCAAAACCATGAGCAAACTCAGGTATTGGTGGTTTTTACCTGGAGTGTTCTCAACACCACTTATCTGAAGATTTTTCAATGGTCAGAACAAGCCTTTCCCGGTCAACAGGCATGGCTGGATCAGTTTACCCAGGCTATTCAGCAACACTTTCCCCCGTCCTATCCGCCCTTACCGGCCATTGACGGATCCGCTGCTTCCATTTTTGAGGCGTTAGAACCCCACTACCCCTTGACGGTGCGCTACTTTCGCCGCATTCCCAATGGAGAGCGAGATCTGGAGCGGGTCTATTGGTGGGAACAGCGGTGGCGCACGGAAGCCCAAGCGGGATCCCTACCCCGTCAACCCGTCATTTTTCGTCAGCCTCCCCCCCCTGAGTCAGCTCACCCTCAGGATCCCCTCTGGGATGTGGTGGTGGTGGGAGGAGCGTTGGGATCCCTACAAGCGGCTGCCCTGGCACAACTGGGTTATCGAGTCGCCCTAGTGGAGCGCCTCAGTTTTGGTCGGATGAACCGCGAATGGAACATTTCTCGACGGGAACTCGCAACCCTGACTCGCATGGGCTTGTTGACAAGCAGTCAGGTGGAAAGCTTAATTTTGCGGGAATATCAGGATGGATTCAATAAGTTTTTTGATGGCAATAGTCCGGTCAAGGCTCCCGTGTTACATACGCCTACGGTACTCAACATCGCCATTGATGCTGAAAAATTGCTCAATTTGTGCGGTGAAAAGATTCTGGCGGCTGGAGGCAAAATCTTTGATCAGACAGAGTTTCAATCAGCCTATCTGAGCGATGCCGAGATCACCCTACAACTACAGCCCCGCACCGCAGGATCCCCTCCCTTTTATCTCCGTTCTCGCCTATTGGTAGATGCTATGGGCACGGCTTCTCCAGTGGCGCAGCAATTAGCCAACTATCGAGCCTTTGACAGCGTTTGTCCGACGGTGGGAGCGGTTATTCAAGGGGGATTTGAGCCGGGGGTTTGGGACTCTAGCGTCGGAGATATTTTGGCCAGTCATGGAGATATTAGCCGGGGTCGCCAGTTGATTTGGGAGCTTTTTCCTGGGCCAGGGCAAGAACTCACCTTTTATTTATTTCACTATCACCAAGTGAATCCGCAAAATCCAGGATCCCTACTGGAAATGTACGAGGATTTTTTCACGATTTTGCCGGAATATCGCCGTTGCGATCTGGATCAATTGCAGTGGAAAAAGGCTACTTTTGGCTACATTCCCGGTCGTTTTGGGTTGCCTACAGCTCAACCACAGCACAGCATGGATCGGGTTTGGCTGGTGGGGGATGCGGCGGCAATGCAGTCTCCCCTGAGCTTTACGGGTTTTGGGGCATTGGTTCGCAACTCTCCCCGCTTGGTGGATCTCTTGGATACAGCACTCCGCCATGACTTATTGACGGCTGCCGATCTGCATCGGGTGCGGGCGGATCAAGGTAACTCGGCGGTCACTTGGCTGTTTTCCCGCGGCATGATGGTACCCACGGGTCAAACCATGCCTCCGGCTCGCATCAACGCGATGCTCAACAGTTTCTTTGCCATCCTGGGGCAGGAGTCGCCGGAAGCAGTAGATAACTTTATTAAAGATCGCGCCAGTTGGAGCGACTTTAGCCGGATGGCTTGGCGGGCGGCTCAGCAAAACCCACAAATCTTGGTTTGGATTTGGCAGTCGGTGGGTTGGCGAGGCATAGCGGCTTGGTTGCCCACCTATTTTCGCTTTACCCTGACCGCACTCTTGGCCTACCTGTTAGAAGGCTGGTTACCCAGGCTGGCGGGATCCCTGCGTCCCTGGCTAGAGGCTCGTTATCCCCGTCTTTGGCATCGACTGCTGGCCTGGTGCTATCGGTTGGGATACAACAGCGGCCAATCCACCTTCAACTTTACTCTGCCTGCTCAGAAACCTGTGGCTTCAGAGGGATCGGTTGATCCCCCTCGATCAGAGCCTTTGGAGATGGGATCCCTATAATTCGCAGGGTTGCTGCTTTTAGGGGTCCGGGGCAGCCTGCTCCGGCAAAGGAGTCTCGGTTGGCGGGGTAAGTTCTCCGGGCAACGGGGGAGGAACGAGGCGCATTTCTCCGCTGGGTAAGCGCACCACACGACCCAGTTTGAGCAACTCTTGAAAAACAAACTCGCGGGTTTCGGGGTCATCGGAAGCATTAAACACGCTCATCCACACATCAAAACGAATCCGATCAATATGCTCTTTGTTGGCAAGGCTTTCCCCCAGATCTCGCCATTGGTTACCATAGCCGGGATAAAGTTTTTCATACCATTCCGCCGCCTTGAAATAGTCCTGTTTGGCCGCTTCGGGATCCCCAAGAAACAAGAAATTGAGGAGGGCGCGATCCACGTAGAGTTTCCAGGCTTCCTCAGGGATCCAGTCGGGGGTGATGTACTGGGTTGCCCGATCCAAAAGAGCCACCGCCTCATCCGGTTCCGCCGCCCGATAGGCCAAAACCAAGCTGGCGATGCGATAAGCCAACAAAAAGCGCGGATCTGCCTGGGTCATCTTGTCGAGATAGTCATCCGCCAGGTCGTAGCCTTTTTGAGAGCGGATTCGCACATCTCCGTAATACTGAATAAACTCCAACCACAGCCAGCCAGAAGCCAAATTGCCATAACCCAATCCCTGTAGAACGGAGGCTAGAGCCGTGCTTTGGTTAAAACGAGTGATCTCTTCATTGGGATCCGGTTCTTTGACCTGCTGTACTAGGGGCATTTGCAGGGTGACGACCCCCACCAGGGATCCCACCATGATCAGGGCGGGGATGCCGGCAGAGCGCAGGGCTGACAGGAGAGCCGATGACCCAACCCGTTCACGAAACCCATGATTAGCCATATCGTGAGTGAGAAGCAATAGACTACACTTTATTAGAATACGAGATCAAGTTGGAGAAACGGAACATGGCGGCTTCTTCCCCAACCCATACAGCCGATCAGCTTAGGCAATTTTACGACGAACTGCCCTACCCAAATGCCCCCTATTCCCTATCTCCGAGCGAAGCAGAAGGGGGTTATGGAGAAGCCTTTAAGGTGTCGTTAATGGTGGCTCAATACGCCCGCACTCGCCAAATTGTCGAGACCGAAGGAGCCGTTTTGTTAAATGCAGGATGTGGTTCTGGCTGGGAAACTTTACTGCTGGCTGAAGCCAATCCTGGAGCCAAAATTATAGGGGTTGATCTTTCTCCCACTTCGGTCAAAATAGCGGAGCAACGCTTGCGCTATCACGGCTATCTCAATACAGAATTTTACGCATTGGATTTGTTAGATCTAGAGCAGTTAGGGATCCAATTTGACTTTATTAGTTGTAATGATGTTATTTACTTACTAGACTCCCCATTAGCAGCCCTCCAAGTATTTGGTAAGATCCTCAAGCCCGATGGCATCCTTAGAACTAACCTACACAATCTATATACTCGTCGTGAAAAGCTAGAAATGCAGGAAGCCTTTGGGCTGTTGGGTCAATATCAAATTTCACGGTTTGAAGCGGCTGGCAACGTCAAATTATTTATGGAAAGCTTAATTCCCGATAACCCGCGGCGCAAAGCCTGGGATCCCGCGTTTTATCGAGATAACACCATTATTATGAATAACTACTTATTGGAGCATGATAAGGGGTTTTCTATCCCCGAAACTTTTAATTTATTGCGGCAGGCTGGTTTGGATATGGTCAGTTTAGTGGATGCCCCTAGCTGGCAAATTGAGTCGCTTTTTAACCAGGTTCCTGAATTTGTGCAGCAGTCCTTAGCCAACCTCAGTCTGGCTGATCAGCTTCATCTCTATGAATTAACTGCTCCCAATCATCGACTGATTGATTTTTGGGCAGAGCAGCGTGGCTCCTCTTTTATCTTGCCGTGGGCAGACGACGATTGGCTAAACGGATCCGTTCAGCTTAATCCTGTGTTGATTCAAAATAAACCATTTCACCAGCGGTTCAAGGAAGCGGTTGAGAAAAAACTTGATTTCACGATTAACTGGGGTTACTCCAATCGAGGAGTGCTCACCATTCCAGCAGATAAATTGCCGTGGTTACATTTACTATTGAACGGCTCTATCCCAGTGCAAACTCTGATAGAAAAAGCCGCTCAATTGAATTCCCTAGCGCTACCGGAAGCAACCGATCAAGTGTTGGCTTATTTATCGGCTCTGGAAGAATTTTTGTTTGTTTTGTTGGAGCCTAGCTTGTAGCCAAAGCTAGTGGAATGAAGATTAGTCTTACGGTTGATCCCCTGCCTTCATATGGCTGACAGAGGACGTTTCTTTCAATGGGAAGTGGACGGCTGATCAAGATCTCCTGCCGATTGCCGTCACCATCACTCGGATCTGAACTGAAGAGATAAATACTGGTCACAATCTAAACCTTCTCCATGTGGCCTCAGGATGAGCAGTAGAGTGAGGGCATAGGTTGTGATGATCATAATCCTAATGAACGCTGAGGTTTTCGGAGTGATGGGTATGAACCATAATCGTTTTCCTTCCACTGGCTTTTGGTTGAGTCCTCTCTTGTCTTTAATGTTGGTAGTTGGCTGTGCCTCTGCCCCACCGACCTCCTCTACTTTTGACAACCCTGACGTGACTAACGCCGAGACGGCTCCCCTGCCTGCGCCCGTCACCCCCAGCCAAGAAGCCCCCACCCAGGCAGAAAGTAGCCAACTATGGCGGCGCCCCTTTCCCCGCCCTAGCCGCCGCCCCACCCCCAATCCCACCTCCCAACCTAGCCCTTCTCCCACCAGCAATCCCAACAATACCTTTGCCCAAGAGGTGGTGAATCTGACCAATCAAGAGCGACAAAAAGCGGGGTTAGCGCCTTTAACAGTTCAGAGTAGTTTGACCCAGGCGGCCCAAAGCCATGCTCAAGATATGGCTCTCAAAGATTACTTCAGCCACACAGGAAAAGATGGATCCAGCCCCGCCACTCGTGCCCAGCGAGCCGGATATCCCTCTGGTTATGTCGGCGAAAACATTGCCGCCGGATATACGACTCCCCAAGCGGTTGTTCAAGGATGGATGAATAGCTCAGGTCATCGCGCCAACATCTTGAACCCCAACTACAAACATATTGGGGTGGGCTACTATTACCTAGCTAACGACACGGGCAGCGTTAACTATACCCATTACTGGGTGCAGGTTTTTGGTGCTCCCTAGAGGCCAACCCCTCGACAAACCAAAGCAACCTCAGGGTTTATAGTATGCCTAACTTGCCTATCCCAAAAAAATGTTAGGCTACATAGAGACCTGGGTCCGTGCGGCTTAAACGCCCAAACCGTGTCAGAACCGGAAGGTAGCAGCACTACGGGATGCTTTGGGCAGGCGCGATTGCCCGGGTCGCCTGATTTCTCAAGAGATTTATGGAAAATCCCCTCACCAGCTTTGCCCAAAAAGCACTTTACCTGGGTATGGGTATTGCTTCTTTGGCAGCAGACAAGGCTACGTCTCTAGCCGCCCAGTTGGGGGGACTTCGCAAGCAAGCTCAAGGTCTAGTTGATGAGCTGGTGGAGCGGGGAGCCATGAGCGCGGAAGAGGCTCGTGCCTATATGGACAATTTACTGGCGCAAGCCCCGGCCAAGCCAAATCAGCAAACCGCTAATGACAAAGCATCTGCCAATGGTCCTCGCAAAATCACGATTGATGATATGGGAGACGGGGATCCCGATCCGGAGGCCACAGCCCTCGCCCTGACGGAGGCCGCCCATCTCAGACAAAAAATTGATCAGTTGCAAGCCGAATTAAACCGCATCAAAAAACAAGGCTAGCGGGTGCCTCTCAAATCGTTGCGGGTATAGTGTGACAGGGATCCCTTTCACGTGGGTATCGGTTGCATGGATCGGGAGATGGATCACGATAGCGACGCCTTGTTGCTAGACAAGGATACTAGAGTGGAAAAGGATCCTTTGTCCTATTCCGAGACGGATCAGGCCGCATGGATAGAACAACGGCAACGGCTCCAGCAGCGGCAATCCACCCACTGGCTCCTTCCCCTAGCGGGATCCTTGGGTATTCATGGGCTGGTCTTGGGCTTACTATTCGCTAAGATTCCTGCGCCGCCCGCCCCTGAGGTGATCACCTCCTACTTACCCTTTCGTTTGGTGGATGCCGCTCCCCTTTTGGATCCCCCTCCCGAACCCGTGGTGCGCGCCCAAAACCATAGCCAACCCTCAGGAAAACCCCAACCGGATGTCCTGCCTCTGGCTAGCGGTGGACAGCCGTCACCACCCCTCTTCAATCAACTGGAAACAGCCGTAGAAAAGCAAAACTGGCAGGCAGCTCTGGCTATTACGGAACAGATGTTACGGGTCGAGCCAGAACGACAGGCAGAACTAATGGCTTATCGACACCACCTCAGCCAACTGCAACAGCCCTTGCCCACCCCTCTACCCGTCGTCAAAGCCGTCAAAGCAACCCCTCTGCCCATCGTCAAAGCAACCCCTCCACCCACTCCCCTTTTTCCTCCTGCGCCTCTTGAAAAGGGATCCGGTCATGGGGGGCAGACCGTGGGGTTCGCCCAAACCCAAAGCCAGTTAGCCGGAGAGGTAAAACTGGCGGCACAGGCGGATGTCACCTGGGGAAGCTATCTGGCTCAACTGCAAGAAGAAGTGGAGAAAACCTGGCTGATTCAGAATGCCGACCACGCCTATGTTACCGTCGTCCGCCTCACCCTCAACCGCTCCGGTCAGCTTCAGCAGTTAGACCTAACCACCCCCTCTGGGGATCCGTTAGTGGATGCCGCCGTGCTCAGTTCGATTCAGCGAGCCGCCCCCTTTGCCCCCTTACCTGCCAACTATCGGGGCGAGCGGCAAACCTTTGAAATCGATGTTTTGAGTGGCTCAAACGGATCAAATACAGTGGCACAACTCAGCTCCCCAACCCGACCCGCTACCCCCTGATCCCGCCGCACCGCTTTTTTTCACCCTGCTTTTTCAATACTGCTTTTTCAAGCTTGGACAAGGTTAAGCTAGATATCGCCTTTGCCACTATCCGACCATGACCGCTGCCCCCACTTACCACACCATCACCTTTGGTTGTCAAATGAATCGCGCTGACTCGGAGCGCCTGTCAGGGGTGCTGGAGTCCTTGGGCTACTGCTACGTCGGGGATCCCGAACAGGCGGATCTCGTGCTCTATAACACCTGCACGATCCGCGACAACGCCGAACAAAAGGTGTATTCCTATCTCGGTATCCAAGCGGAGCGTAAACGCCTCAATCCTGCCCTCAAAATCGTGGTGGCGGGATGTGTGGCGCAACAGGAGGGGGAGCGCTTGCTGCGGCGGATCCCGGAGGTGGATCTGGTGATGGGGCCGCAATACGTCAATCGCCTGGGGGATTTGTTGGCACAAGTGGAGGCCGGACAACAAGTGGTGGCCACAGAGCCGACCGGCATCCCAGAAGACATCACCAAGCCCCGCCGCGAGAGCCAGATTACCGCCTGGGTGAATGTGATTTATGGGTGTAATGAACACTGCACCTACTGTATTGTGCCAGCGGTGCGGGGTCTGGAACAATCTCGTACTCCCAACGCGATTGTTCAGGAAGTCCAACAACTGGCGGAAGCTGGCTACCAAGAGATCACCTTGCTGGGGCAAAACATTGATGCCTACGGGCGGGATCTGGATCCCAAGGTGACCCTGGCCGAATTGCTGCGCCAGATCCATGACATCCCAGGAATTGCGCGGATTCGCTTTGCCACCAGTCACCCCCGCTACTTCACCGAAGCCCTAATCGCCACCTGTGCTGAACTACCCAAGGTTTGTGAATACTTTCATATTCCCTTTCAAGCCGGCAGTAACGAGGTATTGAAGCGGATGCGGCGGGGCTATACCCATGAGCGTTACCGCGCCATCATCGAGCAAATTCGCCAGCTTATGCCCGATGCCTCCATCAGTGCTGATGCCATCGTTGGCTTCCCCGGAGAAAGCGAGGAGCAGTTCCAAGAGACGCTGCGCTTGGTGGAGGAAGTGGGGTTTGATCTGGTCAACACAGCGGCGTATTCCCCCCGTCCGGGCACTCCCGCCGCCAATTGGTCGGATCAGGTCAGCGAAGCCGAAAAATCGGATCGACTGCAACGGCTGAACCATTGTGTGGCTCAGGTGGCTGCCGCCCGCAGCGCTCGCTATGCCGGACAGCAGGTGGAGGTCTTGGTGGAAGGCCAAAACCCCAAAAATCCGGCTCAAGTGATGGGGCGAACTCGCGGCAATCGCCTGGTCTTTTTTGAGGGATCCCTGACCCAGTGGCACGGTTGCCTGGTTCCGGTGGAGATCACCGCCACTCGCGCCTTTTCTCTGACGGGGCGGGCTTTGTTCCACCCCGCTACCGGCGGATAGGGGATCCCAACCGGATGGCTTAAACTGGGAACACTCATCACGAAGGATCTCCCCTATGTCACTGACTCAGATAGGTCTGCGGATGTCGCGGCTGACCGGAGTACGCGCCATTATGAAAGACATCGTGGAAACTCTTCAGTCTGGGGCGGCAGCCGATTGGATTAACTTAAGCGCGGGCAATCCCGTCCTCTTGCCGGAGGTGGTGGAAATGTGGCGAGGCTATACCCAGCAGTTGGCGGCAAGTCCTGATTTTGGGGAGGTGGTCTGCCGCTACGGGGTGACCCAGGGCTATGAACCCTTAATTGAAGCAGTGGTCAACTGGTTTAATCAGCACTACGGCTGGGGGATCACCCGCCGTAATATTTTGATTACCCCCGGCAGCCAAAGCATCTATTTTTATGCGGCCAATGCCTTCGGGGGACGGGATCCCGCCGGATCTCTGCGCTCGGTGGTATTGCCCCTCAGCCCCGACTACACGGGCTATGGCAGTGTCATGCTCACGGAAGACGCCCTGGTCAGTTACAAGCCCAAGCTGGAGATGCTGGGATCCCACCGCTTCAAATATCGGCCTGATTTTGACCAGCTACAGATTGATGGCAGCACAGGAGCCGTTTTGTTTTCCCGTCCCTGTAACCCGACGGGCAATGTTTTGACGGATCAGGAAGTGCAACAGATTTTGGCGATGGCGGAACCTCATGGGATCCCGGTGCTGATTGACTCGGCCTATGCCCTGCCCTTTCCCAACTTGGTGTTTGCGCCGATGCAACCCATTTGGGCAGAAAATGTCATTCATTGCCTGAGTTTGTCGAAGGCGGGTCTGCCGGGAGAGCGGATTGGTATTGCCATCGGTCAGGAAAAATATCTGAAGGCGATGGAGGCATTTCAAGCCAATGCCAGTATTCATTCGTCACGGTTTGGACAGGCGATTGCGGCCCAAGCGATTGCGTCCGGGGAGTTGGCTCGCCTTTCCGATCAGGTGATCAAACCTCACTATCTAGCCAAGTTTGCCCGCTTAGAGGCGGCTGTAGATCGAGAGCTGCCAGCGGATCTGCCGTGGTATCTCCACAAAGCAGAAGGGGGTTTATTTGCCTGGTTGTGGTTAGCCGATCTGCCGATCAGCGATTGGGATCTCTATCAGGCGATCAAAACAGAAAAAGTGGTGGTAGTCCCCGGATCCTCCTTCTTCCCCGGATTGGAGGAGGACTGGCCCCACAAGCACCAATGTATCCGCATTAGTTTAACCGCAACGATGGAGGCGATTGAACAGGGGATTGCTGCCGTAGGGCGGGTGTTATCAAAGGTTTATGGACGGGTTCCTCTGTCGGTTTGAATGGGACGGTTTACCGCAGAGCACCTCTGCTCACCCCCCCAAACTCAGGGTAGGATCACGGAGCAGAGGGATCCCTCTCGCGGAATTGATGTCACCGATTCATCTCATGGATTGATAGGGTCAGCATGGGCATCTTCAACACCATCATGGCGGGAACAGCATGGGCAATCGTTGGCTAATCGGCAGACCAAGCGGGTTCCTGCTGGCTTGTACTTTTGGTCTATTGACGGCCTGTCAGGCCTCAGAACCCCCTTCCCCCTCATCAGCCGCCACCCCCACCGTCAGAAGCCACCTGGGCAAAGATGGCACACAATTTCTTACTTCTCTGGGGAATGTAGCTGCCTTACCGGAGGAATTTCCCCGCTATCTGATTTTTCCCCAGGCGCAGGTTAGCTCCTCCGGCACCATCCGTGACACCGCCGGAGGAATCGCCTCCCTGTTGTTGGAAACCGAAGCTGATGTGGCTCCGATTGTGGCCTATTATCAGGATCGCCTTTGGCAAGGGCGCTGGGATTTGCTCTCCCATGTTTTGCAGGAGGAGATTGTTACCCTCACCTTTGAACGGATCCCCTCCAGTTCGCGGAGCACAGTAGCCCGCCCAGAGCGATGGCAGCAGGTGGTGGTGCAAATCGGCAAGACCAACCCCACCTCCGGCAAACGAGATCTCCTGGTTTTGTATAGCAACATCGATACGCAAGCCCCTCCCCCAGCCAAACTCCCTTCCCCCAACAGTCCGTTTGCAGAGTGGCTGTTGCAAAGTCCTGCTCCCTTAGCGGCTTTTGGTGTCGCCCCCCCAGGCTGGGATCCCACCGCCAACATGGCGACTTCTCAGGATCCCTAGCCAGTGCCCTTTTCTCTAGGCAGATCTTTTCTGAGAACTTCCGTATTCAGGCGTAGTCTGTGCTACGTGATCAAATGACAAAGAACGGCAGAATTTAGGGTGTTGGGATCCCTCCTTTCCTGGTAGTAGGTTAAGTGGTTACATCAAATTTAACGATTCAAGCTCATGCTGAATTTTTTGGGTAAGTGGGCACGATCTAGCGAATTTTCCTCAGATATCCCTATTTATCGAGGTCGTCCTCTAGCTCCCAAAAGTCCCTCTATTCTTCAATCTGTTTTTGAAACGGTGCAGGAAGGACTTTTTGTTATTGAAGTCAACCCGCAAGGTTATTTTTTTGTTAAAAATAATCCCTCGTTGGTAACGATGCTAGGGATCCGTCAGGCTTCTCTCCAAGGTTTACGACCGCAGGATTGTCTGCCTCCAGCTATAGCGGAACCACTTTGCTCAACCTGTTTAGGGTGTCTGACCCATCGCCAATCAAAACAATACGAAATGCATCAATCGGAGGTAGACGGAGGCAAAATACTGTTGATCACCTTAGCCCCCGTTCTGTTGGGAGAATCTTCCCCTCATCATGTGGTAGGGGCTTGTCAAGATATTTCTCTGCAAAAACAATCGGAAGCGAGCCTCAAACAGCAGGTGAAACGAGAAAACCTGCTGCGAACGATTACCCAACGCATTCGGGAGTCTCTGCATCTGCCCGATGTTCTCCAGACAACCGCAGAGGAAGTAAGAACCTGCCTACAGGTGGATCAATGCCTGATCTTTCGCTGCACCCCCAGTGGAGATGCCCATCCCGCCGCTCAATCCCAAACCGAAGAAGCTCCCCAGCGACAACCCATCTCGATTCCCAAAGACTGGTTAGCGGAACGCTATCAAGCCCCGCGGGGGGGATCCCCTGTGGTGACCAACGATACCCAAACCATCTCCCTATCTCCAGCGGTGCGCCAGTTTGTGGATCACTATCCGATCCGAGCCAGTATTTCTGTGCCGATTCTCGAGCAAAACCACCTCTGGGGTCTTTTGGTGGTACATGAATGTTTTGCGCCCCGCCCATGGTCAAGTGAAGAAATTTTTTTATTACAGCAATTAGCGGATCAAGTGGGCATTGCGATTCAACAGGCGCAACTTTATCAACAGGTTCAAACTCTCAATGCCCATCTCGAAGATCAGGTCAAAGAGCGTACCCAGCAACTTCAACAGTCCCTAGAGTTTGCCAGTTTACTCAAACGCATTACCGATAAAATGCACGCTAGTTTGGATGAAGATCAAATTTTGCAGACGGTTGTTCTTGAGATAGGCAATGCCCTCAACGCCACTTATTGCGATATCGCCCTTTATGATCCCTCCGGGCAAACCTGTCGAATTACCCATGAGTTTTCAGCCGTTGATTTATCTCTTCTCAACGAAACCATTGTGATGGCTGAATCCAGGTGCCCAGATGTTTATACCCAGCTATTCAAAGGATCCCTTTGCCAATTTTGTCTCTTGGATCGTGGTGGGAATTATCCATCCCTTCCAGATACGTTGGCTTTAGCCATTCCGATTGCTGACGACCAAAATCTGGTATTGGGGGATATCTGGATTCACCGTCCCCAGATAGATTGTTTTAACGAAGAGGAAGTTCGGTTGGTAGAACAGATTGCTATTCAATGTGCGATCTCGATGCGGCAAGCCCGCCTCTATCAAAGTTCGCAAGGACAGGTCAAAGAGTTAGCGCGAATTAACCATATTAAAGATGATTTTATTAGCACTATTTCCCATGAACTGCGAACCCCCATGTCCAATATGAAGATGGCGATTCATATGTTACGAATTAATCTAAACAATCTAGAAAAGCAGGCTGATTATGTCAACATATTAGAACAGGAATGCTATCGAGAAACTGCTCTGATTGATGATTTGCTCAACCTGCAGCGACTAGAGCTATCCCAGCAGATACCTCACTGGGAAAAAATTGTTTTACCTGCTTGGTTACGGTCTTTGCTAGAAGGATTTTCCTCGCGGATCTTGGCTCAACAGCAACGGTTAGAGGTGGAAATTCCTGATGATTTGGGTGATTTCTGGACAGACCCCCAGGCACTCAGCCGAGTCTTAATGGAGTTGCTCAATAATGCCTGTAAGTATACTCCCCCAGAAGAAAGGATTATTTTTCGTGCCCAATCTCAGGGATCCCTTTTGCAGGTTGAGATCAGCAATTTTGGCACCGAAATTCCGGCTCAAGAATTGCCACGGGTGTTTGACAAGTTTTATCGAGTTCCCCGCCAGGATCGTTGGCAGCAGGGAGGTACTGGCTTGGGGCTAGCCCTGGTGCAGAAAACGGTGACTTGGCTGGGGGGTGAGATCAACGTCGAGAGCCACTCCCAACAGACAACCTTTCGAGTCAAGCTACCGTCACCAACCTTTCCTCAGCCTCCTAACAATTGACAACTTCCTCCAGGGCTGCCAAAATCTTGTCCCCCATTTCCTGACAGCCCACCAATTGCATTCCCTCCGACATGATGTCTCCCGTCCGATATCCGGCAGCTAAAACCGCTTCCACAGCCTGTTCAATAGCTTGCGCGGCGGCGGGTTGGTTGAGGGAGTAGCGCAGCAACATTGCTCCCGACAATACTTGGGCAATCGGGTTGGCTTTGTCCTGTCCGGCGATATCAGGGGCAGAGCCATGCACAGGCTCATAGACGGCGGCTCCTGAGGAGCCTAAGGAGGCGGAGGGCAACATGCCAATGGATCCCGTTAACATCGCCGCTTCATCCGAGAGAATATCCCCAAACAAATTGCCCGTCAACATCACATCAAATTGCTTTGGCCAGCGAATCAGTTGCATCGCCGCGTTATCCACATACATGTGGGACAGATGCACTTGTGGATATTGGCTAGCTAGGGCGCTCACCCGTTCTCGCCATAGTTGAGAAACCTCCAAAACATTGGCTTTATCCACAGAACAAAGTCTCTGTGAACGCTTCTCCGCCAACTCAAAAGCTACCTTGGCAATGCGATCCACTTCGTAATCGTGGTAGGCCATCGTGTTGACCCCCCGCCGGCATCCCTCAGCATCGCTAAAGATACCCTTAGGCTGCCCAAAATAAATCCCCCCCGTCAGTTCCCGCACCACCATCAAGTCGATGTCTGCGATGATCTCGGGTTTGAGGGAAGAAGCCGCCAGCAACTGGGGAAAAATTTTGACGGGACGCAAATTGGCAAACAAGCCTAAGCCAGAGCGCAAACCCAGCAATGCCCGTTCCGGTCGCAGCTCACTAGGCAAGCTGTCATAGCGAAAATCTCCCACCGCCGCCAAATAAACGGCATGACTGGCTTGGCAGCGTTGTAGCGTTTCGGGGGGCAAAGGGATCCCGGTTTGCTCAATGGCAACTCCCCCCACCAACGCCTCCTGGAACTGGATCGGAATATGGAAGTGGGCAGCGACCTGCTTGAGTACCGCTACTCCCACCCTAAGAATCTCAGGCCCAATGCCATCTCCGGCTAACAAGGTGACGGTATAAGTGGGCTGAGTGGCTTCACTCATAACTTGTCTCTACCAAAACCAACAGGCAATAAATTATATCGGGTATTGCCATGCAAGTGATGACCAACGCAATGCCCACCACTTCCCGCCGGATTTGGGAGGGGCTGTTCCGGGTTGATCCTTGAGATGATCTGAAACTATTCCTTTGGTGCAGAGATGGATGTCCGGCTTTTCGCTACAGACAGGGATGGTAATGCACCTTGGGAGAGCAGAACTTCAGCCAAGTTGAGGCCCAAAACCAGTAAGAGAAATTCCAAAGCTTTAGTGAAGAGGGTTTTAAGCTGAAAAGAAAAACTTGAGTCAGCCAGAAAGACAAATCAGGTATTGATGAAAGCTTTAGAGTTAAAGCCTAGCCGTTGCTCGCCGTGAATATGAAAAAACTGACAGCTTGATTGTCCCAACAGCAGAAGATTGTGGGTTGGTGGGTAAGGTGATTGACTCTTTGCAGCAAGGCTTGAAGTCACAGAAAGGCAGACTGACACCGAGAATGTCTGCTGACCAAAAGTACCCCATAACTCACGATGTGCTAATGGCACGAACCGCAAAGCAGGCAGGAGTCATGATCCTGACTGACAACATGCAAGATTTTGAGTCAATTCGACGGTTGGGCCATACCTAATGACCAGATTGACGCAACATCTGAGCCAATTGTTGGGGAGTGAGGCTTTCGTATGGCTCAAACGGCTGATGAATCCAGGGATTATCCGGCAAATAATCAACATAATAATCGGGTCGATAAATAGAAGCCGCTTTGTACCACAACACCCCGGTTCGCATCTCTTCGATATAAAACCCGTAGTGGTGCTTTAGCCACTCCACTCCTTTTTTGAGAGTCATGCCGGAATCCGCCAGATCATCCACCAATAAAACATGACTCCCCAAATTGGTAGTGGTCATCGCTAGGTCACGAGAGAATGTCAGCCGTCCCCGTTGCCGATTGCCTGCCCCCCCATAGGAAGAAGCCGCCAAAATGCCCAACGGGAGGTCAAAGATACGAGCCAGTGTGTCTCCCACCCGCAGCCCTCCCTTGGCAATACAGACGATTTGGTCAAATTCCCATTCACTCTCATAGATTTTGACGGCTAATTCCTCTACCTTGCGGTGGTAGTCAGCCCAGGTGATCGAAATTTCGTGCAAGGGATCCCCCTCCCATGGGTGGAGCAGTCGGTAATACGTAGCTTAAAATACTGTAGTCAAAATATCTTAAGCGAAGTCCGCTATGCCTCGCCTTGCACTGATCAGTGTTTCTGACAAAACGGGTCTTGAGGATTTGGCCAAACTCCTGGTAGAGCAGCATGATTTTCAAATCGTGAGCAGTGGTGGAACTGCATCAGCTCTGCGCTCAGCGGGCATCCCTGTGACGGCGGTTGCCGATTATACGGGTGCGCCTGAGATGTTAGGGGGGCGGGTCAAAACCCTGCATCCACGCATTCATGGGGGGATTTTGGCTCGCCTCGATTGGCGGGAGGATGTCGCTGATCTAGAAGCCCAAGGGATCCTGCCGATTTCACTAGTGGTGGTCAATCTCTATCCGTTTCAGGCCACGATTGCTCAACCCGACACAACCCTCAGTCAAGCCATTGAACAGATTGATATTGGGGGGCCAACCCTGATCAGAGCTGCCGCCAAAAATTATGCCCATGTCACGGTGTTGACGGATCCCAGTCAATACACTAGCTATCTAGAGCAATTGCCCCATCCCTCCCCAGCGTTTCGTTGGATGTGTGCCCAGCAAGCCTTCTGCCACATTCTTGACTACGACCGCGCGATTGCTGACTATTTCATGCGGCAAGGTGCTCCGCCCACACCCCCCTACCTACGTCTAGAGGGATCCCTACACCAATCCCTCCGCTATGGCGAAAATCCCCACCAAGCCGCCCGTTGGTATGCCCTGGCTCCTTCCGGTTGGCATAGCGCCCAACAACTGCAAGGCAAAGAACTGAGCTACAACAACCTGATGGATCTAGAAGCCGCCCGCGCCTTAGCGGCTGAGTTTCCTGGGCAAGCGGCGGCGGTCGTGGTCAAACACACCAATCCTTGCGGTGTAGCCGTTCGTCCTACCCTTTCTCAAGCCTGCCTGGCTGCTCTAGAGGCGGATCCCGTTTCAGCCTTTGGGGGGATTGTTGCCCTCACTCAGCCCCTCGATGAAGCAGGTGCCGAGATCCTAACGGAACGATTTTTGGAATGTATCGTGGCTCCCGACTGCACACCCGCCGCCCAGCAAAAGCTGCAAAGCAAAAAGAACCTGCGGGTTTTGTTGCTTGCCGAGCTAAACCAGGGATCCCCCCAAACGGTTCGCTCGATTGCGGGTGGGCTGTTGGTGCAAGAGGCGGACAACCAAGCGGTGGATCCCAGCCAGTGGCGGGTGATGACAGAATCCCCCCCTACACCAGAGGAATGGAAGGAACTCATCTTTGCCTGGAAAGTCTGTAAACACGTCAAATCCAACGCCATTGTAATCAGCAAGAATCAGCAAACATTGGGAGTGGGGGCAGGTCAAATGAATCGCGTCGGCTCCGTCCAAATTGCTCTGCAACAGGCCGCCCAGCAGGTCAGGGGATCGGTTCTTGCCAGTGATGGGTTTTTCCCATTCGCCGATAGTGTCAAGTTGGCCGCCAGTGCGGGTATTCGGGTGATTGTTCAACCGGGCGGTAGCCTGCGGGATCAAGACTCGATTGATGCCGCCAACCAAGCGGGTCTCAGCATGGTTTACACCGGCATCCGTCATTTCTTGCACTAGCGGAGTGGAAGCCTAGGCAAGTCTAGGTGCCATAGGGGTCTTTCGTCAGCCCCTTCATGGGTTGGGTTGCTCTAGCTGTTGCCTAGGAGTAGCTTGCTGGGGACGGGTCTCCGGATTGAGGGCAGCAGGGCGCTTGGGTGCAGCAGGAGAAGGCCAGCGAATCTGCAAAAAACTGGCGGTCAGTTCTACAAGTGAACCACTAGCCGTAGTCCTGGCAGCTTGCCGAGGCCAATCAATCCCTAAAAACTGAGCGGTTAAACGAGCCAGAGCATCTTGCTCCGCATCTTTGGGGGGAGTCGAGCGGGAAGTGGGAGTGTTATCCACCCGTCTGGGGCGAGGGGAGGTGACCCGAAAGGCATCTTGAGGGGGTTGGGTTAAAGGCACATTAGGATTTCCGCAAGCCGACAACACACAGATAAGCAGAAACACTCGACCCACCGTCCCCGAAAAACCTGAGGCAAGCATAGTGTGAAGGTGGGCAGACATAGCTTCCAAGAAAAACAACTATTCCTTAAAGATAAGCATAGAGGTAAAAAAACCCCTCTAACTCCAAAGTTACCCTCAGCGGGCGGCCAGGGTCTTAATCTGAACCTGTAACTCCGACTCCATCGCCGTCAGATCTTTGGCTAGGCTGAGGTATTGATTCGAGGTCATGGTTTTGGCCGTAAATTCCTGCACCAATTCTTTGTCCCGTGACACCAGTTGGCTAGACAACATATGACCCACTTTGGTTTCGGGATGATCGACAATTTGCCGACAGGCTTGTAGAGCAGATAACAGTTGTCCCCTCACCTGAGTAAAGATTGAACTGATGTAGGCTTTTTCGGCGTCGGTGAGTTGGCGAAAATCTCGCCAATAGTCTCCGGTTTGCAGCTCCTCCAATCGATTCACCAAGGCATTATAATTGATCACCTTACGGGCAATTTCAGTAATAAATCGCATTAAGAAAACATCACATTTTTGCAGATGGGCTTCTTCCCAACGGGTACGAGTAGCATTGAGAGAGCGCTGCAACCGCGTGTTCTGTCTGAGTAAGATTAAGAGGGTGATCCCCACTCCCACCAGAGCCGCCCCCACTAGGAGTTGATTGGCAGAGTATTGATAAAGCACGATGGTTGCTAAAGAAATTACAATGCAAACCAGCAACGCATAAACAAATAACCAAACTCTTCGCCGTCGCAACTGTACATATTCCAACATAATTTCATAGGCATTGCTGCAAGCATGAAGATCAGCATTCATGATCTGCCTAAACTCACTTTCTAGGATTTTCTCGACTCCGGTCATGACATCATCCAGTCGTGAAAGTGTAATGGGAACGGGGTAATCCAGGTGAGGGCAACACTGATCGGGAGAAGCAGCAAAAGATTAGGAGGATCCCCAATCTTGGGCAGCGGAGGTGGCTTCAGAGAGAGGTTCTAGGGTTTGGTCAGCAGGAATCACTACCATTCCATAGCCAGAGGCTTGACAGAACTCCATAATCTCTTGACTATCAAATCGCTCCACCCAAGGTTTCCCCAAACCCTGCTGTTCCAGTCGTTGAGCATATTTGCGAGCCGCAAACATACTCTCAAAGGTTAAGACAATATCTTGACCCTGAATTTGCCGAGTACAGATGCCTTCCTGTCCCCCTTGCCGATAGAGCAAGACCATTACCTGATCAGGGAGGTCATCGGGGCTAACCAGAGCTAGAGAGGGTGCGTTCGGCTGGGGATCCGTGGCTGGGGTTTGCGCCAGCAAGAGATCCCGTGCTTGGTTGAGCCGATCGATCTGCCGCTCCAGCATGGGGCGTTGCCGCTCATCATCCAGAGCAGCCAAATTAGCGGTGAGGAGTTGATAGTGACGAAAAAGCTGGCTGCGAATTTGCTTTTCGGAAGCTCCAGGTTCAAGCTGCAAAAGGGTCAGGGCTTCTGCGGAATTCATACTGGCGATCCTCTCTTAGCCCGGTAGTTCCTCAGTACATTTCTACACAATAGCAGCAAAGGGTTCAGAGTGTAGACACATCCTGAACCCGTTCTTAGTCTTGTCTGATTTTATACTTTTAATTGTATCTTACTCTGCCCTTAAGGAAACCTTGCCAAAGCTAGGGATGCCTAGATGCAGGGGAAGGCAAGCAGTCACTTCCTTCCAGGTAGGGGAACCTGCCCCGAACATTACATCGGATCGTGCTGCACCCTGATCTGCTTGAGGGCGTTGATGGTGGCATCGCGGCGGGACTGCCGCGAGGTGTGGCCGTTCAAAACAGGCTGAGCATCAGAGGGAGCCAATTCTCGCCAATCAAATCCCAAATCGTGAGCCTCTTGAGCCAAATGAGCCAACAAAGAAGGATTTTGGTTAGCCGCCTCAATCCGGTGCTTGAGCCGTTCCCAGAGGTGAGAACGATGAACTTGTTGCGCGTTAATGCTGAGTGTGGTCATGGTGAAAGCTCGAGGGAGATAGAGTTAAAGGCTTAGCAAGCTGGGTTTTGACAAAAACCCATAGGAAGCTCGCCTAAGGATGACTCCTGAGGAGGAACTCGTGAGTATCAGAGAGCCTGTGGGAGCCAACCCCGTATAAAAAAGATCATAACAACTTGCCCTGATCTGGGGGGCAATATTGCCGGATGTAACGCAGATCTGGGCAAAAAAGGTGATTATCCGCTGATTTTTGTAGTTTTTGTAACTGAATTTATGGGTGGATCCTGATTCTACCACTGGATGATCTTGTTTTTGACCGCCGTCATACACATAGCCACCCGTGCATTGATTTCATCTTCGGACTCAAAAATATCCAGCTTCTCTTTGAGGCGTTGAATGCAGTTTTGCACCGTTTTTTTGCTGGTATGAATGCGATCGGCAATAGCTTGATCGGTCATCGCCTCTTTGCAGAGCAAGTTGAGGACTTCAATCTCGCGTTCGGTTAGCTTGGTGAGACCTCGCAGTTCTCTGGGCATCCGCAGCTCACCGTTCAACGCACTTTTGGCTCCCTCCAGAAATACTGCTCGCCGTTCCATCTTGTTAACCGCAGCAAAACCCCCTTGGTGCTTGCTGATTAATCCCACCAGGGGGGTGAGCAACAATGGCTCGCTGGAATAAGCCATGATGTTAAGGGTGGGATAATTTTCAAAAACATGTCGCAGAAATTCTAGACCTGGCTCGGCGGATTGTTCGCCACTGCTTTGTCCGTAGAGGAGGTCAGAGACGACCAGATCAGGTTGTTCTCGTTTCAGCTTGGTGATTGCCTCACTGGGAGCGGTAACAATCGTACATAGGCCGTTGCTGCTTAGGCGCTGCAACCATTCGCAGTTGTTTTGAGCAACCTCAGGATGGTCTTCCACAATCAAAAACTTCAGGGCGGGTGCCTGTTCAATATCCACCATGCCTCACTCCTCACCTCTGCCAATCAGGGTTAGCCGTTCATCAGTCTAGCCTTCTGGCTACCGACAGTCACTGCTTCCGGTTTTGCGGGGGGATCCCTTGCCCTGTTGGGCTAATCAACAGAACCTTTTGCACGGGAGGGAAAGAACAAAACCGGATGCCAACTGCGGCGCAACAGCTCTCCGGTCACACTAGGAATCGACAACTCCCAAAATCGACCGGCATTCTGGGAGGTGAGGGCAATAGCCGTCACATCGGCACTGGCCGCCGTTTTGAGGATCTGTTGGACAGGGGATCCCTCCTCCACCTGGATGGTAATCTGCGTGTGGGGGAGAGCCTGTTGCAGGGTTTGTTGAATGGGGGTGAGTTTTAGCAGGGCTTGTTGGCGCAGTTCCTCAAAGGGGATCCCTTGCAGGCGACGGCTACTGGTATCTAGAACATGCAAAATCAGGATGGATTGGCAATGGCTGGGATCCTTTTGGCAGATCTGGATCAGTTGGGGGAGAAGAGGTTGCTGAGTGGCCTCGGCATCACAAGGAAATAAGAGGGAGCGCAGCAGTCCTCGGCAGCGCAGTTGCAGTTCTTTTAGGGTAAAGGCGGCGATCAATTGGGGGCGGATCACCAGCAATGGAATGGTCAGTTTGGGCAGTAGGGTCATAGTGGTACTGCCAAACACCTTCTCCAGCAGCAGTTGGTTGGGAGACATGCCCATGATCAGCAAATCAGGATGAAACCGTTGAATAGCCTGGAGGATAACCTCCTGTGGTTGACCGATTTGCACAACAACGTCCACGGGCAGATGATCCGTCAGGTGGGCACGCAGGCGGGAGCGAGCCGCCTCGATCTGAGGGGTCGTATCTTCGGGCAAGCCAATGGCATCGTCTTGCCAAGGCAAAGCTTGCACCCAGATCAGTTGCTCAACACCGCTGGCTGCCAACGCTTCTAGACAGTGCCCCAGACGGTCTAGCCCCTCTTCCCCATCGGTGGCCACCACAATTTTTTTGACCATGCCTGCCCATCTCTAAACGACCAAAACAAGCGAATATCTTTTGCATGTGAGGGACTATCCATTCCAGCAACCAGCCCCATTCCTCCCACGCTAACATTTAGCGCCCCCACAATCGGAGGAACTTCAGCAACGGATAGAGCATCTGAGCTAAAGGAACAATCCAGCCAGTAAAGGCTGGGAATTTTGCATCCTAGAAATCGAATTGTCGTTGAGCGGGCTGAGGATCCATGCAAACCAAATTTTGGAAACGTGCATTCACAGGCTGGGGACTATCGGGGGCTATGCTGCTCCTAACGGGTTGGAGTATGCCTCCCACTCCGGCGGCGGGATCCCTGTTGATGGCTCAGGCACAACAGTTGCCGATTGAAGCGGAAGTCACTCTGGCCGGACAAACCTTTCAACTGGAGATTGCCCGCACCCCGCAGCAACAATCGATTGGTTTGATGCATCGAGCTGAACTGCCTGCTAACCGCGGTATGTTGTTTCCCTATCAGCCTGCTCAACCCGTTAGTTTTTGGATGTTTAATGTCTCCTTTGATCTGGATCTACTGTTTATTTTGGATGGGCAGATTGTGGCGATTGCCGAATCGGTTCCTGGCTGTGCCAAACTCCCTTGTCCCTCCTATAGCCCTGGCGTTCAGCAAAAGGTCAGCCAAGTCTTAGAGCTACCTGGTGGAACAACTGCCAAGCTGGGGATTCGGGTTGGGGATCGGGTACAGGTAAAGCCCCTCAAGGCTGGCTAAGCCGTAAGCCAGTCGTGATAAGGTTAAAGGGCTGATCTTCCGCCAATAGATTCGGTGCTTGTTCGCTAACCTGCCAACCCCATGCAAGAACAACTGACAGCCCTGCAACAAGATGCTGTAAACGTAGTCCAACGAGCCAACAGCCTCGATGATCTAGAACAGATTCGTATTGATTTTTTGGGTAAGAAAGGAAAACTCTCCAAAATACTAGGAGAAATGGGTAAGCTCCCTCCGGCTGAGCGTCCGCAGTGGGGGGCAGTGGCCAACACTATTAAAGAGCAACTGCAAGCTAGCCTAGAAGCCCGCAAGCAGGAATTAGCGGCGGCTCAACTGGCTCAACAACTGCAAGCGGAAACCCTAGATGTCACCATGCCGGGGCGGGTACCTCCAATTGGGCGGGTACATCCTTTACAAGCGACGATTGATCGGGTGCTCGATATCTTTGTGGGCATGGGTTATACCGTTGTGCATGGCCCTGAGATCGAGACAGAATATTACAACTTTGAAGCTTTGAATACCCCCGCTGACCATCCTGCCCGTGACATGCAAGATACCCTCTATTTGCAACACGGCTATCTCTTGCGAACCCAAACGTCCTCGGTGCAGGTGCGGCACATGCAAACCCACACCCCCCCTCTACGAATTGTTCATGCCGGACGGGTAGTACGACGCGATACCGTCGATGCGACTCATTCTCCTGTTTTTCACCAAATCGAAATTTTGGCCGTCAGCGAGAACCTTACCTTTGCCGATTTGAAAGGAACCCTGAGGGAGTTTATCACCCGTCTGCTAGGGGAACGGGAAACCCGTTTTCGTCCCAGTTATTTTCCGTTTACCGAGCCGTCGGCAGAAATGGATGTCAAGTTTGGCGACCGTTGGCTTGAGATCTTTGGTTGCGGTATGGTGGATCCCAATGTGTTTCAGGCAGTGGGTTATGACCCCGAACGCATCAGTGGCTTTGCGGCAGGGATTGGTGTCGAGCGAATTGCCATGCTGCTGCATCACATCGAAGATATCCGGCAGTTCTATAAAAGTGACCTGCGCTTCCTCCGCCAGTTTTGAGCTTCAGATTGCCCTCAGGCTCTTGCCCTAGGATCCCTCAGGGAAAGAAGACATCAAGGCTAAGTGTCTGGAAGTTGGGTAGGACAACGATCATCCACTTGGTATACCTTTTAAGTATGGTTTGGCGGCATGGCTAGGTAAACCCTAGTAACAATGAAGAGGTTGTTGTTATACTAAATAACGCAATCTGGCATAGTAGCTCAGCGGTAGAGCAGGGGACTCATAAGCCCTTGGTCGCGTGTTCAAATCACGCCTGTGCCATCAGGATCTTAGCTCTGTAAGGTGGGATCCCTACCGGAAGCCTTGTCCAGAGCTAGTTTTGTCGATGGGGCGTACAGGACTTGAACCTGTGTAGGGCAAATTATGAGTTTGCTAAGGATCCTTGCTGGGAAAGGGTTTTGGGGATTGGGAAGAGGACTTACCCCAAACTTACCCCATCAGATATCGTTACTCATGGCTGAATTTTTGTAACCAGGTGATTAAGTCTGATTGACTGGAAAAATCGAATAAGGCGAGTCCCAGTTCTTCAAGCTGATCGACAGTCAATGTCTGGAGCTGAGTTTGGGCAGCCGGGGTAAGCTTTCCAAATCGGCGGACGACCAGTCGGGAAATCAGAGATAATGCTTCTTCTTCCTTACCCTCTAGCTTGGCTTTGCCAATAGTCTCCTCTTCCCATTTGAGGTAGGCGGGTGACAGGTTCATGAGAAACTCCCTTTCTTCTTCCAAGAGATCTGGTTCGGTGGACAATGCGATTTTCAGGTTGTACAGCCTTCTGAGTACATTTTGACCCACCGGATCTCCCGATGGTAGGTCTGACAATTCTTGGATTGCTTGCTGTTGGAATCTATTTCGACCCAGCAGCCTTAACCACAGGGTATCGGATCGCCTGGGCAGTAGATGGATGACAACGAGGGCAGTTCTCAAGAGTGTGGGTAAAAAGTAAATTCCTTCCATCCAAGTGTCGAGGTTGAGGGATCCCCCGCAGTCGGTTAGGATCTCCGGGGAAGCGGTGGGAGTCAGGATCCACAGGAAAGGGATCTGGGGTGGGGAGTCACCAGATTTTGTTTGCCGTTGCAGCTCGCTGTAAATCACAAACTGTTTGGCGATACAGGAACGGATCCCGTCTCGGTCAACCGGATTACGGAAGGGTTCCAGCAGGCAGGGGGATAGAACCATGCGACCCAATAGACCCAAGGATTGCGGATCCTGTCCTGGGGCAGGGGTGAAATACAGATCAATCTCACGAGCTTCATCGGTGACCTCTCGGCTGACTTCCACTTGACCCAGAGGTTCGAGTAAGTCAGCCAGAAAGGATTTCGCGAAACGATCGTGGCGAAAGCGGGTCACAGGCGGGAATCCGTTGAAATCGTCTCATAGCTGTGGCTTAGTCATCAACCAAATTGCGTCGGCTTTGATTGATAAGGTTGTGATGAGATTAGGAAGCCAGCATGGAGAACGTTGGGCGTTACTTGAGTCTAGAAGATCTATGCACTTGTACCCAAACCTACCGGAGATCCAGGAAGGAGAGCACGACATCATTGATGGATCTGAGCAGAGCGATTTTGTAGATGATTACTTTAGTGTCGTGTTTCAGGATGGTGCTGATGACTTTTCCTGATTCTGTGAGCATGGATTAGAGGGGTGACTGGGGGAGTAAAACTCTTTTCCTGCTACCGTACCGTCTCGCATGGGTCTGTGGGAGTGCTGGGTGTAGATCCTGTCTAACTTCAGATGGCTCACTCTCGGTCTTTGGCATAATGACGATACAGCCAGCGTGTGTGGATTTGGCGAAGTATGCAAGAGAGGAGTGTTGTACATTGCTAACGGGTGAAATTCGCAATCAGGTGGATCAGATCTGGAATGCCTTCTGGTCTGGGGGAGTGTCTAATCCGTTATCGGTGATTGAGCAGATCACGTTTCTACTCTTTATCAAGCGGCTGGACGACCTGCACACCCTTGAGGAAAGCAAAGCTGAGACTCTGGGTATCCCGATGGAACGGCGTATTTTCCCAGATGGTCTAGATGAGAAGGGTCGCCCTTACTCGGATCTGCGGTGGTCACGCTTCAAGAACTTTGAGCCTCGCGAAATGATGCAGGTGGTGGATGAGCGGGTCTTTCCCTTCCTGAGAACTATGGGGGAAAAGGGATCCAGCTTCGGGCAGCATATGAAGGATGCACGGCTAGGTTTCAGCAATGCTGCTTTGCTGGCTAAGACTGTGGAGATGCTGGACAAGATCCCGATGGAAGACCGGGACACGAAGGGCGACCTCTATGAGTACATGCTCGGTAAGATTGCCAGTGCTGGACAAAATGGGCAGTTTCGCACACCGCGCCACATCATCCGGTTGATGGTGGAGTTGACCCAACCCACTCCTGAGGATGTGATCTGTGATCCGGCGGCGGGTACCTGTGGTTTTTTGGTGGCGGCGGGGGAATATCTGCGAGTTAATTTCCCTCAGCTTTTTCGGGATGAGAAGCAGCGCAGGCATTTTCATAACCGGATGTTTCATGGGTTTGACTTCGACCCGACGATGCTACGGATCGGATCCATGAATATGACGCTGCACGGGGTGGATAATCCTGATGTTAGTTATCGGGATAGTTTGGCGCAGGATCATACTGCTGATGCTGGCACCTATTCGCTGATTCTTGCTAATCCACCTTTTGCCGGATCCCTGGATTACGAGGCAACCGCCAAAGATTTACAGCAAATTGTCAAGACCAAGAAGACGGAGCTGCTTTTTGTGGCGTTGTTCCTGCGGCTGCTCAAAACTGGGGGACGGGCGGCGGTGATCGTGCCGGATGGTGTGCTTTTCGGATCCTCTAAGGCTCACCAACAGATTCGCCGGATGCTAGTGGAAGAACACAAGCTAGATGCGGTGGTCAAACTGCCATCTGGTGTTTTCCGCCCCTATGCGGGGGTTTCGACGGCGATCCTCTTTTTTACCAAGACTGGTGTGGGTGGCACTGATCAGGTTTGGTTTTATGATGTGCAGGCGGATGGGTATTCGCTGGATGATAAGCGTTCTGAGTTGTTGCCAGTCGAAAAGCTCGGTTCAGTGCCAATAGAAGCCCTCAACGATGAAGAGCACAGCAAAAATAACCTTCCTGATGTACTGAAGCGTTGGAGAGAAAGAGACGGGCTAGAGCGCAACAGTCCACGCACTGCTCAGAGCTTTTGTGTACCCAAAACAGAGATCGCTCTTACTGGCACCTATGATCTGTCGCTGAATCGCTATAAACAGGTTGAGCATGAGGAGCAACATCATGAGGATCCGATGGATATCATTCGGGAGTTGAGGGCTTTGGAAGAGGAGATCGCTAGCGGTTTAGGCATATTAGAGGAAATGCTGAGATGAGGTGTTATGAAAACGCTGAACGAAATTAGGCAAGTTTTAGTGGCACAAAAAAGGGATCTGTGTGAAAAGTATCAAATCACGGAGTTAGGTGTATTTGGCTCTTATGCGAGAGGGGAGCAGACTGAGGAGAGTGATGTTGATATTTTGGTAGACTATGAGATTGCGCCTACTTTTGTGATGTTAGTAGAGCTTAGAGACTATTTGAGTGATCTATTTGGTCTTAAGGTAGATATTGTTACTAAGAATGGACTGAAGGCTCGGATCCGTGATCGTGTTTTGGCTGAAGTCGTTATCCCATAAGTTATTTCTCTGAGAATCAGACATGAAAATGATGTTAGATATACCGGATGAAATGGTTAAGAGTTTAGAGTCTCGCAAAGAGAATCTACCCCAAATCTTAGCTTTAGGTCTGCGGCAACTTGATGCAAATCCATCATTGAGTTTTTCGGGTTTGACTGAGATTTTAGAGTTTTTGGCTAAGTTACCATCTCCAAAAGAGATCTTAGCTTTGCGTTTATCTTCTGAGGTTCAAGCTGACATTGATGCTTTGCTAGATAAAAATCGGACTCAAGGCTTGGATGACAGTGAGCGGTTGTTGTGGCAGCATTATGAGTTTGTTGAGCATCTGGTGCGGTTGGCTAAGGCTCAGGCACTGTTAAAGTTGCAACAAGGCACATGAGTAAGACCTATATTTCTAGTGCTTTGCGACAAGCTGTATTTGATCGTGCTGAGGGTTATTGTGAGTATTGCTTGATTTCTGAAATGGTTGTTTTATCTACTCATCAGATTGATCATATTATCGCCGAAAAACATGGTGGCGTAACGGATCCAGAAAATCTAGCGATATCTTGTGCATTATGTAATCAAGCTAAGGGTAGCGATATTGCTTCGATTGATCCTGAATCTGGTGATACAGTGAGATTGTTTAACCCTAGAAAAGATAGTTGGGTTGAACATTTTTACTTTGAGCAAGAGAATGGGATGATACAGCCTCTAACAGCAATTGGACGGGTGACTGTAAAGTTATTGCGAATGAATCGTGAGGAGTATCTGCCTGTGCGTAAAACACTCGCTCAACTCGAGCTATTACCTAACCAATTTAATATAGCAAAAAGAAGCAATCCTAATATGGATAGTGTATAGGAGATGCTGGGATGAAAACTAAGCCTCTTGGGGAACTTTGTGATGTTAGAGATGGAACCCATGCTTCTCCACAATATGTTGAGAATGGATTTTATTTGCTAACCTCAAAGAACTTTTCTTCAGGAAAAGTTTCATATGAAGGAGCAAGAAAAATATCAAAACATGATTATGATGAAATCAATAAAAGATCAAAAGTGGATATGGGTGACATTGTCATGCCAATGATTGGAACAATTGGATCACCAGTATTCATAACTGAAGAGCCTGATTATGCAATAAAAAATGTTGCTCTAATCAAGAGAAATACCCAACCCGTCTGTATGAATTATATTCATGCATTTTTATCAAGTCCGCTATTTGAGAAGGCTGTTAAGGTTTCAAAAAGAGGAGGAACTCAAAAGTTTGTCTCTCTTGGAGACCTAAGAAATCTTCAAGTTCCCCTCCCCCCTCTCGACGAGCAGAAGCGGATTGCGGCGATCCTCGATCAGGCCGATGCCCTTCGCCGCCTGCGCCAGGGATCCATAGACCGACTTAACCAGTTGGGGCAAGCGATCTTCTATGAGATGTTTGGGGATCCGGTGACGAATCCGATGGGGTGGGCAACCAAATCCTTAATCCAATCCTGTCATTGTTCCAGTGGTGGAACACCTTCAAAAAGTAATGATGAATTTTGGAAGGGATCGCTCCCTTGGTTTAGCCCTAAAGACCTAAAAGCAAATGATTTATTCGACTCCCAAGATCATATCAATGAGAACGTTCTTCAAAAAACAACTATTAATTTGCTCCCCGCAAATACTGTAGTCATTGTTGTTCGAGGTATGATCCTTGCTCATACTTTTCCTGTTAGCACTATTAAGATTCCGGCCACTATTAATCAAGATATTAAAGCGCTGCTACCTAGAGAGCCTTTAGAACCACAGTTTCTCGCAGCTTGTCTAAGAGCAGAGGCTAATTTTGCTCTTCAGCAGGTCTCTGAGTCTGCCCATGGAACCAAGCGCTTAGACTCTGATGGATTGGGGAAGATACCAATCCTGATCCCCCCTCTTCCTCTCCAGCAAGAGTTTACCCGACGAGTAGAAGTTATTGAAAAGCAGAAAAGTTCTTTTTATAGCTCCTTAGCCGAACTAGATAAGCTCTTCTCGTCCCTACAACACCTCGCCTTCCAAGGAGAGTTATAAATGACTACTGTACTTACAGAATTTACGATTGCCAATTTCAAAAGCTATGACTCCAGCCGATTACCCCTGGGATCACTGACAATACTCATTGGAGCCAATGCTTCTGGCAAAAGTAATGCTATCGAAGGCTTACGTTTCTTATCTTGGCTAGCCCAAGGGCAAAAACTGAGTAGCATTCAATATGCAGTTAATCGTGCCGATCGCGTAGTCCGTGGACGAGTAAGTGATCTATGCCATCGAGGGCAATCTAGCTTTACCATCGGTTGCTACATTGATACGCTCGAATGGAATTATCTAGAAATAACGCTAAGCGTTCGGGATGGAGAAATACATATCTCTAATGAAAAAATCTCTGGAGAAAATGCTCCCATTCCTCTCTATCAAATCACTCAACCATCTCAAGGAGTAAATACAGACATAAATGTTGCCTATAATAATTTTACTAAAGGCAAGAATAAACCTCAAATAATATGCAGCGATCAAATGGGTGTATTTGTGCAGCTAGATAGCCCCGCCCGCTTTGGAGAGAAATATAAGGAATCTCAGAGAGCTATCCCTGAAACTGTGAGGGAATATCAGCGAGTATTGCAAAACATTCTATTTCTGGATCCTGTTCCTGCTCAAATGCGAGAGTACAGCTTTAAGTCTGACAAACGCCTACAAGAAGATGGCACAAATCTATCTAGTGTACTGTACCGTCTTTGGCAAAAGCAGACTGAAAACCAACAGGCGATTCTCAACTTTATCCAGAGTTTACCAGAACAATCTATCGAGGGATTAGATTTCATCGAAGGCCCCAGGGACGAAGTAATGGTTAGGCTCACTGAAACCTTTGGCAACCAGCAACGTCCCTGTGAAGCTGCTTTGTTATCCGATGGCACCCTGCGAGTATTAGCGATTGCTGCCGCCATGCTATCCGCTACCGAAGGTAGTCTTGTTGTCATCGAAGAAATTGACAACGGCGTTCACCCCAGTCGAGCAAAACATTTACTTGCCAGCATCCAAAAGATCGCTGAACAGCGTAAATTGCGTGTTTTGCTCTCCACGCATAATCCTGCCCTCATGGATGCCTTACCCGACGAATCTCTTAGCGATGTCGTGTTTTGCTACCGCGATCCGCAAACAGGAAACAGCCGACTTATCCGACTCAGCGACTTACCAGAATTTCCCAGCCTGATCTCGCAAGGAGCATTGGGTCAATTAGTAACTGCTGGAATTGTAGATCGGTTTATCAAATCGCCACACACGTCTGAAGTGAAGAAACAGCTAGCTCTAGCTTGGCTAACTCAGTTGCAGGATAATGTCAATGACTAGCATCTGTCTCATTGATACCAGTATATTCCTTATCCTTCTTGAGGTTCCAAACTTCACTCAAGACAAAGCTATAGTATTACAAGATTTTCGAGAGTATATTGATCTAGGGTGCACTTTTTTACTGCCTATGGCTACCATTCTTGAAACAGGTAATCACATAGCCCAGAATGGTAATGGCACAATGCGAAGGCAAGCTGCTAGGCGTTTTGTTGATACTGTAAAAAACTCATTTCAGGGTACAGCTCCTTGGTCACCAACTCCATTCCCCAACACGACTGAAATATTAGAGTGGATCGACGGATTCCCTGACCGAGCTGGTCAAAACAAAGCTCCTAATAAACAAGAAGGAACTAGTTTTGGCGATCTCAGCATCATCGAAGAATTCAATAAATTATGTATACGTTTTCCGATGAGTGAAGTATTCATTTGGGCTCTCGATCAAGATCTAAAAAACTATCACCAACTTTCTAAGTGATGACAAGAGAGAATTTTCAATTATTCAATAAGAATTTATCAACCACGTCTTTCGAGATATTCTCTTTGGCGCAAAGACAGGCTTTGACTACATCTGCCAAAACTATAATATGGCGACGGATCCGTTCCATATGCAAGGCAGCCTATAATATGGAAGGATTTTCAGCCCATATGCAAGGCAGCCCATAGTATGGAAGGCAACGCCACGGCCTCCAACCGAGCAGGTAGATACATTAGTCAATCCCTGGGCTACCGCGCCTTTATGCCCGCACCCCTGCCACCCATTCCCGCATTGGATCTAGGTGGAGAACTGGCGGGTTTGCTGTCCGATGCCGACCGAGCTATCGGGCGACTGGATGGATCTGTGTTGACCCTGCCAAACCCTGATCTCTTCGTCTTCATGTATGTGCGCAAAGAGGCGGTTCTCTCCAGCCAGATCGAAGGAACGCAAAGCTCGCTCCAAGACTTGCTGGCCGCCGAAGCCCAATTATTCGACCACGAACTCCCTCGAGATGTGGATGAAGTGGTCAATTACGTCCGTGCAATGAACTATGGGCTAGATCGGCTAGCCACTCTTCCAGTTTCTGTGCGGCTGATCCGTGAAATCCATGCAGAGTTGTTAAAGGGTGTCAGAGGCGGTCAACTCCAACCTGGAGAACTGCGTGCAACCCAGAATTGGATCGGCCCGTCGGGATGCACCCTGAATACTGCTATTTTCGTACCACCGCCACACCACGAAGTTCCCAGAATATTGGGTGAGCTAGAGACCTTCCTGCATAACAAGGATAGTCTGCCGCCGCTGGTGAAGATCGCACTGGCTCATGTCCAGTTTGAGACTATTCATCCTTTTCTAGACGGCAATGGACGGGTCGGGCGGCTACTTATTACTTTTTTGCTGACTGAACGCGGTGTGCTGCATAAGCCTGTGCTGTACTTGTCACACTACTTCAAGCAGCATCGACAAACCTACTATGAACACCTACAGTCCGTGCGTGACTACGGTGAATGGGAAGCATGGCTAAAGTTCTTCTTGCAAGGGGTGGTCAGTATCGCTGGTGAGGCAGCAGAAACGGCTAGACGGATTCTGATACTGCGTGAACAACATCGCAGTGCCATCACTGAAAAGTTAGGACGTGCTTCTGGCAATGGGCACAAGGTTTTGGAGTTCTTATTTGATCGACCGATTGTAACTGTAAGTGACGTACAGAGCTTAACTGGCACCACTTATTCAGCAGCCAATACACTGGTATCGAAGCTGGCAGATCTGGGTGTGCTTATCGAGATGACTGGCTACGCACGCAACAGACGCTTTCAATATGCGCCCTACATTAAGTTATTCAGTGATCCAGTTCCAGGCACCGATGAGGTTCACCTATGAGCCAATTCTCCTTTCTCCAACCCGAATTTACTTCTGTATTTGAGCACGCCCGACGTGCCGAAACCCTTGCCCTATCGGATCCGCGTGCCGCCTGTTTCTATGCCCGCTTCGCCTTAGAAACCGCGATCAACTGGATGTATGAACACGACAGATCCCTACGCAAGCCCTATGACAATAACCTATCCGCCCTGATCCACGAGCCAACTTTCATAGCGGTCGTGGGTCAATCACTCCTGGCTAAAACCAAGGTGATCAAAGACTTAGGCAACCGTGCCGTGCATGATTCCCGCCCAGTCACCACCCAAACGGCCATCAACGCCCTACGAGAACTGTTTCATGTTAGCTATTGGTTGGTGCGCTCCTATGCCACAGGATCCAAACCGGAATCAGGTTATCAATTTAGTCAGGAAGCCCTACCCCAAACCACCCAAGTAGCAGCCACCACCCTTAAGCGATTGCAGACTATCGCCAAAGATTACGAAAACCAAGCTAAAGCTCAGCAACAAGCCGAAGCAGCCCAGATCCAAACCGAACAGCAACGCGCCCAACTAGAAGCCGAGATCCAACGCCTACAAGCCGAAATTGCCGCCGTCAAACAAGCCAACCAGTCCGCACCCGATAACCACGACTACAACGAAGCCCAAACCCGCGACCTCTTTATCGACTTGTTGTTGAATGAGGCAGGCTGGCCGCTTAACCAACCCCGAGATCGGGAATTCCCTGTCACAGGTATGCCCAATCAAACCGGAGAGGGCTATGTAGATTACGTCCTCTGGGGTAACGACGGCAAACCCCTCGCCTTGATCGAAGCCAAACGCACTCAACGGGATCCGCGTGCGGGTAAACAACAGGCCAAGCTCTACGCCGACTGCTTGGAGCAGCAATTCGGTCAACGACCGATCATCTTCTACACCAATGGCTATGAACATTGGCTCTGGGATGATGTGACTTACCCGCCCCGACCCATACAAGGCTTTCTCAAAAAAGACGAACTGATGTTATTGCATCAACGTCGCACCACTAAAAAATCCTTAGGGTCTACTGACATCGACACTAGCATCGTCGGTCGCTATTACCAGACCCGTGCCATCCGAAGAATTGGCGAAGCCTTTGAGAAAGATAATCTCCGTAAGGCGCTCCTGGTCATGGCCACCGGATCCGGAAAGACCCGCACCGTAATCGCCCTGATCGATCAATTGATGCGAGCCAACTGGGTAAAACGCGCCCTCTTCCTAGCGGATCGGGTGGCATTAGTCAAACAAGCCGTGAACGCCTTCAAAACCCACTTACCCCAGACAGCGCCCGTCAATCTGGTCACGGAAAAAGCTACAGAAGGCCGCATCTATGTCTCCACCTATCCAACGATGGTGAGTCTGATCGACGAGATGCAGAATGGTCAACGCCGCTTTGGATCCGGTCATTTTGATCTGCTGGTGATTGATGAAGCCCACCGTTCCGTATACCGGAAATATCGCTCTATCTTTGAGTATTTTGATTGCCTACTGGTAGGGCTGACCGCCACCCCTCGCACCGAGATCGACCGCGATACCTATTCCCTCTTTGAGCTAGAGAGCGGTGTTCCCACCGATTCCTACGATCTCGATCAAGCGGTCGCTGATGGGTTTCTGGTTCCTCCCAAAGCCATCTCAGTGCCGCTGAAGTTCCAACGGGAAGGGATCCGGTATGACGACTTATCTGATGAAGAAAAGTCAGAATGGGATGCCCTGGATTGGTCTGAGGATGGCAATGTACCGGATCAAGTCGAGGCTTCTGCCCTCAATGATTGGCTATTCAACATCGATACTGTTGATAAAGTGCTTGAGCATGTCATGACCAACGGCTTAAAAGTCGATGAAGGTGATCGACTGGGTAAAACAATTATCTTTGCCAAAAACCACAACCATGCCGAATTCATTGCCCAACGGTTCGATGCCAACTACCCCCACCTAAAAGGACATTTTGCCCGTGTCATCGACAACAAGGTGGAATATGCCCAATCTCTGATCGATGATTTCTCCATTCCAGCCAAAGCTCCTCATATAGCCATCTCCGTCGATATGCTCGACACGGGTATTGATGTACCGGAAGTGGTCAACTTGGTCTTCTTCAAGATCGTCCGCTCAAAAACCAAATTCTGGCAGATGATCGGGCGCGGTACTCGCCTCTGCCAAAACTTATTTGGTCCTGATCGGCACAAAGAAGATTTCTTAGTATTTGACTTCTGCCAAAACTTCGAGTTTTTTAACCAAAATCCCGCCATTGCCGATAAAGCCTTAGGGCCATCTTTGGCTAAAAAGCTCTTTACTGCTCGCGTTACACTGCTAGATGAAATCGAAAAAGCGGCTAACGATACCCTGCTCCCGTTGCAACAAGAAATTGCCGAGCGTCTCCATCAAGAAATAGCAGGTATGAGTCTAGAAAACTTCATCGTCAGGCCGAAACGTCGGCTCGTCGAAAAATTTCAGACTCCACAAACATGGGAGCAATTAGGTTCAATAGAACGCACCGAACTAACCGAACACATTGCAGGTTTACCTAGCTCTCTAGACGACGACGATCTAACTGCCAGACAGTTTGATTATGTGGTACTTCAATCTCAGCTTGCTCTGCTGCATAGGGATCCCAGTCTTATCCGATATCAAGAGCGAATTAAGACCGTTGCGTTACAACTTTCAGAATTAGGAAATATTCCGATGGTCGCCTCTAAATTGGAGCTGATCCTGGAGATCTTAACCGATGATTTTTGGCAAGATATCACTCTACCCATCCTGGAACAAGTAAGAATTCATCTACGTTCCTTAGTTAAATTGATTACCTTTGAGAGTCGTAAGATTGTCTATACCGATTTTGAGGATGAGATAGGCCAAGCGATCACAATCAATCTCCCTGCCGTTTCTAATGGTACTGATAAAGCCCGATTCATGAGAAAAGTACGTCACTTTCTTACCCAACACGAAAATCACATCACTATTCAGAAACTTAAGCTAAACCAGCAACTAACACCTCTTGATCTCTCTGAACTAGAGCGGATCTTTCTGGATGAGGGTGTGGCCAGCACTGAGGAACTTGAGACAATTCGATCCACCGATGGCGGACTAGGGTTATTTATTCGCACACTGTTAGGATTAGATCGTGAAGCAGCAAAACAGGCTTTATCCACCTTTATGAATGGCAAGAACTTAAATGCTAACCAAATCGAATTTATCGACTTGATTATTGAGCACCTAACAGAGCAGGGTGTGATAGATCCCCGTCGCCTATACGAAAGTCCCTTCACTGATCTTGACGATCAAGGGGTTAGCGGTTTGTTCCTTCCTGCTGAGGTAAAGCAGCTCGTCCAAATTCTTCAAGAGGTGCGATCTAAAGCAGCCGCATGATGGAGAGTTTCATGGTGGGTGGGGTGTCGGGGTGGAGCCTGGTACACTACCTCACCAGGCGGTAGGGCGACCAAGAAAAGGGATCCCCTTCACATGAGGATCCCCAATCAATCTATGCAGGCAGTTCCAACGGCTGTGCTCCAGCATCTTTGAGCTGCCGGACATCCGCTAAGCGGGATGCATAGAGATCCTGCTCACTGGCAAAGGCTTGCAGCTCGGTCACTCGTTTTTTGTCAGATTCCTTCCACTCACACTCGACGGCATAGTAGACACCCAGATCTCCTGAGCGTTTGGACATTCTGGCGGTAGTCACCCCTTCTCCGACGGCTTTGCCTTGTGAGGCCAGATCCAGCATGAAATCGAGGAAGTTGTCCAGGCTCTGGGTCTTGAAGAGGACATGGCTCACGACATTACGCGGATCCACAAACAGAATTTCCAACCAAGTCTGATGGGGATAGTCAAAGAGTTGGTCTTCAAAGGTGCGCCAAGATAGGATTTCCATTGCCAATGTGGATCCGACAAACTTAGATTCGCCAATTTTGAACACACCAGATTTACAGTCAGCACGATACTGACAGGGGCGACCAGGAATGTAGGTGATCCCTTTTAGATCAGGGGTAGTAAACGCATTCACAAACATGATAATTTCTCCTTTTGAGAAACGACAATTCATCCATACGAAAGGACTAATCTAGCCAACGAATTTTGAGTGTTTTGCATTGATATATTCTCGCAAATTTTGATAACCATTAGCAAACAGAACAGCGTAACAATGCTTACAACAAGCCTGCTTAAAGAAAGCTTTCTGATTTTGATAATCATCACAAGTGCAATGTAATCCAGAATCATGGAGTAAGACTTGATGCTGATGTCCATTCTCTGAATTGAAAACGGCATATCTACCTGGGTAAATTAGCTTACAATGCAGATCCATCGCAGCAGATCTACGAGTTTCCACAAAGTCTTGGTGGAAGGTTTTTCGAGACAGGAAGCGGGGACGGGATCCCTTTACCTGAGCCAACACAACTCTAGGCTAGACTTGGATCTGAACGTGATGAGGCATGACTCCCAGGATCCGGCTGGCAGCAGTGCGAGAGTACAACATTTTCTCTTTAGTCATCATGATTTAGCCCTCTTAACGACACCCATTCCGCAGGACTAGTATTCACTTGAATGCATTACTGTTAGGACTCTTTTGGTCAGACTTGGATCTGCTGGATTTGGAGAGAGATATTTCAAACTTTTATCGTAATAATCTATCTTCCAAAAGTAGGTTTCTCCATTATAGTCAATGGATCCAAAGTCATGTTCTTCATAAGGATCATTGTCTTCATTAAAGACATTAAACTGTCTGACTAGCTGGAGTAGGTCTGAGACTTGGGATCCCAGTGATTGCACCATTGGTGTGATGACAATGTAGGCACTCTGAGGCTTGCGGAACTCGTCATTTAGTTGTGCGATTTTTTGTGAATTAGACATTGTGAATGCTCCTTCTCTGCACCCATGCCGTAGGACTTGTCAGTAAATGATCTGGATAGGTTTATTCATGGACTTGGCAAGCTGAATGCTGTGGGCGGTGCCAGGGCTGGATCCGTCCCAGAAGGCGACGATTACATCGGCAGATTGGACAATGTCGTGGTTACGCCGGATCCCTGCCAACTTTCCGTGTTAATGCCAGTCGGCTGGGTAGATTTGGACAAGGATCCCTCTGGCACGAGCTGCTTGTTCTGCCGTCTGGTCAACGCCTCTGGCTCCACCTGAGATCACAGTGCAACCCTCTGGTAACTGAGTGATGAAATCCCGCACGGCTTTGAGATCCCAGTAGGTGCGGGATCCCACAACTGCTACACGACAGGGATGAGTGATGAGCATAAACTCTCCGTCAACGTCACCCCTGCCGTAGGACTACAACTGATTAGCCACCGCCATCAGGATCCGGTTCACATATACCTCTTGATAGATAGGAACATCATCTGGTTGACAGTCTGGGAAATGTTCTGCAATCCAGACCAGAGCTTGTGACATTAGACATTCAACAATTTGAGAATTGAGCATGAGTGTGTCTCCACAACGACACCCACGCCGCAGGACTGTTAATCATCTCCGAGTAAACGAGTCATGAAATTGAACAGCTTCTCGCCGGAATCAGGATCCGCTTCATCGAGGGTAAACACCGCCATCACTACATTCCCGTCGTCATCCACGTAATAGGTTTCTGCCGATCCGTTCTGTTGATCTGACATTTCATTCACCTTGATCAATTTCACCCACTCCGCAGGACTGTCGGATCCTTTTTCCACAGGGAGATGGGGTCTGGGGAACGCGCAGGGTGGGTGGGGTAAATTCCCCAGTGGGTAAGTCCGCCAATTGCGGATCCACTATCCAAATGGTTTGGGTGCGACGTGAAAAGTTGCCCCTTTCAAGTGGTGCATAGCACCCGGAGGCTCCTTCCCTCCGTCCTCACGTAAAAGAGTCTTAGACTCTGCCTACGCTGTTAGTAAGTAATGAACGCGGTGGAATGCAAGGCACG
>JANRIL010000019.1:0-180097 GCA_033764955.1 Cyanobacteriota bacterium | reverse complement strand
GTAAGTACTGAGACAAACTAATAAATTAAATTGGTAACAAGTATAAGAAGCCCAATTGATTTGACAAGAGCTTCAATGACGAGTGCTCTCCTACTTGAGTCGCTTGGCTATAGGAGAGTATTGTATTTTTCGAGGTTCCCTACAATGCTTTCCAAGCATGGATTTTACCAGACTTGTTTGTCCCATTCTTATCTGAATCAACCATAGCTGGCTGGTGCAACGACCAATTTATGCTTAGCCAAATCACTATGATTGAGCCAAAATTCCCTTACTCTGCCACAGTCGGTTAACCGCTCCTCGAACTTAGAAATCACTCGCAGATAGAACTCTGGGTAGTGCCTCAGAGGTAATGCTGATAAATTTAGCAGGATACATATTGAGGATGAACGAAGTCCACAATCCTCATTCCATCTTGTCTATTCTCAATAAGCTAGGTCTGTAGCCTACCTTGGCCAAGACTTCCGGCAACAATCTCGGAAATCGACTTCAGAGAGTTCTACCGACTTGTGGAGAGTTTTATCCTATTGAAATCTAAGTTTGGTGAGGAAGCATAAGAGAGAAGGGGAACTAGCCACGAATCCAACGAGATGAGAACCGAGAAGATGTCTCTCGACCTTCTTCCCCGCTGATTCACTCGTTATGATAAAGATCAGATTATTTGTTGGCTAGCTATCTGCCATAACGATGTCCCATAACTTTGTGGTTCGCACCGATCTCAAATCGACCAAGCCCCCCCTTTATCGAGAACGAAAAGAGGAGCAACCGTATTCCCTGCCGGAAAAAGACACCCGTAAACAAGCCCACCCTCGCCTCCATTGGAGGATCCCTTTGGCTAGCCTGGGTGCAGTGGGAGTTGGCTTAGTGGCCGGCTTTTGGCTGATCCCCCTGTTGTTTGATCCGCTACCCACTCCATCGGGTAGCCAGGACTATGATATCTGGCAAGAATGGGCTGACCTGCTGGGGGAGGTGCAAGGTAGTTCTGGGTTAGCCCGTGAACAGCTTGCCGAAAATCGTTCCTCAGGATGGCGAGCCTATCAAAAGGCAGATGCTATCTACCGTGAGTGTCTACAAAAAGCTAGAGCCTTTGAAACCTGTCAAAAACCCAAACGACCTGCTTGGCCTTGGTGATTTTATAGGTTTTTGAGAATAGAACCTAATGGTGCAAAATCTTGGAGAGAAATTGTTGGGATCGATCGGTTTGGGGATCCTGAAAAAAGGCTTCAGTAGGTCGATCTTCTAAAATGGATCCCCCATCCATAAAGACCACACGATGGGCGACTTTGCGGGCAAACCCCATTTCGTGGGTAACCACCATCATGGTCATACCTTCTTGAGCCAACTCCACCATAACGTCCAAAACCTCGTTAATCATTTCCGGATCCAAAGCTGAGGTTGGCTCGTCAAACAGCATGGCAATCGGATCCATCGCTAGTGATCGGGCAATGGCTACCCGCTGTTGTTGTCCACCCGAAAGTTGTCCAGGAAACTTGCGAATATGATCCTCTAAACCGACTCGTTTGAGGAGTTGCACCGCTTTTTCCTCGGCTTCCGATGCGGAGCGTTTTAAGACATGGATTTGGGCAAGACAAACATTTTGTAATGTGGACATGTGGGGATACAGTTCAAAACTTTGAAATACCATGCCAACATGGGAGCGCAATTTGGGCAGATCCGTCGTCTTCTCCGCCACCGAAACCCCATTGACAAGAATTTTCCCCTTCTGAAAAGGCTCCAAAAAATTGACACACTTGATCAGCGTGCTTTTGCCCGATCCGGAAGGGCCGCAGACGACGATGACTTCCCCTTTTCGTACCTCTGTTGAGCAGTCCTTCAGGACTTGAAAAGAGCCATACCATTTACTAACATTCTCAATCTCTATCATTGAATTTGCCTCTCATACTGGTTAAACCTAGCCTACTACCGCTACCGTTTCGGTTGATCTCCTTCGCTTGGGATCCGTGCGCTGCTCTAGAAATTTGACCAACTGAGAAGAGATCAAACAAACCAGTAGATAAATCAACGCGGCAAAAATATAAATTTCTACCGGTCGCCCTTCTTTTTCGGCAATGATGCGGCTAGCACCCATAAACTCCCTGACATTAATTACAGAGATTAAGGAAGTATCTTGAAATAGAACGATGCTTTGCGTTAACAAAGGCGGAATCATATTGCGAAAAGCCTGAGGTAAGACAATCAACCACATGACCTGTGGATAATTTAATCCAGAAGCCAATCCTGCTCCAATTTGTCCCTGAGGGACACTTTGAATTCCGGCTCTAATGATTTCTGAATAATAGGCAGCCTCAAACTGAACAAAGGCGATAAAAGCAGAAGCAAAGTTTCCCAATGAACGTCCAATGATAAAAGGAACAAGAAAGTAAAACCAAAAAATACCTAATAGAATAGGAATAGAACGGAACAAATTAATATAGGCTGTCGCCAACCAGAAAAAAGGGGGAAATGGCGAGAGCCGCATAAGAGCTAATAGCGTTCCCAGAACCAATCCAACCAGAATAGATAATGTGGCAAATAGTAGGGTGGTGAGCAGCCCCTGACCCAAAAAGGGCAGTTCTTGCCAAATCACCTGAAGATCAAAGTTGAGCATAAATACCTGACATTTCCCTTTTTTACCTAATTATTATCTGCCCAATCATCTCACTTAAGCATTCTTTCACTATCCATTTAACTTAACTACCTCACTTAACTAAGTACCCCGCTGAATCAATCCAGGGATCCGCAACTGCCGTTCTAGTCCTTGGGTAGCTACCAACAATAAAATAGTGATTAGAGCATACAAAAGACTGGCGGTAATATAAGCTTCAAACCCTTGAAAGGTATAATCTTCAATTTGGCGAGCTTGAGCGGTTAACTCCAGCAGGCCAATGGTTAAACCTAGAGAAGAATTCTTATAGATAATCAGAAATTCAGAAGTCAAAGGAGGCAACATCAACCGATAGCTGAGGGGTAACAAAATAAAGCGATAAATCTGCGTCCAGGTTAATCCACTAGCTAAGCCCGCCTGAGTTTTTCCTTTGGGAACCGATTCGATACCCGCTCTCACTTGATCCGCAACACGGGCAGCGGTGTAAAACCCCAACCCAATTACCGTTGTCCAAAATTCGGGGTAGGGTAAATCCCGCTTTAACCAACGACCCATGCCTTCAGGAACAATTTCTGGCAAGACAAAAAACCAGAGAAACATCTGTACCAGCAGGGGAATATTGCGAAATGGCTCAACATAAAACCCAGCTAGTGTGCGCACCCAAGCAACGGGAACGGTTCGAGCAATCCCAACCAAGGATCCCAACACTAGGGCAATCACCCAGGCCAAACTAGAAACCAGTACCGTTAAGCCCAATCCAGAAAGAATCCACCCCAGGTAAGGATCCTCAAATAGAATGCTCCAGTTCCAGTTGTAGCGCATGGGTGATTCCCAGTTAGTGAGTTCACATTTTTAGCAAGAACTTAATTGGGATAACCTACCTTTTATTCGGGGAAAGCTTGCAGTTCAACTGCATTTTTGAGGCCATCACCCATCGGTACAGGCACAGTATTCTCGCCGATTTTGAGAGGTTCAAACCACTTGCTATAGATGGTGTTAAATTCTCCTGAAGCAAATAGTTTGGATAGTCTACGATCCGCTACTAGCCGCAGAGCTGAGTCATCTCTCCGCATCATGATGGCATAGGGATCATAGGATAGACGACGCCCCACCACCTCTAATGTATCAGGAGTTTTGGATCGGACAATTTGACCGTAGAGCAGAATATCGTCACTACCCAGAGCGTCCACCCGATCCGTTTCCAACGATAGTAATCCTTCAGCCACCTCCTTGACATTGACAATTCTGGCATCAATATTATTGGCCTCAATAAAGGCTTTGATCACCCGCTCATTAGTAGTTCCTTGAGAAACAGCAACCGATTTTCCGGCCAGATCCTCAATTTCTTTAATACCGGAATCTTTTTTGACGAGTAGTTTTGTCCCCGTCACAAAAGTAGTCAAGGCATAATCTACCTGTTTACGGCGAGTTAGGTTATTGGTAGTAGAACCACATTCTAAATCGATGGTGTTGTTAGCAATAAGAGGGATCCGAGTTTGTGGATTAACGGCTGTAAATTCTACGGTTAAGTCCGGCATCCCTAGCTCGGTTTTGATCTCTTCAACAATCTGCAGGCAAAGATCAACAGAAAATCCAGCCGGCTGCTTTTGATCATCTAAAAAAGAAAAGGGAACCGAAGCTTCTCGATGACCAATCACGACCTTGCCGGATTCTTTGATTTTTTGTAAAGCTCCATATAACTGAGCAGGAGGAGCCTCTTGTGCCTTGCTGGGAACCAGACAAGCCATCGCCAGTAGCAAAATGACGGATAGAAATACGGCTAATTTTTTCATGGGCAGTAACTTCCTTTTTCTCAAGGACATATGTCGGATAGTGACAAACGTCAATCTATTAGAACAGACTACCTTGATCCTTTCAGCAGTCTGTCAGGTTTATTTACACTCGACTGGGCTGAAACTTAGCTTATCAACCGCTTGCACCCTAACCTAACTCGACGGATCGAGGTGTATCGAGATAGACGAATTGCGGACGCGTTACCAATCTCAGGAATCCTCCCATATCTTCGACTAGAGTAAAGGCAGATGGCCTAACAGGTGGATTTTGGATTACGCATCGAATCCTACTCCCTACTTCATCCAAGCGGAGGAACTGCTGGAGTTCTATCGTTGTCGCCGCCTGCCTTACTTACAACGCCTCGGCCCACAATCCGAAAAGCTGCCTACCGATGACTATCTCAAACAACTGCGTAAAGAACGCCTGCTTTTGCGGGAGCGGATCCAGCAGCAGCACCCAGGGCGAGTAGCAGCCTCACAAGGGGATCCCTTAACGGCTGAACAGTTTAGGCAACTCCAACAGGCTCCGCAACCGATTTATCAAGCAACCTTGGCTGGTTCTCTAGAAACGGATGCTCTCTCCCCTCCCCTCTCGATTATCAGTCAACCGGATCTCCTGGTTTGGCAAGCCAACGAAGCCCACTACATCCCTGTGGAGATTCGTACCGGCAAGCGGGTTAAACCGGATTACGAACTGATGCTGGCGATCCATGCCTATGTCTTGGGACAACTGCAAGGAACTACCCCTCTTCAGGGCATGGTGATCCTGCGGGATGAGCGTTGGTATGGGGTGAATCTGCGGCGAAGACTGGCTCAGGTGATCGTCCTCCTGCAGGAGTTGTGGGCGGCGCTCCAGTCGGCAGAATTACCCCTTGTCTATATGGCGCGGAGTCGCTGTGGCTTGTGTAGCTGGCGTCATCATTGCCGTCATCTGGCGGTCACCAGGGATCCCTTAACCCTCTTGCCGGGGGTAACGGGCAGTCGATATCCCCTCCTGCGGGCGGCGGGCATTAGCAGCGTCAGTGATCTGGCCAGCGCCAAGGTGAGAAGTCTGGGTGCTCTAGAAGGCATGGGACACAAAGTAGCCCAGCAGTTGATTCGTCAGGCTCAGGCGACGCTGCGGCAGGAAGCGATTTGGTTACACCCACCCCAGTTGCCCCAGGCCAATGTGGAACTGTATTTTGATGTGGAAGGGGATCCCCAGCAGGATGTGGCCTATTTGTTGGGGGTTTTGTTGGTGGATCGGGGATCCCAACAGACCCATTACCATCCCTGTTTAGCCCTCTCACCCGCTGAAGAAGGGGAGGCTTGGCAAGCCTTTTTAAGCCTAGTCACCCGCTATCCCACTGCCCCAATTTTTCACTTTCATGCCTTTGAGGTGCATACCTGTCAAAAGTTAGCGGAACGCTACGGCACCCCCACACCGCTCTTGCGGTCATTGGTGCAGCGGATGGTGGATTTGCACGATTTGGTCACCCAAAAAGTAGTTTTGCCTGTGGAAAGTTATTCGCTGAAAAATATTGCTCGTTGGCTGGGATTTGATTGGCAGCAGTCTGACGCCAATGGGGCGCAATCGATTTATTGGTATGCCCAGTGGATAGAAACCCAAGATTATCAGTTTATGGAGCTTTCCCTCACTTATAACGAAGATGACTGTCGCGCTACCTATCTCCTGAAGCGCTGGCTGGAACAGCGTTCCGTCACTCCCCAGATTGGCTCCGACCCTTTGGGACTACCCCATGCCTTGCGAAGTCAATCGCTAGCTCCGCCATAACTGTAAATCTAGGTGGGGTTCCCAGCAGTCGGCCAGACGATCCAAGAGGGCGGTGCGTTGTTGGCTGTAGTGGCCTTCCAGGAGGGGCAAGGGATCCCATCCTTTTTGGTGACGTAACCGATTTAGCCATTGCCTGCGCCAGAGATGATTATCGAACAAGCCATGCAGATAGGTTCCCCAGATACGTCCATCTCGACTGCGTACTCCCAATTGTGGGCTTGAAAATAGCGGAAATAAAGAATGGGCAAACGTTGAGCGTCCTTGGTGAATTTCGTAGCCCTGGATGGGAGCAACCTCCGGCCATATGGACTGGGTGGTGACTTGGCGGGTAACTTTGTTGGCCTCTAGAACGGTTTCTCCGGCCAGGAGTCCCAAACCCCCCACCCATCCGGGCGCTCCTTCCCACCCATCGGGATCCCCAATCCGACTGGCTAGCATTTGTAACCCCCCACAAATACCAATAATCTCTCCCGAAAACTGGGCGAGGCGCTGAGGAAAGCCACTCCCCCGCAGAGCCGCTAAATCTGCCATAGTTGTTTTGCTTCCGGGTAGGATCAGCACATCCGCCCCCCTCCAAAGATCCCCTGACCCCAGATCCCCTGGTTTAACAAACCGCAGATGGACGGAAGGTTCCGCCAGCAATGGATCAAAATCGGTGAAATTGGCGATGTGGGGAAGATGGATCACCACGATTTGCAACCGTTTTGAGTCGCCTGAATCAAAATGTTCACGGCGTGGCTCGATCAGGGAGAGAGAATCCTCCTGAGGGAGGGCAAAGTCTAGCCAGGGTAAGACCCCGACGATGGGCACCTGGGTATAGTCGGCTAGCCAGTCTAATCCCGGCTGCAACAATTCCCGCACACCGCGAAATTTGTTGATCAAGATCCCTTGGATGAGGCGTCGTTCCTCCGGCAAGAGCAACTGCAACGTGCCCACCACATGGGCTAAAGCTCCCCCACGGTCAATGTCAGCCACCAACCAAGTGGGCGCATTGAGATGACAGGCAACCCGCATATTCGTCAAATCGCGGTGGCGCAGGTTGATTTCGGCAGGACTACCCGCCCCCTCAATAATGAGCCAGTCATAGGGATCCCGTAATTGAGTGAGGGCATCGGTGACAGCCTGCCATCCCTGGGCAAAAAATTGCTCATAATAGTCCCCGGCACGATAGGTTCCTGCTACCCTCCCATTCAGGATCACCTGGGAGGTCATCTGCCCCTGGGGTTTGAGCAAAATAGGGTTCAACAAAACGGTTGGTTCGATGCCGGCGGCCCAGGCTTGCAGGGCTTGCGCATAGGCAATTTCCCCTCCCTCAGCCGTTACATAGGCATTGAGGGACATATTTTGAGCCTTGAAGGGAGCGACCCGCCACCCTTGTCGGGACAAAAGGCGGCAGAGGGCGGTAACCACCAATGATTTGCCGACATGGGAGGAGGTACCCACAACCATCAGAGATTTCGCGGGGGATTTCGCTGAGGCGGGTGTCATGGATGACTCAGATGGATGATTTGATCTAGAAAGTTAACCAGCAAGCTATCAACAAGCTGGTCTCGACGGGCAGGCTAACGAAAAACCAGCCCGATTAGGCTCCCCCGCCCGTTTTACGGCGATTGCGACGGACGGCAACGGCTTTCCGTTTCCGCTTTTCTAGCGCTGTCTCAAAGTGACGATGGTTTCTCAGATCCCGCAGGATACCTGCTTTCGAGACCTGTCGCTTAAAACGGCGCAAAGCTGACTCAATGCCTTCGTTTTCGCCAATCGTTACCTGGGTCATGGGGTGCTCTCCATTGGTTTGTGGGGATGGGTTGAGATAAGGGATCCCTATAGTAGCGGATCTCGTGGCGGAAGGGGATAGGGCGGTTGAGACGATAGCAGGGAAGGACTAGCTCTCGACACAGGCATGGCAAATAGGGCTTTAAGGTAGAGAACTATACGCCTCAGCCCAAACCGAAAAAAACTGGATTCGTTATGCTGATCCCCAACCACACCACCATTTTGCCTATGAAAAGACGACTGTGCTTATGGTTGGGGATCCTCAGCATCGGGATCCCAGCAACTCCCCTGTGGGCTAACAATGGGGGTTGCCCCAGCCCACCGATTCCCCACAATGTCAGCGGAGCCATCAGTCCAGTCATTGGGGATCCGCTCGAACTGAGTCGCTATGACGGCATCCAGGCGTTAATTTTGACCAATGCCACGAGCCGGAATCAGTCGGTCTCCCTGTCCGAAAGCTTGGTAGTAGAGTTTGGCAAAAACCCGCGACTTCGCCAGATCGTTTTATTGGATGGAACTGGATTGTCGTTAGTCAAAGATTTGGTGATCAGTGAGATCAAAAAGAGCGTGCCAGAGGATCCCTCCCTTCTATCAAAACATGTCGCCGTGGCCGCCGATTTTGACGGAGATGTGGTCACCCCCCTACAAACCGTTGCTCAAAAAGTGCTTCCCCAGCTCAATATCCGCAAGCAAGCTGCCCTGCTCTTGTTGGATGGAGATGGAAAAGTTATCTCAGGCTACAGTAACCTTGCGGAAGAAAACCTGGCGATTCGACAATGTATCCGCCAATTCATCTGATGGCTCAGCTAGATGGGGGGAAGGGGATCCCTTCAGAGGGCGGTATCGGGTTCTGGATTGCTCCTGAGGCTGCTCCCATCTGCGGAGGGGGGGGTCGATCGCTCCGTCTCCACCAACTCCCGCAGGCTGGGCATCGTCGGGGAAACGCTGGACAAATTGGGGTTATGGGTACGCCGCCACTGCAAGCCCGTCTCAAAAGTCTCAGGGGTGACAATCCCCCCGGAGATGAGCATTTTGAAGGCATCTTCCACCGGCATAAACACTTCGATAGTGTCTTGCTCGGCCACAATTGCATACCATCCGGTGGTCGGGTTAGGGGTCGTCGGGACAAAAACACTTAGCCAACGGCAGGAGGGATCCCCTTTCAACTCCGCTGACACTGTGCCCGTGACAAATCCCAGTGCCCATGTCCCCGCGCGGGGATACTCGATCAAAACTACCCGCCGAAACTTTTTATCTTCTGAGGTGGTAAAAAGGGTGCTGAGCAGTTGTTTAAGGGTTTTGTAGACCAGGCCAGCAATCGGAATGGCATGAAGCAACTGTTCACTGATGTTGAGGAGCCATTGCCCGACAATATTACGAGCCATAAAGCCAATCAACAGAATAAACAGCAGGGGAGCCAGGATCCCCACACTCAGATCAATCAGGTTGATCAGGAGGGGATGCAAACCCTGGATCGGATTGAATTGCTTGGGGATGCTGGTGAGAAAGTCAATGCTCCAGGTGGCTACCTCGACCATCAACCAAATCGTGGTGGCGAGGGGAATGACCACCAATAGCCCAGCCACAAAATAATTTTTGAGATGCTGCTTCCAGTCTGAAAACATGCTCACATGCTCACCTAATCTGAGAAACTTGAATGCGAGAAATTGAACCTGTAACGATGGGATCTGAGATTGGCTACCTCAAGATTTTATTAAGACTACCCTGGAAGTGGTTTCGATCTGCCCTCCCCCAGACCCCTCAAATGCTATCTTAGGTTGACATGAAAATTTGTAAAGGGATCCCGCTTCCATCTGGGGAGAGAGCGCATGGCTGAAGATTGGTTAGAGCATACCGTACAGGTGGAGGTTCCAATAGGCATCGAGCGGGTATGGGAACTGTGGGCTAGCCTAGAATTGATGCCCCACTGGATGAAGTGGATCCGCTCCGTGGAGTTGATCGACGACGAGATTTCCAAATGGACATTGGATGCGCGGGGCTTCAACTTTAGCTGGACATCCCGCATCACGACCTTGATCAAACATCAGATCATTAGCTGGAAATCAGTGGATGGGTTAGCCAATCGCGGTACGCTGCGTTTTTATGACCGGAAGGGTAGCACGATTGTCAAGCTATCAGTCGCCTATGTTTTGCCCGGCATCCTCGGTAAGATCATGGATGGTTTGTTTTTGGGCAAGATTGTTGAATCTAGCCTACAAGAGGATTTGGAGCGGTTCCGCACCTATGCCCTCGACCAGACCCGATCTGTTTGAGAGCTTAGTGGATCTCTAGTGCTCAGGAAGAATAAGTATCTATTCTTTACGAGCAAAGCTCTTTAGTCCGTCTGTCCACCGGAGTCCACCTATTTTTCTTTCGTCTGTGTGAGGATTGACCTGCCCATGACCCCTCAGTCTTTGCCACCGGAGCCTGCGCCTATCCCTTCATCATCCGCAAGCTCCTCCGTGGACAATCGCCATATTCGTTTTTCTCTGGATCGCTCAGAAGTCGATTTTGAGCAACTGATGATTCTTTTTCAGCGCAATGCTTTTTGGGCGCAGGATCGCCAGATCGACGAGATGAAACGAGCCGTCGAGTTTAGCAATCCGGTGGTGAGTGTTTGGGATGGCTCGCGGATGATTGGGTTTGGTCGGATCACCTCCGATGGCGTCTATCGGGCGGTGATTTGGGATGTTGTGGTGGATCTTGACTATCGGCGGCAGGGCTTGGGTCGCAAGCTGGTGGAAACCTTGATTAGCCACCCCCATGTGCAGGGAGTGGAGCGCGTTTATCTATTTACCACCCACCAGCAGGCGTTTTATGAGCGGATCGGCTTTGTGGAAAACACCAGCAAAACCCTGGTTCTGATGGGCAAGGCCCTAGAGTTTGTCACCCCCAGCGGTGAATCCCTGCTGACTCCCCTCCATCCGGCTCAGGGATCCCCGTAACGCTTTAACTGACTCCCGCTTGTTTTGCCCAGCAAGGGGATCCCTCGTCTGGATGACAACACCGTTGGACAAGTCTCAACGGCAACAATTTGTATCAGTCCCTCTTTGGGGTGGGGGAACCGGTCAAAGTAAAACAAAGGGGTGCCAGGAAGGGGGACGGAGCTATGGCAATTGCCAGTATCAATCCGGCAACGGGGGAAGTGCTCAAGCGCTGGGATCCCCTCTCACCTGCCCAGCTAGAAAGTAAGCTAGCTCTGGCAGAAGCCACATTTTGGCACTATCGATTGGCTCCTATCCCCCAGCGAGCGGTGGCGTTGCAGAAGGTGGCGGCGATCTTGCTGGCCGAAAAAGCCACCTTTGGGCAGATGATCACGGTAGAAATGGGCAAGACCCTCAAATCCGCTATCGCGGAGGTGGAGAAATCCGCCTGGGTATGTCGCTATTATGCCGAACAGGCCGGCGAGTTTTTGGCGGATCACGAGATCTCCAGCGATGCCAGCCGCAGCTTTGTGCGTTATCAGCCTTTGGGGGTGATTTTGGCGGTGATGCCCTGGAATTTTCCCTTTTGGCAGGTGTTTCGCTGCGCGGCTCCAGCGTTGATGGCGGGGAATACGGTGCTCTTGAAACATGCCTCCAACGTCCCCCAATCCGCCTTGGCTATTGAGGAGATCTTTGACCGGGCAGGCTGGCCTGCCGGATCTTTTCAAACCCTGCTGCTGGGATCCGAGCGGGTCAGCGATTTGGTAGCGGATCCCCGCCTTAAAGGAGCCGCCTTGACGGGCAGTGAGGCCGCCGGATCCAGCCTGGCAGCTCAGGCGGGTAAGCACCTCAAAAAAACCGTGTTGGAGTTAGGAGGCAGCGATCCATTCATTGTGTTGGAAAGTGCGGATCTACCCCAAGCCATTGCCACCGCCGTCACCGCTCGCATGATTAGTAACGGACAATCCTGTATTGCAGCCAAACGGTTCATTGTGCAGGAGTCCGTAGCCGAGGCGTTTGAACAGGGATTGGTCGCCGCCTTTCAAGCCCTCAAAGTAGGGGATCCCCTAGACCCTGAAACGGATATTGGGCCTTTAGCCACGCCTGCCATGCTACAAGAAATCAGTGAACAGGTGAAGGAGGCGGTGGCGGCGGGAGCCACAGTTTTAGTGGGGGGATCCCCCTACTCAGATCGGCCTGGATATTTTTATCCCCCCACGATTGTGAGCGGGATCCCTGCCCAGGCTCCTATTGCCACTCAGGAAGTCTTTGGCCCCGTGGCTCTGCTCTTTCGAGTTCCCGATTTGGCGGCAGCCATTCAACTGGCGAATGGAACCCCGTTCGGATTGGGGGCGAGTGCTTGGACAACCCAACCTAACGAACAAGAACAACTGATTAATGAGATTGCCGCGGGATCCGTATTCATCAACGGCATGGTCAAGTCGGATCCCAGGCTACCTTTCGGCGGCATCAAACGCTCCGGCTATGGGCGAGAACTCAGCCGAGAGGGGATCCTAGAATTTGTCAACATCAAGACGATTTGGGTTCGATAATCACTCGTAGCAAGCCTGCTGCTTTTGCCCCTCTATCAAAGATTCCACTATCATAGATAAAGCGGAGACGCATGTTTCCGTTCACTCCTCACACCATCTTCCGCTAGGCGTGCAGTCTGGCGGTTTTCTTATGGAGGGTTCCACCATACCGAGGGACACCGTTTTATTCAGGAAAACTGGGGCTACTCCCACAAAACCTGCATTCCCAAAGCTTCTGGATCAAACCCCACCGGAAACCGCGTGTGATGGTTGTAGTAGGCTCCGGCCAACTGTGCCTGCCAGAGATGGGCGGTGGTGAGATCAGCGTTGCTCAGATCGGCCTTGTCAAAGTTGGCTCCCTGCAAATCCGCCTGATTGAGATCGCTCATCCAGAGGTTAGTGCCACAAAGGGCGGCTCCCGTCAAATTGGCTCCCTGTAACTGTGCCCCCCGCAGACTAGCCCCCCACAAACAAGCTCGCTGCAAATCCGCCTCCTGCAAGTTGGTCTTACGCAGAATGGCTCCACTCAGATCGGCCTCCTGCAAACGGGATTTATAGAGGCGCGCCCCGGTGAGAATCACCTCCCGCAGCTTAGCTCCGCTTAAATCGGCAGCCTCCAGATCCACCGCCTCGAGATCAGCTCCCCGCAGATAGCTTTGACTGAGATTGGCGCGGGTCAAATCCCCCTCACTCAGATCAGCTCCATTCAGATTGGCTCCCCGCAAATCCACGTCCACTAGAGCCAAGCCCCTCAGCAAGGCGCGACTCAGTTGGGATCCCTGGAACTCCCGCTCGCCCGCTTGATAACTGGCTAACAAGTCGCTGACCGTAGTGATTTTAGGCATGAATCGCTCCTGGGACTAACAACATCTGCATAGGGTCTTACCTAAAAGTCTTAGAACTATTTGAAATAAAACAGAAAATAGATAAGCTTGACATCAGCCAAAGATCAGAAATTTTGCAGCCTTTAGGGGTGGATGGAGAGGATCCTTCAGGCAAGGGTTGTCTCACTCCGCTTTTTGCATACCAGCTTTCACGGGATCAAAACCCTCAGGGAAACGGGTGTTGACATCATAAATAGCTCCCTTCCAATAGGCCTCACTCAAGTTAGCTTGGCTAAAATCTACTCCTACAAACTTGGCACCGCTAAATGCCGTTCCGATCATTTTGGCTTGGCTAAAGTTGACATCTTTGAAATAGGTCTCTTTCAGATTGGTTCCCCCCAAGCGGGATCCACTCAGATCTACCCCACGCAGATTCGCCCCGATCAAATTGGCTCCTGTTAGATCGGCATGGCTCAAGGAGACGTTTTTGAGATAGGCATCCCGCAAATTGACCCCCATCAACTTGGCCTCGGCCAGATTAACATTGCGGAGGGAGATGCCGGTCAGGTTGGCCTCATGCAGGTTAGCGCTTGATAGATCCACCCCGGTTAGGGTTATGCCCCGCAGATCTGCTTTCTCTAAATCGGCTCTCAAAAAGCTGCGATCCCCCACGGCATAGTTTTTGAGTAGGTTGATCGCCCCTTTCACGGGTGCGGCATCAGATGAATACATAGCATGACCCAGGAATCTGCCTCCTCATCGATTTAAGCAGATCTGACTAGAGATCTTCTTGAAACTGCTTGAGTTTGTCAGAATTGGGTAGCGGATGCACGAATCTTAAGAAACAACCAGGGATCCCTACTGGTCAGAATTCCTCTCCAGATCTCTAATAGAGAGTATGCCCATCCTCCCCAATAATTTTGTCGATGCTTCTGCTAATTCCTCATGACTAATTTGACTGATCCCTGCCTGCTTACCCATTCTCAACCTCAAGGCTCTCCTGCCCCATTGGTTACTGTGCAGGGGGTTTCCAAAATCTATCCGGTGTTGGGACGGGATCCCGTAGTGGCGCTGCACCATGTCAGCCTGGAGGTGGCAGCGGGGGAGTTTATTGCCTTGATTGGCCCTTCCGGCTGTGGCAAAACCACGCTATTGAGAATTTTGGCGGATTTGGATCAACCCACCCAGGGAACGGTGCAAATGGCCGGACGCTCTCCCCAGCAGGCTCGCCAAGACCGTTTATACGGCTATATTTTTCAGGCTCCCACCCTCTTAGAATGGCGAACCGCCCTGCAAAACGTGCTGCTGCCGTTGCAGGTGATGAACTGGCCCGCCGCCGAACGGCTGGAAAAAGCCCGCACTATGCTGAAACTGGTCGGACTGGAGTTGTTTCACCACAACTACCCCTGGCAACTGTCGGGGGGGATGCAGCAACGGGTGTCGATTGCCCGCGCCTTGGCGTTTGATCCCGATGTCTTGCTGATGGACGAACCCTTTGGAGCGTTGGATGAGATCACCCGTGAAAAGATGAATTTAGAACTGTTGCGCCTTTGGGAAGCCACCCATAAAACCATCTTTTTTGTCACCCACTCTATTCAAGAGGCCGTCTTTCTCTCCACACGGGTAGTGGTGATGACCCCTAATCCCGGGCAGATTGCCCAGATCATCCCCATCGATTTGCCTCAGCCCCGTGGCTTTGAGACCTGGAAGGATCCCCGCTTCTTTCAACTGACCACGCAGGTGCTAGAAAGCCTACGGGAAGTCTATGCCTAACCCTCCCCCTGCCACCCCGCCTTGGTTGCCGCCGTTGCTGGTGGGGGGAGCGATCCTCTTGCTCTGGGTGCCCCTCATGCTGCTGACCAATTGGTCGGGATCCCAGGATCTGCTGGCGAGAGGCAATGCCGATTGCTCCTCAGTGTTTGCCTGCGCCTTTCAGTTGCGTAACCCGATCATTCCCTCGCCCCCCCAGTTGTTGAGAGGGTTTTACCAGATGGCCACCCCCCTCTTCTCCACCGATACGGTTTTGTTTAACGGCTTGATCACCCTGGGGGAAACCCTGTTAGGTTTGGCTTTAGCCCTCACGCTGGGATTGCTCACCGCAACTTTGCTGGTGATGTCGCGGGCTAGTGAGCGGATGATTTTGCCCTGGATCGTGGCCTCCCAAAATGTGCCGATTGTTGCCCTGGCTCCTGTTTTGGCGGTTTTATTGGGGCAATATGGTGTGCAGGGGCTTTTGCCCAAAGGGATTGTGGCGGCCTACATTGCTTTTTTCCCATTGTCGATTGGGATTGCCAAAGGCTTACGCAGCGTTCCCTCCCTGCAACTGGATTTGATGCACACCTATCACGCTCGGGCCTGGCAGGTCTATGTTTGGCTGCGGTTGCCGATTGCCCTGCCGATTTTGTTGACTAGTCTAAAAATTTCGGCGGCGATGGCATTGGTGGGATCCATTGTGGCGGAGATCTCGATTGTCAGCTTTGCCGGATTGGGGCCGATGCTGCTGAGTCGTTCCTATTACAGCGACATGGTGGGATTGTGGGTGATCATGCTGGTGGCAGCAGGCTTAGGGATTGGCTTGGTGCAGAGTATTGACCTCTTGGAAAAACGCCTGTTGTTTTGGCAACGACAGCGCTAATATCCCAGAGTCACCCGCATCCAACTTAGCCAAACGGATGAAGAAGCAACTTGCCTGTCCACCTCATACTCCTTTCCCGCCTGATTCAGAATCCCGATCAGGAAGGATATCAGCCCAACAAGGACTTGCAAGGATCGTAACGGTTCTTACAAATGCTAAAGAGGCGGCTGCCCTAAGATCGACCCACCCAACCGTTGAAGGGGCGTAGAGGTCGCTCAAACTCTTCGGATCTACAAGTCGGCATCGGAGTCTATTCGAGCAACATTAACGAAATTAATTAAAGATCAAAAATTAAGAGGACTATTTGTGCGAATCGAGCAGCTACAGGCTTTTGTGGCCGTGATTGAAAGGGGGAGTTTTCAAGCCGCCGCCCGTGCCTGTGGTGTGACCCAGTCTACCGTCAGTCGGCAGGTGCAAGCGCTAGAAGAGGATCTCGGTACTTCACTGCTGCATCGCACCAATCAAGTCAAACTCACTTTGGCTGGAGAGCGCCTGCTGCCCCATGCCCGCAAGATCTGCCAGGAATGGGGACGGGTGCAAGCGGAGATCAGCGAGTTGCTGAAGGGTCAACAACAGGAACTTTGTATTGCCGGCATTCACTCCCTCTGCGCCTATTATTTGCCCCCCGTTCTTGAACAATTTTGTAAAGACTATCCGCAAACACAACTGCGGGTGACCGCTCTTGGCAGTGATCGAGCCTTAAAAGTTTTGAAAGATGGGCTGGTGGATGTGGCGATTGTGATGGATAACCCCCTGCTCACCCGCACCCCAGAGATGGTAGTTGAGCCTCTCTATGAAGAACCGATTCATGTCCTAATGGCTGAGGATCATCCGTTAAGTGCTTGGCCCGCCATCCCTTGGGATCGGTTAGCCAGCTATCCCCAGGTTGTTTTTAAGGATGGGTATGGTATGCGTAGCCTGGTGCAAAATCATCTGCACTCCCTGGGATTATCCCTACAGGCCGCGCTAGAGTTGAATACCCTGGATGCTTTTCGCGGGGTAGTTAAGCAAGGCAATCTGGTGGCGCTATTGCCCCTCTCGGCGATGGGTGACCTGATCCAAACCCCTGAATTGACGGTCCGCCCTACCGTTGAACCCGTCCTCCGGCGGCAGGTGGTGTTGGTAACCACCTCAGATCGGCAAGGGATCCCGCCGATTCAACGGTTCTTTCAGTTAGCCACAGAGCTAATCCCCAAAACGGCTCAAGCCAGTGTTCCTAGGGTTAGTCCGCTAGCTGTGGTGGGTTGATGGTGGGGTAGATCCAGTTAGGGAAGAAAGGTTGAGACATGTGGTTTGAGCATCAACTATGAGTGAACGCTTTCGGGAATGGGTGAAAAAAGTAGGCAGTGGACAGCACACCAGCCAGGATCTCAATCGGGAAGAAGCCGCCCAAGCCATGCGAATGATGCTGACGGGGGAAGCCACTCCGGCTCAAATCGGCGCTTTTTTGATTGCCCACCGCATTAAACGTCCTACTCCATCTGAATTGGCGGGAATGCTTGATGCCTACAGCGAACTGGGTCCACTGCTCCCCCCCTTACCCCTGGCTCGTCCCCTGCTCATCTTCGGGCATCCCTATGATGGGCGGTCGCGCACGGCTCCGCTGGCGGCGTTGGTGGCTCTCCTCCTGGCGGTAGCGGGATCCCCTGTGCTGTTGCATGGTTCTGGGCGATGCCCCACCAAATACGGGATCCCCTTACTCGATCTCTGGTTAGGGTTAGGGGTGGATTGGCGGGGGCTGGAGTTGGCCGAGATGGGGCAGATTTTGCAGGCAACAGGGCTGGGGTTTCTCTATCTGCCCGATCATTTCCCAGCAGCGCAGATGTTGATGAGCTACCGCGATCAAATAGGCAAACGGCCTCCTTTAGCCACCCTTGAACTGATCTGGACTCCCTATGCTGGCTCGTTTCGTTTGATATCTGGGTTTGTCCATCCCCCGACTGAGGAGACGATGCACACTACCTTGAGCTTGCGGGGGGTTGAGTCGTGGATCACGGTCAAAGGCTTGGAGGGCAGTTGTGATTTGCCTCAGGATCGGACGGTGATTTTGAGCCTGGGTCAGGAGCGGTTGTTGCTGCGCCCCCGCGACTATGGGATGGCGGCGGCTTCTCCCCCCTTGCCGGATTTCCCCCTCTTGATTGAGCAAATGCAGCAAACGCTAGAGGGATCCCTCACTCCTCTATCAGCAGCCGTGGTGTGGAATGGCGGATTTTATCTCTGGCAGGCGGGTCATGCAGCGGATTTACGGGCGGGTATGGCGCTTGCTCAAGCCATTTTGGCTGCTGGAGATGCCTTGGCCAAACTGGAGCAACTGCAAGCCATCCGTCAGCAGGTGGGATCCCAAGTTTGTACCTCCCGTTAGCCAGTTGGCTGTTAGCACTTAAGTTCAATACACTTTAGCAATCTCCACTATAGTAGGCTTCTGAAACGGTATAGCAATTCTAGTGCAACCAATCAACCAAAGTCGCTTGTGATGTTGCAAAATTTTCAACAACCGCTGACCGGGATCGTTGTGGTCTGGGATTGTATCTGGGTCAACATGAGCCGTGCCGTTTGAGCCGGATCCACCGCCTCCATCAAGGAACGCACGACCGACACTCGGCTGGCTCCGGCGGCACAGACTGCCGGCAAATTGTCGGCGTCAATTCCACCAATGGCGAACCAAGGCAGGCGGACGGTCGCAGCCGCTAAACGCACATAATCCAGTCCGGCGGGGGCTTTGCCGGCTTTGGTGGGGGTAGCATAGACCGGCCCAACCCCCACATAATCCGCAGAAGTCGCCAGAGCCGCCTGTAACTCCTGGCTATTGGTGGTCGATTGCCCGATCAGCTTCTGGGATCCCAGTAATTGGCGAGCCGCCGCCACGGGCATGTCCGTCTGTCCGAGATGTACCCCATCGGCATCCACCAGCAGGGCTAAATCCACATGATCGTTGACGATGAGCAAAGCGTGATAGCGCTGACAGAGGAGCTTGAGCTGCTCTAAGTCCCGTAATTTTTCTCGTGGGGTAGCGGTTTTGTGGCGATACTGCACGAGAGTGACACCCCCTTGCAATGCCTGTTCCACAGCGGCTAGCCAACCCTCGATCGGACTGGTGATCAAATAAAGCTGCGCCCGTTCTAGGCGGCGACGTAAAGTCGTAGCCAGCAAAATGCTCTCCATTTCGTAGAGACGATAGCGCATCTGTTTACAGACCTGGGGCATAGTGGGGGGCAACCACTGCCGAGATTCCCCCAATTTGCCGTATTCCTCCAATACCCGCAGCGACTCCTGCACGCGGCTGCAATTGGCCTGCAAAAGGTGTTCCAAATCCCGACGTTGTTGCTCCTGGGGATGCTCCAGTTGGGTGCCGGGATCGGTGGTGATATCTCGGGCAGAGCGCAAACTGGGGTGATGCCACCCCCCTAGCTCCTGGCGCATATCCTTGCATTCCGCCGCCCAGTTTACCGACTCCAACCCCAAGCGAAACCACTCTTCTAAAACCCGTAACCCCTCCCGCGCACGATCGAGGTTAGCATCCAGAACACGGGCAACCGCTTGGGGATTCATAGGCCGCTCAGTGGTGAAACTCCCTCCAGTTTATCGTTAGAGAGACTGGCGTTCGCTGGCAGGAGGTAACAAACGCTCCTCTTTGGGGGGCAAAAAGCTATCGTCAAAAACGGCTTCTAACGGGGGTTGGCTGGCTAACCCAAAGCCTTGGACGGTTTGTTCAATACTTTTTTGAAAACGTACCGGATCCACCGTTGCTAAACCATTGGCCTCCACCTCCGGGTTGATCAGCAAGCGATCCAGCACCAACTGAAGACGCAGCTTTTCATCTGCCTCCTGCATCAGCCCCCCCGTATCCGCCTTGAGGACGGTGGCTAAGCCTGCCGCCGGATCCCGAATCGTATCTTGAATGCCACGAATGTAGGCTTTTAGAAATTTTTTCAGAACTTCAGGATTTTTTTGAGCATAATCTACCCGCGTAATCACAGAGTTGCCATAAAAATCTAAACCATTGTCGGTGTAGTAGAAAATATTGAGGTCCTCTACTCCTGCTCCCCCTTTGATTAGGGAGGGCAACGCCGAATAAACAAAGCCACTGATAGCATCCACCTGCCCTTGCAGCAAAAAGGTCTCGCGCAACTTGGCCTCCATCGTGATCCATTCCACCCCATCCACCGGGACTCCGGTTTGACTGGCAAACACAGGCCAGAGGCGGCGGGGGGCATCTCCGGCGGGCGCACCCAATTTTTTGCCTGCCAGATCAGCAGGGCTATTGATGCCAGATTTTTTCAAAGAAATGATCGTGAAGGGGGCTTTGTTGTAGGGAACCGCAATCGTGATCAGCTTTTGGTCAGGGTTCTTTTCGTTAAACTCGATCATCGAATAGGGATCCCCAAACCCCAGATCGTATTGACCTGCTGCAATCTTGCCAATCGAGTCGGCGGAGCCAAATCCCCGTTCAAACGTGACCTGCAACCCTTCCTCCGCAAAGTAGCCCTTTTCGATAGCGGTAGTGAGGGGGGCATCTACTCCCTGCAATAGCCAAGACAAGGTGAATTTGACGGGGGTGAGGGATTGATTTTGCGCCAATAGGGGAGGATGGGTATCTACAAGTGGGGCAGCCCGCAGGGTTAGGCCAGAAAAAGCCGTTACTGTTAAGGTGGTCACCCCAGCCGCTAGCGTGGTCAATAGGGGGAGAAAAGACTTCACAAAAGACATAGGCATGGAGGGTTGCAGAGTATCACGTAACGCCCTCACGCTAAGCCCCTCTCCCTTAGCTTTCTGTAGTGGAAACTACATTCACCGTCCCCACCTCTGCATCCCCAAACCCTCCCCCACCCGGCGTATGGAGGGTGAGCATATCCCCCGCCCGCAACCGACAGGACGTCTTGCCCGCGATCGGTTGTCCATTCACCAGATTTTGCCCGACCTGCCCAGGGGATCCCTGTGCCAGTCCTTGGGGAGCAAAACGGCGTCGCTCGGTTAATAACGAAAGGGTGCAGTTCTCCAAAATCTGTAGGGAACGAGTTAATCCCCATCCCCCTCGCTGCTGCCCTGCCCCGCCACTGTCACTCCGCAGTTGATAGGCGATCACCCGCAGGGGATATTCCAACTCCAGGCTTTCGATGGGAGTATTGAGGGTGTTGCTCATTCCCACATGCACGCCGTCCAGTCCTGGTCCTCGTTGACTAGCCCCCTGCCCTCCCCCTAACGTCTCGTAATAGGTGAAATGAGCGTTACCCAGAATCACGTTGTTCATCGTGCCTTGTCCCTGAGCCATTGCCCGTTCTCCGGCTACAGGGGATAAAGCGGTTAAGAGTAGATCTGCTACCCGCTGCGAGGTTTCCACATTGCCCGCCACCACCGCCGCCGGAAATTGGGCATTTAATAGACATCCCACCGGAACGTGAATATGCAAAGGCCGCTCACTGCCCCCATTGCTGGGAGCCGTCGGATCGAGCAAACAGCGCAGGGCAAACAATACCGCCGAGCGGGTCACTGCCAAAGGGGCATTCAAATTGTTGACAACCGCTGCCTCAGTTCCCGAAAAATCCACCTCCAGATCGGATCCTTTCACCCTGACCACCACCTGCAAGCGGATCCCTTGCGGATTCCAATCGTCCGGTTCCAGATAGTCAGTGGCGGCATACTCCCCGTCGGGTAACGCTTCAATGCAGGCTCGCATCCGCTGTTCACTGGAGTCGATCACCTGCTGGATGCGCTGCCAAACGGTGGCTTCCCCCTGTTGGCGGAGCAACTCATGAAACCGTTGGAAGCCGACTCGGTTAGCCCCCAGTTGCGCTAACAAATCTCCCCGCCGTTGTTCCGGTCGCCGCACATTCGCCAAAATCAGGCGTAGCACCATGGGATCCCATTCCGGTTCTCCCTGCCGCCAACGAGCCAACCGGATCGGCGGAATCACCAGTCCCTCCTGCCAAATATCAGTGGAATCGGCGGGCATCGATCCGGGACGCATCCCCCCGACATCAGCGTGGTGAGCGCGATTCACCGCAAACGCCACCACCCGTTCGGGATCCGCCAAGCTACCCATCGCCGTCACCAACGTTAGATCCGGCAAATGGGATCCCCCATGAAAGGGATCGTTGAGCAGATAGCTATCCCCAGGCTGGGGTTGACAGGCCATCACCGCCTGCACCGCTTCCGCCAATGCCCCCAAATGGACAGGAATATGCGCCGCCTGCGCCAACAGCCGCCCCCCCCCATCGAAGAGAGCTGTGGAACAGTCCCGCCGCTCCTTAATATTGGAGGAATAGGATGCTTGGATTAGACGTGCCCCCATTTCTTCGGCAATACCCGCCAACGCACTGGCCATCACCTCGGTTTGGATAGGGTTGGGGGAGGGGATCCCGAAAGCGGTCATGCCTGGTTACCTCGCCGCCGAGCCGATCCATTGTTGCCACACCCAACGCCCCACACCCATCAGCCCCCGCCACAGCTTCAACCGTTGTTGCCATTCCGTCAAACGGGCGCGGCTTTGCCGTAAGGATTGCCGTAACTGCCCCAGTGCGGCGGGCGCGGGGTGCAAGGCTGCCTCTGCCGCCTCCGCCCACTCCGTCATCAGCCCCGCTGTGATGCGTAAGGCTTCCCGCACTCCCCAGATGGCAGGCAAAGCCCAGAGCAAAGCCAAAAATAACAGGGCATTGACCAAACAAACCACCACAATCACAGGGTCTATCTCCTATATCTTCTATCTTCTACAAGCTGGGGATGCCTCCCCGCCGACCCATTAGCCCCCACCCCCAACCTATAAAACAACGAAAGTGGCAACCCGATCCAGTCGCCACCCCCATTGTTGCAAGCTATCTAACCGGAGCTATTCTCTGAGCATTCTGCCCCGCAGCACCTGAGCATCCCCCACCGACACCACCGTGGTATCAACAGCCCGACCCCGCTGGTAGGTAACAGGAACCATCTGTCCCACCTGGCTACCGCCAATCAACTGTTGCACCTGCTGCACACTCGTCACCATTTCGCCATTTACCCCCAACAGCACATCTCCGGCTTGTAAGCCAGCCAGTTCGGCGGGGCCATCGCTGAGGGTTCTCAAGACCAATACCCCTTCCGTTTCAGGAATGGAGCGACCAAAGGTGCGTTGCCGATTCAGATCTTCAGCCCGCTCAGGAGTGAGTTGCTCAATGGCAACCCCAATAAAACCAGTGGCTTGTGGGTCAGAAGAAAAAGACGCGGGGATCACCCGAAAAATAGTCCCGGAAGGGGAATCCACCTGTTCAATGCGGATCCGTTGGGAAGAGGTTTCCACAACGTTGACCGACTTGGCACGATTACAGGGATAGGCAGTGGCTACGCTAGCTACCAGTAGTGTGGCCGGAAAAGCAAGCGCCAGCTTAGTCAGGTTAGATGATAGGTTCATAGGAGTGACCCTAGAGAAAGTGCTAGAGAACTGATTGACCCACTTTAGCTTCTCGATATGAGATTCTGGCTAGGCCAGAGAAAAAACTCTCTTCCATCCTTGATAGTCCCAAAATTCTCAGGTGTCGATAGCCAAAACCTCAAATTTCTGACTCCAATTTCCCTGCCGAGTAAAAAATGACGGAAAGTTTGTGAAGTTCGTTTTAGAGCGCCCCTAAACGGGTTAACCCCAAAATCACTCCGGCTCCGATCAAATGTCCAAAACTAGCGGCAGCCAGCAACTCTGGCAGGGTTAGGGTCAGCCCTGGAAAATTAAATGTGTAAATTTCGCTGCCCGCAGGAATCGTTAAAACGCTGCGCGCTTCATAGCCAATCGCTCCCAGCCAACTGTTAATCAAGGGAACAATCGTTTTCCAAAGGAGAACGGCGGCTACGTTACAGGCGATCATCACGATAGCGATAGAAGGAGACCAAACCGGAGTAGGAGGAATAACAGCGAAAATCATGAGGATAATCCTTAAAGAAACGTAGAGAAACTTTACAGCAATTACCGACATCCACAAAATATCAAGGGATATTTCCTGTAGGGATCCGCACAGCCTTGAGATTTTACGATTGCCGTTGAGGTTGCATGAGAGCAAGCCGCCATTAAATTAGAACGGGATCCCTTAACCCTTGATCGTTTTGTCTTAAGTCTTCATAAATTCTGGCTGGCAAGTTGCGATTTATTGCTGAGTTAGGGGGAGGATGGCAAGACTGCCCAGGGATCCCCTTCCATTAGGAGTCAGCATGGCAAGTCTGATCAGTATCGTTTGGATTATCTTGGCCGGATTTTGGGCGGGGCAGGGGGTGAGACGCCTGGGGCTGCCTCCCTTGCTGGGCATGGTGGGGGCTGGCATCCTGCTGGGGCCAGAGGTGAGCGGACTCTTAGATACAGAGCTATTGGGGGCAGCAGCAGCCTTTCGCACCATCGCCGTCATGATCATCTTGATGAAGGCGGGGTTGGGTTTAGATCGACAGAAGCTCCGTCAGCAGGGAAGTGTGGCCTTGCGGTTGGGGTTTTTGCCAGCTCTCAGCGAAGCACTGCTCATCGCGGTGGCTAGCGTTGGCCTGCTGGGCTTGGATTGGCGAACGGGTCTGATATTGGGCTGTGTGATTGGGGCAGAGTCTCCGGCGGTGATTGTGCCGGGGATGCTGCGCCTCAAAAGTTTGGGTTGGGGGGTGAGCAAAGGGATCCCGGACGCCATCTTGACGGGGAGCGCCCTCTCGGATGTGTTGCTATTGCTGCTGTTTAGTCTGCTGATGGCTGGCTTGTCCCCAGAGAGGGGAGGGGAGGGGTTGGAGTTACCCATCTGGCTGGGCTTCTCTCTACAGGTGGTCTGCCAAATCGGCTTGGGCATTGTGGCAGGATGGTGGATGGCAAGGCTGGAGCGATGGCTTTTCACCCAACACCACTGGGCCCAGAATGTCGGACAGGAGGTGTTGATCACGGCGGCTTTTGCCTTGGGGATGGTGGTTGCGGCTGAGCGATTGCCCATTTTTTCCGGTTATTTGGCCGTGATGGCGGCAGGCTTTTTTCTCATCGAAATGGATCCGCCTCTGGCTGATCGATTACGGAGGGGATTTGACCACCTCTGGGTGGGTGCCGAAATTTTTTTGTTTGTGTTGCTGGGATCCCAACTGCCTCTGTCGGTGCTAACGGAACGGCTGGGGGTGGGGATCTTGATCTTGGGCATAGGCACGCTGCTGGGCCGTAGTTTGGGCTGGTATCTATCCACTGTGGGCAGCAATTGGACTCTCAAAGAACGGCTGTTTTTGCTGCCCGCTAATTCTGCTAAGGCCACCGTTCAAGCGGCGATTGGAGCGATTCCCCTCAGCCAAGGACTGTCGGGAGGAGAAGACATTTTGGCGCTCTCCGCCCTCTCAATTCTCTTGACAGCCCCCTTGGGAGCCTGGGCTATTCCTACCTTTGCCCCCCGCCTTCTGGAACGAGGGGAGGTTGACCCCAGCAAAAGTCCTGTTGATGGGGATCCTGGTGAGCAGGCTAGGAGAACCTAGCTGGTGGCCTAGCTTATGGGGAAGGCTCCCCCCAGCGTTGGGCGGCGGCTTGGGGGGTGAGTTGAATGGTGGGAACCGTCGGACTACTCAGGTCGATGTAGTCAATATCCCGTGGATCACACTGGCAGTAGCGTTGCAGATCGCGCATTTGAGCCAGGGCTTGCAGTTGTTGGGGCAGTTGAGGGGTCAGGGATCCCAGATACACTTTGCCCAATTCGGTCAGCAAATAGAGCGCTTCCGTACTTTGCCAATCCACAGCCTCTACCTTGACTGATGAGGTTTGCAACGCCGCTAATAGGCTAGCCCACTGCTGGGGAGGGTGAAGTTCCCATCCTAAGAGGGTCAGGCTGGGCAGATCACGGCTGGCCGCTAAAGTCGGATAGTTTTTCAAAGAGAGCCAGAGACCTTCCCCATCCACCAATCCCATCACCCCTTTGACCTGACTGCGGGCAAGCGGTTGTCGCTCCTCAATCTGGAGGCTGACTAGGGGGGGAAATAATTGTCGCCGCACCGACACTTGGCGTATGGGGGAAGCCTGCCAGGGATCCTCCTCGGGTTGGTTGAGCAGCGCCTGTTGAATTTGCTGGGGCTGAACCTGCCAGACATTGATTGGAAAGCTTAAAGGCAACTGGGCGCGAATCTGCTGATCCGTTAACCACTGGTTGCCCTCTATTTCAATTTGGTTGGCCTGTTGCAATTGCCAGTAGGGTTGGCGGATCCCTTGTACCAGCCCCCCCAACAGCACAACCGTTGAAACCACCCGCCAGGTACCCTGAAGGGTGCGATGGCGACGCTGTTGCCGTAACTGCTGACGACGCTGCATTAACTGTTCACGGGTGGGAGCTGTTAACGGGGGGAGAAAGTCTGCGTTTGGCATCGGGAGAAGCGAAGTTAGCCCTAGTTGCTATTCAATCACAAGCCAAAGATTCTGTATCAAATACAAACAAAAAAAATTAGGCCACTTCCTCCAACTGCTCAATCTGTAGCCAGACTGTGGGGGTAGGAACCGCCAAAAACTTGACTTGGGCGTAGTTGTCCTTCAAATCCACCACTTCTCCGGGAGTCTGAAACACATACTCCGGAATCAAGGAGTCATTCGCCAAAGATTCCAGGCTGTTGATCAGCTTTTCTCGAACGGCTTTGACCATCGATCCACGTTTAATTGCCATAGCTGCCTACTGTTGATGGGTTGATTGATGAATTAACGGATGGGTTAGGTTAAGTCAAGTATTGCAGAGGAAAACCAGCTTTTTCCATCTCTCAGTTTCATCTGACTCCACGGCTTGTCAAGATTGATCGATTGGATTTAGGGATCCCTCGCTTGTCGGATCGGAGAGGGATACGAAATGGCTGGAGGGAGGGATTCTGTTAAAGTTTTGGCAGATGGCGCTGCCCGCACTTTTGAACCTATGGATATTCGACTCATTAACATTGGCTTTGGCAACATTGTGGCAGCAGGACGGGTGATTGCCATTGTCAGTCCAGAGTCAGCTCCCATCAAACGCACGATCCAAGACGCCCGTGAGCGTGGACAGCTGATCGATGCCACCTATGGTCGCCGTACCCGTGCGGTGATTATTGCGGATTCTGGGCATGTCATCTTATCCGCCATTCAGCCGGAAACCGTAGCCAACCGATTTATGACCAGCCGCAGCAGCTTACTGGAGGAGGAGTGAGATATCCTAAAAAAACAAGTTTTTCCCAAAGACACCCCGGCGGCGTTTCCGGCGTCTTGATCCAAAACCTCCCCCCGCTTCTTTGGATTTATGGTTAATCCCCTTACCGCATCAATGCCGCCAGACTGCCCATCCACCCTAGAGCCTGAGCTGTCTGAGCTTTTCCCCACAGATCCGCCGGCTCCCTCTCAAGCGGGTCGCTTGCTGGTGGTCACCGGCCCCAGCGGAGTGGGCAAAGGCACCCTAGTCAAACAGTTGCGCCGGCACCATCCTGACCTACATTTTTCGGTCTCTGTGACCACCCGCCCCCCTCGCCCCGGAGAAGCAGAAGGTGTCAATTATTTCTTTCGGAGCCGGGAAGAGTTTTTGCAACTGCAAGAAGCAGGCGGACTATTGGAATGGGCAGAATATGCGGGCAACTTTTATGGCACTCCCCTAGCCACCGTGCAGCAGCAACTCCAACAGGGGCAGGATGTGTTGTTGGAGATTGAGCTAGAGGGATCCCGGCAAATTGCTCAGCGCTGTCCGGAGGCCATTCGCATTTTTATCAGCCCCCCTTCGCTGGCGGAGTTGGAACGACGGTTGCGGGAACGTGCCCAGGACTCGGAAGCCAGTATTCAAAAGCGGCTAGCACAGGCGGAGGCAGAACTGGCGGCCAGTGGTGAGTTTGATTATTTAATTGTGAATGACAATGTTGAAACGGCCTTAGCCGAACTAGAGTCGATTCTTTACTATGAGAAAATGAGCTATGACAAACTGAGGATCCCTGTCGAGAGACAAAGCTGTTGAAAGAAAGAATCTGTTGAAAGAGAGGGTTGTCCGGTCTGGAATCCTCATAGTTAATCCATACAACCCGCTAAAAATCAAGGCTAAACAGCAAAACCTGCGTGAATTGCCCTGCTTGAAAATTGTCATCGCTGATCAAGACTAGGCTGGGCTGTCCATTGGGGAGAAGGGATCCCAGGGTCATTCCTTCCAGATTGGATAAACCATTGGGTAGGCGCAAGGTTTCTAAACTGAGGAGCAATTGTTTTTGAGCGGGCACGATGCTGGAAATATCGATAGCTTTTAGGCTGTCTATCTCCTGAATTGGGGTGGCCCCAGCCAGATCAACTCGATAAATCGTGATGCGATGCCCGCGTCCCACCGCAAACGAGCGCTCTAAAGCCAGCAATTGCTCGCCAGAATTGTCCAACGCCAGGAGTTCCACCAAGCCGCTGGTTTGAAATCCATTGGCTATCAAAGGAGGAGCCGCTACGGGATCCGTCACATAGAGAGCTTCCCGCACAACCGTTCCTTGCCTTAGATCATATTTAAGAATCCGCGCTAAGCTGCCGGAAGTCGGGCTAGCCACCTCCCCATCTGGCACCAAGGCATTCTCAGTGGCAGTCAGCAAAAATCTCTGGTCAGGAGTCAATGTCAAACTTTCTAACGACAAATTATGGCGGATCCCGGCGACAGGGATGCCGTTGACCAGCCGCGGCATGACCTTAGGAGGAATGGGCAACGCTCCTCGATGTCTACCCTGTCGATCAAACTCATGAATGAAGGGGGTAATCAAGCGGTTTCCCTGCCGATTCACTATCCCTTCCGAAGCAATCCACAGGGAGTCTTGGGTGGTGTAGGCAATTCCTTCGGGATCCACAGTCCCCTTGCCAAAAGGTTGCCCATCGGGACGCCGCAGTGGAGTGACCCCGACCACCTCCACCCGCATCGGATCACGGGGTTTTGCTCCCCCCTGAATGGTTAGGGTATAGAACCGCGCTGGGCCGTTCTGGGAGGGATCATCGGATACGGCGTAGTAGAGATGGCGCTTGGCATCATAGGTGAGACCGGAGAGTCCTCCCATTGGTGTGCCTGCTACTGTGACCGATCCATGGGGTAAGATGGCTTCTCCCCAGAGGGTAAGACCGGAAATCGGTAGTGATGCGGTGGGATGAGGGGAAACGGGATCCGTGAAAAGGAGTAGGGCGCTGATCCCCCCGATCAGCCCTGTCCGCAGCAGGGTGGTAAGTGTGACCATAACTTTTCAGAAATTGGCGATGGGCAGCCTGGAGGATGGAAACTCAGACGGGCTGGGGTCGCTGTCCTCTTTGAAGATAGCTGGTGGAAAGGGAAGCGAGGGATCCCGATGGTCAGTAAACCCTTAGGGAAGAGAATCGAAGCGACTCCTCCTGAAAAGAGATGGAGAGGGATCCCAACCGCCCTAGATTGATAGATCTCATCGCCTCAATCCTTCACTAACTTTCTAGAAAACTGCTTCGATCAGGATGAGAAAAATGAGCGGCCTATCAGGAAGTCACTATCGAAAAACAAAAGCAAGGCTTCTCAAGCCAATCTTTCTCCCCACAAGTGCCGAAAAATCGCTCATCGAAAACAAGGACTTGCTATGATTAATTCATCCTTAAATGGATAAAGCTCCTTCACCCACCTCCTCAGCATGGATCTGCAAAGTGCTCTGAAGCAAATTCAGCAAACCTCAGAGGCTGAGTCTATCCCTCCCCTACAAGCCCTCAAAAATCTCAACGAAACGGTCACGGAAGCCTTGCTGGCCTGCATCAAGGGTCAGCCAGATCGAGCCAGCCAGCAATTGTTGGCAGCGCTACCCCAGTTGTTAATTGCCCTGACCGCTTTGGGGGTGGATCCCATTCAGGCGGGCTATCATCCCCTCGAGCCGGAAATTCCCACTCAACGGTTGATCTATATTGATGGCAATCGTGTGGAAGTGCGGGTAGATAATGAAATTCGCGGCAGTTGGAGCATCTGGTCGGTGGCCGATCTGAAGGAGGTCTGTCGGCTGGCGGAGGAGTTTGATTGCGGGTTGGTTTACTCGTTTATTGGCAGTCTTTCTCCCTCACGGTCAGAATCTTTTCCCCGCTCCATTCTTTCGGAACGAGGCAGCTCCTCCGGTTTTTTTGACCCCTTACCTCCCTCCTCCGAACAACCTGCTGCTAGCTAGATCGGACTCAAGCGCATGGGATCCCTGCAAGGTTCGCACCGTCTGCAAAAAGTTCTGGCTCATCTGGGAGTAGCCTCCCGTCGGCAGGCGGAAGGGATGATTGTGGCAGGAAGGGTGCAGGTTAACCAGGCGGTGATTAGGGAACTGGGCTACAAGGTTGATCTGGAGCGGGATGAGATTTGGCTGGATGGCCGCCGCCTATCGGGGGGATCCCTTGCCAGCAACACGGCCTCTCCTCCTGCAACGGTCACCCTACTGCTCCACAAACCCGTGGGGATTCTCTCCACCTGTCGGGATCCCCAGCAACGCCGCACTGTTTTGGATCTGCTACCTACTTCGCTTCGCCAAGCCTACCGACTTTATCCAGTAGGACGGCTCGACCGGGACAGCACGGGGGCGATTTTGTTAACCAATGATGGCGAGTTGGCCTTGCGCCTGACCCATCCCCGTTACCACATTCCCAAAACCTATCGGGTGGGGGTGAAGGGGAGAGTGGGGGAGGCAACCCTACAACAATGGCGAGAAGGAGTAGACTTAGAAGAAGGGACAACTTTGCCTGCTCAGGTAGACTATTGTCCTGCTGTTGGGCTTGGGATCCCTGATCCAATCACTCCTCCAGGGCAACATGACGATATGACCTGGCTTATGATTGTCATGAGAGAGGGGCGCAAACGGCAAATTCGCCGCATCGCCGACTATCTGGGTCACCCCGTGGTCTATCTTCATCGGCAAGCGATTGGTTCTCTCTCGTTAGGGGCATTGCTCCCAGGCCAGTTTCGATGGCTCAGTAGCACTGAGCTTGCCAACCTTCATCACGAGTCGCAAGCCGATCATGTCTGTTGATCCAATGCTACCCACCAACGAACCCTTCGCCTCATTAGAGTCGCTAGGGACACTGCTCCGCCAAACTCGGGAAGCGAGAGGATTAACCTTAGGGGAAGTCTCCCACGACACCTATATTCGTCTGACCTATTTAGAAGCCCTAGAAAACGGCAAACCCTCGCAGTTACCCGAAGCCATTTATGTGCGAGGTTTTCTCAAGCGCTACGCCGACTATCTGGGGCTAGAAGGCGAGGTGATTGTCAAGCGGGCGTTGCCCCTTTTCACCCGCCGTGAGGCTCTCAAACCCATCGCCGCCCAACCCAAGCCCAACTTCTCTCTGCGTCCCCTTCACCTGTGGACGGCCTATGTTGTGTTGATTGTGGTCGCCATCGGCAGTCTATCAGCCTTTTTGGAGGGGGGCATTAACCCCTTTAAGGGCTGGTTACAACCCTTGAAATGGGTCAGATCCGTCCCTTGGCCCCCCCAGCCAGAGGGAGTTAGCCAGTCCCCTCCCACTACTACAGAGTCTCTGGATCAGACTCCCCGCCAGGTTTTTGCCGATATTACTCAATGGACAGCGATTGCCGGAGTTTTTCCCCCTTCCCCCATTACCGCCGACAGTAGCAAACCCGTGCAACTGGATATCCGCGTTGTAGAACGTCCCTCTTGGCTGCGGGTGGTTGCGGATGGACAAACGGTGTTTGAAGCAACCCTACAACCCGGAGCTGAGCTAAATTATTCTGCCGATCAGTCAATTGTCCTACGGGCGGGTAATGCAGGTGGGGTTTTGGTGACGTTTAATAATCAGGATTTGGGGGTGATGGGCAGCTTTGGGGAAGTGAAAGAACAGGTTTATGAGCGGCCCGTTTCTTCCTTCAACTAAGTGCCTGCCATTGAGTCAGCCGTCATTAACTCTCCATTAAATCGACATGGGGTGGATGTTGCTGCAAGACTTGCTTGAGATAACGACCCGTATGGGATCCCGGCACTTCGGCAACGAATTCAGGGGTACCAACGGCAATAATTTCTCCGCCGCGATTGCCTCCTTCCGGCCCTAAGTCAATGATCCAATCGGCACATCGCAAAATATCAAGATTGTGTTCAATCACCAAAACGGTGTTACCTGTATCGACCAAACGCTGCAAAACATTGAGCAATTTATGGACATCATAAAAAGATAATCCGGTGGAAGGCTCATCCAAAAGATAAAGGGTTTTACCCGTAGAGCGGCGAGCCAATTCAGAAGCCAGTTTTACCCGTTGGGCTTCCCCACCCGATAAGGTGGGAGCCGACTGCCCCAATCGCACATAGTCTAGGCCAACATCCGCCAATGTTTGCAAGATTTTGGCCGCAGGGGGCAAAGCCGAAAAGAATTCCAAAGCCTGTCCCACCGTCATTTCTAGGACATCAGCAATGGTTTTTCCTTTATATTTGACTTGCAACGTCTCGCGGCTATAACGGGATCCCCCACAAACATCGCAGGTCACATAAACATCGGGTAAGAAATTCATTTCAATCACATTAACGCCCTGTCCTTTACAGGCTTCACAACGTCCCCCTTTAACGTTAAAAGAGAAATGTCCTGACTGATAACCTCTGGATTTAGCATCTAAACTTTGGGCAAAAGTTTGGCGAATCGGATCAAACAACCCGGTATAAGTGGCGGGGTTAGAGCGGGGAGTTCTACCGATGGGAGATTGATCGATCACAATCACTTTGTCCAAGAAATCTGTACCCTCTAACTTTTCTAAATCAGCGGGTTTGGCTACTTTTTGACCCAGATGATGGCAAAGAGCCGGATAGAGCAACTCGTTGATCAGGGTGGATTTACCGGATCCAGAAACACCGGTAACGCAAACCAATTTACCTAACGGGATCTCCACACTGACATGCTTGAGGTTATTGCGATGGGCATTGACGATTTTTAGAGATTGCGCCTTGCCAGCCCGTCGCTGGGCAGGAGTCGGGATCCCCACCCGCCCAGAGAGATACTGTCCAGTAATCGATCGCTGACAGGCTTCGATATCGGCTACGGATCCCTGAGCCACAATTTCTCCCCCATGCACACCCGCCCCTGGTCCGATATCCACGAGATGATCCGCCGCCCGAATCGTTTCTTCGTCGTGCTCTACCACCACCAGCGTGTTATCGAGATCCCGCAGCCGCAGCAGCGTATGGAGCAGCCGCTCGTTATCCCGTTGATGCAGACCAATCGAGGGTTCATCCAAAACATACAAAACTCCTGTCAAACCAGAACCAATTTGGGTGGCTAAACGAATCCGCTGGGCTTCTCCTCCCGATAGGGTCATGGCGGGTCGAGCCAACGTTAAATAATCAAGCCCAACATCTACTAAAAACTGCAAACGGGCACGAATTTCTTTTAAGACCAATTCCCCAATTTGGGCTTGGCGAGGATTTAAGGTTAGGTGGTGCAGTCGATGCAAACATTCATGCACAGGAATCTCTGTCAATTCGGTAATGCGATAGCCGCCGATTCTCACCGACAACACTTCCGGCTTGAGACGGGATCCCCCACAGGTGCTACAGGGACGATTGGCAAGAAACACTTCTAATTTTTGTCGATAGGCTTCCGAATTGGTTTCTTGATAGTGTCGTTGTAGTTGAGGAATCACCCCTTCATAGCGACGATGATAACCCTGCGTAGAACGATAGTGGGATTCTGCTTCCACATAGATATCTTCTTCCGATCCATAGAGCAAAATATGCTGGATCTTTTCGGGAAGTTGCTGCCAACGGTCACTAATTTCAAAACCAAATGCTTTGGCCGCTCCCACCAAAAGAGCAAGATAATAGGGATTATCTTTTTCTGCCCAGGGAGTGATAGCAGCATACACTGGCAAAGTGGGATCCGTGATGATCAAATCGGGATCAAAGGTGGGCACAAAACCCAATCCATGACAAGCCGGACACGCACCAATCGGAGAATTAAAGGAAAACAACCGAGGGGATAATTCATCCATAACCGAGCCATGCACTGGACAGGCAAATTTCTCCGAAAAGATGAGTTCTGTAGGTTTGCCGTTCAGATATTGCCCTGCTGATTCCGCGACTTTTCGCAACAGTTCGGGGGCTTCCGCTTCCCGTGGCATCAGCTCCACCACCGCCACCCCTTCCGATTGCCGTAAACAGGTGGTCAGGGAGTCGGTCAGACGTTCCATCAAATCCGGTTGTTTCACCAACCGATCCACCACTACCTCGATGTCATGGGCTTGGTTTTTGTTGAGTTTGATCGGCTCGCTCAGATCTTTGACCTGTCCATCCACCCGCACCCGCACAAACCCCTGGTGCGCCAAACTTTGCAACAGTTGAGTATGGGATCCTTTTTTCCCCTTCACCACCGGAGCTAGCAACTGAAAACGGGTCTGATCGGGAAGCTGCATGACTTGATCGACGATTTGATCAACGGTTTGGGGAGCAATCGGGCGATCACAATGGGGGCAATGGGGGATCCCCGCCCGCCCATAAAGCAGGCGCAGGTAATCATAAATTTCAGTGACGGTGCCGACGGTGGAGCGGGGGTTATGGCTAGTGGACTTTTGATCGATGGAAATCGCCGGACTCAGCCCCTCAATGCGATCCACATCCGGTTTGTCCAGTTGTCCCAAAAACTGGCGGGCATAGGCGCTCAGAGATTCCACATAACGGCGCTGTCCTTCCGCAAAAATCGTGTCAAAGGCCAGAGAAGACTTGCCAGAGCCGGATACGCCCGTGAAGACCACCAACTGGTTGCGCGGGATCGTCAGGTTGACATTTTTGAGGTTGTGCTGCCGTGCCCCAACGATACGAATTTCCTGCTGATTGGACATGCCTCACTCCTCAACCCCAAAACACGACGGACAGATCCTATCGATCTTAACGTTTGTATCGGAGTTTTAAGGGGAGGTTCGCTAAAAAGAGAAAGTTAGCGGATGATGTCTAGGGGAAGTGGTAGGTTTTCTGAATTAGATTCTGACAGGAAAACTATGAATCAATGATGATTTGATGATGACCCAATTATGAAAGTAATTAACTTGGGAAGCTGCTACCTTGATAAGGTATTGCTTGCCTCTGTTTTGCAATTTGGGATGAAGAGATAATGAGCCTGGGATTTATTTCAGCCCTATTTCTGATTACTATTTCCGAATTGGGGGATAAGACCTTCTTCATTGCGATGATTTTAGCCACCCGTTTGCCGCGAGTTTGGGTGTTCAGCGGGGTGATCACCGCCTTAGCTTTGATGACGTTGATTTCCGCGCTGCTGGGGCAAGTGTTGGTTTGGCTGCCCCAGCACTTCATCGATCTCGCCGTCTTGCTCTTATTTTGGGGATTTGCCGCCAAGCTACTCTACCAAGCCTACGGGATGGATCCCAGCGCAGCCTGTTCGGAGTGGGAGGGAGCCGCATCAACCGTGACGGGATCCCCTGCACTTCCCCTGTTCAGTTGGGGATCCTTGCCCGTGCGAACAGCGTGCCAAGCCTTTGGACTCACCTTTTTAGGCGAGTGGGGAGACCGCACCCAGATTACCACCATCGCCCTCTCCTCCGCTTATCCGCTCTGGACGACGGTTTTAGGAGCCATCCTCGGCCATGGCATTTGCGCCAGTTTAGCCGTGTTGAGCGGACGCTGGCTAGCCTACTCCCTCTCGGAGCGGATGCTGACCTGGATAGCGGGAGGGCTGTTCCTTCTGTTGGGGGGGTGGCAGCTTTGGCAGATGATGGACAGCTAAAGCGAGGGGATCCCTCACACCTGGGCGGTCTGCAATTGCGGATGCGTGAACTCGGAGTTGTCTTCGGAGGGGGGGATCACCTGCCAGAACTTGGGCAAATAAGTTTGCCAGTTTTGCAAAATCTCCAGAGCTTTTGGGCTTTGGGTACGGTCATAGTGCTGTTCTACCAACTGCCGTACCTGCTGCTCTGCCGCCGCCGTCTGCACCCGTTGAATGCGAACAATTTCAGAGTTAACCTTAGCCGCGAAGTCCCCGGATTCATCCAAAATGTAGGCGAGGCCACCGGTCATGCCCGCCCCCACATTGCGACCCACGGATCCCAGTACCACCACCACACCCCCGGTCATATATTCACAGCAGTGATCCCCACTGCCCTCGATCACCGCCTGAGCACCAGAGTTTCGCACGGCAAATCGTTCGCCCGCCTGCCCATTAGCAAACAGATATCCCCCAGTGGCTCCGTAGAGGCAGGTGTTGCCCAGAATCACGTTTTGCGAGGGATCCCGTGGGCAGTCGGAGGGGGGCTTGAGAATGATCTCCCCACCACACATGCTCTTGCCCACATAGTCATTGGCCTCGCCCGTCAGCAGCAAGCGGATGCCGGCCAGATTAAACGCGGCAAAACTTTGTCCAGCACTGCCCACAAAATGCAGGTCAATCTGCCCACCCCGCTGAGCAAAACCAGTGTCGCCGTATTGCTGAGCAACCACCCCGGCAATCCGTCCACCCACGGTGCGATCAGTGTTGACAATTTTGCTTTCTAGCTTGGCAGAACCACAGGTTTGGATAGCGGTCTGTAGTTGAGGATCCTGAAGGATCTGATCATCGAGCACCCAGCCGTTGGAGTGAACCGCTTCGTGGTGCAGCCAATACCGTCCTGCTTCAGAATCCGCATCCGGCAGTTCCAGGAGACAGGCCAGATCCAGCTTGTCCGTTTTGGCGAGGGTAACATCTCGGCGAGGTTGCAGCAAATCCGCCCGCCCAATCACATCCCGCAGAGAACGATAGCCCAATCGAGCCAATATCTGGCGGATCTCCTCAGCTATGTAGACAAAAAAGGTCACCACATGGTCGGGAGTACCAGGGAAGCGGGCACGCAGTTCTTCTTTTTGACTGGTTACCCCCACCGGACAGGTGTTCATGTGGCAGACCCGCGCCATGATGCAGCCTTCAGCAATCATTGCCACCGTGCCAAAGCCAAACTCTTCGGCTCCCAGCATGGCCGCCATCACCACTTCCCAACCGGTGCGGATCCCACCATCCACCCGCAAAACTGAGCGATCCCGCAGCCCGTTCAGCAACAGGGCACGATGTACCTCTGTCAGCCCCAATTCCCAGGGGCCACCCGCATGTTTAATAGAGCTGAGGGGAGAAGCTCCCGTCCCCCCGTCATGCCCAGAAATTTGGATGACATCCGCGTTGGCCTTCGCCACTCCCGCTGCAATCGTCCCAATACCAATCTCAGCCACCAGTTTGACGGAAACCTTTGCCCGTGGGTTGATTTGATGCAGGTCGAAAATCAATTGCGCCAGATCTTCAATCGAGTAAATATCGTGGTGGGGAGGGGGTGAAATCAGAGGCACACCCGCTTTAGAGCGGCGCAACCGCGCAATGTAAGGACTTACCTTTTTGCCAGGAAGTTGCCCGCCTTCCCCCGGTTTAGCACCTTGGGCAATCTTGATCTCGATTTGTTGGGCATTAAGTAAGTATTCAGGGGTGACGCCAAAGCGACCGGAGGCCACCTGCTTGATAGCAGAACTGGCGCTATCCCCCGCCTGTAACCCTTTGAGGTGGGGAAAGAGGGTTGACCGACCATCGGCGGTCACATCCGCAATCATCAGATAGCGATCCGGATCCTCCCCCCCCTCACCAGAGTTGGATTTGCCGCCAATCCGATTCATGGCAATCGCCAGGGTCTCATGGGCTTCGCGGCTAAGCGCTCCCAACGACATGCCGCCGGTAGCAAAGCGGCTATACAGATGGCTGGCTGGTTCGACTTCCTCAATAGAGATAGGGGAACGATCACTGCTAAACTCCAGCAGGTCGCGCAGTGCCGTGGCTGGACGCTCTTGCAGGGAACGACGATAGATGTCGTAGTGATCCGGCTGTTTGGAGGCAATGGCTTTGTGCAAAAGCTTAGCCATTTGCGGGCTGTTGATGTGATATTCCCCCTTGGGACGGGACTGAATAAAGCCAAAGTTTTCCAGCTTACTCGTCTGTAGCTCAGGGAAAGCCTTCTCGTGATTGATCCTAACTTCCCGTGCTAGATCCTCCAGGGTCATCCCTCCCACACGGGAAACCGTACCGCAAAAAGCCAGTTGTACAACTTCTGAACTGAGACCAATCGCTTCAAAAATTTGGGCACCATGATAGCTGGAAAGCAGGGAGATACCCATTTTGGAGAGAATTTTGAGCAGTCCGGCTTCAATGGCGGCGCGATATTTTAACTGCACCTCCGTCAACGAGAGGGCGGGCAATCCACTGCCAGTCATCTGGGTTTGGGTCTTGGGTTTGTGCCACCATTGCCGCACGGTTTCGTAGGCCAGATACGGACAAATGGCACTGGCTCCGTAACCGATCAAACAGGCAAAGTGGTGGGTACTCCAGCATTGAGCGGTTTCTACCAGCAGGGAGACCTGAAGACGGATCCCTTGGCGAATCAGATAGTGATGAATGGATCCCACTGCCAACAAAGGGGGGATCAAGGCTTGTTCGGCGTCCAGTCCTCGATCCGATAAAATTAAGATTTCTACGCCATTTCTGACGGCCTCTGCCGCCGCTTGGCAAAGGCTTTCTAGGGTAGAAGCCAGAGCTAGGGATCCCTCTGCTACTGGGAACAACATAGAGAGGGTTTGGCTAGTCAGATGGCTCTGCCGTAAGGCTTCTAACTCCGCCTCATTCAAAACAGGGCTACGCAGATGTAAGAGACGAGCGGCTTCGGGTTGGGCATCAAGCAAGTTGCCACGGGATCCCAGATAGACATCCAGGGACATGACCAAGCTTTCCCGCAGCGGATCAATGGGCGGATTCGTCACCTGGGCAAAGCGTTGCTTGAAATAGTCGTAGAGGGGGTGGGGCTGGGTAGATAGTACCGCCAGAGGAGTGTCATCCCCCATGCAGAAGGTTGGCTCTTTACCGGTAGCCGCCATATCCTCCAAAACCATCTCTACATCTTCGGCGGAATAGCCAAAAGCTGTTTGAGCCTGCAATAACTGACTTTCACTGAGATGGGTGTGCGTATCAAAGGTATGCGCCACCAAAGCGGAGCGATGAGCCGCTAACCAAGCTCCATAGGGTTTTTGGCTGGCAACTTGTCGCTTGATTTGCCAATTTTTCAAAACCTGCCGCTCCTCTAGGTCGAAGGCGAGCATTTGTCCGGGTCCCAAGCGGCCTTTTTCCAGGATTTCGGATTCTGGCAGATCAATGACCCCCGCTTCCGAGCCAACGGAGATCAACCCATCACGGGTAATAGCATAGCGAGCAGGCCGTAATCCGTTGCGGTCTAAAGTAGCGCCAATCCACTTGCCATCACAAAACACCACCATAGCGGGGCCGTCCCACGGTTCCTGCAAGCCTCCATAAAATTCGTAGAAATCCGCCACCTCAGGATAGGGCTGTAATTCCGGCTGGTTGCGGTAGGCTTCAGGAATCAAGATCATCATGGCCTGAAGGGGAGAATGTCCTGAACGCACCAAGAGTTCCAGGACATTATCGAGGGCGGCAGAATCGCTGGCATCGGGATCCACAATCGGTTCGAGATCCTTCACCTGTTCCCCCCAGCAGGGATGAGCCAGGGTTTGCTCCCGCGCCATCATCCAGTTGACATTGCCTAAAAAGGTGTTGATCTCGCCGTTATGACCGAGATAGCGCATCGGCTGCGCCAACGGCCAGCGGGGGAGGGTATTGGTGCTGAAGCGGCGGTGATAGGCGGCATAGAAGCTGACGTAGGCGGGATTTTGCAGATCGAGATAAAACTGTCCCAGAACCGCTGACTGCACCATCCCCTTGTAGACAATCGTGCGGGAGGAGAGAGAAACAAAGTAGAGGGCATCCGAGCCAAAGGTACGGGTGACCTTGTGCTCCAGCCGCTTTCTGAGGAGATAAAGCTCGCGTTCTAAGGGATCCCCTACCAGTTGAGGATGGCGCAGGAGCAGTTGCCTAATCTGAGGCTGATTTTGCCGAGCCATTGGCCCCAACCGCTCCGGTGCAACGGGCACCTCCCGCCAGCCCAGGATCCGCCACTCCGTGGTCGCCACATGCTCAGTAATGGATTGACACACTTGCTCCGCCAGATGGGGATCCTGAGGCAGAAAGATCATCCCCACCGCGCTATGGCTGGGATCCAATTGCCCTAACCCTTGGGTCTCCGCCCACTGCTGCAGGAGTGCCCACGGAATCGCCGTTGTGATCCCTGCTCCGTCTCCGCTTTCATTGTCACCGCCGCAGCCACCGCGATGCTCCATACAGGTGAGAGCCGTCAAGGTCTGTTGGATCAGATGGTGGCTAGCCCGACCCTGTTGATCTACCAAAAAACCCACCCCACAGGCATCACGTTCTTGAGTTAACCAACGATCCCAATGGCGTGATGGGGAAGAAAGGGAGGGGTGATGCATGGCGGTGAGCGATGGGGAGTCAAGGTTAGCAACGAGCCTAAGATACAAACCAGGGGAAGGATGTCACAAGGAATACTAGGGAAGGGAACTTCCGAGAGACTGAACTCCTGGCAAAGGAAGTTTTGACCACAATCAATTTGATTCAGTCAACTTTTGTAGTCCGGATCCCTTGCTGATGCGGGTTGACATACAGCTTGGGACATTTAGCATATCTTAATTAGTGAAGTCTGGCAAAGTGTCTTGTTTGGTCTCTTTCTTGCTGATTTCAGCATGAACGCTCTCGATCCCTAAGGGATCCACCGCTTGCTGATTTTGTAACAAACAGGCTATAGTGAACAAGCTGGTTTCAACCCAGTCCGCTAACGCGGGGTAGAGCAGCCTGGTAGCTCGTCGGGCTCATAACCCGAAGGTCCATGGTTCAAATCCATGCCCCGCTATTTTTTTGGATTGCACAGCCCGATTCTCCTGAAAGGATGCTGTGGAGTTGTTTCCTTGGTTATCTCACTATTTTTCTGTCGATTTTCTCTGGCAATAACCCTCCTGCGGGATGACCTGCTGCTGGCTAGGGGGTCAAGGTTTGATAGGCTGAGAAAACGAGTGTTGAGAATGTCCGGGATCCCCAATCAATGTCACCTTTTCTTTCGACGAGCGTTGCTACCGCCCTCAAACTAAGTCTACTCATGCTAGGGCTGGGATCCCTTTTCCCCTCCGTACAGGCTCAGGACAATTCTCCCGACCTGCCACCCCGCACCGTTGCCTGTGAGATCTTAGTGGCCGGGGGAGGGTTGGGCGGGGTGGCGGCAGCCTTTGACAGTTTGCGGTTGGGGCGGCAGGTCTGTATGACCGAAATCACCGACTGGATTGGCGGGCAAGTGTCGGCGCAGGGGGTATCGGCTCTGGATGAACGGCGGCTGCAACGGGAGCAGTTCATTTTTCCGGCGGGCTACGAAGAGTTTCGGGAGCGGGTGATCGCGGCTTATGGCGGGGATCCCAATCCGGGTAAGTGCTGGGTGAGCGTCCTCTGTTTTTCTCCCCAGGTGGGGCATCAGGTGTTGAATGAGATGCTCAAACCCTATATCGACAGTGGGCAACTGCACCTGTTCACCGATACGGTGATCAAAGATTTAGAAACCCAAGACAATTTGATTCGCTCGGTGCAGGCCATCCGCCATATTCCCAAAAAGCTAGAACTGGTGGGGGGGCAGCGGGGCAATCTCTCGGAGTATTTTTTGGATTGGTATGACCCTAACCCCTCTGAGAACTGGGATAAGGAACTCATCACCTTTCTGCCGCCGCCGGAACGGAGCGAAAACCGCATCCCTTGGATGGTGATTGATGCCACCGAGACCGGAGAACTATGGCCGTTGGCGGATGTCCCCTACCGTTTGGGTACGGATGAAAAAACCATCTGGGAACCCAGCGGCAAGCCTATTGTAGATCCCTATTGCACGCAGGGGTTTACCTATACCTTTGTGATGGAGCATACGGAGTTTCCGCAACTACCCGTCAAGCCAGATTTTTATGATGAGCCGGAACATGGCCCCTACTATAGCTATGAGCTGCCCCGTTTCAACTTCCCTCTCATTTTTACCTACCGTCGTATTAAAGGAGAGGTAGCCGGAACCACAGCCGAGGCCATTCGGGTTGGGGATCAGTCCATGCAAAATTGGACATGGGGGAATGACTGGCGAATTAGCACCCCCGACTCTAATTTTATTCTCACCCAGGCTCAACTGGCGGAGTCTGGACAACTGGAGGCAGGAGGTTGGCGGGGAGGATTGCGCCCAGAAGCCTTGCAGCAAGGAGAAGAACATGCCCTAGGATTTTTCTATTGGCTGGTGGCCGGAACCACCGATTTTTTGCTGCAACAGGAGGATCCCAGTTTTCAGAAGGACTATTACCTGCGCTTTAAGTACCTACAGGGATCCGATAGCCCGATGGGATCCGCTTCCGGTCTTTCTAAGTATCCCTACATTCGAGAGGCGCGGCGGCTGATTGGTCGCCCTAGTTTGGGATATCCCGATGGGTTTGCCATCTACGAAAGCGACTTCACCCGCAAACCGTCGGAGTCGCAGCGGGGGAGACCCTATGTATTTTATGACAGCGTTGGGGTAGGGCAGTATGCCATCGATTTCCATGACTGTCTTCAGCCAGATTTCTCGTTGCCTCCCGCCAACAACAAAGATTCTCAGTCCCCTGGTTACCCTTTTCAAATTCCTCTGCGGGCGTTGATTCCTCAAAAGCTGGATAATTTGCTGGCGGGAGCCAAAAATATCGCCACTACCCGCATCGCCAGCGCCGCCTATCGGGTTCATCCAGTGGAATGGGCAATTGGTACGGCTGCCGGACATGTGGCCTCCTTTGCCCTAGAGCAAGATATTTACCCCGCCGGGATCCCCCAACCCTCCCTCAGGCAGCAACAAACCCTACGCCGACTCCAAGAACAAATCATTCAACTGGGTAACCCGATTGAATTTCCTGGCACAACTATTACCGAGACAGAGTGGGCGGACTGGGATTAAGGGAACTCAAGGAATCAATCCAACCAATTTTTACTGAACAATCAACTGAAACCATTAAGACTTAGCGGCTGCTTTTTTAGCCTTCTCTTTCTCCCGCTCTTTGGCGCGCTTAGCGGCTGCCTTATCGGCCTTTTCGCTGGCCATTTTGGCTTGCCTAGCCTTTTCTTTCTCTTCTTCAATTTTGCTCAGATAATAGGAATAGTCTCCGGCATAAGGAATTAACTCACCATCACGGATCTCTACAATTTTGTTAGCAATCTGGGAGATGAAATAGCGATCATGGGAAACAACAATGACCGTGCCATCATAGTTTTGAATCGCCTCTTCCAACATTTCTTTAGCAGGAATATCTAGGTGATTAGTGGGTTCATCTAAAATCAATAGATTGGCAGGCTTGAGCAGCATTTTGGCTAAAGCCAGTCGAGCCTTCTCGCCTCCACTCAGGGCTTCTACTTTTTTGAAAACGGTATCTCCGCTAAATAAAAAGCGGCCTAAGAGCGTTCTCACCTCTTCATTCTTCCACTGGGGAACTTCATCATGGATCGTTTCCATGACGGTTCTATTGAGGTCGAGAGCTTCTGCCTGATTCTGCTCAAAATAAGCAGGAATCACTCCATGATCGCCGAGCTTGACCAAGCCGTCGCTAGGTTTTTCCATGCCCATAATCAAATGCAGCAACGTTGATTTACCAGCCCCATTCGGGCCTAAAAAAGCAATCCGATCCCCTCGTTCGATTAAAAGGTTAGCCCCCAGAAAAAGGATTTTGTCTCCATATTGATGCACCAAATCTTTAATCTCGACGACCTCCCGACCGCTGCGTGGAGAGGGGGGAAAGCGAAAATGTAGGGTGCGAACATCACTAATCGGCACCTCAATGCGTTCAACCTTTTCCAGTAGTTTTTCACGGCTTTTGGCTTGGGTACTGCGGGTGGCACTGGCTCGAAAGCGATCGATGAATACCTGCTGTTTTTCCAGTTCCTTTTGTTGCCGTTCATAGGCGCTAAGTTGGGCGTTCTTTTGTTCCTGTTTCTGTTGCAGATAGGTGGAATAGTTACCCAAATAGGTGGTCGATACGCCCCGCTCTGTTTCCACGATTTGAGTGCATAACCGATCCAAAAACTCACGGTCATGGGAGACAATCACCATTGGAATCGTTAGGTTCTTGAGATAATTCTCCAACCATTCAATCGTTTCTAGATCGAGGTGGTTGGTGGGTTCATCCAATAGCAATACATCAGGCTTCTGGAGGAGAATCTTGCCCAAGCTCATCCGCATTTGCCAGCCGCCGCTAAAAGCGCTGACTAAGCGATCCGCATCATCCAGTTCAAAGCCCATTTCCGGTAAAATTTTATCAATACGGGCATCCAGTTCATACCCATGCATAGCTTCAAACTGGCGCTGCAACCGATCCATCTGGTTGAGAAGTTTATCCAAAAGCTCCGGTGAAGCGGTTTCCATCTGGCGATGGACATCTGCTAGTGAAATCTGAATACGATTGGCTTCTTGAAAAACCGTCCAAAACTCCTCCCGCACGGTGCGCGCCGGATCCACCTCAAACTCTTGGGTGAGGTAGGCAATGTGCAGGCTGGCGGGGCGGATAATTTCTCCCCCCGTTGGCTCGATTTCCCCGGCGATGATTTTGAGTTGGGTGGACTTACCCGCTCCATTTACCCCCACCAACCCGATCCGATCCCCCGGCTTGACCTCCCAGGTGACATCCCTGAGGACTTCCCCTGTCGGATAAATTTTGCTGATGTGTTCGAGGCGTAGCATCTTTGGGATCTCCAGCAGAAGAGGGGGATGACCAGTCTAAGGGTAAGCAGCTCAAGAGTTCGTTACAAAACTCGTAAACAATTGTAGCCCCCCGATCCGCCCTCCATGTAGATAGGGATCCCGAAACTAGCTATACCAACCCAATAGACTATAATAAACTCATAACGACTATGACTTAATGCTAGACCACCCTACCGGATCGGAAGCAGCCTTGGGATCCCTGAGCGAGGGGAAGTCAGAAGCCTCAGACGGGTTGGGTGATAATAGCAGCTAGGCCACTAAACGGGAGATTGTCCATGCTAACCACCGAAAAAACACGCCTCTACGCCAGCCATATTGATCTTGATGAGGAGGTGCGGAGCCAATTGATTAAGCTTTTGAATCAATCTTTAGCAGACACTTTGGATCTCAAGACCCAGGTCAAACAAGCCCACTGGAACGTGAAAGGGATAAACTTTATTGCTCTGCACGAGATGTTTGACAAATTTGCCACGACCCTAGAAGAGTTTGTGGATATGATTGCGGAGCGGGTGACGGCTCTGGGCGGTGTAGCAATGGGCACAACCCGCATCGCGGCCAACAATTCCACCCTACCGGAATACAATCTGGCCGCCGTGGAAGGGAAAGAGCATCTGGAAGCGTTGCTCAGCCGCTACGGACAGTATGCCAGCCAAGTTCGCAGTGCTATTGATCGGTCGGGTGGCTTGGGGGATGCGGATACCGCCGACCTTTATACCGAAATTTCTCGCCAGATCGACAAAGATATGTGGTTCATCGAAGCCCATTTGCAAGGGTAATGGGGTCTTGCTCTAGGATCCTTTGACCACCGCTTTTAGCCCCTTAACCAGCCGTCCGATTCCTGTGGCGGCTGTTTCTCTTTGCAAGGCACCGTAGGCGACCCGCAGATAGCAGCCGTAATCCATGCCAAAGGTGGTACCGGGAATAACGGCTACGCCATGCTCCCGAATTAAGCGTTCTACCACCGTCATTGTCTTTTGCGGGGTGTCGATTTGCAAGAGAAAATAAAAAGCTCCCGCTGCCGCCGGGATCCGGCACCACTCCCCCAAATCGCTGAGAGACTCTAAAGCGATCTGCCGCACCTGTTGGATCATCTGGCATTTTTCTAGACAATAGTTAGCTCCTGCTTGCAGCGCTCCCAACGCCGCATATTGAGAAATAATGGGGGGACAAATTAGAACGGTATCTTGAATTTTGAGGACGGAAAAGAATAGGGCGGCAGGAATCACCATATATCCCACCCGCCATCCTGCTAACCCATACGCTTTGGAAAACGAAAATAAGGAAATGGTGTAATCGCTGCTACCAAGAATAGAAGCAGGAGAAAAAGAAGGGATCCCGTCATAAGTGAAGTATTCGTAGGTCTGATCGTGAATGTGATAAATCCCGTGGGCTTGACAGAGTTGATTGACCGCCCGTAGGTCTGCCTCAGGATAAATAGCTCCGCTGGGGTTATTAGGGGAGATTGTTACGATGGCTTTGGTCCGTGGGGTTATAGCCGCCGCCATCACCTCTATTTGCAGTTGATAGTTGGCATTGGTGGGTACAATCACAGGCTGGCAATCCGCCATGACAATCGCCATTTCATGATTGAAATAGTAAGGGCTTTGTAAGATGATTTCGTCGCCTGTCTGTGTAATCGCCAATACCGCATTGGTAAATGCCATATTGCTACCCGCAGTCACCACAATACAGTTGCGATCAGGTTCAATGAAAATTTGATTATCGGTAATTAGCTTTTTCTCGATGGCTGTGATTAAATTCGGGATCCCCTGTACAGCTTTGTATTGATGATTAGTGGGATCTTCAAGAAAGGCTTGGATCTGCTCAAGGGCTTGTGGTGGCGGACCATAATAGGCAATTCCTTGTCCGAGGGAAATAGTGCCGGGATGTTGGCGAATTAAATCGGCCACAATCGGGATAATGGGGGACTGGACAGCCTGCATACGGGTTAAGTGATCAGCCATAAGCTATTGGGATCTGAAAATAAAAGTAAGGACGGTTGATGGCAAGCTAGGTTTTTTGTCTGGTGTTTTATTTAGCTATTCAGCTATGCACACGCGGTTGAGAATACAAATGTTCTAAGATGCCTGCTTCAAAAGTCAGCCATTCTGCTAGCCGTTGCTCGACCTGCTGACCGGAAAAGTATTCTAAGGCGAGGTCAAGATATAAGCGTAAGTGTCGTTCTTCGGCAACACTCAACCAGGCATAAAAATCTCGAAGTTCGGCGTCCAGGCAATGGATCCCTAACAAACTGAGGCGCTCATGACTGCGGGCTTCAATCACGGCTGCCGTTAGCAACGAATCCAACAAATAGTCGGGTTCCTGCCGTTTCATCTGTTTGGCTAACTGACTGGCATAAGGGGCAGGAGTCAGCCGTTTCATCGGGATCCCTAAGCGTTCCAGATGGCGATTGACCTTTTCAAAGTGCTGTAGCTCTTCACGCGCTAGGGGAGAAAGAGCGGCGTTTAAGGAGGGATATTCGGGATAACGGAACAGTAAGCTGAGGGCATTTCCGGCTGCTTTTTTCTCACAATTGGCATGATCTATCAAAATGATGTCAATGTGACCCACCGCCTGTTCAATCCAAGCGGCTTGAGTTTGAGATGCTAGCGTAATCCCACTCACGCGTCCATGCCCCATCTAAAGGTTGCTATATTACCCCAACGTTGTCAGCAACGTCAAAGCTCAAGCAAAAGGGAATGAGTATGCCAAACTATAAAGAAAGGTGCTTTCCTAATCTGAAACGATGCTCACCCCTGTTGCGATCCTGCTTCCTCTCATCCCCATTGGCGTTTTGCTTTCCACCAAAGGATTGATGTTTTTATTGCTCTCGGCTTATGGGGGGGCGATGTGGACATTTCTCAGTGGAGCGCCACGGGTGCATACGGTGATGGTGCCCGATCTGGAGCGTGCCCGCAAGTTTTATGAAGAGCACCTCAAAATGTCAGAGGCGGAGCTACCCCTGCAATACTACTACGGTTATGAACAGGGCTTGATGGGATCCTCTTTTGATGCTCCCTACTTCCCGGCTGATTTGTCAGGACGGCGCATAGACTATACCTCCCCCCGCAGCGTCACGACCGCTCCCCCCGATACGCCAGGGCTGTGGTATCAACTTTCGGACAATGCCCAACTTCACGTCATTCCAGGTTCCCCCGATAACGACCGTGCCAATAGCAGCGTGGTCTCTAGCATGAGCAGTGGCTTAGGCAGCCCCTATGGATCGGTGGGATCCGTGGGATCCCCCTACCCGCGCCCCAGCGGATCCCCTACCTCCCGCTTCCGTCATACCAGCTATGACCGCGACACCATCAAAGCGTTGTTGCAATATGTGATTAAACAACGGATTACCCACAGTGTCCGTTCTGAGAAACCCCTCACCTTTTGGGTGCGGGATGCGGCGGGTGAAATTGTGGAGATTAGCCAGGTGCAGGCGTAATTGGGTTTCTCTCCGTTTGACTCCGTTGCCTTAGTTTAACCATCTCCAAGCCCAGCCACTTAGGGATCCCTGGGAATGGCATTAGATGGGTGGATAATCACAGAGGTTGCTGATGGCATTGACAGTCATAATTCAAACAATCTAGGATAAGATTATCAACTTAAGGAGGATCGATCGGGTTATGATGACGCTACGCAGCCGACATGATCGGGGCCATTTAGACTTTGGTTGGCTGAATACCTATCACACCTTTTCCTTTGGTAGCTATTACGATCCCAAACACATGGGGTTTCGGGCTTTGCGGGTGATCAATGATGACCGGGTAGCCCCTGGAGCGGGTTTTCCTACCCATAGTCACCGCGACATGGAGATTGTCACCTATGTTTTGTCCGGATCCCTGGAACATAAAGACAGTCTGGGGAATGGCTCGATCATCCGCCCCGGAGAAATTCAACGGATGAGCGCGGGCACAGGCATCCAGCACAGCGAGTTCAACCCTTCTCCCTCCGATCCGGTGCATCTTTTGCAGATCTGGATCTTGCCCGAAAAAGAAGGGCTAGCCCCCAGCTATGAACAAAAAACCATCGACTGGGCGGATCAACCCAGCCAACTCAAACTGATCGCCGCCCCCGAAGGACAAGGGGGAGTGGTCACAATTCATCAGGATGTCGCTCTTTACGCCGGACGCTTGGCGGCTGGGGAACAACTGGATTATCAGCTTGCCAACCGACGCTATGGCTGGCTGCACGTCGCGCAAGGGATTGTCCGCTTGAACGGGGTGGAACTGCGGGAGGGGGATGCGATGGCGCTGATTCAAGAGGGATCCCTGAGCATCAGCAGCGATGTCGGCAGCGAAATTCTCCTGTTTGATCTGGCCTAATCCGGGCTTAGGGGTCGCGGCTTAGGGTAGCAGTGGGATCCTCGCCACCAAGGGGGATCCCTAGGGAGCGCGCCTGTTGCCCAGGGTTAGGGTTGAGTGACGGTGAGAGTGGTGCGGGCGGCCAATTCCCCCTTCACTTTGTCCAGCCACTCCGCCTCGAAAACCACCACCTGACCCTGTTGCACCGTTCCATCGGGATTTTGAGTGAGTTCTAACCAGTAGGTGAGCTGTTGTCCCTGGCGGATAACCCCTTGAATCGCCTGTTGCAGATTATTACCAGAGGGGGGTTGATTGAGCACGTCCAGCGAGGGATAACGAACCACCTCCACCGCTTGATCTAAATCCGCCGCAATTTCGGGGCCATACAAATCACGGATAGCTTGATTGAGTTGCTCGGCATCCAACCCATTTGGTCTAAAAAAGGTCATGCGCTCTGAACGAATCGTCTCTTTATCGGCGGGAGCAATCACCCGTCCGGGGGGGGCTACCGAAGCCAAAAAGGTAAATCGCGATCCATCTGGCTCGGTGCGGTTGACGGAGTATTGATCGCTCGGCTTGGCTTGCAAATAAGGATTTTCTCGGATCCAGGCCAGAGTGGCATCGGTAGATTGCCCAGGGATCCCCCAGGCAGGAGCATAGGCAACTAGGGATCCGCTCAGCATACCAACTAGTAGCGGAGCCATCGTCCGCCAGGCAGATAGCCCTAGCCAAGAGGGAGAATTCGTCATAATGAACCTACAACACATATTTAGTGCTGACGCAGGCAAGGAGAGAGGGTTCCAGAACCTGCTGGCCATTCTAAACGGTGTTGTGGGGATTGCGTTACCAACTTCTTTGGCAAAATCATCAATCTGTGTTTTGCTATCCCATCGGCCAGCAAAGCGTAGATTAGGATGTGGGTTGTCTTGCGAACCTAGCAGCCTATGAACGTAGCTTCTCGCCCCCTCAATCTGACAGTTTTTGACGGACTAAGCTTGCAAAAACTAGGCCGGGATCCCAATGCCTGGTGGGTGAATGGTGAGGTAGCCGATATCACGCGCCCCCCCCTTCCTCCCCGCCCGATGCTTCTGCCCACCCGCAGCAAAACCCTTAAGTTGGATCTGGCCAAGGCGGCTCTCCTGGTAATAGATATGCAAAACGATTTCTGCCATCCCCAGGGTTGGCTGGCGGGTATTGGTGTGGATGTTAGCCCTGCCAGGGATCCCATTTCCCCTCTGCAAAAACTGCTCCCCATCCTCCGTCAGCAACAGGTACCAATCATTTGGGTGAACTGGGGCAACCGCCCGGACTTACTCAACATCAGTGCCGGATTGCTGCATGTCTATAACCCAACCGGACAAGGCATTGGTTTGGGGGATCTGCTGCCGGAACGGCAGGCTCCGGTGCTTACCAAAGGCAGTTGGGCGGCAGCCATCGTTGAGGAATTGGCAACGGATGCCAGTGATTTTTTTGTGGATAAATATCGCATGAGCGGTTTTTGGGATACCCCCCTCGACAGTATCCTGCGTAACTTGGGACGCACCAGCCTCTTTTTTGCTGGGGTGAATGCCGATCAATGTGTGATAGCCACCCTACAAGATGCCAACTTTCTCGGCTACGACTGCATTTTGCTCTCCGACGCCACAGCCACCACCTCGCCCGACTACTGTTTGAAGGCCACTTTTTACAACGTCAACCAATGCTTTGGGTTTGTTGCCACCTCTGATGATTTATTGGCTGCCCTAGCTTAACCAGACCCAGCCCCCATCGACCCGACCGGATAGAACCGCATAGCCCAATCCATGACTATTGACCGAGGATCCCTATGATGGAAACTGCCACCCGCTGTGTGATTCCCCTCCTCAAATCCCCCAAAGATTATCAAGCCTTTCGCATTAGCCCCCATGACAGCAACCGTCTGGCGATTGTCTTTGATCAAACCAGTGCCAATGTTTCCCTGACTTTTTGCGTTGAGATCTTCGACGAAGGGGGAAAAACTCCTCCCAATCGGCATCAGTTGGCTGTTGAGATGTTTTTCGTGCTAAAGGGGGAAGGGATCGCTATTTGTGATGGGAAAGCCGTTCCTATTCGAGCAGGAGATAGCTTGTTGGTTCCTGCCACAGGCATCCATGAGATCCAAAATACGGGGGCAGGCCGCTTGTATGCTCTCTGTATTATGATCCCCAACGAAGATTTTGCTGAGTTAATTCGCAGCGGTACTCCCGTTGAGTTGGATGAGGAAGATTTGCAGGTGCTAGCGGCTCGCGGATAAATTCAGGGCTAAGGAGAAGGTGTCGGGGTGGGAGGAGGCAGGGATCCAGTGGTTTCGGCACTGCGTTGGGCAGCTCGATCCCGCTCCAGTTGAATTTGAATGGTCAAGGGCTGGGGGAGTTGTTGGGATCCCGCTAGGGCTTGGTCAAACAGAGGCACTGCCGCCGCATCTTGGCCCTGGGTTACCAAAATTTGCGCCTTCAGATAATACAGTTCAGGATTCTCACAGGAGGCAGCGATAGCCTGATCGACCGCCGCCAGAGCTTCGGGATATTTTTCTAAATCACGGTAGGCGAGGGCTTGACCCCGATAGGCCATATATTCAGGAGCAGACTTTTGAAACTGCGTGAGGGCTTTATCCCGATAGGTGAGTAGAAGATCCATATACCCATTGATCAGGTTCAGTTCGGGATCCTCAGCATCCACAGCTTGCGCGGCACGAATCGAGCCAAACAACTGATTAAGGGTGGGCAACGCCTTCGGTAGCCCCAACACTACCCCATCTTGAATCACCACATTAGCAGCCTCCAGACCATACCCCACCCCCTCATAAAGATTGCCCCGCAAGGGATCCGTACTTTTGAGTCGGGTGGCAACCTGACGGGTTTCGCTAGAGAGGCGGGCTAATGCCTCGTAGTCCCCATCCAAATAGGCCAAGGCAGCCAAGAGAGCATAGACCATGGGTTCATCGGGGGAAGCCTGCTGGGCTGCCATCAGCTTGCCGCGACTATCGCTATAGTTGCCCGCACAAAAAAACTCTTCAAACGCCGCCGCTACTTCGGCGCTCATCTCACGAGCCTCTGACCCCGTGCGGAAGGGATCCTTAGCCCAACTCACCTCCCCCCAACCCCACAATAGCCCGATCAAAGATAGGCTAAGCCAGGATGCCCTGGATAATCCTTGCTTGCGTTTCATAACCAAACACCACCACCCAAATATCGTGCAACCTTTCTGAGCAGGTCAGACTGACCGCTATGACCCATTCATTTTTAACTGAGCTGCGGCATAGATCAAAGACTGCCTGACCATTTCATTCTTTTCATTCAAGAGACGCTGATGTAGGCTTTGCAGTGCCCGCAGATCCCCGATATTGCCAAGGGCTTGCGCCGCCGCCGCCCGAATATTAGCCTCTCCATCGCTTAGCTTGGTCAGGAGGGCGGGAACGGCTTCTAGGGTGCGTCGATCCCCCAATTGACTAATCGCCTGGAGCTGCATCTCTAAGGGAGAGAGTGCCACCGCCCCTGTCGTGAATACCGAGGATCCGTAAGTGGGAATGTCGGAATATTGACTAGCCTGAGTGAGTAGCTCCAGTTGTTGCAGAGCCTGAATCCGCTGAGTGGGATCCATGTGAGGGAGCTGCTCAAAAATTTCATCAATCGTTTTTTGAATGGGATCGGTGGCTTTGTCCCCCTGGGCTAACCGTTGCAGGGAGTTATTCGCTTGATATTGTTGAAAAGCTTGAAAGGCCATCAACCCCCCGACAAATAGGGTGGCATCCGCCAAGATAGCCATAAGCGCCATCGTCCCCCAGACACGGGTACGGCGATTGACCTTTTGAATCTGCTGATTGACATAGCTGAAGGCTTGCTGCTGGCGTTGCCAAAAGTCAGGAGCCACTTCTAAAGTCTGGGCACTCAGATCGGGAGAAAAAACATGCTCTTCACGGGTTGCCTCCAAGCTTTTCAGCCGCTCGGTCATTCGGGAATACTTTTTTGTCCAGATGAGGGTAAACATGGCGCTTTTCTCCAAGCCTGAAATTGCCTGCCATTTAACGCACAATCAACGGGGGAAGACACTCTACCCAACGCTGATGAAATTTGCTGTATGCCTCTCAAGGTGAGGGTTTGAGGGCACGATGAGCAAGTGTTAGCGACAGGATAACAAAACCACCGCTCAGCTACCACCCCCGATTTTTCAGAAAGGGGGTTTTGTGGCAAAACGCAGAGAAAATGTCACAAATAGTGGCATCAATATAGCCTTCGGTGTAGCCCTGCGGGTCGAGCTTAGTCTGTAGCCTCGCCCTGCCTAACCAGCCGCTGCAGCCGACAAGCGGCGAGTTGCATTAGACTCCTTCTCTCAGCCGCGCCCGCCGCTCGCGGCTGAGCGGCAGGGCGTTAGGCAGACAAGCTAGGTGGTAGTCGCTTGCATCGCGCTGGCTAACCCACTAGCCACCCGTTTTTGCTGAGCCAAGGTTAGCTCTGGGAAAAAGGGCAATGACAACACTTGCTGAGCTGTCCTTTCCGCTTCTGGATAGTCCCCCACTTGATAGCCCAAGGGGTGATAAACCGCCTGTAAGTGCAGAGGAACCGGATAATAAATGCGACTGCTGATGCCGATGCGTTGTAGATAGTCGCGTACCCGATCCCGCCGCCGAGTCGGATCCCCCAAAATGCGTACCGTGTACTGATGCCAGACGCTATTTCCCCCTACAATGGCGCTGGGGAGAAGGAGATCAGGGATCCCATGCAGCAGGTGGGTATAGCTGTCGGCTAAACTGCGGCGTCGCCCATTCCACTCCCGCAGATGGCGCAATTTGACCGATAAAATGACGGCTTGCAGCGCATCCAGACGACTGTTGATGCCCACCACCTCATGGCGATATTGCTGGCTTTGGCCGTGATCTTTGAGGATCCGCAGAGTTTTTGCAAGATGGGGATCCCGGACGACCATTGCTCCGGCATCTCCCGCCGCCCCCAAGTTTTTGGTGGGGAAGAAACTAAAACAGCCCACCTCCCCAAACGTGCCCACCGTTTGACCAGCCCAGCAGGCTCCCACCGCTTGGGCGCAGTCTTCAATCACTGCTAATTGATGCTGGCGGGCAATCGCCATCACAGCCGTCATATCGAGGGGCTGCCCAAACAAATGCACGGGAATGATCGCCTTGGTGCGGGGGGTAATGTGGCGAGCAATCTGGCTCGGATCCAGATTAAAGGTTTGCGGGTTGATATCGATAAAGACAGGGCGTGCTCCCACCTGAGAAATCACCCCCGTCGAGGCAAAAAAACTAAAGGCGCTGGTTAACACCTCATCCCCTGCTTGAATGCCCAGACCCCGTAGCGCCAAATAGAGGGCATCGGTACCGGAGTTGCAGCCAATCACTTCTAGAGGGGTTGGGGATCCGGATCCCAGAAACTGAGCAAACGCTTCCTCAAACTGTTGAACGGCGGTTCCACCAATGTAATAACCAGAGGCCAAAAGGGCTTCAATCTGGGGAACTAACTCAGGGGCTAACGCCTGGTATTGCTGGCGGAGATCAAGAAGGGGAATAGAATCCATGCAGACTGGGGAGAATAAGGATGATCCAGGGACTGAAGCCGTTACAATAGTTAAGGTTATTCAGCCGTCACAGCAGAAATACTTAACTCAGCATCCGCGAAATCGGCCAGTTTAATTATCCTTAATTCCTGATCCCATTCATAATTAAGCTCATAATTAGCCTAAGTCCTGTTCCTCGGCCACGTTCCTGATCTCTCTTACGCAGGTCAACCCCATGCACGAGCGTATTTTAGCCCTTGTTCCCGGTGGAATCGGCGATCAGATCTTATTTTTTCCCACACTGGCGGGGCTGCGGCAACGGTTTCCCCAGGCGGAAATCGAGGTGATGGTGGAACCACGAGCGGCGGGGGCTTATGAGGTCTGTCCTTCCGTGGATCGTGTCCTCACCTTTGCCTTTAAGGAACAGGTGTCTTTGGGGGATCTCAGCGATCTCTTGGGGCGGATTCGGGAGCGGCAATATGACGGGGTTGTCAGTCTAGGGCGTTCCTGGGGGCTGAAGCTGCTGCTCTGGTTGACCGGGATCCCCAAGCGGGTGGGCTATGGACAAACAACAGGTCCGTGGTTAACGGATGCAGTCCCCCTCAAAGAGGAGCAGTATGCCGCGAGTATGTATGCGGATCTGCTGCAAGGATTTCCGGGGGCTACCACCACTCCCCTACCGCAAATTCGCCTCAAAAAGCCGGCTCTCGATTGGTGTGAACAGGAGCGGCAGCGTTTGTTTGGCGACAAGTCTGATTATGTGTTGATCCATCCCGGAGCCAGTCAGATCTCCATCAACAAGGGTATTCAAAAGATTTATCCGGTGGAGCGTTGGCTAGAGATCATGCAGGGCTTTCAGAAAAAACGGCCTGAGCTGCCGATGGTTCTGTTGATTGGCCCTGAGGATCAGGAGCTAGCCCAAGCCTTTTTGGATCGGCAACCGGATCTCTACCTAACCCGTCCTCGCCAGATCAGTCAACTGACGGGCATGATCGCCGGAGCCACCCTGCTCCTCTGCACCGATAGCGCCCCCATGCACCTAGCCGTTGCCACCCAAACCCCTTTGCTGGCTCTCTTTGGCCCAACGGATCCCCATCGCCTCCTGCCCTCCCAAGGCCCCTATCGCTGGGTGCGGGCTGCCGATCAAAAGATTACCTCTATTTTGCCCGCTCAGGTGCTCCAAACCCTTTTCCCCGCTTAACCGCTTTGTTAGACCGAAACCAACTGATCGGAATTATAATCGCAAGAATTTCTCACAAGTTACTCAGTTTTCAGTTTTACTCTCATAGCTAGAGGGCACTTTGGTTGTAAGGACATGACATATGACCATAATCATCCTGAAAAGCATTGTGATTTGGCTTGTATTTATTCTTGTGGAGAGCTTAAATGGTGCTGCTCGGATCTTTTGCCTAGTGCCATTTCTGGGTGATCCTCTTGCTCATCAAGTTTCATTTGCTATTGGATCAGTATTGGTGTTGATGATCGCCACGTTATTTATCCGATGGCTTCATGTATCGCACTTTTCCCAACTTTTGGGCATTGGTATACTGTGGCTGCTGCTAACCGTCGTATTCGAGATTAGTCTGGGTTTTTTTGTCTTAGGCTATTCATGGCAGCAAATCGGTGCTGACTATAATTTGTTGCAAGGTGGCTTAATGCCTATTGGCTTAGTCTGGTTAATGCTATCCCCGCTCATCGCTGCAAAAATCCGTAGGGTATCACTCCAAGTTTCAGACTGAGGGTTTACTGATGCTGAGTCGAAGACAAATTATTTTAGGTCTTACTGCACTGACGGGAGGAGCAATGACATATGCAATAGGAACTGCTCATCAGTCTAACGGTCGATACAACAATACCGTCCGTGATACTTGGCGACATACCTTAGATAACTCAACGAACGACCTGATAGCAGTCAATCATGAACTGGTTCGCTACGCTACCTTAGCTGCGTCGAGTCATAATACGCAATGCTGGAAATTCACGATTGCAGATCAAACCATTTCAATTTTGCCAGACTGGGCACGGAGATGCCCTGCTGTTGATCCTGATGACCATCATTTGTTTGTGAGTTTAGGCTGTGCTGCCGAAAATCTGATTCAAGCGGCACAGGCATTTGGCAAGCACGGATTTGCACATTTCGATTCTGTTGATGACAGGGTGAAAGTCACCTTAGAACCCTCAAAAATAATATCTTCTGACCTTTTTAATGCGATTCCTCAACGTCAATGCAGTCGAGTTGAGTATGACGGTAGAAAATTAAGCACCGCTGATTTAGCCTCCCTTGAAGCGACAGGGCAGGGCAATGGGGTCAGGATATTGCTGATCACCGAAAAAGCCCAAATTGAGAACATCCTGGAGTATGTTGTTCAGGGTAATACAGCGCAGATGAATGATCGAGCCTTTGTTGAGGAACTGAAATCTTGGATTAGATTCAGCCATGACGAAGTCTTGAGCAAAAGGGATGGGCTATTTGCTGGTTCGTCAGGAAATCCTATTGTTCCTCGCTGGCTGGGGATGAGATTGTTGAATTTGTTTTTTACAACCAAGAGTGAAAACGACAAATATGCTAAACACATTCGTACCTCTGCGGGGATTGCTGTATTTGTGTCTGAGCGTAACGATAAGGAACATTGGGTTGAAACAGGACGATGTTACGAGCGGTTCGCCTTGCAAGCAACTGCACTAGGCATAAAAAATGCATTTTTGAACCAGCCAGTTGAGGTTTTATCATTACGTCCACAATTCGCTACTTATCTTGGCATTGGTGATCTCAGACCAGATCTAGTTGTCCGTTTTGGATATGGTACTGAGACTCAGCGATCACTACGGCGACCAGTTGAAGCGGTAATACTATGAATGATGTCTTTGCGCAAGGTCTAATAATCCAAATGCAGCGGACGGTATAAAGATAGTTGGTTGGGTTACCAAGGCTACTAGCCACCGCTGATTTGGGGTGTTGCCCAGAACAGATGCGGTGGGGAAGGAGTGGGGAACAAGGGGAAGAACGTCCTAGTTTGTGCGGGAGGTTGTGCCTCCAGACTCTTGTAACTCCAGAGCAACCAATTGATCGGTTTCTGTAGTAGAAATCAGGATGCGCCCAGCCATTTCGCGGTTGAAAATAGATACAGTTCGTGTTTCTCAACATGGGCTGCTGCTTGATCCTGCTCAGCAGGTTCCTCCATATCTCCAGCTATCGATGCTTCTAGAGACCCTCGACCCCATCCCACCCCCCACCCCCACCATGGATCCCTTGGTGTTATTGGTGGATGATGATCGGGTCACGCGACAATGGCTACGTCATCTGGTAGCTGGGGAAGGATATCGCGTTGTCGAGGCCATTGATGGGGAGGAGTGTTTGCGACTCTTTCAACAGTTGCAACCGGACATTATCCTGCTGGATGCCATCATGCCCGTTATGGACGGGTTTGCCTGTTGTAGCCACCTGAAAGCCCTGCCCAATAGCCACAATACCCCTGTTTTGATGATCACAGGTTTGGAGGATAGTGTTTCGGTGGATCGGGCTTTTGCCGCTGGAGCCGCCGATTATGTGACCAAGCCTATCCATTGGGCGGTGTTGCGACAACGGATGCAACGGCTACTCCAAGCGAGTCGCACCCTCGAAACGCTGCAACAACAAAATCGCCAAGAACAACTGCTGAGCACCATCACAGCTCATATTCGTCAATCCCTCGATTTAAATGATATTTTGACCACGACGGTGCAAGAGGTGCGGCAGTTTTTGCAGGCGGATAGTGTCTTGATCTGTCGTAAATGGCCGCAGGGATCCCCGCTTGTGATTGCTGAGGCTCATCAGGCCGAGCACCCCAGCCTCCTGCAAACCTCCCTCAACCGCGAGTGGTGTCAACAACTGCTCCCCCATTTGCAGGCCGGACGCAGCTATGCTCTACCGGATCTGTTTCAGTCTCCTCTTGCTGACATTCCTTTTAGCCCGATCGCCCCTCCCATTAAGTCGCTGCTTTGTTTTCCCTTCATGCAGGGGGAGGAGTTTTGGGGTCTATTGGTGGTGCATCACTACCTGCATCCCCGCCATTGGCATTCCTGGCAGATGCACTTTTTGGAAAACCTGGGATCTCAGGTGGAAAGTGCTATTCAACAAAGTCAACTTTATCAGCACAGTCAGCAACAGGCACAACGGGAACGTGCCCTCAACCAAGTCATTCAAGCCATTCGCAACTCGCTGCATTTGGAAGATATCTTTTCAACGGCTGTGGCAGCCATTAGCCAAATTTTGCATGTGGATCAGGTGATTATCGCCCAATATCTGCCCGAACAAGCGGTTTGGATCAATCGAGCCGACTATCGCCGCCATCACAGTCATTTGGATGAATTAGGCTCTATTTTGCCCGATCAACCCCATCCCATTACCCAGCATCTCAAACGGTTTGAAATCGTCACTCTCTTAGCGGCAGAAGCGAGTCTTCCGTCATTAGCTTCTGGTAGTAATGAATCCATGACCTTCATCCAGCAGACGGGATCCCAACCATCCCCCCATTGGTTAATGGATAAGGCCAGGACTTCTCTATTTGTACCCCTATCCCTGAGTTCGCAGATCCCCCAACCTATTTCTGAATCCAACCCCACAACTTTTTGGGGATATTTAGCCTTAGCCAGTGAAAATCTATCGGCACAGTGGCTCAATTCTGAAAAGGTTCTGGTGGAGGCGATTGCCGATCAGTTAGCTATTGCCATTCAACAGGGTCAACTGTTTGGGCAAATCCAAACCCTCAACCAAGATTTAGAGGCCAAAGTTCAGGATCGCACCGCCCAACTCAATGCTCAAGTCATAGAACTACGTCGTCTGGATGCCCTCAAAAATGACTTTTTGAGTACCGTTTCCCATGAGTTACGTACACCACTTTCCAGTATTCGGATGGCTATTCAACTCCTGACTAGCCTGCTTCATCCCCAGGTAACCCATTTGCAGGATGCTGCCAAAATCACTCGTTATCTGCAAATTTTGCAGGAGGAATGTGAGCGGGAAATTCGCCTGATTAACGATCTGCTGGATCTGCAACGATTGGAAGCCAATCCCGATCCCCAACAATTTCAGCAGATGGATCTACAAAGTTGGATCCCAACGGTTATCAAGCCCTTTTATGACCGTGCCCAAAGCCGTCAACAAACCTTAACCGTCGAATTGTCCCAAAACTTGCCTCAAATTTATGCGCTGCCGTTGGGTCTGGAGCAAATTTTGAGCGAGCTGCTCAACAACGCCTGCAAATATACCCCCCCTCATGAGGATATTTTTGTGCAGGTAACCGCCAATAGACAACATTTGATGATTGTTGTCCGCAATACGGGGGTAGAAATTCCTAGTCGTGAGCTTCCCCATATTTTTGAGAAGTTTTATCGAGTGCCCAATGCGGATCCCTGGCGGCAAGGGGGTACAGGATTAGGCTTAGCCCTGGTTCAGCAACGGGTTTCTCTTTTGGATGGCAGTATCGCTGTCGAAAGTGAAAACAACCAGACCACCTTTACCGTGCGGATCCCTTTTCATCTCGACTCGGAAGTGGCTTGTTGAACTGGGGGGATCCTCACCCCTTGCCAAAGCGGCTGGGGGATAGCGGTGCTAGCAGCGGATCCCGGTCAACCGTTCCGGCGGTGAGATGGGTAGCAAAGCGCTCGGCTAGGGCGGGTACGGTAGCCAGTGGATTGCTAAATCCAGAAAAAATCGACAGCCCCGGCTGGAGGGATCCCACGAGGGGCAACTGGTCAGCCGTAAACGCCACCAAACATTCGTACCACTGCCCCGGCAGATCGGCAAGGCTGGGAAGATAGGGGCGCAATCCCTGCCGCATGGCCGCCTCGCTGCTGACGGGATCCACCCTTGCCTCTGGATCCGTCAAGGTGCGGCTCACCTGCCCGATGCGGATCCCCTCCTCTCCAAATGGCACTGCCCCCACATCCAGGATGGGTGGCGCTGCCTCATGCCCCGCGGCTGCCCACAAACCGATTTTCTCAGGCCGACAAGACTCCGCTTCTAGGTCAAAACGCTTGAGGGGAATGGGGTTGACCAATGCCCGCAGGTGTAGGTCAGGCGGAGGGGGAATTTCTATCGACTCGGCATGGGTGAAGTAAAGGGGGATCGACAACCCCGTTTGGTTGACCAACTGCCGACTCCAACCACCTGCACAGACAATTACCTGCGATCCGCTATAGGTGTGGGTTGGGGTGGTGACACCGCTGATGCTGGGCTGACCCAAAAAACCTGTGACGGGCTGAATGATCACGTCGCCCCCCAACGCCTGGAAAGCAGCTTGCAAAGCTTTGACCAATCGTCCCGGATGAAGGTGGCCGTGCTGAACGGTGAGAGCGGCATCAAAGGCGGTTGGGTTGAGGAGCGGCTCCAATTGGCAAGCCGACGGAACATCAATCAGTTGGGGCGGGATCCGCATATCGGCGTGCATGGCTAGCACCTGCTGGGGATCCCATCCCGGCAAAATGGGCATGACCAAGTCAAGCAAGCGCAGTCGGAAATTCTCTGGCAATTCGTCTTGCAACTCAAAATAGCGATCAAAACTCCGTTGGGCGAGGGTCTGTTGCAGAGGGGTTTTGGCCGCCCAATAACTAAATCCACCATAGCTATAGCGGCTGGCTCCCCGCAGGGATACATCTTTTTCCAGCCATAAAACACGGGATGGTTGGCGAACCAAATGATAGGCCAGCAAACTTCCGGTGATGCCGCCGCCTACCACGATCCAGTCATATGATTTCATCGATTCCTCGCCCCAACTTGCCTATACAAAATAGTTGTGGTTCCGTCTTTGTGAACAAAATCTGCAATGACACCCTTCCGGGCAGAGGGTCTCAACCAGCAGAAAAAAAGTGGTCATCAGTCTGAATTAAGAGGTACTGGAGGATTGGGTGTTCAGCCATTCGTAGAGAGCCGGAAAAAGTTTTTGATTGGCAGAAGGGAAGGCATACTCACTCAGTTGAGAAGGATAAATCCAGCGCACATCACTGCATTGCAACGCCCGCGCTTCTCCCGCCACATAGCGACAAATGAAGGCAATGAGCGTAATCGTAAAATGGCTGTAGGCATGGTCGATAGTGGTCAGCGCCGATTCCACCACCACATCAATGCCAATTTCCTCTTTCACCTCCCGCACGACGCATTCCGCCGCCGTTTCTCCCTCCTCAATCTTCCCCCCCGGAAATTCCCATAAGCCCCCCAGCATCGAACTTTCCAACCGTTGATCAATGAGCAACTGCTCCCCTTGCCAAACGACGGCAACAGCAATGGTTTTGTGGGGGCGGGGTGGGGTGGGTTCAGACATAGGATAGTGATCTTGCTGTCTGTGATTGTAAGCGGTGCAATCCTCTTGCCAAGGGCACTCTCTACAGTGAGGCTGTCGGGGACGACAGATCAGCGCCCCCAAATCCATCAGAGCTTGGTTAAAGTCGCGGGGATGCTGCCGATCCAATAAAGTCTCCGACCATTGCCAAAGCTGCCGAGTTGCCCTGCGGGGAGGAACCGGCAACGCCCCCAAACGAGCCAATATCCGCTTGACATTACCATCCAGAATAGGGAGCGGTCGATCAAAAGCAGCACTCAGGATCCCCGCCGCTGTGGTGCGACCAATCCCCGGCAATCCCATCGCTTCTTCCAAAGTGGTGGGAAACACTCCCTGTCGTTCGGCGACTAACTGCTGAGCCGCCTGCTGGAGGTAGCGTGCCCGTCGATAATAGCCCAACCCTTCCCAGAGCTTGAGTACCTGAGCCGGAGCAGCGACAGCTAAGTCCTGGATGTGGGGGAGTTGCTCTAACCAGCGCTGAAAGTAGGGCAAAACCGTTGTCACCTGGGTTTGTTGCAGCATGATCTCAGAGACCCAAATGGCATAGGGATCCCTGGTGTGTCGCCACGGCAGATCTCTGCCCTGCTGCCCATACCAATCCAAAAGCCGATGACGCAGACGTTGCTGTTGCTCAGGAGTCCACATCGGAGGGGCAAGGGGGAGTCAGAGGGGCTAAAGACTGTAGGCAGAATGCAGCGCCCACCAAATTAAGGATCCCACAACACCTATCACAACCCCTGTGGAGAGGGCTATTGCTAGAGGGCTATCGGCTCCAGCAAATCGCATGATGCCACGATTGAAGTTTGCCATAGATTCCTGTCCTGATTGTCGTTGAGAACCGGCTCAAACCCTTATTGATAGGGAGTAGAACCCACCAGGGATAGCTTAGCTGATTCTCCATTAAAGGCATGGTTAGCTCTACCACAACTTCCAAAGTTCTTTAGATTCAAGGCGGCAATCAAACCCGCTGGGCAGTCAGGAAATTCACAATAACTGCTTAATAACATTCAGTTGATCACGAGTGGGCATGGTGCGTGGATGCACCTGTTTAACCCAGGTAAGGGCATCTTGCAGTTGCAGGTTTTGATAGCAACACAGATAGGCAATACAAACCAATGGGGAGCGCTCGATGCCCGCTAAACAATGCACATAAATGGGCATATTTTTCTCAACGCTTCGATGCACCACTTCGACAGCCCGCCGCAACTGCTCAACCCGAATCGGGTGCTTCCAGTGGCTATCGGGCAAGACTAAATTGCCACAGTAAAACTGCTTGCGAACATCCGGTGGTAAGGAGCCTTCGGTTGGGGCACAAAGGGAAAAGATGACTTGAATTTTCGCTTTCGCCAGGATAGCACTGTCACCAGGACGAGGTAAGGATCCCACCGCCAACTTACCCGGGATCACCCAGTCCACAGTGGTCATGCGCTTCCGATAAGCCGCCTGTTTACCCAGCCTATCTCCACGAAATAGACTAGACAGCATTTCTTGCCACTGTTCAAAAAAGGAAACTTGACAAACAGTTGGCCAAGAGTCAATTACTAATGCATATTCCATAGAGGTGGAAGGTAGTTCCTAAGTAATTTTGCACCAAAGCTATAGCCAGATCGAGAAAATCTGGGAAACTATTCAATCTATCGTGCAGCACCACAGGGAACTCAAGTCTTTCCACAAGATCCAGACTAGATCCACACTAGACCCTGGTATAGATTTTTGCAATGATGATCCTTAAGCATTTTTGGCTGAGTAGCGTTAGGCGGGGAGTAAAAGGCCGGGATCCCTATTTTAATCGCTAAAAATTTAAGCCTTAAGAATTCTCCTTCAAGCGGCTAGATGTCGCTCGACTTGTCGTTTTCTTTTGGTCGGAAGGCTTGCCATAGTAGGCGGTGTAGTAGCGATAGTGGTAAGCATTTTGTTTGGCATCCACAAGATTGACCACCATACCCACCAAATTTGCCTGGGTGCTTTTGAGTAGTTCTAAGGCCCTCGCAATAATTTGCCGATCGGAACGTTCTATGCCCAAGACATAGACCACACCATCTACTTGATTGGCAATACTTTGGGCGTCCGCGATCCCAGAAACGGGTGGCGTATCTACTAACACATAGTCATATCGTTGTCGCCACTCGGCCAAAAGCTGCGTCATCTTGGAGGAACCCAAGAGGGCAATCGGATTGGGGGGAACTGGACCTGCCGTCAAGACATGCAGATGATCCGAATAGAGGTGAATCAGGGAAGGCCAAGGGCGATCTGAGGCAATCACACTGCTCAATCCCTGGGCGTTAGGCTGATTGAGCAGACCGTGGATGCCTGGCTTACGCATGTCCGCATCCACAATCAGGACGCGGTGTCCTAAATCCGCCAGAGCCATCCCTAAACAAAAACTGACCGTTGACTTCCCTTCTGAAGGAATTGCCGAGGTTAACAAGAGGGTTTTGATCTGTCCGGCGGTTCCCAGATAGCCCATGCTGACGGCGATTGACCGGAAGGCTTCGGTAAATGGAGTGTAGTCGTTGTTGTGAATCACCCCTGACAAAATTTCGCTTGTCACCTTCGGCACCGCCCCCAACAGCGGTAAACCCGTTAGGGCGCGAGCTTCTTCCACATCTTTAATGCGGTGATCAATACTCTCCAACAAAAGAGCAATCCCCAGACCACTTAATACGCCCGCCATCAAACCCAGGACTAAGTTGCGCCTTAAGTCAGGAGAGATGGGAGTGGTTGGGGTAATGGCGGGTTGCAAGACGCGCCAGGGGGAGGTCTCTTGCGCTTCGGTAATGCGGAGGTTTTGTAGTTTTTCTAGAAAGTTGTTAACCACCGCTGAATCCACCTGATTTTGCCGCACCAGCTCAACATAAGCTTTCTGGAGAGAAGGGATCTGCTCTAGGCGGCTAGCCACTTCGACTTCGGCTTGATTGATGCTGAGGACTTGTACCGATTGAACCGCCAGGTTGGTTTGGGCTTGCAGCAGTTCGGCCATCAGACTCTGTTGCAGGGATCCGGAATCCGGGATCCCGGCTAGACTTTCAGTGGTTCCAGCATTAGTAGGGGTAGCAGGCAATCCGGCAGTGGCTAGGGGGGGAGTCGTCAGGCTATCCCGTAGCAGGGGGACGGAGGTGGGAGTAGAGGATCCCACTTCCGGAGAAAGCGCCACGGGGGTTGTGCCTTGCAAAATACTGAGTGCCTCCTGTTTGAGGAGATTTTCCAGATTACGGCGACGATTACTCAAACTTAAAACCGTGGGGGAGTCATCTCGAAAGCGCACCCGTTCTAGGGCTAACTGAATATCGATCTCTTGTAATTGTTTGGCTAGCTCTTGGTAACTACTACTTTGGCTGAGCAGGGATTGCTGCATGAGGGTGGAGGGATCCTGCCCCAGTTGGCGAATTTGCTCCAGGATTTCCTGTTCCTGCTGGCGGGTTTGTTCCAACTGAATCTTGGCTTGCAGGGACTGGGTAGCTAGGGCTTGGGCGACATCGGCTACGCCTGTGGCATAAGCATCAAAGTTAACAATTCCATAGGCTTCTTGAAAGTCACGGATAGCCGCGGCTGAGGTATCGAGAGCGGCGCGCGCCACCGGCAGTTGTTCTTCGATAAAGCGAATGGCGTTCGTAGCCTGAGAGCGTTTGCTCTCTAAGCTGTAGTCCACGTAGGTGGATCCCAGGGCATCCAAGACTTTTTTAATGCGGTCAGGAACCGTATCTTTGTAGGTGACTCGCAAGATATCCGAACGTTCAATTTGTCGAGCCGAAAGCCCTCCTAATACCTGTCCAACGGTCAATGTGGGATCCTCAGTAATCAAATCCGCCACCGCTCGTTCCACTAGCGGGCGACTTCGCAAAATTTCTACTTCTGTGGAGCGATCTTTGGAACTGCCCACCGTGGCTGAAGTAGATAAATCCACCACCGGAATTGCCGACTGGGTATCTAGCAAAATGAGCGCTTCAGATTGATAGATGGGCACCTGTGAGTTGGTGTAGAAAGCCACCCCCGATACCATCGCTACCGCTGTTCCTAAGCCAGCTAGCCAATGCCGCCGCAAGGCTCGCATCATATTGATTTCAGCTTCTGGGCCAGCCGAACTGAGATAATCTGGCTTTTCGAGAATAGTATCAGCCATAGGTGTCACGGGGTACAGAACGGGAGCTAGGGATGGGGGTTGTTTACGGGATCCAATTCATGGGATCTTCAGTCAACGGAAGGCAAGGGAATTAACGGAAAATACGCAGGGCATTGCTGATATTGAGGAGAGGACTTATAAAAAGCTCGAAGCTATCGGAAGCCTGCACATATTCCGTCGGCTTGACGACAATGATATCCGTATTTTGCAGGGCGGGATTTTGGGGGGCATTCAAGCCTTGACTGAAATCCACCACCACCTCCTGTCGGGAAACACTGCCGTTGGGATTGAGGCGAATCAGTTCAACAGCGTTGGGATCCGCCCGCTGGTTGAGTCCTCCCGCCGTCAGAATCGCCTCATTGAGGGTGGCATTGGGGGTGAGGCGCAGTTGCCCAGGGTTGACCACTTCCCCCACAACGTTGACGGCAATTTCATCGGGAGCAAAGTTGGCACTGGCTAGCTGGCTGGCTTCTTCGGCAGCCAGATCCACGACGGTGGGGATAAACACCGAGTCGCCATCAAACAAGAGCAAATCTTTTTGGGGATCCCCTCCCTGCAACACGTCCCAAAGATTAACGGTAAAACTCTGGTTGACCCCGGTCGAACCAATTTGAGGGCGGCGGACTTGAATGTTGCGAATGTTAGCCGTTTGGGTAATGCCACCTGCCGTCTGAATGAGTTCGCTGACGGTGGGGATCCTGGGCTGGTTAGCTCCTGCCGTCGTCGTGGAGGTGCCACTGGGTAGCGTATAAACACCCGGACGGTTGACCTCTCCAATCACGGCAATCCGCAGGGGACGAGCTGCCAGCAGCAACACGTTAACAATGGGACGCTCCAAAAAGGCCGACAGGCGAAAGGTAATTTCATCGGCGGCTTGCTGTAGGGTTAGTCCCTCTACGGTGATGGATCCCACCAGTGGCAGGGTAATCGATCCATCCAATAAAATTTGTTGTTCGCCCGTAAACTCCGGCACATTAAAGACATTGATCTGCACCCGATCTCCAGCACCTAAGATGTAGCGTTTTTGGGGCTGGGGCAACTCTACATCGAGGCGGGGCTGGGCGGGATTAGGAACCGGCAAATCAGACTGGGCAAGGCAGACAGGAGGGCTAAGCAATGCCCAGAATGCCAATACACTCAGCAGTTTTAGGGAGGGCAAGAATCCATTCATCACCAAATCACGCGAGAAAAAGGGCGGGGCGAAATCCACTCAACATACTGCTTAGCTAGGCAAGATTGCCCTACTTTCCATAACTGAGGCAATTGTACAGGAGAGATCGCGTAGGGACTACAAATTGATAGCAAGGGGGAAATTCCCTAGATTTTACGGCTGTGAATGGTGAAATAGTGTGGAGTATGGGTTAAGGGATCCCTCTGGAGATATTGGAAGAGCCGCTCCCGCTTTTCCAACCCCACTGGGGATCTGAGATAAGATGCCTGGAGAATGTCTGTCCTTAGTTCCTTTTCGACTATGGAGAGATGCTCATCCCACTACCTTAGAGTGGCTAGCCTGCTTTTTATGTCTACCTTCTCTGGCAACCCCCACCATCAACACGTTCATTCCCCCCTTTCCCCATCGCTGCCATCTCATGTCTCCACCCAAGAATCTCGCGATACGCGGGTCGGTTCTGAGTCTGTCCAGGATGACTGGCAAGATGAGTTGGAGATCGCTCTAGAAAACCCACCCCTGTCGGGACGTGCCCATGCCCACCAGCATGATCCGGAAGCGCAGCGCAAGCTCCTCAATCGGATGGCGCGCATTGAAGGGCATGTGCATGGGATCCGCTCAATGATTGCGGAAGGGCAGCCCTGCCCCGATGTGCTGTTGCAGATTGCGGCGGTCAGGGGAGCTTTGGATCGGGTGGCTCGCTTAATTTTGGATGACCATATCAGCAGTTGCATTGTCCATGCCGCCGAGACGGGCAATATTGAGATGGAGCTGGAAGAACTGAAACGTGCCCTGGATCGGTTTATTCACTAAACCATGAAGATAATGACGGTTTCTCCTCCCTTCACCAATAGTCCGGCTCCACTTCCCCTGACAATCCGCGACATTGAGGCTGCCGCCAATCGGATCACCCCCTTCCTCCAACCCACGCCCTTATTCACCAGTCGAACTTTTGACCAGATTGTCCATAATCAATGCTTTTTCAAGGGAGAACACTACCAACGGGGGGGATCCTTCAAGGTGCGGGGAGCCATGAATCGGATCCTACAATTGGGGACAGGGGAGCGAGAGCGGGGGGTAGTGGCCTTTTCGTCAGGAAACCATTCCCAAGGGGTCGCCATCGCCGCTAAAACCCTGGGGATCCCGGCCACAATTGTCATGCCCAACGATGCTCCTCAGGCCAAACGGCAAGCCACACTCGGCTATGGGGCGGAGATCGTGGATTATGATCGGCAACAGCAAGACCGCGAGGCGATCGCCCAAGAGTTGGCCAGGGAGCGAGGGCTGACCCTGATTCCTCCCTATGATGACTGGCAAATTATCGCCGGACAGGGAACGGTTGCCCTGGAGCTATTTCAGCAGGTGGCGGATCTGGATGTATTGATGGTGCCCCTGGGCGGCGGGGGGTTACTGAGCGGATGCAGTATGGTGGCTCGCACCGTCAACCCCACCATCACGATCTATGGCGTGGAACCAGAAACTGGGGATGATTTTTACCAATCCCTGCAAAAGGGAGAGCGGGTGCGGATCCCTGTGCCTGATACGATTGCCGACGGGATCCGCACCACCTATCCCGGAGTGTGTACCTTTGCGGTGATTCGACAGATGGTGGACGGAGTGCTGTTGGTTTCCGATGCGGAGATTTTGCAGGCGATGCGGTTTTTGCTTTATCGCATGAAGATGGTCGTCGAACCAACGGGGGCGGTGGCAGTGGCGGCGCTTCTCTCCCACAAGCTAGCCATTCAAGGGAAGCGGGTTGGACTGGTGCTGTCAGGGGGCAACGTGGATGCAGAGATCCTGGCGCAGGCTCTTTAGGGATCTCGCAGGGTAGAGGCAGGCAGTTGGGCGGGAGCAAACCACTGACGCAACCACTGAGCCGCCGAGCGCTGCAACCAGCGCGAGGCCAACTGCTGCCCCCATTGCTGAGCTTCTGGTTTGGTGGCAACTTTAGCAACCACCGGCAACAGGTTGAGGGGTTGAAAGGAGGGATTTTCCGAAAGGAGTTGCCAGACCCGTTGCAGATGATGCCAGCCCTGCTGCGGCTGGGATCCGTTGGAAGAGCTGGGGGTAAAGATCGCCTCCACCAAACCTTCCCGCAGGAACGTTCCCCGCTCAGAGAAGATGAAATCCAGGACTTTCTCTAGGGATCCCTCCAGATCGAAGTCTTCACTTTTGGAGGCATTTCGCAATAAATTTTCTAGACGATTCCAACGAAATTGTCCTTCACCAAATAGCAATTCTTTGAGAGAAATGCGTAGCTCAGGAGCCGGATCACTCAGCAATCGACCAGCTACGTAGGGATAGGCAACGCTTAACACCTTGAAGTTGGGATCCAAGCTGATGGCAATACCTTCTAATGTGAGCAGGGAGCGAATGATTAAGGCATAGTAAGCAGGTACACGAAATGGATAGTCATACATCACCGCTGACAATTTATCCGTCATGCTCTTAAAGTTCATTTCCGCCACACTTGCCCCCATCGCCTCGGCAAATACATGACCCAAAGCTGGAATGATAGGGGTTAGATCAGTGTCTTTTGTCAAGAACTCAAGTTCCACATAGTCATGGGCTAAACCCGAAAAATCTCGATTCACTAGGTGAACAATCGCCTTGATCAATCCATAGCGTTGATGAGGTTGAATGGCACTCATCATGCCAAAGTCAATGTAGGCCAATCGTCCGTCGGGCATCGCTAATAGGTTGCCAGGATGGGGATCCGCATGAAAGAAACCATTTTCTAAAAGCTGTCTGAGGGAACAGTTTACCCCCACTTCAATAAGTTGCCGCCCATTCAAACCCGCCGCCGTAATTTTTTCCAACTGGGTAAGTTTTATCCCGTCAATCCATTCCATTGTCAAGACCTTCCGACCCGTGTAAGGCCAGTAGATTCTGGGGGCATAGATTGAAGGATGACGATAAAGCTGTAAAAAACGCTCGGCGTTTTCTCCCTCTTGGGTATAGTCCATTTCTTCGTAGAGACGGCTGGCAAATTCATCCACAATTCCCACCAAATCGCTACGAATTTTGGGAAAGGTTCGTTTTGCCCAGGCAGCCAAGGAGCGGATGATATACATATCAATAGAGATATGTTTGATCAGATCCGGTCTTTGCACTTTAACCGCTACTTTTTCTCCCGTTTTTAGATAGGCTTGATAAACCTGCCCCAAGCTGGCAGCAGCAATCGGCTGAGCACTCATTTCTCGATAAATTTCGTGGGGAGGCAAGCCCAATTCGGCGGTGATCAAATCAAAAGCAATTTGATTGTCAAAGGGGGGTAGTTCATCCTGTAGCTTGGTCAGTTCCTCCAAAAAGAGGGGTGAGACCAAATCTGGACGGGTGGAAAGCGCCTGCCCAATTTTGATGGAGGTTGGCCCCAATTCCGTTAAAATTTCCCGCAACCGGATGGCATGGCGAGGTCGTTGCTGGTGTTCTTGTCCCCACAGGCGATCCCAAAACACCTGCACCAGCAGCGCCACAAACGGGTAGACCAGGCTAAACAGGCGACGCCAAACCTGACCGTATTGGCCGCGATATTCCTGGGCAATAGCCGTCGGGTCGTAGCGCAGGGGGGGATCCAATCGGTGTACCGACAAGGCTCCGCTGGGCAGGCGGGGAGTGGTGGCAGGAGCATCTAAAACAGGAGGGATCGCCATTGGATGCCGGAGAAATCAACTTCACATATCTTAACGCACATATCTTAAGGCTTTGCCCGAGAGACGACGGTCAACCGGATCTACCCTTTCTGAAAACCTTTTGGAAAAGACTCGCCAAATGCCTGTTTCGGGGATCCCCTCCCATCGGTCTGCCTGGCTCATGTAAAAATGGCTTGCCCCAACAGCCGAGACTGTTGTGCTTGCAAAACCGCTTGCAGGTGAGGATAGCGCTCAAGATCGGGATCCTCGGCCAACACGGCTTCGGCGGCTGAGCGGGCTAACTCCAGCACGTCGTGATCTTCGATCAGGCTAGCCAGGGCAAAGTCGGGTAAGCCCGATTGGCGGGTTCCCATCACTTCCCCAGGGCCACGGAAGCGCAAATCCATTTCGGCAATAAAAAAGCCGTCGTTGGACTGTTCCAAAACTTTTAAGCGTTGCAGAGCCGTATCCGACTGCGAGGGGGTCATCAACAAACAAAACGACTGATCGGATCCTCGCCCCACCCGCCCCCGCAATTGATGCAGTTGAGAAAGCCCAAAGCGTTCGGCATGTTCGATCAGCATCACCGACGCATTGGGAATATCCACCCCCACTTCTACAACGGTTGTGGAGACTAAAATGTGCAGCGTTCGCTGGCGAAAAGACTCAATCACCTGATCCTTTTCGGCAGAACTCATCCGACCATGCAGTAAACCCACCTGAAACTGGGGGAAAACTTTCTCCTGTAGCCTTTGGTATTCTTCTATGGCTGACTTCAGATCAAGTTTTTCAGATTCTTCAATGAGAGGCAATACCACATAAGCTTGCCGTCCCTGCACGATTTCTCGCTGTATCAGATCATAAATATGATGGCGATCTCGTGGGCGACACACGGTTGTTTGAATCGGCTTGCGTCCCGGTGGCAATTCGTCAATTTGACTGATATCCAAATCCCCATGAATAGTTAAGGTTAAGGTGCGAGGAATCGGCGTTGCGGTCATACTCAAAACATCAGGGTGACGGCCTTTTTCTTGCAGTTTAGCTCGCTGTCCGACCCCAAAGCGGTGTTGTTCATCAATAATCACTAAACCTAAATTTTGAAACTTGACATTGGGTTGAATAAGGGCATGAGTGCCCACCAAGAGGGATAGTTCTCCAGTTTCTAATTGGCGGGCAATTTCCCGTCGTTTGGCGGCAGGAGTGGATCCCGTCAGCAACTCTACGGGTAACTGCAATTGACTGAACCATTCCACCAATTTGCGATAGTGTTGCTCAGCCAAAACCTCGGTGGGAGCCATCAAAGCAGTTTGCCATCCCGATTGAATGGCGGCTAACAAAGCAATCACGGCCACAACTGTTTTTCCCGATCCCACATCCCCCTGCACCAACCGATTCATGGGCATGGGATCCCGTAAATCCTGAAGGATTTCATCCACCACCCGCTGCTGTGCCCCAGTCAGAGCAAAAGGCAAAATTTGATAGAAGCGATCCACCAATTCGCCGGCTAGCGGCTGAAACCGAGGCACCGATTGGGCTTGACTACGATAGGCTTGTCGCCGTTGCAAAAGTCCCAATTGTAGAAGAAAAAACTCATCAAACACCAGGCGGCGGCGGGCTTGACTTAGTTGCTCCGAATTTTCAGGGAAATGGATGGACTGAACCGCATGGGGCAAATCCATCAACCCCCAAGTTTGCCGCCAGGATCCCAGCAAACTGTCCGACAGATGCACAACAGCAGGCAAGGCGGCTTGCACGGCTTTTCGCACCAAATCGGCGGTGATACCCTCGGTCAAGGGATAGACAGGCAAAATCTTGCCTATTTTGAGGGAGCGAATGTCGGCGGTTTCCTCCGATAAAACCTCGATTTGGGGTTCCTCTAAAGTCAAGCCAAGTTTGCTGGTTTTGACCAATCCACTGGCAGCCACCATCACCCCAGGAGGAAATTGACGTTGCCAAGCTTCTTGCCAACCGCGATGGGCAAATTGTCGGCCTGCATAAAAGCGGCTCAGGGTGATGACCCCACTAGCATCCGCCAATTTCAGGTTAAAAATGGTCAGATTTTTGTTCTTTGGGCTGCTAAAAACACGACAACTCCGCACCGTGCCCACCAGCGTGACCGTTTCTCCAGGACGAGCCTCTCGAATCAAGACTTGATTGGCATAGTTAATGTAATCGCGGGGAAAGTAATACAAAACATCCCTAACGGTCAATATTCCCAACTGCGCCAATTTTTCGGCAGATTTTGGCCCCATTCCCTTGAGAAACTGCACCGATTGTTCTAGCGATAGCTCACTTTTGGGTAGATAGGAGGGCTTGGGGGCGGGGGGGGGTTCCAGTTGCTTTTTGACCTGATAGAGCCAGCGCCGGGTCTCCGCCACCAGATGTTGCCGTTCCCCCAGGGGCAAGTCCGCATACTCCCCATAACGGGATCCCAATTCCCGCCATTTGCGTCGGTCATCCTCGTCCAGGTGCCATTCCGCTGGCGGATGCTGGGCAAGGGATCCCGCCAAAAATTGCGAAAACTTTTGTTGCCGCCCCTGCAAATCCGCAAACCCCTGCTCCGCCTCTACCGCAAGGGCTTTGTGGAGCCGCTCGAAGGGCAGGGGATCCCCATAAGCTTGACCAACCCTCGCTTCTGTCACAGAATGGACGACCTCCTTAGCCACTTTCCCTCGATAATCTCAGCATAACCATGGGTGAACTGGGGTCGCCCCACATAGACCCAGGCTGACTCACCACTGGCTAAGTCCGCCCACTGCCGCTCATACACATGGGGATGCTCCTCCAAAGCATCCAGAGTCGGCAGGCGATGCACAGGTAACCGATAGCGCTCCCCATAGACGCACCGGGATCCCCAAATCACCATCGGATAAGGCCCCAAGTCATACATTTGGGCATTGGGCAAACAGTCTTCGGCCACAAACTCACCCCCCCCTAACAGATGGTGATACTGCCCTCCCCGCATCAGCGATCCATAAACAAACAGCGGGATCCATAGGCATGGCTGGTCGGCAACGGCATCCTCCCCCATATTTCGTCCCCCTCCTGGCAATTTCCCCGATAAATTTCAGATTCTCTCCAAATTTTGTCCCGAACCTGTTGCTGTTTGCCAAACGTCGGGCTAACTTAGGAAGGATGTTTTGTGTGAACGGCTACAGTTGATTTCTCTCGGTCTGAAAAACCCTCCTTTATTGACCCATTTTTGGGAGATGTTGAGCGTTGATGAGGGTAATTGATATCTAAACAGTATCTAAACTCTACAGTTTGTTTGGGGCTTAGATGGTTGCTCAGACACAGAAAATCGTCGCTTCACGGAAAGCACCAGTCATAGACTATGAGACCAGCTTTGGATCACTCCATTTGTCTCCTCGAGGGAGATGCCTATCAACACCCCAAAAGAGCTCTTCGTCAGCCTGCTTTTGGGCAAGATAGGGCAGTGGGGAATCGATGGGATCCTCAGCTTTTGACCCAGCCGCCAGAGGGGAGGGAGACCAACTTCACTCTCCTGACGGCTTAGATCACCTACCCTACCCTGCCCTGGAATATGAGGAGACCAGCATGACGCAAGCGAAACCACTGCTGAAACCGTTGACCTCTAGCCCATTGGAGTTGGATGACCCATCCCTTGACGATGCCAACCCAGAGTTAGCGACGGATCTGCTTGCTCCGGTTCCCCCAGCAGGTGGTATCGCCAGAGGCGTGGACTCCGATTCCTTGGAGAGCGAGGACGAAGACCTTGATCTTGACGAAGACCTAGACATGGAAGGGGAAGAGGGAGAAGAAGCTGCATCTCCCAGCAAGTCTCGCTCCCGTCGCCGCACCCCAGCCAAGAAAAAGCACTATACCGATGACTCGATCCGGGTCTATCTCCAAGAAATTGGGCGGATTCGACTGTTGCGGGCGGACGAAGAAATCGAACTGGCGCGGAAAATCGCCGACCTGTTGGAACTGGAACGCATCCGCGAAAAAATCTTTGACCGGATGGGCTTGTGGGAAGATCCGGAAGAAGTTCCCGATTCCCACTGGGCAGAAGAAGTTAACATGCCCCTCCCCGATTTTCGGCGGCGACTCTACCGTGGACGGCGAGCGAAGGAAAAGATGGTGCAGTCAAACCTGCGCTTGGTGGTGTCGATTGCCAAAAAATACATGAACCGAGGACTTTCCTTTCAGGATTTGATCCAAGAGGGATCCCTGGGGCTAATCCGTGCCGCCGAAAAGTTTGACCACGAAAAAGGCTACAAATTCTCCACCTACGCCACCTGGTGGATTCGCCAAGCCATCACCCGCGCCATCGCCGATCAATCCCGCACGATCCGCCTACCAGTTCACCTCTACGAAACCATCTCTCGCATCAAGAAAGTCACCAAACTACTTTCTCAAGAACTGGGGCGCAAACCCAGCGAAGAAGAAATTGCCACCCGCATGGAAATCACCATCGAGAAGCTGCGGTTTATTGCCAAGTCGGCTCAACTGCCCATTTCTCTAGAGACCCCCATTGGCAAGGAAGAAGACTCCCGCTTGGGAGACTTTATCGAATCGGATGGCGAAACCCCGGAGGATCGCGTAGCGAAAGTGCTGTTGCGGGAAGATTTAGAAAGTGTTTTGGGCACATTGACCCCCCGCGAACGGGATGTGCTAAAGCTGCGCTATGGTCTGGATGATGGGCGCATGAAAACCCTAGAGGAAATCGGCCAGATTTTTAATGTCACTCGCGAGCGGATTCGGCAAATCGAAGCCAAAGCCCTCCGCAAACTACGCCATCCCAATCGCAACAGCGTCTTGAAAGAATACATCCGCTAACCGGCTTGGGCGGAGGCTCCTTCTCACACTGACGATGTCAATGGATGGATGTTGATGGATTCTGATCAGCAGCATTATCAGCTTTTGCAGATTGTCATAGCCGCTGCCTGGGTGGATGGGCACCTTGAGGCAGCTGAGGTAGGCTATCTTGACCGTCTGATGCAGCGCTATGGCTATGATCGGGATCCCCACCTGCGGGCGTTGCTTAGTCAGCCCGTCTCCCTCCGCCAAACGGAACAGTGGATAGCTGCGTATCTCTCGCAGGCAGGGGAAGGGGAACGGATGAAGCTATTGGCGGCTCTTGGTAACCTATTGATAGCGGATAACGAAGTCAGCCCTCCCGAACATCGCTTGTTGGATGATTTTTATGCCCTGATGGAGACCATTCCCGCCCATGCAGAAGCCACCCCCAAACTCGTGCAGGCGGTTGGAAAATTCTTTCGCCGGATGGCTAAAGTTGTCCAGACAGGGGAGCTAGCATAAAGATTCAGCCCGATCGGCACATGCGGATTCCTCCTCACGGATCCGCGGAGAGGGATCCCGAACCCCATCTGCTGAATATTGACCACCCCCTATCCAGCGAGGTTTTAGCCTGCTATGACACTGGCTGCCCCTACCCCATCCCTATCCACCACCCAATACGAGGCCGTGATTGGTCTGGAGGTACATTGTCAACTTCAGACGGCCTCCAAGATTTTTTGTGAGTGTTCCACTACGTTTGGCGGGGATCCCAACGCCCAGGTTTGTCCGATCTGCATGGGGATGCCCGGAGTATTACCTGTTCTCAACGAAAAGGTGCTGGAATATGCCGTGAAAGCAGGCTTGGCTCTGCACTGCTCAATTGCCCCCTACAGCAAATTTGACCGCAAGCAATACTTCTATCCCGATCTGCCGAAAAACTATCAAATCTCCCAGTACGATTTGCCGATTGCCACCCACGGCTGGCTAGAGATTCAGTTAACCGATGGACGCCGGAAACAAATTGGCATCACCCGCCTGCACATGGAAGAAGATGCCGGAAAATTAGTTCACGCCGGCAGTGATCGCCTATCTGGATCCACCCACTCCTTGGTGGACTTTAACCGCACAGGCACCCCCCTTGCCGAGATCGTTTCCGAACCGGATATCCGCACCGGAGAAGAAGCTGCCGAATATGTGCAAGAACTGCGACGGATCCTGCGCTATCTGGAGATTTGTGACGGTAACCTGCAAGAAGGCTCGATGCGCTGCGATGTGAATATCTCGGTGCGTCCTCTAGGCAGCCAAACCTTTGGCACCAAAGTGGAGATCAAAAATATGAACTCCTTTAATGCCATCCAACGAGCCATCGATTATGAATTTCATCGCCAGGTAAAAGCCGTAGAAGCCGGAGAAAAGCTCATCCAAGAGACCCGCCTCTGGGATGAAAATGGGCAGCGCACCATCAGTATGCGGAAGAAGGAGGGATCTAGCGACTACCGCTATTTCCCAGAGCCGGATCTATTGCCGATTCGCGTCAGCCAAGATCAACTAACCACCTGGCAACAGGAACTCCCCGAACTACCCGCCCAAAAGCGGCAACGCTATCAAGAGGAGTATGGACTATCGGTTTATGATGCCCGTTATCTGAGTGATGATCGGCAAACCGCCGACTATTTTGAACGGGTGCTTCAGCAGGGTGCCGACGCCAAAGCCGTCGCCAATTGGATGATGAGTGATATGGCCAGCTACCTCAACACCCACAGACAAGATTACACCACCATTGCCCTCCAACCCGAAACCCTAGCGGAGTTAATTGCGCTGATTGAGTTAGGCACCATTTCTTCCAAAATTGCCAAAGATATTCTGCCGGAGCTGTTGGAAAAGGGCGGTTCTGCCCGTGAATTGGTGACCGCCAAGGGGCTAACCCAAATCTCTGACAGCTCGGCTTTGCAACAGATCATTCAGGCAATTCTTGACGAAAACCCGACCCAACTGGAGCAATATCGCAGCGGCAAAACCAAGTTGCTGGGTTATTTTGTCGGTCAACTGATGAAAAAGACCCAAGGACGCGCCGATCCACAACTGGCTAATACCCTCCTGCAACAAAAACTCGATCAAGCGGACTAAGCCAGCAGAGGGGTTAGGCAGAGATGGCTGTATTCTGGGATCTGGCTGGCTGGAGTTAGACAAGAAAATACCTGCCTATTCTCTAATCGTTAAGCTATTCTTGACGATTATGTCATTGTGTATACTGGAATTCGTAGGTAGGCAAGGAGGGATGACCCTATCCCTCTGGAGTTAGCACCCAATGTAAATTTTGACACAGGTGCTGAGTGACAGGCGTTAAATACTTGATGAATCGCCGCAGGATCAGCAATGGGATCATCATTTTTGGGGAAGATCAATCAATGGATCAGCGATACGCCATTTCGCTCTCTAGAGGAAGCCTACACGGCAGCCCAAGCCATCCAAACCCTAGAAATTGAGCATTTTAACGGCAAAAAGGTCGGATCGGGCAGCGAGCATGGGCGGAATGTCAGCCAATATTTTCAGCTGCAGTTACGGAGAAACCTCAGCAAAATTGAGGTAAGACTGGCAGAATATCGCACTGCCAGTACCTTAACTCGTCCTACGCCACTGGTTCCCTCTGCGGGATCCGATCCAGAGGCAGCGGCCACCCGTAACGGATCCCAACCCAATCCACCTGCCGACCCCCAATCTGAAGTCCTGGAAAAACTGCGATTTATTGATCAAGTCACCAGTCGCTATGCGGCTCGTCGTCCACAATCTCCTACCACTCCCGCTAAGTCTGCCGAATCCTCTAGCCAGGGATCCTCGGCGGACTCGGAGACCTCCCTTGCCCAGAATAATGGCAATAACGGCTTTCGTCCCAGCCCGCTTTCCTCTCAGGAAGAACTGGCTGCCGCCTCGGTCAAATCTGGCGAACCCGTAGCGACAAAAACAGGTCTTTTGCCCCGCTCTATTTTGCGAACCGCCAGCCGAATTCGCCGCGAACTCGATCCTGAGTATGAGCAGGAAGTCGTGAATGATTTTCGGGATGCTCGTGCCAAAACGATGATCTCGATTCGTTATTTGGTGCTGTTGGCTTTTCTGCCTTTGCTCGTGCAGGTCATGGCCAAAAACTTTCTGATTAGCCCTCTCATCGATCACTATTTCTTTCAGCAACGGGATCCCACGGAAATTACCCTCAGCTATGAGTTTGAAGAAAAAGCCATGGGAGAATTTGCAGCTTTTAAGGAGCATTTAGAATTTCAAAAGCTATTGGCTCCTGACAATGGGATAAGTAAAGAGGCAGAAGACAATACGGAACAAATTCTGCGGGATAAAGCTATCCAATTGGTTCGCAAATATGGCTATGACAATCTAGAGGGACTCAAAAATGTTGTGGCAGACGCCCTTTCATTTGGAGTGTTTGCATGGTTGATCTACATTGGCAAAGAAGAGATTGAGGTTCTCAAAGCTTTTTTAGATCGACTTATTTATGGTTTGAGTGATAGTGCTAAGGCATTTATTATTATCTTATTTACCGATGTCTTTGTTGGATATCACTCTCCCCACGGATGGGAGGTTTTACTATCGATCACGGCTCATCACTTGGGGATCCCCGAAAATCAAGATGCTATTTATGCTTTTATCGCAACATTTCCTGTTTTTCTGGATACTCTCTTTAAGTATTGGATCTTCCGTTACCTCAATCGTGTTTCCCCTTCCGCTGTCGCTACCTACAAAACGATGAATGAATAACCCTAGCCAAGAGCGGGCAGGTTGGATGGTGAGGATGTCAATCCAGGCGGGCTTGCCAGGTTTGCACCTGCTGAGGTGTCCAGGTGATCGCCCCTAGGGTATCGGTGCTAAACAGGGCGCGACCTGATTCCTGAAACCAGGCTCTACTGTCTTCTAAATTGGATCCACTCACCAATCCGGTTTGCGCCCCTAGCCGTTGCAAAAGGGATAGTTGGATCAGCCCTCCATTCCACCACAATCCAGGGATCCCTTGGGGCAGTTGGGGTGAGGAAAGCAAGGTGGTTTGCACCGCAGGCTGAGCGGTTCCCAACAATAACCAGTTATCCGCTGCACCCTGATTCGCACTTTCAGGCAAGGTCAGACTGAGTACCAGGGGATTGGTATAGAGGCTAGTCAGGATGAGACCAGAGCGGGTGGATAGCTGCTGACCTACTTGTAGCACTTGATAGGGAATTTGCCGGGATTGCACCGCTTGCAGAGCTTCCGCATATCCCCCCGACAGAGAGGAGCCTCCCCCCCCATCCCAAAATTGACGGACGCCAATGCCTGCTTTGAGCAGTTCTCCCCACCCACTGTTGAGCTTGCCCTCTGAGGAAGTGACTATGGCTTGATCCAGGTTACGAATCCCTTGACGACGTAAAAAGGGCAGCACCACCTGCTGGATCGTTTCTGGATCGCCGCTGTTGATGAGCAGGGTTTCTTGCCGAGATTGAATCACCAAAACTGGGGCATCACGGGTGGCTAGCGCCGTGATTTGCAGGGAGGGATCCGGCAAAAAATTGGGCAGGAGTAGGATCCCCGCCACCAGCAACAGGGATCCCTGCCAGCGCACCCGTTGCCGCCAGCCCCCCCAAAAGGTGAGGGCAGCGAAAACCCCGTAGCAGAGAACGCACTGTAGCCAAGAGACCTGTCCGGCATAGTAGGTAGCATGAGGCCAACTGGCCATCCACCCCACCAGGTTGATTAGGGGAGTCAACAAAAATTGCAGGGGACTGGCTAAAAGGGATCCCAGAGGGGGGGCGATCAGAGCAATTCCACAGACCGCAAATCCCACCACCGATAGCACCACCACAAAGGGAAGTGTGATCAGGTTTGCCACCAAAAAGTAGTTAGCCATTTGTCCTAGCGCCGACAGTTGTAGGGGCAGCGTCCAGAACTGTGCGGCCAGCGAGACCGCCACCGCCGCCCCCAATCCTACGGGCAACCACTCCAAGCGTTTGCTGATTGGCTCCACACCCACCATCAAACCCAATGTCGCCAAAAAGCTCAGTTGAAAGCCCAGATCGTTCACCCAGGTGGGAATCACGATCAACAGAACCACTGCCGCCAGCAACAATAGCATTAAAGGATCCAGATGCAGCTTGCGCCGTGACTCACTAGCCGTCAGCGCGAAGGTTGCTGCTACACCCATCAAAGCAGCTCGTAAAACAGGAGGACTCAATCCCGTCAGCAGGGTATAAAGTCCTAACCCCAAGAGGACAATCGCTCGCTGCTGTTGGGGAGAACGAGTTTTCACTAGAGCCAACACCACCCCAATTAGGAGGGTCACCTGAAAGCCAGAGGCCGCTAAGACATGGGATAGCCCAATTTGCCGGAAATGATCGCGTATCTGATAATCCAGATCGGCGGCACGGGATCCCAAAACCATCGAACTGAGTAGTTCCCCCTGCTGTTGCCCCAGTCCGTTTACCAAAGCAGCGCGGATGCGGCGTCGCCAAACCCAGCCCCCCCAGGATGCCGGCTGAAGGATCTCCACCTCATAGGCACTCAATCCAGCAAAGGATCCCTGATTTTGTAGATATTTCTGAAAGTCAAAGCCCCCCGGATTTTGGGCGGGACTGGGCAAATAAAGGGATCCGGTTAGCTTGAGGATTTGACCTGGATCGAGGGTTTGTTGCTTGGGTAAGTTATCAGGCTTGATGGTGACATAGACTTTGCCCGTCACCGATTCGGATTGCTCATTGGCCTGTTCTAGGGTTTGAGCTTCCAACCAAAAGCGTTGTCGTCCACTGCGGGTGGTTTGCGGATCGGTCGTCAGCTTGCCCACCAGGATGGCGCGGTTTTGGGGAGCGGACAGACTGACATCATCGGGAGCTGGATAAGGAGTGCGAAAACCCAGATATCCCCAGGCAATCACCCCCACCAACCCGGCCAGCAGCCAAGTTCGCAACAGGCGAGGCTGCCGCCGAGCCAATCCTGCCCCCAGCAAGGCACCTAGCAACGGCCAGATCCAACCCCAGGTTTCGCCGGAGGGAAGAAAGCGTGCCAACAATCCGCCAATCCAAGCGAGTCCTAACCAATAGATGTTATCCATAAGGAAAGCCTGTCGGAGCCAACAGGGTAATCGCTCCTCCCGTTATAGGGGATCCCTCTTCTCCCCAGACAGCTAGGATTTCTTAAACTTTGCCCTGACCCCTAATTGAGCACATCTGGACAACCGAAGAATCTCCCGAAGAAGAAACCGGCAAAGCTCCCATCAAAACCCTCCGGCAAAAATTACGTTCAGCCGGATCCCTAGAGGCTTGGATCGAAACGGTACATGGCTGAGTTATCGTCTCAAGCACCTACAGATAGCGAGCTATAGTTGTTCCAACTTAGTTTGAGAAACCCAAAATCTCTCAAAGTTTGAATATGAAGATTTAGGTGGTTGCATTCTTATTTGGAATAACTATAAGTCGTAAGTTGCCTAGACAGAGCTATTTATGAGAAATCCAGCCAACAGAAAGGGATCAGCTTGCTCCTTACCGGATCCCTACATACAGGTGATCAGTTCCCAAGAATCTTTACCTCTATCCAACCTATTCCACAGAATTCAGGTTCTTGCCGCATTCGTGAATCAACTCATCTAGAGTGGACTAGGTTTCTGTTGATCTTTTTCTTCAGTCAGAAAATACCGCCAGTTCTAGTCTCGGATCCCCCTAAATCTCCCTTAAAAAGGGGGACTTTAAATCCAGTTCCCCCCTTTCTTAAGGGGGGCTAAGGGAGATCTCTCCGGTTGCTTGGCTAAAGATCAACACGACCTAGCAGATTTTTGGGATCAGAGGGGGTCTGGGCACGAATCCGTTGAATCAGTTTCTTGACAGTGGCGGATCCCAGCGAGGCTTTGAAATGCAGAGGAAATTTACCTTTGCGAAGCATCCGTAACCCCAGAGGAGCTAAGGACAACAATCCTAAGGGATCCCGTCCGCGGTTACCGACCACGGTCAGACCAAATTGGCGCTCATCGATCCATCCCCCCGCCTGCACAAGGGTGACGAGGGTTTTGCGGTGGCGGATGGCGCGGCTGGCAGCAGGAGTATCGGGGGTTTGCGCCAACAACGTTTGCTTGATTTGGGTGATTTGATCAAGGGGAGCCACCCCCATCGGACAAACATGATCGCAATTGAGGCAACGGGTACACCCCCAGACTCCCGCCAGACTATTTTGTTGAGCTAGCCGTTGGGCGGTTTGGTCATCTCGGGAATCTCCTATCAGACGGTTAACCTTTGCCAGGGCATGGGGGCCAACAAATGCGGGGTTGACTTCTTTGGCGTTGCAGTCGGAATAGCAAGCCCCACAGAGGATGCAGTTGGCGGCTTGACCGATCTGTTGCCGTTCCTGAGGAGACTGCAAAAACTCCCGTTCAGGAATTTTCCTGGTGGCAGTGCTGACGTAGGGATCCACCCTCTCAAGATCCTGCCAAAAGTTCTGCATATCCACGATCAGATCTTTCATGATGGGCAGGTTACCCAGGGGGGCAATCACAATCGGCTGGGATCCCTGCTGCTCCTCGCTGATATGCCGTTGACAAGCCAGCGCCGCCCGCCCGTTGATCCGCATCGCACAACTGCCACAAATCGTATTGCGGCAATTTTTGCGGAAGGCCAGACTGCCATCTTGCTCCCATTTCAGGCGGGTGAGGGCTTCCAGAATCGTGCTGCTAGGGGAGATCTCTAGCCAAAAAGACTGCATGTGAGGGGGAGCCGGTGGCAGTTGCCGAAAAACTTGAAACTCAATCTGCATAAAGATCCCAGGAGGGAGAGATTCTAATTTTAGGAGGTTTTCTGTTTTTTTCGAGGGGCTGTGGGGGTTAACGGATCCCTCACAGACTTCGCCCCGTCTGCCAAAACTTGAGAAATCCTTCCGTACAACCACTCAGGAGGTAGTGCCCATCAGCGCTAAATTGCAGAGCCGTAATCCGACCGTGATGTCCCGTCAGGGATCCCAACACCTGCCGCGTCTTGAGGTGGCGCAGTTTGATCGTATAGTCGTCGCTGCCACTGGCTAAAATCTGCCCGTCTGGGGTAATGGCGGTGCTGGTGACCCAGTTGGCATGATCGGTACAGATGGATAGCATCTTGCCGCTAATCAAATCCCAAATTTTCAAGGTAGAGTCATAGCCCCCGCCGATCAGCCATTGCCCGTCCGGGGTGATCTGTACCGAAAAAATCGGATAAAAGGCCGCCACCTCCCGCAGTTTCGTTCCCGTTTCCGGATCCCAAAGGCGGATCATGGCATCTTCACTGCCACTGGCTAAAATTTCTCCGCCCCGGCTAAAGGCCAAACAGCGAATCGGCCCGCTGTGCCCTTTGAGGGTACCTTTCAACACCCCCGTCTCGAAATCCCACAAGAGAATCTGGGAGTTGGTGCTGCCCACTGCCAAGGTTTGCCCATCAGGACTGACCGCCACCGCACGGATCCCACCCTGTTCGGTTTGAAAGCAATGCAATTCCTGCTGGCTGGGCAAATGCCAGAGTTTGAGGGTTTGATCAAGGCTGCCACTCACACAACACTCCCCTCGACGGGTCAGGGCAATGCTGGTCACAGCGGCTTGGTGGGCCAAAAAGTAACCCGTTTCTTGCCCGGTCGGCAGGTGCCAAAGACGGATTCCCCCTTCCACCCCTCCCGTGACGACCCGTTCTGGATGGATGGCGATGGCGGTGATGCCCTGAGGATGTCCCAGCAGGGTTTGCCGGCAGACCCAACTGCGGCTGGTAGGTGGGGGAAGAGCAGGAGCAGAGGGCTGAACCTCAACATCGGGATCCCTTCCTACCGCCAGTTGTACCAATTTGGCTTGTAACGGATTGAGGGCAAAGATGGCATCATAGGCGGAGGCAAAACGGCGTTTTGTAGCATTTTCCACGAGGCGATCCAGAACGTACCCCAGATCTTCACTGACGGTGCGGGATCCCAAATAGTCCCGCCAAACCCAACGGTCTTCCCCACTGTCGTAGAGATCAAAGGGGGACATTTGCGTCAATAAATGGAGGCAGGTGACCCCCAGGCTATACAGATCGCTGGCAAAAACCGCCTTACCCCTCACCTGCTCAGGAGCAGTATATTCAGCAGTGCCAATCATGGTGCCCGTTTGCTGGGGATGGCTGGGATCCGCCAAACAAGCCGCCCCAAAATCCACTAAAACGTACTGCTGTCCCGAACGAATGATGTTAGCAGGTTTAATGTCGCGGTGAATGACCTGATGGCGATGGATAAAGTGCAAAACTGGCAAGAGATTGTGCAAAAGATGACGAATTTGGCTTTCTGGTAGCGGGCCAGATTGGGCAAGTGCTTCTGCCAAATTGGCTCCGGCCATAAATTCTTGCACCAAGTAATAGTGCTGATTCTCCTCCAGATGGGCGAGCAGCTTAGGAATTTGTTGGTGTTGCCCCAGTTGCTGCAGTCGCTCTGCTTCCTGTCGAAATCGCTGGTGAGTTAGCTCAGTTTGTCCGGGCAGGGCAAGCGACTGTTTGATAACACAACGGTTATGGTTGGCCAGATCCAGAGCTAAAAAAGTACGGCCAAATCCCCCCTTTCCCAGCCGTTTCAGCGGTCGATAGCGTTCCTGCAAGAGGAGGGGCGCACGACAGGTTAAACAGATCTGAGCTTGCAACGGATTTTCTGGCTGTGAGCAGGCAGGATTAAGGCAGTAGGTCATAGCCCAAGCATAGGCAAAAGGATCCCGTCTGATTTTAATCCTAAGATTCTGACCCTGACAGAAAATCTTTGGATGCCCCGCGTCAGTTTCACAAATGGTAGCTGGGTCTGGTTATTCAATATCCCATAAATCCCATAGGTCATTCACAAAATAGGCAGAGATCATAGGGATCCCTGCCTATAAAAGTTTCAGGAGAATTAGGCATTATGGGAAGGACACAAAGCACTTAATCCAGCGAATCACTACCAAACTTCTCGAGAATAAGATGAAGTATAGTAATGACGTTCTAGCCAAACTCGTAGATCATCCTCAGAAAACAGAGTGAGTGACTGATTATAAAGAGGATCATAGGTGTGCCAGCGCACATTTCCATGAGCATCAGTGGTTTTCCACACCTTTAACTCAGAGGAGCCTGACCAATAAATAGACCATGATTGAATAGTTTGAGCAATGGCTCGGAGCCAACGAGAAAAGAGGCTGTGATGGTATGAGTCTGGAGTAGTTTGGGAGAGAGGATGAGCTGAAGAAAGGGATATAGGAGAGTCAGAAGATTTGGGTTTCCATTCATCCCAAGTGATCAGAGAAATTTTCGTGGAGGCTGGTTTCATAAAAGCAGAATGGTAGAGACATTGGCCTACAATCAAAATCTTAAGCATTCTCCAAAATTGAATCAAACTATTCTCTGTATGTCGTCTATGAATAAAATAGATGAAGAATACCTCGACAAATCACTGCTCATTGAGGGTGACTAGGGTAGGATCACGCCCTCACTCCTCGGACAAAAACCAGAGGGATTTTCTCTTTTGAAGGTCTTACCATTGGCGGCAGAGAGAAGGTTTTTAACGATTGGGATATCTCTTGCTAGGCTGCTAAATACGGGATCCCTAGGGATGCCCACCCACATCCTCAGCCAATCAAGGAGTCTTTAGCATGGCGCACTATCTAAAAGTGGAGTATCGGATTAGTCCTGATGGGCAGATCACCGAGACGGTCTTGAATGGAGCAGGATCAAGCTGCACAGAGGCCACAGCCCCGATTGAAGCGGCTTTAGGACAGGTGAAAACCCAGGAACAGTTGCCAGAATATTCCCAAACTTCTGAGGCCACAGATGCCCAGTCGGTTATCCCACTCCGCCAAACCCAGCCATAGCCCGCCACAAAATTTGCTACAACCGTTGGGATGGGGGGATCCCCTCCGCTAGCGAGTCAGAAAGGATGCGTAGCCCATGCTCTATCGACGCTTTGGTCGAACGGAATTGCCCATGCCTGTGTTGAGTTGTGGGGGTATGCGCTATCAACACAAATGGCAGGATATCCCTTGGTCAGACATTCCCCCCGCTAGCCAAGACAATCTGGAGGCCACAATTCGGCGGGCGTTAGAACTGGGCATTACCCATATCGAAACAGCGCGGGGCTATGGAAGTTCCGAGATGCAGTTGGGGAAAATTTTGCCCCGGTTACCTCGTCAGCAGATAATTGTGCAAACCAAGGTGGCTCCCGAAGCGGATCCCCGTCAGTTTTTGCGAAATTTTGAAACATCCCTCCGTTACCTCAACCTAGACTATGTGGACTTACTGGGGATCCACGGCATTAATACCCCTGACCTGCTGCACGATGCCCTCAAAGCGGGTGGATGTCTGGATGTGGCGGAACAGTTGGTGGCAACCGGAAAAGTCCGGTTTATTGGATTTTCCACCCATGCTCCCCTGCCTGTGATCATGCAAGCGGTCGAATCCAATCGTTTTGCCTATATCAACCTACACTGGTACTACTTTTTACAGGTCAATTGGCCTGCTATTCTGGCGGCACATGAACGGGATATGGGAGTTTTTATCATTAGTCCCTCCGATAAAGGGGGCAAATTATATGCCCCCCCCCAGAAGCTGGTGGATCTGTGCGCCCCCTTGAGTCCGATGGTATTCAACGACCTGTTTTGTTTGGCACATCCGCAGGTGCATACCTTGAGCATAGGAGCTGCCCGTCCCACCGATTTTGATGAACATCTGAAAACCCTAGCCTGGTTAGATCAAGCCGATCACGTGGTGCCGACCATTGTGGCTCGCTTAGAGAATGCCCTGATCGAAGTGGTGGGCGAAGATTTTGCCAAGACCTGGCGACAGGGTTTACCGGATCCGGAGTCTACCCCTGGGGGCATCAACATCCCGCTGATCCTTTGGCTACGCAACCTAGCTCTGGCCTATGATATGACCGATTTTGCCTCTACCCGCTACAACATGCTGGGCAACAGTGGACATTGGGTGCCCGGAGAAAATGCCGCTCGTATTTCCCCCCGTCAGTTGGCAACCTGTTTGGTAAATAGTCCCCACCGTGAGCGGATCCCAGCCCTTTTGCAGGAAGCCCATCATTTGTTGGGTGGCAACCAAGTCAAACGTCTTTCCCAGAGTTGAGTTTTGGGGGGGGCATTAGGGATCCCTAGCTTGATCAGGCGTGTTCAGGGTGATAGATCACTAAAGCAGTTTCGCCATAGCGCCGAACATCCCCCAAGCAGAGGGATCCCACCTGTTCTGGTAGAGCGGTGCCAGCACGACACTCGGCGATCACCCACCCTGTCGAGGCTAACCAGGCCGGAAGCAAGGGGAGAATATCGCCATACAGACCCGATTCATAGGGGGGATCCAGATAAATCACATCAAAGGGATCCCCTGGACAGGATTGGCGCAAAATCAGACGGGCATCCCCTCTGATCACCCGAAAAGATTGCTGGGGGCGAACCAATTGGTTCCAGTTGCTCTGGATCACGCGACAGGCTGATTCCGAACTTTCGATCCCCACGACATAACTGGCTCCTCGGCAGAGGGCTTCTCCCCCCATACTCCCAGATCCACAGCAAACATCCAGCCAGCGACAATCCCCAATTTCTCCCTGCAAGATATTAAAAACCGCCTGCCGCACACGGGCTGAAGTCGGACGAGTTTTTAGTCCGGGCAAAGTTTGTAGAGAACGCTGTCCGTGAATGCGTAAACTCATAGGGGGCTGCGGTTGGCGAGAGCGGCGGTGAGGGTTTGCTGGATACGGTTGAGGCGTGTGGCGGGACGTTTGGCACTGCCAATCCAAAAGAGAATATTTTTTCGGGTGGACTTGCTAAAAGAAGCAAAGTTTTCTTGGGCGGACGGCTGCTTGGCGAGCGCCTCTTGCAAATCCGGCGGCAGGATCAGTGCCTCAATCGCATCCAAACTTGTCCAGGATCCATCCGCTTGGGCGGCCTGCACCTTAGCTAACCCCGCTTCCGTCATCAGCCCTGCCGCCAACAGTTGCTCAACATAGTGTTTGTTTAGTTTTGACCAAACACTGTTTGGTTTGCGGGGAGTGAAAATTTGCTGATAACGCTGCTCGTCCAAGGATTTTACCTTGCTGTCAATCCAACCAAAGCAGAGGGCTTCCTGGACAGCTTCGCTGTATTGCACACTGGGCTGACCGCTTTTGACCTTGTAGTAAATCAACCAAACTCCAGGGGAGGTGAGATGGTTGGTTTGCAGCCATTGCCGCCAAGTCTGCCGATCCGCCGCTTCCGTAGTGGCCAGTTGAGCTTCAAAGCTCTGTTGTTTAGAGGGGGGCATTGTTGATGGCGACAGGGGCAACGAGCTTGCACTCACGATACTACCTGCAAATACTGCGGATCGATCAAAAATACGCCGTTGGCAAAGCGCACGCTGTGATATCCCCCCGGACGCTGCCCTGTCACACTACCGGTTTCTCCCACCTGAATCAGATGAGCCGGACGCAACATTGGCATGGGATCCGCTGTTTTCAGAAAAGGGGGTAGGGCAATCACTTGCACCGTTGAGCCAATCGGGATGCGTAACATAAAGCAAAAGAGTGACCACAACTGCTTTCTGAGCTTAACCAAAAACCCCCTAGGTCGGGATCCCTGCCCTTTGTCTAGGCGTGTTCGGGGTGTAGGGCTAAATGGCTTGGCCAACCTTTTCAGCCTCCGCCACGGAACATAGCTAATGTGGGCAGGTTCGCTGAGTGGTAAAACTGTGTGTGCCCGCTAAACGTGACTGTAACTGGGGCTGGGATTGCAGCCGGGTCGCACCGCATTAGTGGTAGCATGATTAAGTTTCTTAAAATATTAGAGCTAAAAACTTTAACCTCTTTTCAGCACTTACCACTCCATTGCAAAACACAAGCACAGTATGGCGAGCGAGTTTTGGTTGGGATCCGCGCTCCAGGGACTAGTCGCCCTCGGCTCTCTACTATGGGCGGAATTGGTCAGGGATGGGCGACATGCTTTAGCCCATGCCTTTCCTCGACTGATGCCCAAACATCATCTGCACCACAAAATATTCCGGCGAGATTTAACGGTGATTGATGCCGATCTCTACCGTCAATCCCAATGGCATCACGATGTACCGGAGTCAGTAGCCATGCTGCTCGCGGGGTTGTTGCTGTGCGGAACCCTGTGGTTGATAGCCCCCACTTACAGCCTTGCCAGTGGTCTAGGCGTCCTCTATTCCCTCAGTTTTTTGGTGGGCGGGATGAGTCGTGGACAAGGGATCGCTATGGAGACAGACTTAACTCATCAGCCAGGAGCGTTTACCGATATTCCAGGGCTATGGTGGGTGAATCGCTCCTACCACTGGCGACATCACTTTGATGATCCCAACGCCTATTTTTCTGGAACCTTTACCCTTTTGGACCGATTGATGGGTACTAGTCTCTCCCTCAAGGGCAAAACCGTTGCCGTCACCGGAGCCTCCGGTAGTTTGGGGCGAGCCCTTCTCCAGCAGCTTCTCCAACAGGGGTGCAAAGTTATCCCCCTCAGTAGGGGATCCCAGCCGATCTCGCTGCCGATGGATGGGGGATCCCAACAACTAGAGCCTCATCGCTGGCAAATAGGGCAAGAGAACGAATTGACCCCGCTCCTGCAAACTGTGGATATTCTTATCCTGAACCACGGTGTGAATGTGCATGGTGGGCGCAGTGCGGATGCTATTGAGCAATCTTTTCAAGTCAATACCTTCTCCAGTTGGCGCTTGCTGGAACTATTTTTAGCTACTGTCACCAGCAATCCTGATATCGCCTGCAAAGAAGTTTGGGTCAATACCTCAGAAGCAGAAGTCTTGCCCGCCATCAGTCCTCTCTACGAACTGTCCAAGCGAGCCTTGGGAGATCTCGTCACCCTACGGCGGTTAGAGGCTCCCTGCATCATTCGCAAATTGATTTTAGGGCCATTTCGTAGTCAGCTTAACCCGATTGGGGTGATGTCAGCCGACTGGGTAGCCCGCCAAATTATTGCTCAGGCTAAACGGGACTTTCGCAACATTATTGTCACGATCAATCCCCTCACCTACTTAATTTTCCCCCTCAAAGAGACTTTAGTATCGGGCTATTTCCGCTTATTTAGTCACGCTCCCAAGCCCTCCATAACCCCCACTCCCGATCCACCTCAACCCATCAAAAGCACTTGAACAAGAAAACTCAACAAAAAATGGGCTGCGGTGGCAGCCCATTGCGGTTAGGGACAAAACGATCAACTTGCCAGAAGTGATGTTTTGCTTAGTGCACCATCAGCTTGACGTTGGCATTTTGTAGACCAGGGCGCTTCACTTCTGTGAGGGTTTTGTTAACGGCATACTTTTGGTTGATGGAATTAATCAGTTCCGTTTGGTTATGCTTTTTGGCGACGCCCCACAGATCGGCAATCAGGTCATAGGAACCATCGGGATTCTTAGACCACCCCAAATCGTAATCCCCTTCCAACATCGCTACGATGTCAGAACGAACACGCTGACCGTTGTAACCGCGCACATCGGCATTTTGCTTGACCGTAAACCCAAGATCCCGCAAAGATTGCTGGAGAATTTGGGCATCGGTAATTTTGGTACGTAGAGTGCTAAAATGAGACATGGTGTTTCTCCTGAGAGTTTGGTTAGGAACATCACGACACACAATGGGCTAGGCTTTCAGTCAGTTTCACTCCAGATCAGAAGTCTTTCGAGGGGTTCGAGAGCTTCCTGCTGGAGCGATCCATCCTCCTGAGTCCTAGAACTCCAGCCTTTGGTACTCGGCCACAGATGCCGCTGCTGGCCGAGCCCGTTGCTGGGCCCATTCCCTCAACGCAACTACCTGCTCCATCATGGTGCGTGATAGTGGCTGAGTTGCTTTTGTCGCTGCCAAAATGTCCAGTTGGGTAAACTCCCGATTCTGGGCAAAGGATTCGTACATGGCAGCAACCAATACTTGTTCAATCTCCGCCCCCGAAAAGCCTTCACAGGCGGCGGCTAGTTGCTTAAGGTCAAAACGACTAATATCTCGGCGGCGCTTTTTCAGATGAATTTCGAAGATTTCGGTGCGCTCGCTGGTGTTGGGCAAATCGACAAAGAAAATCTCATCAAAGCGACCTTTTCGTAAAAACTCCCCCGGAAGGCGATCGACGCGGTTAGCAGTTGCCATCACAAATACAGGGGAACGTTTTTCTTGCATCCAGGTCAAGAAGGATCCGAAAATCCGGCTGGAAGTTCCCCCGTCTGAGTCGCTAGAACCCGCTGATCCAGCAAAAGCTTTGTCCAATTCATCAATAAATAAGATGGCAGGCGACAGAGACTCCGCCGTTTTGAGGGCGCTCCGCAAATTGGCTTCCGACTTACCCACCATCGAGCCGTCATAAATGCGCCCCATATCTAGGCGTAAGAGAGGCAAGCCCCAAAGCCGAGCCGTGGTCTTGGCAATGAGTGACTTGCCACATCCAGGCACCCCCAAAATTAACATACCTTTGGGTTGGGGCAAGCCGTAGATCCGTGCGCGCTCGGTGAAGGCTCCTGACCGTTGGGTGAGCCAGTGCTTTAATTCTTCTAGTCCCCCAACACCGTCAATAGTTTCGTGATCTTCGATATACTCCAGAATGCCGTTGCGCCGAATCAGTTGCTTCTTTTCAGAAAGCACCACCTCGACTTCACTTTCCGTGAGTTGACCCGTCATCACAACCGCTTTGCGATAGACTTTCTCCGTTTCGTCCAACGTCAAGCCTAAGGCTGCTTTCACTAACTTTTCTCGAGTATCGGGAGAGAGGTTCGCTGAGCGGGGACTTTGCTCCAGTTGGCGATTGAGTACTCGCTCTAAAGCGGCCATATCGGGGAGAGGAAATTCTACAACAGCAATATCTTTTTCTAGCTCTACTGGGATGACTTGCAAGGGCGACATCAAGACAATTGTTTTATGGGATCCCCGTAGGCTGGCAATGGCATCTCGCAACCAACGCTTGACCTCGGTATTGTCCAAAAAATCATGCAGATCTTTGAAAACAAAAATGCCGGGTTCCTTTTGCTCCATCACCCATTGGATAGCCGGTTGAGGAGACTGGGTGTTGTGTTGGGTGAGACTGCGGGGATTGCCGTATTCAACAATGCCGTGGGTAACCGTCCAGATGAAGAGGCGGCGTTGCGGCTTGAGGCGGGCAATGCTGGAGAGCAGACCCTCGGCTCGTTCTTCTTCTGGGGTGAGAAGATAAACGAGTGGGTACTGAGCTTGGATGAGGATTTCTAGCTCTCGCATGATGACATCTACACTCAATGGATGGGGCTGAAGCCGGGGATCCCCCTATAGAGGGGATCCCCATTCACGGTTAACAGGGCACTAACTCATCTCGTTTGCTGCTGGTGTCAGGGGATCCCCAGGTAGCCTGAACAAAATCCGACTCACCATCCTCTAAAATGACTGATGAACAGGTATGGGATGTGACGGCAGCCAATTCACCTTGGCGCAGGACTAGGGGCTGAGAACATTCGGGACAGTAATGAACTTGATGGGAACGACCAAAGGCGTTCTCAATCATGTCGGGGTGATCGAGATAAAAGCTCAAGGCTCGCTCAGCCATCACAGACATGGCCTCCATTTCGACGGCAGCCCGAATTTTGAGGTTGCGGTGTAGCTCAGGCGAAAGATACAGCGTTACCTTTTGCTTGGAAGTGGATTGCTCGAAGTCTTGCTCTGACCGATAGCTCATACGATACAACGCTCTTGTTTCCCGAACATGCTGCTTAGCTTAACTAGCGCGATGGCATGACGGCAAATTCTTAACGATTTGTAATATCTTCGGATCATGCAGTTAAAATCGGGGGTAGCAGTAGAGTCTGTGTGGTGCTAGGGGCAGCCCTGCTGGTCGGATTGGTCTGGCCGTGATCGCCTGCTAAGCTATTGAGCACCTGAATTTCTACGGGGGGTCAGGCAGGGGATCCCGTAGGATCCGCAAAATGTTCTGACTACTCATCCCTCCTTCCCCGGATAATCATCTTAAAATCCAGTGCCGCCTAATTACACACGTTACTCAACAGAGGCAACCCTATGGATACGCTAGAAACACTCCTGAATGCCGCCAGCAAAAACTTGGGATCTTGGAGTCGCAAAACCTGGGTACAAGCTGGGGACAATTTCTCCAGCATCAAGGGATTGGTTACGGACAATGCCAATCTCTGGCTGAGCAAAGCACGGGTGGTGGCTAGTGATTCGGCTTCCGTTGCCTGGGATGCCCTGCGCTCACGTTTTCGGTCTTAACGGACGCAACCTAATTTGCTGATTGGCTTGGCTTGCATGTCTTTTCTGCCGCTAGTTCGTTATCTCGGACAATCGCCCCTCACCCTTGAGTTTCTCGGCAAACTCAAGCATCAGATTTTGGATTTGAAGGGACTCTCCCGCCTACCTAAGGGGTTGTTGACATCCGCCCTGGCACGGCAGGCACAACGGAATCTGTTGGTAGTCACCGCAACTTTGGAGGAGGCGGGGCGCTGGACAGCTCAACTGGAGGCGATGGGCTGGGATGTCGTGCATTTTTATCCCACTTCGGAGGCTTCTCCCTACGAACCGTTTGACCTAGAGGCCGAAATGGTCTGGGGGCAGTTTCAGGTATTGGCGGATTTGCAGCGGGGTCAGATGGGGATGGCGGTGGTGGCCACAGAGGGATCCCTGCAACCCCATTTGCCTCCCCCCGACGTTTTTCGTTCCTTTGGTCTGCTGTTGCGTCCCGGCTTGCAGATGAGCCTTAAAGAATTGGGGCAAGCCCTGACTCGCCTGGGATATGAGCGGGTCAGTTTGGTGGAAAGCGAAGGGCAGTGGAGTCAGCGGGGGGATCTGGTGGATGTTTTCCCGGTGGCGAGCGAGTGGCCGGTTCGTCTGGAGTGGTTTGGTTCCGACTTGGAAAAACTACGGGAGTTTGATCCCGTTAGTCAGCGTTCGCAGGATGCCCTGTCAGAATTGCTCCTCACTGCGACTAACTATGGCGTGATGATCGCGGCGGCTCTGCAAGCGGCCATGGATCAAGGCGGACTACCTTCGGAAATGAGCACCGCCGACTGGCAAACCAACACCGAAGGACTCCGCCAATACCTAGGGTTAGCCTACGCCTCTCCCGCCAGTTTGGCTGACTACCTGCCTGAGTCCACACTGGTGGTGATTGATGAACCGGAACAGTGTTGTGCCCACAGTCAACAGTGGGTTAATCAGGCGCAGGAATTATGGCAAGCTCTCCCCTTTCGCCTTCCCCCTTTGCATCGGCCCTTTGCGGTCAATCTGGATAGACTCGCCCATTTTCCCCAGGTAAGGGTCTCTGAGTTAGCAAGTGGATCGGAAGGTCTCGATTGCAAAACCCGCGCCGTCGCCGCCATTCCCCATCAGTTTGCCGCCCTAGCCAAAACGATTCGAGAACAGCGTCAACAGGGATCCCAGGTGTGGGTGGTCTCGGCACAACCTTCCCGCGCTGTAGCTCTTTTACAGGAACATGATTGTCCGGCGCAGTTTGTGCCCAACCCAAAGGATTTTCCGACCCTGGATCGCTTAGTGGATAGCCAAACTCCCACCGCCCTCAAGTATGTTGGTTTGGCGGAGTTGGCAGGATTTGTCTGGCCGCTTTATCGCACCGTCTTGGTAACGGATCGGGAGTTTTTTGGTCAGCATAGTCTGGCTACTTCCAGCTATATCCGTAAACGGCGACAGGCCAGTTCGCGGCAGGTGGATCCCAATCTCTTGCAACCAGGAGATTTTGTGGTTCACAAAGCCCACGGTATTGGCAAGTTTTTGCGACTGGAAACCCTAACACTGAATGGTGAAACTCGTGAATATTTAGTGATCCAATACAGCGATGGAGAATTGCGGGTTGCTGCTGATCAGGTTAACTCACTTTCTCGGTATCGTTCGACATCTGAACGCCCACCTGTTCTCAATAAGATGTCCGGTCAAGCTTGGGAAAAGACTAAAAATAAAGTTAAAAAAGCCATTCAAAAAGTCGCTTATGATTTGTTAGAACTTTATGCTAAACGGGCCGAACAACGGGGCTTTGCCTTCCCCGCCGACTCTCCCTGGCAACAGGAAATGGAAGACTCGTTTCCTTATCAACCCACTCCCGATCAACTCAAATCAATTCAGGATGTGAAGGGTGATATGGAAAGTGAACGACCCATGGATCGACTGGTGTGTGGGGATGTGGGTTTTGGTAAGACAGAAATCGCCATTCGCGCTATTTTTAAGGCGGTCACTTCGGGCAAACAAGTAGCGCTTTTGGCTCCCACCACAATTTTGACCCAGCAGCATTATCATACCTTGAAAGAACGCTTTGCTCCCTATCCCATTCAAGTAGGGTTGTTAAACCGTTTTCGCAGTTCGGAAGAGAAAAAAGACATTCTGGCTCGTCTAGCCACGGGCGAGATGGATATTGTCGTGGGTACCCATCAGATATTGGGAAAAGAGGTGAGGTTTAAGGATTTGGGACTGTTGGTTATTGATGAAGAACAGCGTTTTGGGGTCAATCAAAAGGAAAAAATTAAAGCCCTGAAAACACAAGTGGATGTCTTGACCTTAACCGCCACTCCCATTCCCCGCACTCTCTATATGTCGCTTTCTGGATTGCGAGAAATGAGTCTCATTTCTACTCCTCCCCCCTCCCGCCGCCCCATCAAAACCCATCTGTCTCCCTACAAACCCGAAGCAGTTCACACGGCTATCCGGCAAGAATTGGATCGGGGGGGACAAGTTTTTTATGTGGTCAATCGGGTGGAAGGAATTGAAGAGGTGGCTGGTAAGTTGCGGGAGATGATTCCTCAAGCCCGCATCTCCATTGCCCACGGACAAATGCCCGAAGGGGAATTAGAAGCCACCATGTTGACCTTTAACAACGGAGAAACCGATATTTTGGTTTGCACGACGATCATTGAGTCAGGTTTAGATATTCCACGGGTCAATACTATTTTGGTGGAAAATGCTGAGTTTTTTGGATTATCGCAACTTTATCAACTACGCGGACGGGTGGGACGAGCAGGGATCCAAGCTCATGCCTGGTTATTTTATCGAGATCAAGCCACCTTGACGGAGGATGCTCGTAAACGGCTGCGTGCCATTCAAGAATTCACTCAGTTGGGATCCGGTTATCAGTTGGCAATCCGCGATATGGAAATTCGAGGAGTTGGCAATTTATTGGGAACTGAACAATCGGGTCAAGTCAATACGGTGGGATTTGATCTGTATATGGAAATGTTGCAGGATGCCATCAAAGAAATTCGTGGACAAGAAATTCCTGTCGTGGATGACACCCAAATTGACTTAAATATAACGGCAATGATTCCGCAGCATTACATACCGGATCCCGATCAAAAAATGCAAGCTTATCGGCAGGTGGCTGTTGCCAGTTCCCGCGTGGAATTGGCTCAAATTGCCGCTGCCTGGCTGGATCGCTATGGCTCATTGCCCAAGCCCACCCAAGAGCTATTGCGGGTGATGGAACTCAAACAGCTCGCCAAATCGCTGGGGTTCTCGCGGATCAAGCCCCTCAAAGAGCATGTAATTTTAGAAACCCCGATGGCGGAACCTGCTTGGCAACGCCTCAAAGAAACCCTGCCCAGCCACCTGCAAGCTCGCTTTATTTATCAGCCCAGCAAAGTAACGGTGCGTGGACTAGGGCAGGTGCCTGCTCATCAGCAGTTGGAAAATCTGATCACATGGTTTGAAAAAATGAATGCGGCGGTGGGGCAGACCAGCTTGAGCGGGATCCCTGGCTAACTGTTGGCTGACTTAGCCTGACCGCCGCTCCCCCAGCATCTGTTTCAACACCTGTTGAGCAGGCAGAAAATTGGGATTGATCTCTAGGGTGATGCGGAGTTCAGAAATCGCCTCATTACTTTTCCCTTGTTCTGCCAAAACCAGCGCTAATTTGTAGTGAGCAACTGTATAGCTGCGGTTGGCATAAAGAGCCGCTTCGTAGTGCTTCACCGCTAGACCATAACTTTGCCGTTGCCGTTCAATTTCCCCTAGACCATAGTGAGCATCTGAGCAACTGGCATCCAAACGCAAGGCCATTTCCAACTTGGCTCGCGCCGCCTCCACATCTTGGGAATGCATTTGGCGCTGCTGTTCGAGATAGACCAGACCGATTCCGGCATGAGCACCCGCCAGCATCGGGAATAAATCGAGGGCGGTGTGGTAACGCTTGATGGCCGCCGATAGTTCTCCCTGCAAGGCTAGGGCATGACCAATCCCACAGTGGGCTTCGGCTAAATCGGCATCCTCTAGATTGAGAGCGGTTTCAAACAATGGAATGGCGGCTTGGGGATCCCCGGCTTGTAACTTCGCCAATCCCAATGTGATATAGCCCTCCGCAAAGCTGGGTTCAAGCTGCAAGGTCTTTTCAAAGGAAGCAATCGCCTCCTTCAATTCCCCTTGCTTAAAGAGGGCGATGCCTAAGTTGTAATGGGTGGGGGTATGGTGGGGCTTAAGGTTGAGGGCTGTGGTGTAGGCATTGATGGCTCCCCGTTGGTTCCCCAAGCGACTGAGGGTGATGCCCATACCAATATGGGCTTCCAATAGGTTGGGGTCTAGGCGAATGGCAATGCGAAATTCGGTAGCCGCATCCTGCCAATCACTTTTATTTTTGCTCGACATGAGGGCTAAGCCCAAATAGCCATGCAGAATCGGATCTTCACTGTGAAAAGAAGTAGCTTTTTTGAGATAAAAAATAGCATCGGAAATATCATCATTTTGAATCAAATAGCTGGAGTGAAGTAGAATAATTTCTGCCATTTGCCGCCGCAATGTGATCAGTTGAGGGGTATGTTGCAACGCCTCCAGATATTGTTGAATGGCTTCCTTGAGATAGCCCTTTTGCACCAGCGCTTTCAATAGATAAGTAAAGATTTGCGTGAGAGCGGGTTTATGTTGCAGAGCGCCCTGAAAGGCGGCAATCGCCTCATCCAGTTCTCGCCGTTGCATAAAAATCATCCCCAGACCCAAGGAGGCTTCGGCTAGGGAGGGATCCTTTTCTAGAGCGGTTTGAAACTGTTGAATGGCAGTGGCTAAATCCTGTTTTTGGAGAGCGATAAACCCCAGATAAACCCGAATTTCCGCCAGAGAGGGATCCCGTTGCAGGGCGAGGTCAAACTGGGCGATGGCCGGATCCCAATCTTGGGATTGTAGGAAACTCATTCCCTGCTGATAGGCCACCATCGCCCCCGGATCGATTTCAATAATGCTCTTTTTGAGTTCAATTTCCAGATGGAGGAGGTTAAAAGAATCGAGGGGTTCCAGGCTCCAGGATCGCACCTGGATCATGCGATCTTGCAAACTGGGAAAAGAGGCCAGAAAGGCGCGCCGTTGCAGACGGCTAAACTGAGTGGTGCTGCGTTCGTTCCCCAAGATCTGAGAGGGTTTATCCACCAGATCGAGGGTCAGGTGTTGGCGATCTACCTCTGGTTTGGCATAGGTAGGATCGCTATTGGCGTGGGGATCCTTGGGGCTGGCTGGAGTGGGAGTGTCGAGGGGTGCAGCCGCCAAATCGGTAGGAACGAGACTTGGTTCTGGGCTGATGGGGGAGTTAGGGGCTAGGGGATCCGTGAGTTTTGGGGCAAGGAGCGCCGTTTCCGGTTTGTCCTCGGTAGCACTACCCCGACCCGGCTCCAGATCGGCAAAGAAATCGGGGCTAAGTTCGGCGGGATCTGGCGGGAAGAGAGCCTCCGGTTGCTCAGGCACCAAGGGAGCCGTCACCAACTGGGATAAATCCGCCAGTCGCAGGGTTTCCTGCCACTCTGGAGTCGGACGTTTGACCACCCGCCCATACATAACCACTTGATCCAGAGAAGATTGGGGCTGGGTCAATAAAAGGGTGGAGATGGTTTGGAGAATGGCCTGCCGATTTAGGGAGAGGGTGGCGGGATATTCCAGCAAAATATGCAGTTCCCGCCCGCGCAGACGGAATTGAGCGGAAGCATTAAAATCGGTCATCGCTACCTCAATGGGGCGAACCAGCCGTAGTAATTCGGGACTGAGTTCGCCGGGACGGGGTGAGACCGAGCGGTCGTTGGTGGCAGGAGGGGTTGGGGTCGCCAGGGTGGTTTGAAAAACATTTTTCAGTTGTTCCCGCAGCACCTCAGCACTGGCGGGACGACGATCCGGCTCCTTTTCCAAGCAGGACATGATCACGGCGGCTAGGGCGGGGGACACGTCACTGCGTTCAATCGGGCGAGGTTGCTGATAGTTATGAGCCTCATACCAAGCGGGGAAGGACTCGGTTTTGGGCACTAAGGGCAATTGCCCCGACAACATCTGATAAAAGACAATCCCCAAGGAATAAATATCGGAGCGAAAATCAATGGGTTCTCCGCGCAATTGTTCAGGGGAGGCGTGGCTGGGTGTACCGACAAACCCCAACTGGGTTCCCAGTGCCATCGAGACATCCGCCACCGTTTTGGCAATGCCAAAATCTAATAACTTAATAGATTCGCCAATAGTTTGATCGCGGATCACAAAAATGTTGCTGGGTTTGATGTCGCGGTGAATCACGCCCGTAATTTTGAAATCCCCCTGATTGGCTTCAAAGGAATGAGCATATTGCAGAGCCGCCGCAATCTGCCGCCCTAAGCGCACCATCCGCTTTACGTCCATCGGTTCTTGGCGCAGGATGTCGCTGAGGGGTTCTCCAGCGAAGGGAGGGGATCCCAGATACTCCATCACAATGTAGGGCTGATCGTAGTGCAAGCCATAGTCCATCACCCGCACGATCAGAGGGTGTTCTCCCAAAAGGGCGCTGATACGAGCTTCCGCTTGAAAGCGACGGCGCAGGTTTTCGTTACCGGTTAAGCTTTGGTGGAGAATTTTAACGGCAATGCGTCGATCAAAGAGATTGGTGTCAACCGCCTCAAAAACTTGCCCCATGCCCCCTGCATTTAGCGAACGAACCAAGCGGTAGCGATTGCCAATCATCTGGTCAATCAAATTTTCGTTCATAGAACAATGGCAAGGACAATTGCCATTATTTTAGTCGTCTAGATTCGATTGTGGGTTGACTTTTGTGAATAGATTCTTGATAAAAAGCCCACCTCATCTTCCTTGCTACCCTAACCAGATTCAACAGCCAGTCCGATCTCCTCTGTGGGCTGGGGTGGTTCTGGTTGGGATGCCGAGTGCAGAAAGGCTTGCCGGAGAGGGAGGAGCCGATCGCTTAGCTCAATCCATTGGGCAAGGGTGAGTTGCTCGGCGCGCACGGTTGCCTCAATGGACAGGCCGGCAAAAACCGGAGCGAGCTGTGATTTGGGTAGCAAACTTTGTAGAGTGTTGAGCAGCATTTTTCGCCGCATGGCAAAGCCCTGTTGCAACAAAGTTTCTAACCAAGCCGGATCCAGGGCGGGCGGGGCGGGCGGGCGGGGAGCCAGACTGATGATGGCAGATTCCACCTTAGGGGGCGGCTTAAAAGCACGAGCCGGAACCGTTTGGATAAGCTGGCAGTCGGCCAAGTACTGCATCCGTAAGCTCATAGCTCCATAGGCTTTGCTGCCAACGGAAGCGGTCAACCGTTGGGCTAACTCCTGCTGTACCAACAAGACAATCCGCTCAAACTGATGGATGGGGTGGGCAGGGGATCCCAGAATTTTTTCCAGAATGGGGCTAGTGATGTTGTAGGGGATGTTAGCTACTACAAAACTGGCGGCGGTGGGCAACGGCATCTGCAAAAAGTCCCCCTCGATCAACTGAAAGCGGGGCTGATCGGCAAACTGTTTATGCAGTAATCGACAGAGATCGCGGTCAATTTCTACCGCTATCACTTGGACTCCCATCTGGAGAAGGCGGCGGGTCAGTTGTCCGGTACCAGGGCCAATTTCTAAAACCGTGGTCTGAGCGGGATCCCCCGCTTCCGCCAGTCTGGCCGCCTGCACGATAGCCTGATGGACACGGGCATCCTTCAACCAGTGCTGGGCAAACCGTTGGCGGGGATAGGGCATCGCTTACCCTTCCTGAGGGGATTCACGGCTGGGCACAGTCGCCACAGATAAAGCGGATCCGTGCTCGTGGGGATCCCCCTCTTCATTGAGGCTGATCAAGGGTTTGCGGTAGAGGGGAACCGAAAAGGTAACCGTGGATCCCAGTCCTTCTCCCAAGCTATAAAAATTCATTTCACCGTCCATCGCCTCCACCAGCCGTTGACTGATCGCCAGTCCCAAGCCTGTGCCACCATACTGACGGGTCGTGGAACCATCCACCTGGCTAAAAGCCTGAAACAGACGTTGCTGCTTTTCCAGAGACACCCCGATGCCCGTGTCAGCCACGCGAATCTTGACACGATAGGGTTTGCCAGGAACAATATCGGCTTTGACCGTGACACTGCCCGTGGGGGTAAATTTAATGGCATTACCCACCAAATTGAGGAGCACCTGTAAGAGGCGTTGATAATCCCCTAACAACAAAATTTGATCGACGGTGGAAGGCAGATGAAAGGAGAGGGTTAGCCCTTTTTGCTGGGCTTGCAGACGGGTTTTACTTTCCACATCCTCAAAAAGAGTTTTCAAATCGCAGGGCAGCAACTCCAATTGCATCTTGCCCGCCTCAATTTTGGCAATATCCAAAACATCGTTGATCAGAGCTAAGAGATGGAGTGCCGAGCGGTAGGCTTCCTGCAAAAATTCCCGCTCCTCTTGGGGATCCTCCGCCATGCCATCCAAAACCAGCTTGAGGAAGCCAATCATGCCGTTGAGGGGAGTCCGCAACTCGTGGGAGGTATTGGCAAGAAATTGGCTTTTCAGACGGTTGGCGGACTCCGCCTGCGAACGCGCCTGCTCCAGTTCTTTGTTTTTTTGCCGGAGGGTGTGGTTAGCCAGTTGTAGGCGGGTGGCCAGTTGGCGGCTTTGATCAAGAAGAATGGCATGAGCAATCGCCGTCCCTAGATACGTAGAAATGCTTTGCAGCACCTGCATATGCCCCGATTGCCAGTAGGGTTGTGCCTGTTTCTCCAACATATCCAGGCAAAGAATGCTGTTGGCGTAACCCCGATAGGAAATCGCCAAGACCAAACTCTGCCCCGTGTTAATTGGTTCCTCTTGCTTGAGGGCTTGTAAAAAATGGGGGTAATCCGCCAGGAGCAGGACTTGGTTGAGCAAGGAGGGATAATCGGGCTGGCTAAGGTATTCTGCCGCCACCGTCAAGGAATCACTGCCCAAATCATAAAGCCCCATCACACAGCGACTGGCTCCGATCAGTTGTCCCAGTTGATCGACGGTTTGTTGCAACAGTTGGCGGATATCGAGGGTGTGGCGAATCGATCGCATCAGTTGATTGGTAATGCCCTGATAGGAGTCGGCGGGTAAGGGGGTGATGGGAGTCGGTGGTTGCGTGGTGCGAAAGGTAGAGCCGAGGGGGGTAGCGCCCAGCAGTTGTCCGACCGCCGCCACCGCTATTACCTCCCCACTGGATCCCAGAATGGGGCTAAGAGCCAACAATAAGTGCAATTTATAGCGAAATGACTGAACCTGACACTCCAGATGCAGAGGCTGTTTCCCTTCAAAAACCTGTTGCATTTGGGCGCTGTAGCGGTTTCCATCGCTCACCTCCCAACTTTCTTGCCCGGATAAGATCTGCTGGGGGTGGATCCCGTATTTTTCCGCCTCCTCCCAATGAAATGTCCAAAACCGACCCTGACGATCTTGCGTAAAAAAGATCGGTTCCGGTTGGAGGGCAGTGAGGTGAGAGAGTGCCAACTGGGGCATAAAACCAGCTTGAGGAGACTAATCGTCCGAAAGGCAGCGCCTCCCTCACGCTAACGGCATGAAAGAGCTTTTCTTATCCTACCTTTGCTCTTTCGACAGTGTGCAGGGGATCCTTGTTGAGAAGCCGCCAAAATGATTAGGATCCCTCTTGAAGCGTTCAGTAGCCGCCATTCCTTTTAGAGGAAGCCGCTTCCCTGTACTCACTCATTAGGGAGGAATTTTTGGGTAACTTCTTCAGGGATCCCTTGAGTGAGGTTTTGCCTCGGAATCCGCGTAAATTTTCGTGGGGTTTGGCTATCCGGCGTTAGGCCACGTTTTAGGCTAATCAATAGCCTAATTCATCAGAAAAATAGAGGTTTTAGGGGACGAGTTTCCCCATGAGTGCCACTGGGGTGTCAAGGTCTTGGCTATTTACATCATTTACCTATTGCTGAACTATCGCTGAACTTATGACTGACTGCTCTGATCCCTCTCGTTTTTCGGCTCCGGTTAGCCCTTCTCTGCTGAGGGTGGGACAAGCTATTTGGGATTATTGCTCCCAATTGTTGAGGGGTGACCACGGATCCCCTTCCCTTTCCGCCTCTCCCCCCAGCGTGCCAGAGTCGAGTCCACAACTGGTTTTAGACTATATCGAACTCAACCCCAGTTTGCTCAGCCTCAACTGGCAGGATCTTCCCCTGGGCAAAATCTGTGATTGGGTTGCCCCCTCCTCCACTCGCCAATCCGAGATTTTATATCATCTGATTGCCTCGATTAACCGCTGGTATGGACGTTGTGCGGTGATTGATCAAACTCAACAATTCAGCACTAGCCGTTGGAAATTGCTAAGCCGCTCCGGACGAAACTGGTTGATTGAACCCGATACAACCCGTCTTGCCCTGCAAAGTACCTTAATGTTGCTGCTGAGCAGCCAGTTTTCCTTGATTGTTTTGCCAGGAATGAGCATCGACGAGCTTCACCCCGCTGATGTGCTTTGCCTGCAGGCAGCTCTCTCCCCGCACTCTACTCTGCTTTTCATGCAGAATATCCCCACAGACTTTTCGGGAGAACCCTATCCTCTGCTGTCTGTTGACCCAAGGGATCCCCGTTGTGCCTGAGGGGTGGGTGGGAATCCTTGGCTTTTTCTCTATCCTTGCCCCGATTTTATTCGGCTTACCTAGTGCCTGACGGAAGGTTGTCGGATAGATTTGGCGATAGGAAAATGCTGGGGTATCCAAACCGTCATGAATCTGTTACCCAACCGTCCCAATCCTCTATCTCCCTCACTGGTGGGAAAACTCTTGCAGACTGCTTATCGGCAAGCTGTTGCTCAACGTATCGGCAGCCTCCATCGCTATCTGCTGGGGGGAATCCTCGTTCTGAGTGGTGGCACGATGGGTTTGGCTTCAGCCCAGGAGGTGCCGGTCGAATTGACGGGACCTCTGTTTGGTGTCGAACCCGCTGTTGAGGATCGGGTGAATGAGGAATTAGTCTCGATTTGTGGGGACTATCGCTGCGATGATTACCGCTTTCAGGTGAGGGTTCCCATCCAGGTGGGGGATACCTTTGAAGATTTAGAAGCTCGTCTGACCAGTGCCATGCTTGCTCAGGTGGATCAAGCCTTTCAGGGGGATCCCGGCTTAGAACGAGTGGTGATCGATGGGCGGGTCTATCGGGGCAGCGAAACTTTTGTGGCGCTAGAAGTTCCCCTCCTGATCTTGGTGGTGCCCCGCCATCGCTGGGTGGTGGATCGCTATGGCATCGAACAGGATAGCTTTGTCTCCGAAGAATTGTTGCCACAGGTGCAGGCGTTGCTGGTGCAGCCCACCCCCGATCCAGAGGAGGTGCCCAACGGTAGTGAAAGTCCTCTACCCGAACTGCCTCCCTTGCCGGATCCCGTCTCTCCTTCTTCGGAAGTGCCTCCCTCTCCGCAACCTGCTGACTCACCCCCTCCCGAAGCCCCTCCCGCTGAGGAACCTCCTCCCCAAGGGGATACCGTTGAGCGTCAGCCCATTCAACCCTAAACTTAGGTAGCGCAAGCACATAACTGGACGTGATGAGATAGCACCGACTCTCTACAGCCAGCCCTCCCAATGGAGGTTGATCGGGTGAGGGGATCCCGACTCGGTTGCTCAGGAAGGGAGTGCTAAAGTAACAGATAGCCATCTCTTCCAAAGCTACAGTTAAACGGCATGTATACGTTGGTGTTGACCTACGGGTTAAATCCTCTGAATGGCCTCAAGGTCTTGGTCAAGTCCTCTCATCAACGGGCTTGGTCGGAGTGGCTAGCCCAATGGCGGCAGCAACGACAAAAAGGGGGACCCTTTCTCCCCCGTCTGCAAATTTCTCTGGGCACCCTTATGCCGGCGGAAGCTGACCATCTGACACGGCTGGAGGTGTTGACTCGCCTCAAGTTTTTTGTAGCTATTGAAACAGAGGGGGCGGGTCAACCTCTGCCTGCTTTGACCTCTGGGCGAACTTCCGCCATTCAGGTCTATCAGCACATGCAGGGTGACGAACAGTATAAGGCTGAGATTGTTCGCTTTCAGGTGGGACAACGACGGCGCTGGCGACGCCGCTAATCTTATCCACACCGAACAAATTGACGACGGTGGTCTGATGATAGTGTCAGGGGGCATTGCCGGTATGGTTATACTCAGGCAAGGGTAAATTCCCCAGGTGGTGCTGACAGACCGTGCAAGCGGGCAACTGAGTTTGCCGAGCAAAGGGTTCATGCACAGTATCTAGCCAGATGAAAAACTGACGAAAATTATTGGTGATTTGTGGGATCGGATCGCCAGTTTTGCCCAAATAGAAATGGGGATCCGACTGCTCAATGGCAAATGGACAGGCGTGAAATATCCCCTGCGTAGTCAAGACCGGATAGCAATGGGGACATCGGCTGGTGTCACGAGCACGCTCAGGATTTCCCTCAAACCCCTCTACTCCTTTGCCCGCATCCACAATATCGGGATGTCCGATGGCAATTCGTCTTGGATTTGCCAATTCTATAGTCTCTAAAAGACGCAAAGACGCCGCCGGCATAGGGGGAGCGCCATCCCCTGTCGTAATGGAATAGTTGAGGGAAGCGGTGGTGCGCCCCAGTGGATCGGCCTGCAAAATCGCTAACAATTCCTGAGCGTGAATGCCGTTGGAATAGATAACAATTGCCCCCTGAAAGTGCTGGGCGCGTAAATAGCCAATCGCCCAGATAACGTTTTCATGATCCAGGGTGGGTTCCCCGCCATAAAACTTGAGGGCAGCCTCCGGCGTCTGAGCCACCACCGCCAGGGCTTGATCCAACAGTTCCGGCGTGTAGGGGTGATACCAGCCGGTTGGGGATCCCAAAACGGTGCAAAAGGAGCAGGCGCGATTACATCGATTGCCCGGATAAAGATGCCACTCGATCAGCTTCCCATCTTGGGTTAACCCCTTTTCAGGACGGGTTTGTCGCTCTTGAAAAACCTGACTCATGCGGTAGGAGAAAAAGGTTGCCCAAAGTTTAGCCCATAACTCTCACGAACCATCTGAGAGACACCTAAAAAAAGGGATCCCCTATTCATAACAGAAGGATCCCTTTTCCGCAGGGATAGGTCTCGGTTGCCGCCAGCGAGTTCAAATTTTTTGCGTAGCGGCCTCCCGTTGTTCTGAGGTGATTGGGGTAGTGTTGAGGGCAAAATACAGCTTGTTGAGGGCATTCATGTAGGCTTGTGCGGAAGCCACGATGATATCGGTGTTGGCAGCATGACCAGAAAAGGTGCGCTCTTGATGTTTCAGACGAATCGTCACTTCCCCAATCGCATCGATACCTGCCGTCACTGACTGCACAGAAAACTCGATCAGACGGTTGGGAATATCTACAATTCGGTTGATCGCTTTGTAGATTGCATCCACAGGTCCCGTTCCAACAGCAGCATCCACCAACTCTTGTCCGGTGGGGGTAACCAGCTTGACAGTGGCAGTAGGCATCTCTTGGTTGCCGCAGACCACTTGCACTTGCTCTAGACGGAACAACTCCGGTACTGGACGGGTTTCATCGTTAACAATCGCCTCTAGATCAAGGTCAGAGATTTCTTTTTTCTTGTCCGCCAGCTCTTTGAAACGCACGAAGGCTTTGTTGAGATCCTGCTCCGATAGCTCAAAGCCCAATTCCTTGAGGCGGGTGCGGAAGGCATTACGACCGGAGTGTTTGCCCAAAACAAGCGTATTGGACTGGAGTCCGATGGTTTGGGCATCCATGATCTCGTAGGTTTGGCGATTTTTCAGGACGCCATCTTGGTGAATGCCCGACTCATGGGCAAAAGCATTCGATCCGACGATGGCTTTGTTGGGCTGCACCAACATCCCCGTCAGGTTGGAAACCAGGCGCGAAGTGCGATAAATCTCTTGGGTGCGGATATGAGTGAGGGGCTTTTCGGAGTCCTGCGGTAGACCAAAGAAGGGATTGTAGTAGGCGCGCCGCACATGCAGCGCCATCACCAATTCTTCGAGGGAGGTATTTCCCGCCCGTTCACCGATGCCGTTGATGGTGACCTCCACTTGGCGCACCCCCTGCTTGACTGCCTCTAGGAAGTTAGCGGTGGAAACCCCTAGGTCATCATGTCCATGCACCGATAGCACCGCCTGGGAGATGTTGGGTACGTTTTGGCGAATGTTACGAACCAATTGCCCAAATTCCTCCGGCATGACATAGCCAACGGTATCGGGAATGTTGATGGTTTTGGCTCCGGCGCGAATGGCTGCTTCGATCACCTGATAGAGATATTCCGGATCGGAGCGGGTAGCATCCATCATGGAAAACTCCACATCCTCAACGAATGAGCGGGCATAAGCTACCATCTCTTCGGCAATTTGCAAAACCTCGGCGCGGTTTTTTCGCAATTGGTATTGCAGGTGAATATCGGAGGTGGAGATAAAAGTATGAATGCGCGGTTTGGCGGCGGGTTTGAGGGCTTGAGCTGCCGCTTCGATATCCGGTTTGAGGGCACGAGCCAAACTGCAAATCACGGGGCCATCGGGGGATCCGACGGTTTGGGCAATTTTCTGCACTGCCTCGAAATCGCCAGGGCTAGCAAAAGCAAAGCCAGCTTCAATAATGTCTACTCCCAGTCGAGCCAGTTGACGAGCAATGATCAGTTTTTCTTCGACATTCAGGGTGGCACCGGGACATTGTTCGCCGTCCCGCAATGTGGTGTCGAAAATCAAAACGTGGTCGAGTGCTTGACCGTCAAACGGCTGGGAAGAAACATCCATAAATGAAAGAAGCTCAGATAGCAGAAACGACATCCTCTATTTTGGCACTCTCCCCCTCCTCTGGGCAAAAGACCTCTCTAGGAGATAGGGGCGGCAGTCTCAACAGCAGTAGATTCTGAGGGTTGTGATGCTGGGGTGGCGGAATCGGAGGGATCCCCTGATGGGGGACGTTCCTTCCAATAGCAGGCTATCTCCTCTGGCGAACCGGTGGCCTTGAGGTGAGCCGGATCTAGTTCCAGATCAAACAGGTGCAGGTCAAACCAAAAGGTGGATCCCTGATCCCGTTTGCTTTCTAAGCGAATCTGGGTGTGGTGCTTATCCAAGATATTGCGGACAATCGCCAGCCCTAAACCCGTTCCCTCTAAAGTATGCACGCGGTTTTCCACCCGAAAGAACCGCTCAAAAATGCGAGCTTGATCTTCAGGATCGATGCCAATGCCGGTATCCGCCACCGCCACTCGTACCGCCTGCATCGAACCATCCGGTTGGGTCACAACATGGGCATGTAGGGTAACTTGTCCGCCGGAGGGAGTGAATTTGAGGGCATTGCCCACCAGGTTGGTCATAACTTGCAGCAACAAATCATAGTGTCCCCAAACCAGGGGTAGGTCGCTGTCAAGAGATTTACGCAGTTGGATCCCTTTATCACGGGCATTCAGGTGATAGGTGCGAATAGTTTGCTCTACCAAAGCAGGAATATCAATGGCATCAAGGCGGTAGTGGCGACCAGATTCGAGGCGAGAGAGATCCAAAACATCATTGACCAAACGGGTCAGGCGGTCGGCTTCGCGGTTGGCAATTTCTAGGTAGTCATGCCGTTCTTCGGGGCTGATTTGATCCCCATATTCCTGCAACGTTTCGATGAAGGATTTGATGCTAAAGAGGGGGGTACGCAGTTCGTGGCTGATGTTGCTGATAAATTGTCCCTTGGCCTCGTTGAGTTCCACCTCACGGGTGATATCTTGAACGGTGATAACAATCCCTTTCAGATTTTGCCGCCGTTGATCCAGTACCCTTGATAGCAAAACCCGAATGATCCGAGCCTTCAGTTCGGGTAGCGTCACCCGCAGTTCTTGGCTGTCGCTTCCTTCCTCATCCTCCTGACCAAAATCCCCACGCGCCAATTGCACCAGGGGACGAGCAATTTCTGTCCTTAAGCTTTCGGGAATGTGGTCGAGCAGAGAAGCGCCCAGGATGGCTTTGCTTTCCCAGCCAAACATGCGGATGGCGGCGGGATTCGCCAGCAAAATCTTAAATTCCGGATCCAACAATAGAGCAGCATCCACAATCGTTGAGACGAGGATCTCTAACTTCGCTTTGGCTGCCCTGATCTCCTCAATGTTTTGCTCTTCGTAAGATTGCAGCCGTTCTGCCATTTCGTTGAAGCTGTCGATCAATTGCGCCAGTTCCCCACCAAAAGGTAGGGTGATCCGCTGCTGAAAGTTGCCACGGGCGATCCCTTGTACCCCTTCCACTAGATCTTTGATGGGCTGGGTGATGGTTAGGGCATTGACGACGGATCCCAAAATGGCTAGCACCCACACTGCCACAAATACTCCAATCGAAACCTCCCGCGCCAGTTGAGAGGAGCGCACCAGGGTTGAATTGGGGTTGATGCCCAGAGCCAGGGTGCCCAAAAATTGGTTGCGGTGGTAGATCCCCACAAAAATGTCGGTCACTTTACCCGCCGGGGTGAGGTGGGTGCGGAGGAGGGGTTGACCTTCAGCGGGGGGGCGGTTTTCGGGTAGCTGAATGCGGCGGCTGAGGGTGAGGGAGGTTTTTACCTCCTGATTGGAGAAAGGGATCCCGAAATAAATCTCACCATTCGGATCGGCGTAGAGCAAATAACGGATGCTGCTGGTACTTTCGTAGTATTGCTGGGAGAGTTGAGCAACTTTTGAGGTTTGGTTTTCGGCAATCAGGGGCGCAACATTGGCGGCCAGCAATAACCCCAGATCGCGTCCAAAGCGGGTGTCGCTAAACTGAGCATCCTGTTGGACATTGTTAACTGCCCAAAGCGTAAAACTACTCACCACCAAGGAAACGGCTAGGGTAGCCACAAACAACAGACGGGTTTCTAGGCGCAACTTTTGCATAAAGTTGATCCATCCCCTTTGCAGGGATCCCAGACTGGGAGTAGCTTGTCCCTCAGCGATGGTCACGGTTTTGTCGATTTAACGTAACGATGAGTATATTTTGCCATGCTCAGCCTAGCTCAGAACCATTCACGACTTGAGGAGGGGATAGGGAACCCTGAGGATCGGCAGGTGGCTTGCTAGGGGGGAGGGATCCCCCAGCTATCTTCACTATCTCCAGAGGACTGTCTGCAAAGAAAGGGAAAGGGAGCCACACTGTAGCTCCCAGAAGGTTTTGACATATCTCAATCGGGTAAAAATGAGTTAAAAGTGTTGGGCGTCTCCCTCAAAAATCGTCGGTTACAAGCCCAGAACGTGAAGCGGAGAAAGACAAAAGATCCTTAAATTCCTTAGGGAAGGAACCTCAAATTATCCCTCAATCAACAAAGCATCCGGATCGACATAATAACAACGGGCATTATCCACACAAATCAGTGCCCAGCCATTTTGATCCTGATCCACCAACGTATATTCAGCCTGGGGGATAAAAAATCCTTGATGGCTGCGAGTATCGCTCTTGACGCGGACATTTTCGAGTGACATAACAGGAGCCTCCTGGCTAAATAAGTGAGTGTAAAAAAGCAACTGGAACTGAAAGTAAATGGAGTCTAACACCCTGATTCTGAGAGGGTTGTTAAGACTTTAGTCCAGCCCTAAAGTTACCCAACTTATTATGTTTTCTTATGAAGATTCGCTGGCTTTTGGCCTAGTCTTCAAATAGCCATTTATGGATGCGCTCTAGGTGTGTCCAGTCGGGACGGCGCTTCTGCCCATCGGCCAGGTTGGCTTTGACCGTATCAATTTGTTCGCTATCCCGCACCAAGATCATCTTAATAGGGTCAATCTGTTGGCGGATGCCTGTTTTTTTTAGCTCCAGCATGGCTAAGGTGAGATTGATGCGGGGTTGAGCATCCACCGGATCCAGTCGCACGGCAGTTTGAGCGGCCTTCAAAGCTTTTTCGGGCTTGCTTTCTAGCAGGTATAACCACGACAAACAGGTCCAGGCGGCGGCGGATTTGCCAGCCCGTTGACAAACTGACTCAAAGGCTGGAATCAAGACACGGGGAGACTCTCCGGCTTCGTATCGCTGGATACATTCCTGAAATAATTCTTCAACAGTTTGGCTCATCATTCTTTGCAGTATATTGGGCTACATTTGACATTTCCTGGATCTTTGTGTTAGTCAACACTTCCTTGGCCTGCTGACATACCTGCCAGAGCTGCGGATCCGTGGGGGCAGGGAGGCCAGGGTTGTCTTGCAGCCACAACCAAAACTCCAGATTGCCCGCAGGCCCGACCAAAGGGGACCAGGTGAGTCCATGATAATGCCACCCCAAGGATAAAGCCGTTTGCAGCACCTGCCCAATTGCTGCCGCTTGAATATGGCTATCTTTCACCACCCCATGTTTGCCCACCTGACCTTTTCCAGCCTCAAACTGAGGTTTGACCAGCAGCAGTACCTCTCGGGGTGGGATGAGGAGGCTATGCAAGGGGGGGAGGATTTTGGTTAGGGAAATGAAAGAGAGATCTAGGGTGGCTAGGCTAGCCCAGTCTGTGGCAGGACAGGTTTCCCCGTAAAGGGAGATGGGGGTGAGGTGGCGGAGGTTGGTGCGCTCCCTGAGGATGACACGGGGATCCGTCCGTAGCGACCAAGCCAGTTGTCCGTAGCCCACATCCACCCCATAGACCTGCCGTACCCCCTTTTGCAGTAGGCAGTCGGTAAAACCTCCGGTGGAAACTCCAGCATCCAAGGCTATCCGCCCCGCCACCGCTAGGCCAAAGGTTTGTAGGGCACCCAGCAATTTTTCTCCCCCCCGTGAGACAAAGGCAGGTTTGCTTTGGATCTCAACCTTCAGGTCTCCGGCTACTTGTGTGCCCGGCTTATCGGTGGGTAGGCCATCAATTTTTACCTCTCCGGCCTGAATCGCCCGCTGTGCCTGTTGGCGGGTAGCAAAATACCCCCGTTCCACCAACCAGACATCCAGGCGAGAACGAGGGGACATGATACAGACCAAACCAGACGTAAGCGGTTTTAGGATAACTCAGGTAAGAGCCTAAATATCCGTCTCGCTGAGTTGGGATCCCATATATTCAAAAGGTTCGGCCACAAAGCGATAATCATCGGTGGATCCCAGCAACTCCATCACCCGATCCTTCATGTTTTGGATGCCCATCACGGTGGGGGCAATCGGCACTCCCAAGGAGTTGTAGGTTTCCCGCAGTCCAGCTAAAACCCGCTCATCGAGAACGCTGGTGTCGCCGGCTACCAAGGCATAGGTAGCGTAGCGCAGGTAATAATCCATATCCCGTAGGCAGGTGGCATAGCGGCGGGTGGTGTAGGCATTGCCCCCCGGACGAATCAGATCCGGCAATTCACTAAACAAGCGAGACGCGGCGCTCTTGACAATATCGACGGAATTGAGATTGATGGTGTTGACCACACGGATTCGTTGGATGCCTGTGTTGAAATAGGACTTGAGGGAGTCCATAGCATCCCGATCCAGATAGCGCCCAGCCAAGTCATACTTTTTGATCAGGCTTGTCACAGCATCACGCATATCCAAAACTCCATGATTATCAGGAAAAAGCAAAACCAGTTTTTTTAAGAAAAAGGACACCCAGCGCACGATCTAGGGCAAGTAGGCTTGATCCTTGGCAATGCCCCAAAATCACCCGTATACCCGCCAAATTACCTTCCGAAGTTTATCATGCAGGGGGATCCCCACATGCACAAGACTCGGCAATTGTAAAGTCCTGTAAAGAAACACTCGATTTCATTAAGGTTGTGGTTCGTCAGATTCTCGGTTAGGGTTGCTGAGCCGTCCGCCCCTGCTGCACCAACTGATCGGCATACTCGTTCCAGCGCAGGCCGGCGTGGGCTTTGATCCAAGAGACGGTGACCGGGGAGCCAGTGGCCTTCAGCTTTTGCTTGAGGGCGTAGAGTTCCTGCACCAGATCCAAATTCTCGACGGGACCTGTTTTGCGCCGCCAACCCCGCTTCGCCCAGCCTTCCATCCATTCGTTGTAGGTCTGCACACACAGTTGAGAGTCCGCATAAATGGGTAGATGGGCAGCGGATCCCTCTTCCACCACATAGGTGATGGCTCGAATCAAGGCGGTTAGCTCCATGCGGTTGTTGGTAGACCAGCTAGTTCCCCCGACCCATTGCTCCCGAATCTGATCAGCCTCCACAACGACGACACCCCAACCGCCGGGGCCTGGATTGGGAGAACAGCCTCCATCCGTAAAGATGCCGGAATGGGGAGAAACCGCAGTGGGAGCAGATGGGCGTGGCATAGGTCACAACAGGGAATGGGGAGTCAGGATTGGTGGGAGAAACCGCCGACGGGCAATCGGAATCAGTTGGCTCACTTTAGCGTAGTTTTGCTGTTTTGAGAAGATTATTACACTGTATCTAGTAGTAGCTTTTCTAAGCTTGCCCAGTGGTGATATCAATTTAAGAATTTTTTGGGATCTATCACCGTAACTGACAACTTCTTAAAGACTAAACCATCGGAAATCAAGGCATAAAAAACCCCCAGAAAAACTGGGGGAGGAGTGGTGTGTTGAGGTGATGAATACTTGCATCATACAAGCTGGATCCGGAAAGGGGGCGATTGCCGAAGAGTTTTTTGCGGTTTTTCGTAATAGAAAGAACTGTTCAAAGCAGGGATCCCTACACTAAATAAGTTCATGTGATCTTTATTAAATTGGCGACACATTTACCGCTAGTGTAAGGAACTGGAAAAGTCATCTCTAAAACCACTAAATACAGGGCTGGATTTTTCTCACACAAAAACTAGGCCACCCCAGACGCTAGGGGTTGTGTCAAGCCAAGGCAATTGTAGAGGCGAGCGAAGTCAACGTTCCTTGACATAAGCTCCTGAATACAGCGAACTTTGATGGTTTCGTGCAGGCGCACCTGACCAAACACCCGCTCAATCCGCTCGATGGTTGTAAAGGTATCAAGATCCACAGAGAGAATGGGGACTTCCAATTCTTCGGCGCGAGCCTGGATCCGCTCATCAAGGGGGAGCTTACCCGTCAAGATCAGACAAACGGTGGAGGTTTCCAGAGCCGCCAGTTGAATGTCGGTGCGATCTCCCCCCGTAATGACGGCTTTGTGTTCCGACTTGCGGAAATATTTGAGGGCGGAGTTCACATTCATTGCCCCGATCACAAAGTCCTCCACCATAAAGTCTTGGCGATCCTCGCAACAGAGAATGTCGGCCTCTAACTGCTTCGCCAGTTCGCCAACGCTGATGCTACGCAGGATGCGATTGGAGGGAAGGATCCCCAGCACCGGGATCCCTTGGGCTTCTAGAAAAGGAATGATCTGCTCCCGCACCGAGGGCAATTGATCCTCAGGCACATCGTTGATCAGCACTCCAGCTAGGCGGGAGGTGAGTTTTTTCTGGGCGGCCAACAGGGAATCTACTACGAGGGCGGAGTGATAGCGACAGATTAAAAGAACGGGACTGTCTAATGCCTCGGCCATCTCGGTCAGGGAGAGATGAAACAGTTCCCCCTCATAGAGATCGGCAGGCCCTTCTAAAAGAGCCAAATCCGCCGGCATCTCTTGGCGATAGGCTTGTAACCGTTCGATGTAATGGGTAGGCTGCGGATCCACCATTTGTTGCAGAACGGCTTGTCCAGTTAGTTGCAGCACCATCGGCGGCATCTGCTCAGGGGTAAGTTGCAGGGCACTGGTCATAAACAGCAGATCGGGATCCCCCTCCAGGGCGCAATCCCCCTCCATACAAGAACCAATCGGCTTGCCGTAGGTAATACGGATCCCTTGGCGTTGCAGGTGATAAGCTAGCCCCAGCACCGCTGCTGACTTGCCGCTATAGGGTTCCGTTGAACCAATCAGCAAAAAATTACCCACAAGCTTGCCTCCGAATGCCCGAATGGTCTATTTTCTAGTGTAACGGAAAGTAACAGCAGTCTTGGTGAGGATTTTCTGAATCCGTTTTTGACTGCGCTAGGGATCCCCCACCTCTGCGGGACGTAGGGATTGCCCCCCATCCAGAGCCAGAAAGATAGGCAGGGAAAGTTCTGCTTTGACAGGGGAAAACCCCTTTGATAGGCTGGATAGACCATTTGGCACAGTGGATCAGTAACTTTCTATACCGTTTTCTAGGGACAATTCGCCATGACCTGGGAGCTAGGGTGGAGGGGATCCCTGGCCAGTCATTACTTTGTAGGTACGGGGGGCAGGCTGGGTGGATATTCAACTGGGTTTGGGTAAGAAGGTACGACGTGCCTACGGACTGGATGAAATAGCCCTCGCTCCCGCTGGTAATACCCTGGATCCCAGTTTGGTGGATACCACCTGGCAGATCGGCTCAATTTCGCGGGAAATTCCTATCATTGCTAGCGCCATGGATGGGGTGGTGGATGTCAAAATGGCGATTCTTCTCTCCGAGCTGGGGGCGTTGGGGGTGCTCAACCTGGAAGGGATCCAAACCCGTTATGCGGATCCCGATGTTGTGCTCGACAAAATTGCAGCGGTGGGCAAAGAGGAGTTTGTTCCCCTCATGCAGCATTTATATAGTGAACCGGTCAAGCCAGAACTGATTCAACAGCGCATTCAAGAAATCAAGGCTCAGGGGGGAATCGCGGCGGCTAGCTCCACCCCAGCGACAGCCGCTCAGTATGGACCATTGGTGGCGGCGGCGGGGGGAGATCTTTATTTCGTTCAGGCTACCGTTGTTTCCATCGATCACCGTGCCCCGGCGGGCATTCGTCCCCTCAATCTAGCGGATTTTTGTCGGGAGATGCCGATTCCGGTGGTGATTGGCAACTGCGTCACCTACTCCGTCACCCTCGACTTGATGCAGGCGGGGGCGGCGGCGGTGTTAGTGGGGATTGGGCCTGGGGCGGCTTGTACCTCACGGGGAGTCTTGGGGGTAGGAGTCCCACAAGCCACGGCTATTGCCGACTGTGCCGCCGCCCGCGATCTTCACCACGCCCAAACGGGGATCTATGTGCCGATTGTGGCCGATGGCGGACTGATTACCGGGGGAGATATTTGCAAAGCGATTGCCTGCGGAGCCGATGCGGTGATGATTGGTTCCCCCATTGCCCGTGCTAGTGAGGCACCTGGGCGGGGGTTTCACTGGGGGATGGCTACACCCAGTCCAGTGCTGCCACGGGGTACGCGCATTCGAGTGGGATCCACGGGCAGTTTGCAGGAGATCCTGCGTGGACCCGCCCGTTTGGATGACGGCACCCACAATTTGTTAGGCGCGCTCCGCACCAGCATGAGCACCTTGGGAGCTGCCGACCTACGAGCCATGCAGCAGGTGGATGTGGTAATTGCTCCCTCCCTTTTGACCGAGGGCAAGGTTTACCAAAAAGCCCAGAGCTTGGGGATGGGTCGCTAGCAGTTGGTTTTTCCCTTCGGCTTGCTTCTAAACCCCCAAAAGTTGGGGATCCCGGCTTGGGGAGATGGATCCCGCCGCGAGATTTTACGGATCATATACAGGATCTCCAGTTAGGCAGATGGGCTAGTATCCGTTTGATGCGTTGTTGGGGATCCCTACGCCTGCCCATGACCTACCCACTCCATATTGCGTTTGTTTGGCACCAACATCAGCCGCTTTACAAAAGTCCGATAGCTGGCCGATACCGGATGCCTTGGGTACGGTTGCATGGCATTAAAGATTATCTGGATTTGGTGTTGATGTTGGAGCGGTTTCCCAAACTGCATCAAACCGTGAATCTGGTGCCCTCTTTGATCATTCAAATCGAAGATTATGTGGCGGGCACGGCGTTTGATCCCTATTTAGAGCTGACGCTTACTCCGGTTGAGCAGTTGACCCCAGAGCAGTTGAGCTTTGTGGTGGAGCGGTTTTTTGATGGGCATTATCCCACTCTGATTGATCCCTATCCCCGCTATCGTCAACTCTACGAACAACGGGAACAACAGGGGCGCAACTGGTGTTTGCAATACTGGAAACCCCACGATTTTGGGGACTTGCTGGCTTGGCACAATTTGGCCTGGTTTGATCCCCTATTTCACGATGACCCCGAAATTGCAGGGTGGTTCATGCAGCAACAGGGATTTACCCTCAGTGATCGGCAACGCATCTATGCCAAACAGCAACAAATTTTGAGTGGCATTTTGCCTCAGCACGCCAAGATGCAGCAGTCCGGTCAACTGGAAATCACCACCAGCCCCTATACCCACCCCATCCTGCCTCTGCTGGTCAGTGAGCGACAGGCGCGGGTTGCCCGTCCCGGCCTACCCCTACCCCGTTATGGTTTTCATTGGCAGGGGGATGTGGAGGCGCACCTGAGCAAAGCCAAAGCCATCTACCAGTCACGTTTCCATCGGGATCCCAGAGGGTTGTGGCCCTCGGAACAATCGGTCAGCCCCGCCATCCTACCTACAATCATTGGCCAGGGATTTCAGTGGATCATTTCGGATGAAGGGGTACTGGGTTGGAGTTTGGGATCCATGTTTGGGCGGGATGAATATGGACATGTTCTGGATCCCGAACGGCTCTATCGTCCTTATCGGCTGGAAACCCCACAGGGAGACTTGGCGATTGTCTTTCGGGATCACCGCCTCTCCGATTTGATTGGGTTTAGCTACAGCACCATGGAGGCCAACGTCGCCGCGAAGGATCTAATCGGGCATCTGGAAAGCATTCGCAATCGCCTACCGCAGGAGCAACCCTGGTTGGTGACCATTGCCTTGGACGGAGAAAACTGCTGGGAATACTACCCCAAAGACGGCAATCTCTTTCTGGAAAATCTTTACACCCGCCTCCATCAACATCCTTTTTTGAAACTGGTGACGGTTTCCGAGTTTCTGGATCAGTTTCCCCCCACGGCAGTTTTGCCCTCTGAGCAACTGCATAGCGGCTCCTGGATCGAGTCGGATTTCACCACCTGGATTGGGGATCCGGTGAAAAATCGTGCCTGGGAATTGTTGGCACAGGCTCGCCAACTGATTGAAGGGCATCCGCGGGCGACGGAGGCCACCTGGGAATCATTGTGGGCAGCGGAGGGATCCGATTGGTTTTGGTGGTTTGGCATGGGGCATTCGTCGGTGCATGATGCCACCTTTGACCAACTGTTTCGAGAGCATCTGGAAGCCATCTACAAACAACTGGGGGAAGCGGTGCCCAGTGCTCTATTACAGCCCTTAGAGGATCACGATGGATTGGGAGATCGCCTGCCCCAGGGATTTATTCATCCCACCATCAACGGGCGTCCGGCGGAGCGGGAATGGACCCAGGCGGGACGGGTGGAAATTGGAGCTGCCCGTGGCACGATGCACCGCAATGCGTCAATTCGTCAGTTGTGGTATGGCTTTGACCACTTTCATCTGTATTTGCGCCTGGATTTTAGCTCTGCTGTGCAACATCCCCAACACCTTCAGATCTTTTGGTTTTATCCCAATCGGGTCACGGTCAATAGCCGCATTCCATTGCAGGGTTTACCGGAAGAAGCCCCTTTTAACTACAGCTATCGCCACATGTTGCACATTCAACTAAGGCAACGGACGGCTGGGAATGGGTCGATTCAGCGCACCCGTTTTTGCCAAGCGGCTGAGTATCATCAGTGGCAGGAAGTGACCCACCAAATACAGGCAGCTCTCGATATTTGCTTGGAGGTGGCGATCCCCTGGTCAAACTTAGCGATTCAGCCGGGACAAGATACGCAGTTTTTGGTCTTGACGACGGAGGGGGAGATATTTCAGGAGGCGGTTCCCCCCAAAGCCACGATTGCGGTGCGGGTGCCTTGAACCACGTTGGCATCCCCGATGGGGAGGGAGTGTCGTTACGGGATCCAAACCGGATTCACGCCAGCCGGGGGAAGGGGCTGAGGGGTGGGGGGATCCTGGGTGAGGTCGAGTCGATAGATTTGACTATTGGCAATGGCTTGACCAGTCTTGCTCAAGGGGGCGCGGGGGTTGGGGATCCCTTCGCTGGGCTGCAAGCGGCTATAAACTAGGCTCCTACCATCGGGGGAGAGGCTAAATTCCAGTTGCGTCGGAAATTCCGCCTCCACCAGGGGGATAGAGTGTTGGGTTTGCCAGTGGAGCGCCAGCAAGAGGGGAGATTCGGTGTAGTCAGGATTGCGGCGGTGGGTCAGGCAATAAAAAATCTCTCCATCCGGAGAAAATCGCCCAGCCACGATCCCTCCATCGGTGGTTAGCACGGATTGGCTGCGTCCCGTGTTGCTGACAATCCAGAGGCTGCGGGTGTAATCGGGATTAAAAGCCACAAGCGCCGCATGGGATCCATCCGGTTGCATGGCAATCGCCTGACCAAACTGCGGCAAAAAATCAGCAGCGGATCCCGCCACCGAGGAATCGAGAGGGAGAATGCTCAACCCTTGTCCCTGTGCCATCAGAAGGCTGGTATTGTCGGGGGTAATTAGAAAATCCCCACCGCCATCGCTGGTCAGATCCAACAGGCGAAAGCGTTGCTCCGAGAGAGCCTTACTCCAAAGACGAATTTCTCCAGGATTTTCTCGGCTAATCCGCTCCACAATCAAGAGGGTGCCATCAGGGGAATTTTCTAGCCGGAGATTTTGCCAAGCTTGATGATCTAACAAAAGGGTGGTGGTTTGTTGGCGCAGGGAGAACTGATAAAGATCCTGGTTTTGCAGGGTATCGAGGGTGGCAAAGTAAAAAATCGTATCCCCATCCCCCGCCACCTGTACCTGGGTAACTTTTTGATCGGCGGCGGTCAAGAAGGACTGGGATCCCGTTTCCAGGTTGAACAACAGTAACCGCCCTGCCGCTTCTCCCGTCGCGCCGATCAGCAACAGTTGGCGGTCAGGGGTGCGAAAGGCTCCCTGAAAAGGCTGAGTCATCTCCCGTCCCCGTTGATCACGGGCACCCTCCAGGCGCACCTGATAGACCTGTCCATAGGGAGCGGGTTGATCCAACGTATAGATAAAGCGATAGCCTAGCCAGTGGCTTCGCCCAGGTAAAGCAGGGGAAATCTGAAAGTGATCTTCCACACTCCCCCCATCCATCGGGCGGTTGAAGGTCAAAACCAGTTGCCGATCCTGAGCGGTCACCCGCTGCTCTTGCCAATTAAAGTCCCTGACCTGGGGGGGAGCATAAAATCCCAAAAACACCAGGCAACTAAGAATGATCAGGCTGAAACCGGTGACCCCTGCCACCCAGCGATCGATAGGTTGCCAACCGTGAGCAGTCGGCAAGGAGGCCGAGGAGTTGGTGTGGGAGGAAGAAAAACGGGGATCTGTCACAGCATCCGGTTGGGTCAGCAAAAAATGGTAGGCTGAGTCCATCGACAGTACACTGTAGCAGGCTAGCAGGTTTTGGTGTAAGGGAGGGGCCAGGATCCCATGCGAATTTGTCAGCGTTCTGGGGATTCTGGGGAACGTGGTTATTGTGCCACCTGTGGGCGATTGCTGACTAGCCAGCGTTGCCACTATCACCTGCTCAATGATCAGGGGATTGATCTGGGAGCTATCTGTAACCTATGTAGAACAGCAGAACCCAGCCAACTGCGCCAACGGATCCGTCGCTACGCCTATTTGTTACGGCTAAATTTGTCCCAAAGTGGTTTACCTCCTGACCTCCCCCCAAGCTATCCCCAACAACTGGATAACTTGCTCAAGGAAAAGCATATTCACTACCCAGGGCTTTGGGGGTGGTGGCGGTCATGGCGTCAATCCCACCGCTGAAAAAGGGATCCCTATCGCCTTGGCTGAGAAAATAGCTAAAGTAGGGAAAACTACAAATAGCTCACCACTAAATAGGTCAAAAACTAACCTAGCTGAATTTCGTTACTAATCATTTTGGATTCAATCATATCTAAAATTTTTGACTCATCTGCCGAAACCACTCCATCTTCCATGATGGCGTCCATAATTTGATCCATCTCAACTTGGGTTAGACAGCCATCAGCTAGGGCACGATCTACCAACGCTCTCAGTTCATGTAATTCCATACCCATTTTGGATCCTAAAACTGGTAGACAGGAGTTTAATGCCCACGGTAAAGGATTTCGCCGATGGGGTCAAGTCTGTGGGCTAGCCACAACTATTAAGCCAGACTACTAAGCTAAACCAATTTCCTGCAAACGCTGCTGGAGATACTGCTGGGCGGTAATGGATGGGAAGCGTGGCTTGCCACCTGTGCGTGTCAGGCAACTTGGCAATGGAGTCAGATCCACTTCCGGTCTGGGATGGACAAAAAATGGCATGGAAAATCGGCGTTCTCGGTCATTGTCAGGATTGGTGACGCGATGGGTTGTACTTTTCAGCAAACCATTGGTGAGTTGTTGGAGCATATCTCCTGCATCCACAATGATCTGCCCTGGTAGGGGTTGAATGGGCAGCCACGACCCATCCCGTTGCAGTAGCTCTAGACCAGGTGCGGTAGATTCACACAACAGAGTAATCAAGTTGATGTCTTCGTGGGCGGCTGCCCGCATACCTTGGGGAGAACCATGGGCAGGCAAAGGGGGATAATGAATAATCCGTAGGAGGGTTGCCCCCAATCGCACCATATCCGTCAGCAGGTGGGGAGGCTCTCCCAGATAGAGCGCAATGGACTCCAGCAGGCTTTCTGCACAAGTTTCTAGCTGTTGGTAAAGAGCGGTCATAACAAGCTGAAAGGCAGGAACCTCCTGCGGCCAAGGGTTGGGGAACCACAACCCGGCGGGATCGGGATCCTTGGGCAACACACAGGCTGGTTCGCTGGTCGATAGCTCTCGACCCACATGCCAAAACTCCTTCAAATCGGGGGCTAGCTGACCCTTAGCATGTTCCTTGCCAAAATGAGTAAACCCCCGTTGCCCTTGCCATTGGGGATTTTCATAAGCAAGTTTGTTTGCATCCGGCAAAGCAAAAAATTCCGCAGCTACTTGATAGGCGGACTGAATCAGTTGAGGAGGGACGCCATGGTTAACCACCGCGAAAAACCCAACCTCAGCGAGGGCATTGCCCACAGTCATCACAAAATCATCCCGCTGAGCAGCCACACCTGCCCGAAATTCCATCAAATCCACTACAGGAATGGTTTGCCCCGTGGTTTGTAAAAGGGACATGCTGCTCATATTTAGAATTTATTGAGAACTAATTTAGGATGGCTTGATCAAGATTAATCAAGATTACCCCAAAGCCCCCCACTTGCCTATGGAGATAAAAACGGGATCCCCACAAATCAGGGAAGGGATCCCTACTCTCCCCGTTCCGCAAGTCAGATGGCAACGGCTCAGGCTTTATAGGCATCAGCCCCTTTGTTAATGAACTGGAGGGTATAGCCGCTTTGATAATTGAGGTCAGCTTTGAGGTTGCCGGCTTCCACCATGGAGTCAAAAAGAGCCTTCCACCGTTCATCAGTCATGGCTCCGATACCCAGTTTTTCAGCATCCCCCGACATGACAATTCCGTATTCCTGCATCTTTTCAATGCCATAGGCAATCAGATCATCGGTCATCTCCGTGTTGTCTTTTTTGATGAGGGGGATGGCCGGATCCGGATTTTCAAAGAAGCTGTACCAGCCTTTGATGGTGGCATCCACGAACCGTTGCACCGTATCGGGATCCGAATCCACCAGTTTTTGCGTGGTTTGAATGGTGGTGGCATAAGGACTGTAGCCAAAATCCGCCATCAACAAGACTACGGGCTTGAATCCCCCCTCTTTCTCGATAGCCAGGGGTTCGGAGGTGAGATAGCCCTGCTGAGCCGTGATATCGCCATTTTTGACATCGGTGACAAATGGCCCAGAGTTGAAATTGTAGGGGCGCTTTTGATCATCGGTAAAGCCAAATTTTGCCTTCAAAAACGGCCAGTAGGTCGTATTGGCTCCACTGGAAATATAGATGGGTTTGCCCTTTAGATCATCCAAACTATCAATGCCTTTATCGGGGGGAGCCAGCAACACCTGCGGGTCTTTTTGGAAGATGCCCGCCACGGTGATCAGGGGCAACCCCTCGCTGATGGAGAACAGTTGGGCAGCACCGGATCCCATAAACAGATCAATGCCACCCCCCACCAAGAGCTGCGTACCATTTACCTGCGGTCCACCCATTTTGATGGTGACATCCAGGCCATGTTCTTTGTAGATTCCCGCCGCCACCGCTTGGTAGAAGCCGCCATGCTCCGCTTGGGCTAGCCAGTTGGTGCCATAGGTCAGTTTTTTGAGTTCTGCCTGCACAATCAGGGTGGGACCACGGCGCGACTGACTGTGGCTAGTCCCCGCCGCCAATACTCCCGCCCCCAACGCCAGGGATCCGGCTTGGAGAAATTGACGACGTTTGATCAGGGAAGATGAAGTCTGCTGTTGGGTCATGGGCTTGCCTTAGGTAGGATCATCAATCGTTGAACAGATTGAATATTGAGACTGGATGGGTGGATGAAGCGTAGCTCGTCCTTGAGAGATTGCGGACAGTCGGGAGGGGGGTGTGGATGATGGTTGCTGACTGAGATGTGGACTCAAGGGTTCCCTGCTCAGGCATGAAGATGGCGATCATTATCTTTTGGATAGCCATCATTATAAAAAGCCAGCCTCGCCTAATTTTGCAACAAAAATTACCATTTATTCTCCATGTGGGATCCCATCCCCTCGGCTTTGCCCAGAGATGCCTCGTCAATTGGAAAATCAGAAGGCATACTGGTTGCAAGTTCTGGATCCCAAGAGGCCCGAAACACATGAGCATAAAACGCTGGCTGGGTCTTTGGTGGGCATGTTTAGCCGCATTGGCGCTGACCGCCTGTGCCCCCCACAGCACCTCACCCTCCTACGACAGTATTATTGTCAACTTTGTCGATACTGTTACGCCTGTTCAGGTATCGGCAATGGCCGAAAAATATCACCTCCCGTTGCGGCTCAATAGTGCTAGCCACTATGCCCAGTCCGAAGAACTCTATCAGGCTCCCCTAGGCCAAGTGGCTACCCACTCCGGTAAGGTTCGTCAACTGCTGAAAGCCCTTAGCCAAGAGGCATTGGTTGAGTATGCCGAGCCAAATTATCTCTACTCGGCAGCTTTTGTGCCCAATGATCGGCTCTACAACCAACAGTGGAACATGCAGGCGATTCAGATGCCACCAGCATGGGATATCACGGCAGGAGAGGGGGTAACCGTAGCGGTGATCGACACCGGAGTCACCCAGGTTTCGGATCTTGCGGAAACCGAATTTGTTAAGGGCTACGACTTTGTGGATGACGATGAAGTTGCTGATGACTTACAGGGGCATGGCACCCATGTGGCGGGAACGATTGCCCAATCCACGAATAATGCCTTTGGGGTGGCGGGGATCGCCTATCGCGCCAAGATCATGCCCGTACGGGTGTTAGATGCCAATGGATTTGGTTCGTTGGCAGATGTGGCAGAAGGGATCCGCTATGCGGCTGACCATGGAGCCACCGTCATCAACATGAGTTTGGGCAGCCGTTCTCCCGCCCAGTTAATGCAGGAGGCCGTTACCTACGCCCACAGCAAAGGGGTGACGGTGATCGCGGCGGCGGGCAACGAAAACTCTGGCAGTGTTAGCTATCCCGGCGCTTGTGAGCATGTAATCGGGGTCTCCGCGACAGGACCTGATGGATCCAAGGCTCCCTATTCCAACTATGGGGTGGGGGTGGATATCTCAGCCCCTGGTGGAGCCAAAACCCAGGAGCATCCAGAATGGGGGATCCTGCAACAGACGATTAACCGCCGCAATCCTGACGAAGCTCTATTTGCCTATTATCAAGGTACCAGTATGGCTACTCCCCATGTAGCGGGGGTGGCGGCGCTGATTCAGTCCCAAGGGGTGACGGATCCCGATCAGGTGGAGCGAATCCTGAAAATGTCGGCTACTCCGGTGGAGAATGACAAGCTAAATTATTTTGGGTCAGGTCGGTTGAATGCCCACCAAGCGGTTCTCACCACCTCTCAGGTGCAGGACGACAATCCTCTGTTGCTCTGGGGTAAAGATTTCTTGCGTTATCTAAATGACAACGGTTATCTGAGTCCTCGTTTCTGGCTGGATGGGGGGGCGATTGCGCTGGTGCCCAAGCTACTGATGGTAATTGGTGGCTATGTCGTACTGATTTTGATTCGCTGGTGGCTGGCTCCCAAACGACTGGGATCCCCTTTGCCTTTAGCGGCAGGCATTGTCTTGGGCAGTTCCGGTTTGTTTGTTTTGCAAGGGTTAGTGGTGACGGGGATGCCTCGCTGGCCGCTGCAACTGCTGGGGAGTTCCGTTCCAGACATGGGATCCGCTTTTGCCCAGAGTGCCGCCCTTAACCCTCTATTTGCCAGCGTGCTTTTCCCGGCTTTAGCCATCCTGCTTTTCCTGGGTCATCGCCATCTACGCTGGGCAGCGATTGGGCTAGCAATGGGGATGGCCTCTCACCTCCTGTTATCGGGCACACTTTTCTATGAGGGAGTGGTATGGTTTGGGTCTGGTGCTTGGTTTGGGCGCAGCTTTTTACTCCTGAATGGGCTATTCTGTCTGGGCTTAGCCTATACAGCAACCCAAGCTACGCTACAGTCCCGATCCACCTCGTTAGCGGTGAGCCAGTCGTGATGGAAGCCTATGTGGGACAAATCGAATTTTTGGATATCGAAGGGGGGGTCTGGGTGCTGACGGTGGACTCTGGTCGGCATTACGCCCTGTTTCGAGCCCCCAAAGAGCTACTGAAGGAAGGGTTGAAGGTGTCGATCAAGGGGCAGGTGAAACCGGATATGGTGACGGCGGCACAGGTTGGGCCAGTGTTGGAAGTAAGTAGCTTTACCACTACCGATCCATCTCCCTAATTCCAACCCCCTTGCATCGGGATCCTTTCCTATACTGGTAACTGAAAATCTTGAAATAGTGTGTACTCGCCCACGGTCTTTCTAAGTTGAGAGATCGTGGTTTTTTAGTAATAGCGCAGGGATCCCAACAACAAATAGCGAGTCATCCTGCGGAAAAGGGATCCCAGAGTGCAAAAGAATCAAAAAGGATAGGCGAACTTCATGAGCCAGTATTTTGCAAAAAAAGACGGTAGTATAGCTATTCCAATTTAGTTTGAGAAATCTAAAATCTCTCAAAGCTTCGATATCAAGACTTAGGTGGTCGCATTCTTATTTGGAATGACTATATTTCTGAATGGATAATGTAGGACACTCAAGCAGTGACGCAAGTTTTAATAAACCTTTGAAGCTAGCCAAACCAGTCCGCACCATAGACTCACGACATTTCACCGGATCCCGGACGACAAAACCCTGCCGGGAAGTGAGCCGCTACCTCCACAAACTGAGTGGGGAGAAGATTTCCTAAATAGCAGTGGGTAACGGTAGAAACTACTTGTCCATCTTCTTTCTCGACTAAGCCGGAAGCCAACAGGGTTTTGACGTGATAGCCTGTCTGTTGCCAGACATACTCTCGTCCGCGATTCTCAGTTTTTTCGCCAATCGTAAAAATTTCTAATATCTCCGCTCCTGCTTTTTGCACCGCTTGGATGAGAGCAACCATTGTGCCGCCCGTACTGATCAAATCATCGACTAAAATTACCCGATCCTCAGGTTTTACCCCATTCAAAAACACTTGAATACTGCCTTCAGGAATATATTCATTGGCTAAAGGGATCCCAATTTCACCAGGGGCACCGGAAGGCGTCCAACGGGCGAGGGTGCGGGGCAAATCATAGCTGAGCAAAATATCCGAGATGATCATGGCTCCTCGATCCTCCTCTCCTACCCCCAGTGTGGCTTGATGGGTTTGGGTAAGATGGAGACGGCTGAGGGAAGAAATTGCTCTCGATAAACGAGGCTGCAAAGGAGGGATATTGTCAGTCACCGAGGTGGCAAAAAAGGCAAAGGTTTGCCCCCCCTTACCGCGAACCGTATAGGTGGGGCGGCGATCAAAGTCGGCAATTACCTGCTGTAAATCGCTGACAATTTGCAACACATTTGCCGATTCGATCGGGTTTTCATCCACACTTATATCAATGCCCAAAAGACCTCCATATAGACCCATTTAGCAAAGAATTTCATCACCTATCTGCTGATAAATTTTTTGCCAATTATGCTCTTCTACAATTTGCTTTCTAACAAATATACTTCGTTCTCGCAATTCGTTCTCTGGCATATCCAAAGCCTGCTGGATGATGCTTTTATTTTTTTCGGGATCATGGGTGAGATAGATGGCATAATCACTGCTAAACCCACTCTCAGGCGTGACCAAGGGCACTAAACCTCGCGCACAATTTTCTAAAATTGTAGTGGCTTGAGCATCCATCGTTGCTGTGTGGATATAAAAATCGCAGGTTTGGGCTACCCAGTGATTAAACTCAGGATCACTATTTTTAATGGATCCCAAAAAGTTAAACCATAAGCTGCCAATCTCACTCCGATATTCTACTAAACCTTGTGCCCCCTTTGGCATTGAGCTAGCCACATGCAGGAGAGTATCTAAGCCGATTAAACTTTCGCAGGTGATAGGAAATCCCTTATAGGAGGATAAATTGCTCACATGCAAAATTTGTCGCTCTCCAATTGGATTAAACTTTTCTTTGACAATAGCAAAATTTTGGGCGGCACACCCCATATGGCAGCGCACTAGCTTATTCCTCACTTCATACTGAATAGAGTCGTCGCGGGCGGAGAAAGTTCGCTCGATCCAAATCGAACCACACAGGGCAAAGATTTTTTTAGCTACGCGCAACTGCGCCTCTAAATGGGGCATCCGGTCTAACCATTCGGCTGGAAATTGGGGAACCCAAGGCATCAAAATAAAGGTATTGGGATGGCAGACCGCTTCTGAAGAGAGGGCGTTATCCCGAACCCAATCATACAAAAGGGATCCCATTTCCTGTTGCTCTTGAATGGAACGATTGTCCCAGGAGGGATGACCTAACAAAATATCATCGGGGTGAACGGTGACTCTTCCGGCTGCCATCAACGATTGATGGAAGGGGATCCGTTGTCCCAAATAATACTCAGCCCATTTGGCGATCTCGGTGTTGGAGTATTCGTAAACAGAATAGCTGCGTTGGCTGGGGATATACCCATTCCAGAAAAAATGCAGCATAGGGCGTCCAACTCCCTCTCGAAGTGTAAATTTTTTCAAAAACCCTATTTAGATTGCCAAAATCGCATCCAACAGCCGATCACCACCAAAGCGCACCACATCCGTACAAGGGATCCCGGTTTCCTCCTCAACCTTGGCAATAGCGATGTCTGCCGCCGCCGGATCAAGATGATGGGTGTTGAGGGCAATACCAACCACCGCCGCCGGGGCAAACGCTCCCGCCGCCCGCGCCAGGGATTCGTAAAGGGCAATCACCTCCGGCAATGGGGGAATCGGCACATACTCCATACGCTTAATAGTGGTTTGTCCGACCCGATGTACCAGGATGAGATGGGTAGGTTGGCATCCCCGCAGCAGGGGTAGGGTAGCCGTCGAAGCCGGATTAAGCAGGGATCCCTGGCCTTCGATCTGCAAGATATCGTGGTCATAGCCATAACGCATCACCAACTGTTCCACCGCCCCCGCCGCAAAATCCACCCGAATGGCATCCAAAGGGATCCCTTCCCCCGATAACATAATGCCCGTCTGTCCAGTGGCGAGAAACTTGGATTTTAAGCCCCGCTGCCGAGCCGCCTGGTGAAGCTGTAGGCTGGCTGACATTTTTCCTACACTCATGTCTGTGCCCACCGTTAACACCCGCCGACAGGGGAGTAAGCGCGCCCGGGCTGTGCCCACCGATAAGCCAGTCGGTTCACGGCGAATATCCCAAATCCATTGCCCAGGCCACAGGAGGGCTTGCAACTCAGGATCCTGAGCCATCTCGGTGTGCAAGCCATTCATGATAGATAGGCCTTGCCCAACCGCTACTTTAACCTCCTGCCGCCATGCCTCCGGCAACGCCCCACCGGAGGGCGCAATGCCAATCGCCAATACCTGCGGCTGATAAGTCAGAGCTTCTGCCACCGACGCCACAATCGGAATGGATTGGTCAATACCCGCCAACTGCGCCAGGGATCCCCCCGCACAGGTGTAATCAATCACTGCCACCACCGGAAAATCACCAAAGCGAATCAGGGCTAACCCTGTTTTGCCGCTGTCTCCGGTGATGCCTTCGTGCAACAAAATGGCGATACGACTCTCAGGCTGGATCAACACGCCTCACCCCCAATCCCGGCTCTGTGCTGGGTATTAAACAGCCCTGTTCTAGGGTGGCTCCCGTAAACGGATCATCCACCACATTCAGATGACTATCCAGATCCACATAATCTAGAAGGGGAGTCAGATGAGCGGCTGCGGTATTGGCGAGGGCACTGTTGCCATAGCAGCCCATCATCACCTGCAAGCCCTCCGCCCGCGCTGTGTGAATCATCCGTAGCGCCTCCGTTAGCCCCCCCGACTTCATCAGCTTGATATTGATGCCATGAATCCGATCCTTGAGGGGAGGAATATCCAGACTCTCCCAACAACTTTCATCCACAAAGATCGGCAGAGGAGATTGATGCCAAAGGGTAATTAAGCCAGCTTCCTTGCCTTTCTCCAGGGGTTGTTCCACATAGGCTACCCCCTGTCCTGCTAACCACTGACACATGCTGAGGGCATCCTCCACCATCCAACCGCCATTGGCATCCACCGTCAGCAAACTGCCAATCGGAATTACCTCCTGGATGGCGATCAACATATTTTGGTCAGCTTCTATCCCCACCGAGCTACCCAGCTTCACCTTAAAGGCTTGCAGGCCAGGGATCTGCTCCATCCAGGCCAGGGCACGTTGTTGAGCTACCTCCGGCTCACTAATACCAATCGTCACGGTTGTTACAGGGATCCGATGGATATCGAATCCCCACAGTTGCCAAAGGGGAGTAGCAGTTCGCTTGCCCAGCCAATCGTAGAGCGCCATATCGAGAGCAGCCCGCACCGCCGACGGGATCTGCTGTTCCCCCAACATCTGCTCGATCCGTTGCCGTTGCCAAGGGGTATAGTCACTTAACAGGCTTTGACATACCGACAAAGCTGCCAACAAGGAGTCCAGGCCTTGTTCCTGCCGATCCACCGCAAAAGGACAGGCTTCTCCCCACCCCTCAATTCCCTCCGCCTCCACACGAACCCAGACATTGGTGTTTTGGCTGCTGCTGCCCCGACTAATCGTTAGCACATGCCGCTTATGGAGGGTAAACGGTTCAAACTCAATCTGCATAGGTTGATTCTGCTCTCGCCCCAACTATCCCACAAAATCCAGCTCGCCGGCATCCCTAGCCCAATCCCTAACCAATCTGAGGAACAGTGTTACAACTTGCAACAAAGCCCTCACAAGGGATCCCGCACCCTAGTATTCTAAGTTTGACCAGAGCTTAGGGGATCCTTGAGCAGGTTGGTCGCAGGATTGCATAACCTGGACTGGGAATCACGTTTTTTATGTCTGATTTTGTACAGTTTTGATAACAACGGAGCTTTAGAGATCGATGGGTATTAAAGCATCGGGTGGCACGGTTGTCTCACGTCCCCGCCTCTACCAAACTGTCCCTGTCTCAACCATCTCGCAAGCGGAGCAGCAGGATCGCTATCTGGCTCGTACCGAGCTGGATCGTCTGGACGATTTTTATCGGAAGGGGTTAAAACGTCTGCAAATCGCGCAGGTGATTGCGGCGAACTCTGAGATCATCGTCAGTCGGGCGGCCAACCGCATCTTTACCGGGGGTACGCCGATGGCCTACCTGGAGCGCCCCGAAACTCAGGAAGATGTCAAAGAAGGCTTCAAGCTGGGGACTTCCTTTTATGTGGAGTCAACTGGAGGCTTTGTGGAAGCCATTCGCAGCGTGTTTAGCGCCACAGGCACGGTCATCCCCCCGGGATTCCGTCCGATCAACATCGCCCGCTATGGGGCCGCTAACATGCAGAAATCCCTGCGGGATATGGACTGGTTTCTGCGCTATACCAGTTATGCCTTGGTGGCGGGGGATCCCAACATCATCGCCATCAATACCCGTGGCCTGCGCGAGATCATTGAAAATGCCTGCTCCAGTGAAGCCACCATTGTTGCCTTGCAGGAGATGAAGCGAGCCGCCGCTGGATTTTTCCGTAAAGATGCCGAAGCCATCGAGATGATCAACCAATACTTCGATGTGCTGCTGAGTGAGTTTATTGCTCCTACCCCCTCCAACAAGCTACGGCAACGCAACGCCAGCACGGGGGAAGGCACCTCCTTACAAGGGCTACAACTACCGCAAATCTACAACGTCGCCGCCGAAAAAGTACCCTTCTTTGCCATGAAGCCGGGACTGTCTGCCGGCGAAAAAGAAGATATTGTCAAAGCAGCCTATCGGCAGGTGTTTGAGCGGGATATCCGCCGCGCCTATGGACAAAAGGTTTCTTACCTTGACTCCAAAGTGAAAAACGGAGAGATTTCCATGAAGGAATTTATCCGTCGCCTGGGCAAGTCAGAACTGTATCGTCAGCAGTTTTTTACCCCTTTCATCAACAGTCGAGCGGTAGAATTAGCCTTCCGTCACTTTTTGGGACGCGCCCCCGAAACCCGCGAAGAAGTGCAGACCTACTTTGATATTGTCTCCAAAAAAGGCTTAGCTGGATTGGTGGATGCCCTAGTGGATAGCCGCGAATATGGAGATTACTTCGGGGAAGAAACGGTTCCTTATCTACGTAAGTTGGGTGTGGAAGCCCAAACCAGCGCCAACTGGGGATCCAAGTTTGATCTGTATAACTACGCCGCCCCCCAACGGAAAGTCCCGCAATTTATTACCTTATTTGCCAGCTATGATCGCCCCCTACCCAACCAACATGTCTATGGTTCCGGCAACGATCCCCTAGAGATCCAGTTTGGGGCGATCTTCCCGAAAGAGACCAAAGCCCCCAGTGCCCGTCCGGCTTTCTTCAACAAAGATGCCAAGCGGATCTTGATCCGGCAGGGATTTGCCCTCGAAAATGAGCGCACTAATCCCCAAACCGCCGCGATTCCTAGCAGCCTCAGCCCCAAAATCTTTAAGCTGACCCAGGTGCCCATCGACCGTAGCCGCAAGATCAGCAACCGTTATGGAGCCACGGGGAGTGAGGGATCCACTCAGGCGGTGATCCGTGCCTGCTATCAGCAGGTATATGGCTATGTGCCCTTCGAGGGACAGCGCCTCAACCGTTGGGAAATCAAGTTGGAAAGTGGTGAGATCTCCGTTAAGGAGTTTATTCGCCAGCTAGCCAAATCGGATCTGTTCCGCAACAAATACTGGTCTACTCTCTACGTGTGCAAAGCCATTGAATATATGCACCGTCGCCTGCTCGGTCGTCCCACCTACGGACGGCAAGAGATCAATCCCCTCTTTGACATTGCCTCCAAGCAGGGCTTTTATGCCGTGGTGGATGCGATTATCGAAAGTCCTGACTATGCGATGGCCTTTGGGGAAGACACGGTGCCCTATGAACGCTATCTGACCCCTGGTGGTGTTTCGTTGCGGCGGATGCGGGCGGGATCCACAGAAATGGCGGCCATGGCGGCTCCCAAGGTGGCCGAAGATCCTTTGTTTGTCCAATTGGGTCAACCCAGCGATCTACCGTTGGGCAGTGAAGTGGAGCGGCGCATCAAGCAGGGGGTGTCGAAGCAACGACAGGAAACCGCCATCTTCAAACTGACCAGCCGAGCCAACAAAGCGGAGGTGAATAACCTGATTCGGGCCGCTTATCGGCAGGTGTTTGAACGGGATATGGATATCTACAGTGTGGGCAGTGAACTGAGCACCGCCGAAAGCAAACTACGCAACGGTGAGATCTCCGTCAAGGAGTTCATTGAAGCGTTGGGTTGCTCCCAGCTTTATCAGCAGGAGTTTTATTCTCCCCACCCCAATACCAAGGTGATCGAGCTAGGCACTAAGCATTTCCTGGGTCGTGCTCCCCTCAATCAACAGGAGATCCGCAAATACAACCAAATCTTGGCTACCCAAGGGGTGAAAGCCTTTGTGCGGGCGCTCATCAACACCCAAGAATACCGCGATGTCTTTAACGAAGATGTCGTGCCTTACCGTCGTTTTCCCACCTTGCCGGCGGCCAACTTCCCCAATACGCAAGAGCTATACAACCGTCTCACCAAGCAAAACAAGGCGGTGGTTGTGCCTAGCTTTAGTCCGATTGGCAACGACCGCAGCTAAGGGATAACCCAAGTACGCTCATGCTCTAAGGGTGGCCTCGGTCACCCTTTTTTCTTACTGGTTTCTAGTTTCTACTGGTTTCTGGTGCTTCCCCTTACTCCTGGGGATGGAGTCCGCTAGCGGCGGGCAATCGGCATTCGCCAGCCTGTGCCAAAAGCGCGATCTGTGACCCGCAGACCGGGAGCGGCTTGATGGCGCTTAAACTCGGCTATTTTCACCAGTCGTAAGACTTTCTGCACCGTTTCCGTGTCAAATCCGGCGGCGACTAACTGATCATGGGATTGGTGCTGTTCAATATGGCGGCTCAAAATCGCGTCCAACACCTCATAGGCGGGCAAACTGTCGCTATCCCGTTGGTCAGGACGCAATTCCGCAGAAGGGGGTTTGGTCAGGGTGGAGGTGGGGATGACCTGCTGGTGGCGGTTAATCCACTCGGCCAACTGATAAACCTGGGTTTTGGGCACATCCGAGATCACCGCCAAGCCACCGGACATATCTCCATAGATGGTGCAGTAGCCGACGGCGAGTTCTGACTTGTTACCCGTGGTCAGCAGCATGTGCCCCAATTTATTGGAGAGCGCCATCAGGGTGGTGCCACGGATGCGGGATTGCAAGTTCTCTTCCGTGATGTCGGGCGGAAATCCGGCTAACGGCTGGGCTAAGACCTGTTCAAATGCCTGCATCATCGGGGCAATGGGCAAGGTGTAGGTGGGGATCCCTAACGCCTCCGCTAATGCCTGAGCATCCGTGAGACTGCTGGGGCTGGAATAGGGGGAAGGCATCAATACCCCCAAAACATTGGCGGATCCCAGGGCTTCTACGGCGATCACCGCTGTCACCGCCGAGTCAATTCCCCCCGACAAGCCCAACAACACCTGCCGGAAGCCACACTTGAAAACGTAATCGCGGGTTCCCAAAACGAGGGCTTGAAACAATTCGGCGGGGGTACTGGTGGGCCAGATAGCGGGCAGACTAGGGGGGGCGGGTTGCTCCAAATCTACACAGACCACATCCGGCTGAAAGGCAGGTGCCTGAGCGATCACCTCTCCAGCGGGATCCAGCACAAAGCTAGCGCCATCAAAGATCAAATCATCATTTCCCCCCACCTGATTGACATAAACCACCGACAGATGATGCTTGCGAGCCAGCGCACTCAGCATCTTGACCCGCAGGGTTTGTTTGCCCACGCTAAAGGGGGAGGCTGAGAGGTTAATCAAAACATCCGCCCCTGCTGCCGACATCTCTTCAATCGGATCCATCTTGTAGCGGCGGTGCTGCCAAAAATCTCGGTCATTCCAAACATCTTCACAGATGCTAAAACCCAGTTGGCGACCCCGAAACCGGATCGGCTCCCGTTGCTGAGCGGGTTCAAAATAGCGATCTTCATCAAAGACATCATAGGTTGGCAATAGACTTTTATGAATCCAATGGCGGATCTCTCCGGCTTCTAACCAAGCCGCTCCATTAAACAACGCTCGTCCCTCTGGGGCGGGATTGGGTTGCACCGTTCCCACCACGAGCGGAATGCTCTCCCGCAAGCTATCGGCCAATTGCCCCAGCCTTTGGGTTGCCCGATGCACAAAGTCGGGATAGAGCAGTAAATCACGAGGAGGATACCCCAGCAAAGCCAATTCAGAGGTGATCGCCAGATCCGCCCCCAGGCTAGCCGCCTGCTGCACCGCCTTTTCAATCATCTGGGCATTTCCCACCAGATCCCCCACAATCGGGTTGAGCTGCAAAAGGGCAATTTTCATAAATCAACCCATTAAAACTAGAAGAACTCAACCTAAAGAGATAGCGGGATCCCTTGCTGTTGTTGACGCCACTCTAAAGCCAATTGTGGATAATCGGTGATAATGCCAACCACCTGGGGATGAGCAAGAAACTGCTGGAACGGTTCTCTCTGATTCACCGTCCATACCCAATAACGGATCTGCGGGTGATCCCATTGGGCGGGAAAACATCCATTTTCAAACAGGCTCCAATGGGGCAGCAAAAAATCCGCTTGGGTCTGTTGGTAGCGCAACCAGGGATCCCGGTTGGTTTCTAACAGGAGTCCTGTATAGATGGAGGGAAATTCCCTTTTCACACCTGCTATCACAGAGTCCAAAAAAGAAGTGATTAAGAAATCTTCGGGTGAACAATAATGGAGTGCCATCTGGCTAGCTTGAATCTCACTTCCAGTCTCTTTCAGTTCAATATCCAATTGAATTTTTCCGGCGGTAGATTGCAGCACTTCTTGTAGTGTCGGGAGGGGATGAAGGTGGCCAATCTGTTCATAGGTCAAGGATTGAATCGGTTGTTCCGGGTACTCCGCTAACGCCGCATCATGATGAACGACCAGTACGCCATCCTTGGTCTGCCGCACATCAAACTCGATCATCTCAGCTCCCACCTCAATCGCCCAAGCAAAGGCGGCCAGAGAATTTTCTGGGATCCCGCTTTTTCCTCCTCGATGCGCCACAATCAGGGGTTTTAATGGGCTGGTTTTCATGCTGCCTGCGCTACAGATGATGATAAAAAGAACCTGGTCAATCCCTCTAGGTGAAAGGTCGGGGATAGAAACTGTAGGGATGAAGTGGAGGGGACAGCCCACCAAAACCCTATCCTACGATGAATATCAGGATCCGTGTGGCTTGCCCGAAAAGCGGATTTAAGGGGTAGCTTAGGATCCTCCCCCTGGTTGGCAGGGTGAGACTGAACATAGTGAGAAAAAGTAAGGCGATGAAGGATCCCTCTATCTTGGCAGAAACGCAACGGCTGATTCTTCGATCGTGGCAGCCGGACAGGGACGCTATGCATGCCCTCTCCATTTATGGAGATCCAGAAGTGACGCGATTTTTGATGACAAAAATCACAACCCTCAGCGAAGCATGGCAGGTTTTAGATCGCTGGAACCAAAAAGCGGCTCAATGGGGGCAAGGATGCGGATTTTGGGCGATTCAACTCAAGGCAGACTCCACCTTGATCGGGACAGGGATCTTAATTCCATTGCGGGATGCTCAGGATCAGCCCACCTCACAGTTTGAAGTTGGCTGGCATCTCAAACGTTCTGCCTGGGGATGTGGCTATGCCACGGAAGCCGCTCGCGCCCTCCTGCACTATGGCTTTGAGCAACTCCGTCTCCCTACTATTTTTGCTGTGGCTAACCCCGACAACACTGCTTCGTTACGGGTGATGCAGCGTTTGCACATGCAGTTTATTGGAAACACCACCCTTTACTACCAAACCGAGCTAGCCCTCTACAAACTCGATAGATGTCTGGTCTATTAATCAAGATTTCCCACTCGCTACCGACTATGCATGGACTGGGCGGAGCTGAAGTTTTCTCTTATTGTCTCGGCTAGGATAACTCAAGTAATGTCTCTTATGCTTATCTCCTGCTAACTGAGGGGCATAACAGCAAAGCGCAGCGGCGGCAGATCCCCTCGAACACCCACCGATAACCTCTGTACCGTGGGTACCAAGGGGAGACTGTATAAAAACTCAGAACGCTTTGCTCACAAGGAATTGTGAATTGACTCAATTACCCCACTCCATCTAATCACCTCAATTGACTTGCGACCTGCTAGACTTTTATGTGTTTTTTGATAAATACTCTCCAACTCTCGGCAAAATTTCTCCCACGGAATCATTCCCTTCCAACGCAAAAGCACGTCTTTCTGTTCTGTAAGCTTTTCTTTTCGTTTCTCTAGATCCCAAAATCCCTGCTGACCCATTACTGTCTTTATGATTTATCTCCTTAGAGATCTCATAAACTACACAAAGTCACCAGCCAAAATCCCTCGCTTGATTTATCGACACGCCCCTTAGAATCAGCCTTGGCGCATCCTCTCATGGTACCTGAGCCAACAGCCGGATCCCATCAGGTTAGACTAGAGTTCGCAAGGATAGCACCCCCAATTCATGGCTCTTTTGACGCTGCACTCCGTAAGCAAAGATTTTGGAATCAAGCCGATTCTCAAGAATGCAAGTTTTAGCCTTGCACCGGGGGATAAAGTCGGCTTGATCGGCACCAATGGATCCGGTAAATCCACCCTGCTCAAAATGATGGCTGGCTTGGAATCCATTGATACTGGAGAGATGTGGACGAATAGTGCCGCCAAGATTGTCTATTTGCCTCAACAGCCCGATCTGGATGACAACCTGACCGTTTTGGAACAGGTGTTTGCGGATAGTGGAGAAGCGATGGCGTTGGTGCGGGAGTATGAAGCGGTTTCTCACCAGCTTGCCCATCAACAAGGGGATCCCGAACCTTTGATGGCTCGCTTATCCAACCTCTCGCAGCGAATCGAGGGGTTAGGAGCCTGGGAGTTAGAAACCCAAGCCAAAATTGTTCTGACTCGCCTGGGGATCCAAGACATCCAAGCCCAAATTCGTCACCTGTCGGGGGGATATCGCAAACGGATAGCCTTAGCCGCTGCCCTTTTATCGGATCCCGATGTTTTATTGATGGATGAACCCACCAACCACCTGGATGCCCTCTCGGTGGAGTGGCTACAGGATTATCTCAGCCGTTATCGAGGGGCATTGCTCTTAATTACCCATGATCGCTATTTCTTGGATCGCGTCACCAACCGCATTTTAGAAATTGATCAGGGGGATCTTTATCATTATGCCGGCAACTATGCTTATTATCTCGAAAAAAAAGCAGAAGCCACCATTTCTCAAATTAGCAGTCAACATAAACATACGGGGGTTTTACGGCGAGAGTTGGAATGGTTGAAGCGAGGCCCCAAAGCCCGAAGTACGAAACAGAAAGCCCGAATTGAACGGATTCGAGCCATGCAAAATCAGGAGTTCAAGCAGGTACAAGGCAAAGTAGAAATCACCACAGCCGGACGACGTATTGGCAAGAAAGTAATTGAAATTCATAACATCAGCAAATCCTTTGTCGATCGTACCCTCATCCATAATTTTTCCTATCTCTTTCATCCCGAAGATCGCATTGGCATCATTGGCCCGAATGGGGTCGGCAAATCAACATTGATGGATATGATCACCCAAAAAATACTGCCCGATAGCGGTCAGATTGAAGTGGGATCCACCATCCAAATCGGCTATTTTAACCAGCATTCCGATGAACTGCATCTTAACCCTAAGCAAAGAGTAATTGATTACTTAAAGAGTATTGCCGAATTGGTTAAAACAGCGGATGGCAGTGTAATTACTGCATCTCAAATGTTAGAGCGTTTTTTGTTTCCACCCAATCAACAATATGCCCCTATCGAAAAACTATCCGGCGGGGAAAAACGCAGACTTTTTCTTTTACAGGTTTTGATGAGTGCCCCCAATGTCTTAATTTTGGATGAACCCACCAACGATCTGGATGTACAAACTTTGGCAGTCTTAGAAGACTATCTCGAAGATTTTAATGGGTGTGTTATTGTTGTCTCTCATGATCGCTATTTTTTAGATCGCACCGTCGATACTATTTTTGCTTTTGAATCCGATGGATATATTCGACAGTATCCAGGAAACTATTCGATTTATTTAGACTATCAACAGACTCAAGTCATTAACAATCTCCAATCCAGTAACCCCCAGACCAGTAGTAAGCTGGTGGATCCGGAGAAAGGGACTAGTTCCTCACCTTTACAAAAGACTGTAAAACCTGTTTCATCTGGCAAACTTTCCTACAAAGAGAAACGAGAATATGAGGCGCTAGAAATCCGTATTCCTGAAATGGAGGCCGAAAAAGCTCGGATTGAAGCTACTCTCTACGATCATCCGCCCACAGACTATACCGAACTCCAAACCTTGTCTCAGCGACTAGCCGAGTTAAGCCATTCCATCGATAGCTCAACAGAACGCTGGATGGAGTTAGCCGAAAGGGATCCCTAACCAAGCATCCGTGCAGCTCCAGTAAAAGCCTACCTCAAAAACAACTGATAGGCTGGATTTTGACTTTCATCCCAATAGCGATATCCCAAGGTTTCTAAGAAGGCTTGCCATTCATTCAGTTCATGATTTGGAACTTGTACTCCAATCACAATTCGACCATAATCAGAACCATTGTTGCGATAGTGAAACAGGCTGATATTCCAATCTGGACTCATAGAATTGAGAAACTTCATCAAAGCCCCCGGTCGTTCGGGAAACTCAAAGCGATAGAGCAGTTCGTAGGCCACTTCCGGGGAGCGCCCCCCCACCATATGACGCAAATGCAGTTTGGCGAGTTCATCATTGCTAAGATCAATCGTCTTAAATCCACAGGATTCAAATTTGTCAGCCATGGTTACGGCATCCGCTCGATCCTGAATCTCTAAACCCACAAAAATATGCGCCTCTTGCCCCTGACACATACGATAGTTAAACTCGGTCAGATTTCGCCTGCCCAAGCAAGCGCAAAAACGACGGAAACTCCCTCGTTCCTCAGGAATTGTCACTGCAAAAATGGCTTCTCGATTTTCTCCTAATTCTGCTCTTTCTGCGACAAAACGCAGCCGATCGAAATTCATATTGGCACCACAGGCCACCGCAATCAGGGTTTGATCCTGAATATGTTCTCGTTCTACATAGGCTTTGGCGGCGGCAATTGACAAGGCTCCGGCAGGTTCTAAAATCGAACGGGTATCCTCAAATCCATCTTTAATGGCGGCACAAATATCATCCGTATCCACCAAAATGATTTCATCCACATATTGCTGACACAAACGAAAGGTTTCTTCCCCCACCTCCCGCACAGCCACGCCGTCGGCAAATAAACCCACCTGCGACAATCGCACTCGCCGACCTGCCTGCAAGGATTGAAACATAGCATCAGCATCTACGGGTTCAACACCAATGATCTTGATCTCAGGACGCAAGCGTTTAATGTAGGCAGCAATACCCGAAATCAAGCCACCGCCACCAACCGCAACAAAAATGGCGTGGATAGGCTGCTGGTATTGTCGTAAAATTTCCATGCCAATTGTGCCCTGCCCAGCAATCACATCGGGATCATCAAAGGGATGAATAAAAGTCATGCCTTTACTTTGTTCGAGTTGGCGGGCATAGGCATAGGCATCATCATAGGTATCTCCATATAAAACAACCTCCCCCCCCCGTGTTTTCACAGCATTAACCTTGACCTGGGGGGTCGTAACAGGCATAACAATCATTGCCCTTGCGCCCAGTTTTTTGGCGGCTAAGGCAACCCCTTGAGCATGGTTTCCTGCTGAAGCCGCAATCACACCCCGCTGCAAAATCTCAGGGGGAAGTTTTACCATTTTGTTATAGGCTCCCCGTAGTTTGAAGGAGAAAACCGATTGCATATCTTCCCGTTTTAGCCAGAGATGATTCTTGAGGCGAGCCGATAAATTACTGGCTGGTTCAAGAGGAGTTTCTTGGGCAACGTCATAGACACGGGCGGTTAAAATTTGCACGAGATAATCACAATACATAGGAAACAAGGATCCGATGGGGAGAAATTAGGGGATAGTGGGGAGACAAGGTTTCTACAGGATCTTAAATCTTACCCTGCCTGCTGCTGGGGATCCTAAAAGTTCAGGATAGCCAACTCAACCCATTCAAACCGGATCGGAGCCATGTAAGCGCCAACGGGACAGCCGCTCCCGTGTTTGTGGATCTAAATAACCGTGAATTCCCCGTTCGGGTCTGCTGTTTTTTTTGGGCTTGAGTTGGCGGATCTGCTCACGGGTTTGCTCAATCTCCTCCCACAACTGCTGAGCCGACAACCACTCGGCATCATATCCACCCACCACCAATTGCTGGGCACGATCGGAGGTTGCCACCCGCACTCGACACTCTTGCCATTGCAGTTGGGCGCAGGTGCGCTCGATGTAGGTGTCAGCGGTTTCCCCAAAGGGGGTGTAGTAAACCTGGATTCCCACCGGGGTAGTTTCTTGGTGGGCAGGGGTGATCTGGGCATAGGCATCAAATACGACCGTGGTTTGGTATTCCCGAAAACTGACGTAACTGGCTAGCATCTCGACCAGTTTGAGGCGAGCAATGTCAGGAGCCTGCCGCATCCATTTTCGCAACGGAGGCCATGAGCCAATCATGTTGTAGCCATCCACCAAAAGGACGGTTGTGGCGGCGTGCATGGAATAACCTAAGGTGGGGAGGAAGGCAGGGTAGCGGCTTTCTTCACCGCAGCTTTCCTAGTTAAAGTATCGCGGATCTGAGCAAAGATTACCAATTGTTAATCCGCCCCTGCCCTTGTCACGATCTTTCGATGGGAGCCTCGGTAGGATCCTCAGTAGGAATCTTCCTGTAGAAAAAATCTAATGGGGATCCAGAGAATGTTGCCAGGGATCCGTACCGCCCCACCGTCTCCATCCCTGTCGCCCTGGTTTAGCCGCCCACTCCAACCCCAAAAACGCAACGTTAATCAGCAAGGCCAGCAAGGCAACCGCCAAGGATCCTGCCCAGATTTTGTCATACCGTCCCGCTTGGGCAATGCCGTCAAACAAAAGGGATCCCAACCCTCCAGCCCCAAACTTGGCTCCAATGGTGGCAATGGCAATCGCCACAATCGCTGACAACCGCAATCCTGCCAAAAACACAGGCAACATCAAAGGCACCTGTACCCGCCACCAGCGCTGCCAAGCGTCCATTCCCATTCCCTTAGCCGCCTCCAGAATACTCGGTTTGATGGACTGTAATCCAACAGCGATGTGGCGTACTAAAATCACCTGACTGTATACGATCATCGCGGCAATGACAGAGCGGGCATTCAAACCCAGCCACGGAACCAGCAGAATGATCAGGGCTAAGCTGGGAATCGTGTAGAGGATCCCCAAACATCCCATAACGGGAACCGTCAGCCAGCGATAGCGGGTAATGACTAGGGCGATAGGTAACGCTATGCTAACAGCGATGAGAAGGGTCAAGCCTGTCATCTGCATGTGCTGCCAGAGCAGCGTCCAGACGATGTCTGGGTTGTCCAAAATATAGCCCACAGTCGGGATCCCGTTCTGCGATAGGACGGAAGTTAGCTAAGCAACCTGGGACTCGGCGGCGGGTTTGGGATCGATAATTGTCACCGCTCGAGATAGACGAGACTTGCGACGTGCCCCCGTGTTGCGATGCAAAACCCCTGTTTTGACGGCTTTATCGACTTTGCTAAAGGCCACACTTAGGGCGGCACGAATGTCATCCTTATTGACCGCCTGTGGATTGGCACTATAGGCAGCCACCAAGGTGAATACTTTTTTCATGGCAATACGGATGGCGGCTTTGGCGGCGCGGTTACGGAGGCGATTTCGCTCGGCAATTTCAACGCGCTTAATGGCAGATTTGATTCTGGGCATAGCTGTTTGGGAAATTAACAGTCCTCTATATTACCATGCTCTGTCTGTATGCCGCGAGATCGCCTCCGGACAACCCCTCGGCAAGGACTCTGGATATTCCTAGCGCTGAGGGAGTTTTTCCCCTTAACCGGAAAATGGCGGTGCTAGAAGGGGATTGATTGCTTAACTAGGAGGCGCTTGTTAAGCTAGATAAGCTGTTTTTTGCCGAGATCTATGGCCGCCCCTAAGAAGAAAATGTCCAAATCCCGTAGTCGGATGCGTTATGCCGGCTGGGTGCGTAAAGCCAATATCCAAGCGCAACGTGCGCTCACGATCGGTCGGTCAATTCTGTCTCAGAACAACACTGGATTTTATTATCCCAAAGCGGAGGAGCAAGGGGAGGGAGAAGACTAGTTGCCTAGGCTACTCCTCAACCATAACTGAGGTATAACCGAGGTCAAATTGTCCCACCCTAATCGTGAATGTGAAGCAGATGAATGTCTTTTCGGCTCTGGTTTGCCTAGGATAAAGTGTCTGAGCAGGAAGGATCTCTTGCCCTATGAGCGCAACACCCCCCCCTTTCTCCACAACCCATTATCAACGACTCGGGCTATTGCCTTCGGCTTCTTCGGCCATGATTCGTCAAGCCTATCGCCGCTTGAGCAAGCACTATCATCCTGACACCTCGGCACTCCCTCCCGAGACCGCCATTCGCCGTTTTCAAGATCTGCATGAAGCCTATGCGGTGTTGAGCAACCCCACCCAGCGCGCTATGTATGACGCCACCCTCTGGTTACGGGATCCCCTCACCCCACCCATTCCCTCGGCTTCCACTCCTCACCCCCTAGATAGCCCGCAAACCCGCCCCCTCTCCGGTGGAGAGATTTGCGCCCTGCTATTGATGGCGGGAACATTGGCGGGTTGTTTAGCGTTAGCGATCGTGATGGCGTGGCTACGGGAGGGATCCCCCTTATCTTCTTAAAGGGGTTTCTCAACAACCCGAACGGCTTTCTTGTGCTTTTGGCAGGTAACGGTTTTTATGGTTTTTCCTTCTGCTTCCACTCCCCTTTACAACCATCCTCTGCCCACCATCGAGAAGTGGCTGATCGATCAGGGATGCAGTCGGGATCCCGACGATGTGGAGCAATGGTTTTGCCGTCGCCCCACCTGGCAGGCGGAGATTCGCCTAGAAGAAACCAGCATTACCGCCCGCTATACCTTCAGCGATGGCCAGAGCAAAACTCTCTCCTTTCCCTATTCCCTCAGTCGCGCTGATATTGAGCAGGCTATTTTTGCGGAATAGATGGCGAACCCGTTTTGCCGACTGACGAAAATTTCCGCACAATGAAAGGGATCCCTCATGGGTTGCTCCCCTTTATTGATAAAACTATGGGCTTTCCAATCTCCTTTTCCCTTCAGGCTAGAGACAGCACTGTAGAAGGGAGTAATCATGTTAGTGTCGTGCGGCTGCCCGCCCTGCGCGATAACTATATTTTTTTGTTGGTGGATGCCGTTAGCCAAACCGCTGCTGTTGTGGATCCCACCCTGGCTGAGCCGATTATGTCCTATTTGCGGGAGCAGCACCTCCAACTCACAGCCATTTTTAACACCCACCACCACCATGATCATGTGGGGGGCAACAGCAGCCTTGTTCAGCATTTTCCAGGGATCCCGGTTTATGGCAGTCACTATGACCATGAGCAGGCTCGCATCCCAGAGCAAACGGTTGGCCTACAAGCGGGGGATGTTGTTCATTTTCAAGGTTGGATCGGTCAGGTGTTGGCGGTACCCGGCCATACCTTGGGGCATATTGCCTATTACTTTCCAACCGGACATTTATTTTGTGGAGATACGCTGTTTGGGGGGGGCTGTGGTCGGCTGTTTGAGGGAACTCCGGCTCAAATGCTCCATTCCCTGGCACAACTGCGAACATTGCCGGAGGAAACCCAGGTGTGGTGTGCCCATGAGTACACCCTAAAAAACCTGGAATTTGCTGTCGGAGTGGATCCCAATAACCCCGATCTGGAGGCACGCCTGCAAACGGTTCACCAGCTACGTCACCTTGCTCAACCAACCATCCCCAGTCAAATTGGCTTGGAGAAACGAACTAATCCCTTTTTGCGCTGGGATCAGCTCGCTCTGCAAGCCAGCATGAAATCGGAGGATCCAGTGCGGGTGTTTGGTCGCCTGCGTGGGAAGCGAGATTTGTTTTAGTGAGAGCCTGCCATCAGCATAAGCCCAGTGGGAATGGTGGTGATATTGGCCTAAAACAGGTGTGGATGAGAGGGAAATCTGCGAATCGCTGGTTACGGATCCCCATGGGAAAGAGTCAGCCTAGTAGAAAAAACAAAATCTAGGTCTGTGGGGAAAAGGGCACAATCAGGCTCACCAAACAGTCGATCAGTCGCTCCATCGGCATAGGAATGATTTCTTTACCATACATACCCTCCTGAATCAGCACAAAATGCACCAGGGATCCCACAAACACTCGCGCTGTTGCTTCCGGATCGACGATATTTAGCTCTGGGTAGCTAGCCAAAAAATGACTAATCATTGCAAAGCCAGGTTTTTCCAGGTTTTCCACCATTAACTTCGCCAGTTCAGGAAAACGTCCCGCTTCTCCCAGCAAGACTCGCATAAACTGCACCATCTCACCTTCCGCTTCGGTGATAGCTCCCACCATGGTTTGAGCAATTTGCCGCAAAGCTAAATCAGGCCGAAGAGGCCGATCAAGAATCGCCGATTCTGTTATTGACCGTAGTTTGTCCTGAGCAATTTGCTGGATGAGCGCCGAGAATAATGCCTCTTTATCTTTGAAGTGGCTGTAGAGGGTGGACTTGGAAACCCCTGCCCTAGCTGCAATCCGATCCACACTGGTGGCCGCGTAGCCATGCGCCAAAAACTCCCGCTTGGCTCCGGTCAAAATAGCGACCCGTTTCTGGCTGATTAGACGGTGCTCCTTCAGATCAGGGATCCGTTCGACGATTTCTTTCATAGCAAGTTGAGATCCTCTTGACGCAACCAAACCGAACAGTTTAGTTTGGATGAATCGAACCAAACGGTTTGGTTTAATTTATAGCTTGATCATACGTCAGGATCAGGCAAAGGAAGGTTTTATGATCGTATCTTCCCGCCGTACCCCATCTGCACTTAGCAAGTGTTCGACCTGGTGGATAGGGGGATTCCTACTGGCAGGTTTTTTTGGGGGGTATGTCTACTCAGGCTCGGTTGCATCCCCTGCCACGGCTTTAGCCTCTTCGCCCATCCGATCTTTAACGGCGTTGGGCTATCTCAAGCCAAGCGGAGATGTAATTCAGGTGGGAGTTCCCTCCAACGGAGAAAGTAATCGAATTGAGCAACTCTTGGTAGAGGAAGGGGAGGTGGTGGAGGTCGGGCAAGTCATTGCCATCCTGGATAGTCGAGAAGGGTTGGAAGCATCTCTTGCTCAAGCCCAAGCCCAATGGCAGATGGCGAAAGCGACTCTTGCCCAAGTAGAAGCCGGAGCCAAAGAGGGAGAAATCCGCGCCCAGGCCGCAACAATCGAACGGATTCGCATGGATACCCAAAACCAAATCGATGGGCAAAAAGCGACGGTGGAGCAGTTAGCCGCCGAACTCATAAAAGCGCAAGTAGATCAGCGCCGTTACGAAGATCTTTATCAAGCAGGAGCCATCGCTGCCTCAGAACGAGATCGATATGGTCTGGCCGTCATCACAACTGACAAGCAATTACAAGCAGCCCAAGCCCAACTCAATCGCCTGCTCTCCATCCAAGATCCAGAGTTACAGGAAGCAAGAGCCACGCTTGAACAAATTGCAGAAGTCCGTCCAGTAGATGTGCAGGTGGCAGCCAGCGAGGTGCAAGTCTACGAGGCGGCTATGCAAAAGGCTCAGGCGGAACTGAATAAAGCATTTGTTAAAGCCCTACAGCCAGGTCGAATCCTAGAGATTCATGCCTATGCCGGTGAGGTGATTGGCTCTGAGGGGATTTTGGAGATCGGTCAGACTCAGCAAATGGCGGTGATGGTGGAGGTTTATGAGGCTGAGATCGGACGAATCAAAGTTGGTCAACCCGTTCAAGTCTTTACCGATTTGCTGCCAGAACCCCTCATAGGCAAGGTAGATCGCATCGGATGGCAAGTCAAGCGACAAAATGTGATCAACTCGGATCCCTCCGCCAATATTGATGCGCGGGTTGTCGAGGTGTGGGTGAACCTAGATGAGAGTGATAGCCAAAAAGTCAAATCTCTGACCCATTTACAAGTCACTGCGGAAATTCAGCTATGATCACCGAACCGATCAGTCCTAAGACTGGCAAAACTTCCCTTCCCCCGGAAGGATTGGCATCTCGCCGCGGCATATGGCAGAGCTGGCAAGATCGAACTCCCCTTGGCTGGTTGCAACTGAAGCGACAAAAGTCCCGTATGGTTGTAGCGGTGGCCGGTATTGCGTTTGCCGATTTGCTGATGTTTGCTCAGCTTGGCATTCAAGCAGCTTTATTTGATAGCAACACTCTCTTACTTAGCCATCTCAATGCCGACATCGTAATTCGGGGATCCCAATATCGAGATTTATCCTTAACCACTACCTTTCCTCGGCGGCGACTTTATCAGGCTCAGTCGGTTGAAGGCATTGCCCATGCGGATCCTATCTATATAGCCTCCGTCAATTGGAAAAATCCTCAAACCCGTCACAAAACTCAAATCACTGTCTTAGGTCAATCCCTTGAACGACCTGCCCTCAACCTTCCAGAAATTGCTCAGCAACTCGATACAATCACTCTCCTCGACACTGTTTTGTTTGATCGACTATCCCGTGGGACTTACCAAGAAGTCGTACAGCAGGTTGCACAAGGGGAAAGTGTTAACACAGAAATTGATCGGCGAACCATTCGGGTAGCGGGATTATTTTCATTGGGAGCCTCTTTTGCTACTGACGGAACCATAGTTGCCAGTCAGGACAGTTTTCTCAGGCTATTTCCAGAGCGTACATCTGGGCAAGTTAGCTTAGGCTTGTTGCAGATAAAACCAGGACATGACCCTCAGCAGGTAGTGGAGGCTCTGAGAGTAACCCTGCCCAAAGACGTATTAATTAATACTAAGCTAGACTTTCTCAACCTTGAGCGAGCCTATTGGTCTCAAAGAACTCCGATTGGGTTGGTATTTAACTTTGGAACGATCATGGCTTTTGTTGTGGGAATTGTGATTGTCTTTCAGATTCTCTCAACCGATGTCAATGATCATCTCGCTGAATATGCCACCTTCAAAGCAATGGGATATCGGGATCGCTATCTACTAGCCATTGTTTTTGAAGAGGCTATTATTCTTGCGGTGATCGGGTTTATCCCTGGTTTAGCTCTGGCATTGGCACAATATCGCTTGATTCAGGTTGCGGCTGCTTTGCCAATTGGGATGACGGCTGCCAGACTGTTCTTTGTTTTTGGTTTAACGGTTTTGATGTGCTGTTTCTCTGGTGCTATCGCCACTCGCAAACTGCAATCTGCCGACCCTGCCGATATTTTCTAAAGATTGAGTGGCAACTATGAACAACACAACCTTTCCCTTGCCGGTCATTGCAATTAGCCATTTAGATCACACGTTTGGGCAGGGATCCCTACAAAAACAGGTGCTATTTGATATCAATCTACAAATCCAGGCAGGGGAAATTGTCATTATGAGTGGGCCATCGGGATCCGGTAAGACAACATTGCTGTCATTGCTGGGGGGATTACGCTCAGCCCAAGCGGGTAGTCTCAAGGTTTTGGGGCGCGAATTAGTGGGATCCCCTGCCGAGCAACTGGTGGGATCCCGGCGTCAGATTGGTTATATTTTTCAGGCACACAACTTACACAATAGTTTGACAGCTCGGCAAAATGTCATGATGGGGTTAGAAGTGTTAGGAAGGCAGACACGGGCTGAACGGCAATCTAAAGCTACAGCCATACTTGAGCAAGTAGGCTTGGGAGAACGACTGGATTACTATCCTGATAACCTGTCAGGTGGGCAAAAACAAAGAGTAGCAATTGCCCGAGCGTTAGTTAGACATCCCCAGATTCTCTTAGCGGATGAGCCAACGGCGGCTCTCGATAAAAAAGCAGGACGAGATGTGGTCGAGATTATGCAGAAACTGGCTCAAGAGCAAGGCTGCACAATTTTGCTGGTAACCCACGACAACCGTATTTTAGATATTGCTGATCGCTTGATTTATATGGAAGATGGGCGGCTACAACAGGATCAAGCAATAGGATCTTTTCTTCAGTCGCCTTCCCTTTCTCATCCATGACCCCCCTTAGATTGAAGGGGAGTAATTTAGCTGCTGCACATGATTTTCATTCATTCTGCCCTCCGCTGCTGAGTTCTATTCCTTAGTTATTCTGGGCTAGGGGAGGAACTTGGCGAGGCTGCCGGCAAAGCTTGCGCCAGTTGTTGCTCCAAAAGGGCAATCCGCTCTCCCAGGCGTCGATTGGTTTCCAATAATTCTTGAGCACGACTGTTCAGATAGGGATCCGATTCCCACCAGTTAATCCCAATCTCTCTGGCTTTATCCACCGAAGAGATTAACAGGCGAATCCGCACATTAAGCAGTTCAACATTACCCACTGAAACGGTAATATCCCCTGCAATCACAATTCCCTTATCCAAAACCCGCTCCAGCACATCAGCAAGGGATGAGCTAGCGGTAGCCGTCGGCATAGAGGGAGAGTTGGCTGGCACAAGGCTCCTAACAAAGGGAAGATAGGGACGGGATTTCATCCCAAGGACAGAAGGGATCCCTGAGGTTTACGGTAGCTGATCCACCAGTAGATTGAGGATGGTAGCCGCTTCATCCCCACGGGATCCCACCGCCCGCGACAACAAAATATCCGCACAGAGGGCGCGAAAATCCGCATCTTCTTTACTGACCTTGAGTTCATGCTCTTTGACAATCCGTCCGATCATCAAGCAACTGCGAAGGCTGGGGGCTTTGGTGATTTCTAGCTTGCGCCGAAAAGCTCGCACCACATGCACAATCTTGAGGGCATCACTGGCGGGGAGTCCCACCCGCGCCACCAGAATTTCCCGCTCGGTTTCGATATCGGGTTCCCCCATATCCATGGTGATCATCCGGTCAATTAGGGCATCCTGGGTTTTGTGAACCCCGTGATATTCTTCGGGATTAGAGGTAAAAATGGCGCGAAATTGGGGATGCACCCGCAGATACTCGGAGCGATTGCTATCGGGGGGCATCACCAACAGCTTCTCTTCTAGGGCACTAAGAAGAGCGTTGTTGGCCTCTGGGCGAGAACGGTTAAATTCGTCATAAATCAGGGTAAAGCCCTCCCGGCAGGCCAAGGTAAGACGAGCATCCACCCAGCGTTGCTGGAGGTCGTCTTCCGTCTTGACCACCGAGTGAATGTAGTTATCCACCACCCGCTTATGGGTATAGCCCGTTCGCCCACCGATCAAGTCGGAAGAATCGAAGCGATCATCCCCATAGATGAGCATAATGGGTCGCCCCATCAAACTCGCCAGATGCATAGCGAGGGTGGTCTTGCCAGTGCCCGATGGCCCACGCAAATGAATGGCAAATCCAGATTGCAAATAGCGTAAAGCGCGGCGAGCGATGCGGTCGGTGTGGGGAGTATTGACAAATTGGCGGGGCCGAGCTTGCAAAACGGTTGCCATGAGTTGATCAAATCCTTGATGATGTCGCTGGGATCCCTAGATGGGATCCCTTTTAGTCTAGCCAATCCTAGAGGGATAAAGAAGCCGCTCTCAAACAGCTACCGCACTGGCGGCAGAAACCATACGACGCAATACCGTCAGGATTTCGGAGGGATCCACCCCCAGTTCAACCGCCCCTTTGGCCAATAGATCCCGCACTAGGTCACGATTGCTGATCACCTGGAGCAGGGTCAGCTCTGGCTGTGTCTCCTGTAACTTGCTGACATATCCTCCCACAAACTCCAGAATGAGGGCTTCGGGATCCTGGGCGGGGGAGGCAGGTAACACAACTGGTGCATCCCAAATGGCTGAAGTCATCGGGGCAAAGGGAACAACGGCAGCAACAGGCTCAGAGATCAGGGGATTTGGCTGAACGGCGGTGGATTCCAGGATCTCCGGTTCTGGAGCTATCGGCTCTCGGATGGTCTCTGGCTCGGCAACTACAGCAGCAGCCCTTTCCGGTGGGATAGCTACCTCCTGTGTATGGATGGCAGATAGCTCCAAGGGTGGAATGACGGGTTCGGCACTAATGGATAGCCCCGCATCGGTTGGGATCCCGGCGGGAATCTCTGGCCTGACCCAATCCGAATCGACCACCGGAAAAACAGGATTTTCCGGCAGGCTAAAAGTATCCACCCCCGTAAAAATGGACTGAATGACACCTGTGCTAATGCCCTCTTGCACCCCTGCGATCATGGCATCGACAGCACTCAGATCAATGACTGGATGAACCGGATCAATGGGGGCAGGGGTGAGTTGCTCAGGAGCAGACAAGGGGACTGAGGAATCATGATAGCCATTACTCGCCGCCGCTTCTCCCCACACCTCTTGGCGCAGCTTACTCATAAACATTTGCAGGGATCCCTGGAGGCTGGCGGCAGAAGTCTGCCGTTCCTCCGCCCAAGCCTGCAAATTTTCTCTGACGGTGGTTTGCAATTGTTGATGAAAATTGGCTCGTTCAGCCTGCTGCGCCTGCTGGGTGTCAGCGCGACTGGTTTGCTGGGAGCCGAGCCAGCGGCTAACCTGCTCCGCCAACTGGCTAGCAAAGGCCGTCAGCTCCTCCTGCTGTTGAGCTGTGTTGGCCTGCCGTTGTTGGGAGAAACTCTGGAGCAACTGCTGGGTAGTTTGGTGCAACTGACCGGAAAATTGTTGCAAAGTTTGGCGGGTCGTGTCTGCTTGGGATCCCCGCAGGATGCCCAATCCATTCAAAAATTGCTGGATCATGTCCGCCCGCTCTACCCGGCTATCTGCCCGCTCCGCAGCCTCACTGATGGCCTGAGCCATCCGGTTATCTCGCATCTGCTGCAACTGCTGCTGCACCTGAGCCGACTGTTCGGCAATCCGCTGGCGGCGTTGCTGAGTTTGTTGATGCCGAGCTTGCTGGTGGCGCTGCTGTTCTGCCTGAAGTTGCCGAACTTCTGCTGCCCTCTCCTGCAATCGCTGCTGACGAGACTGCTGAGCTTGCTGGCACGCTGTTTTCATGGCCGATTGCTTGGCTAATCGCTGTTGCTGGGCGGCAAGTAGCATCTGTTGGGTTTGAGCCAGCCGTTGCTGTCTGGCGCTGATCCAGCTATTTCGTAAGCTCATAGAATGACAGCCTCTCAAGGGAAACAAGGTGGGTGAAGAACCAGTGGGGGATCAAGATATCATTAGGGAACATTTTTGAATAATGCCGCCGCCGACCCTGCCGAAAACAAGCAACTCAACCGCTTAAAACGCTTAGACTTTTATTTCGTTTTCTCCCTATCTCAAGCATCTAGAGAGGATCTAAATAACCGTAACAACCTTAAGCGGAGAGCAGATGACTACTCCCAAAGTTCAGGAGATAGCCAGAAAAAAGCATAACAATAGTTTTGATCTAATGATAGCTTTTTCTATCAAGACCAAGTATGTTTTTAGGTCAGCTTCTTAGAGTAGTTAATGCCAGCCATCTCAACTAACTTCAGCTACGATTCAACAGGGATACCATTAGGGCAGGAGCCTGGCCATGCAAACTCCCACCCCTGATCCACCTATTCCTAAACAGCCGGAGCTGCCGCCGTGGTGGTCAGACCCACAGCTTCGGCATACTTGAGATAGGTTTCGACGGAAGCCACCACTACCCGAGCTTCAATCGCCAACAACTCAATCCCTACTAAGGAAACCCGTACCCAAGCATCTACCACGATTCCTTTATCGAGAATCCGGTCGATCACTTCCGCCAAACTAGAAGAGGAGTTTACTTTTTCAACAGCCATGATGAATTCTCCAGAGTGTCACTGTGCGTATGAGATTAGGTGGTATGAGCAAGCTTGTGTGAGAGGTTCCTGACATTTGGTGAGTGGGATCCCTGACCCAGCAAATTTCCTCATTTCCATTTCTCATCATGCGCTTATTTCAGACCAAATTCACCCGTATCCCTACTTAAATAGACATCAATATTTCACGAGGAAGGTTAAGATTTGCAAGCTAATCGAATCCAACGCCGGATATCTCTTAATGCTAGGATTAGCATCGACTTCATCTTTATCAAAGCTTTATGATTTGCCGCTTTGTTCTGGGTTTGTTTATGGCTGGCAGAGGTTTAGAAAATAGGCAAAGTGACCCTTGACGAATTTCAGAAAATCTTTCTTTAGCCTGAACAATGTCGTCGATCGTTCTTCTGGTAGAGGTGCGGGATGATCGTTGCCCTTTCTGACGGACTTCTATCTAAAGATACCTTCGAGATTTTTGACAAGGGAGATCGAGACTTAACCTCAAGAAAAACCACCCCACCAACAAGATCTCGTATACTAACTACGGGTAATGGCCTGAGTAGGTGAACCGTGTCAGAATTTAACCCTGGGCTTCCTAGCATCCGCTGGCTACAAAAGGCACTGCAAGATCGGCAATCGCTGGAGATTAAGCTGATTAACGGTGAAGTCTTGCTAGGACAACTAAAGTGGCAGGATCCCGACTGTATTTACTTTGCGCTCGATACTGGTTCCGAGATCCTTCTCTGGAAGCAGGCGGTTGCCTACATCAAAAAAAGCCACTAGTGCCTCTCCATTAAAGACGATCCCACCACTATAGGGATCCTCCTCTTATCTAGCCGATTGGGATCCCCTCCCTCGATGGGAGGAGCAGGCTATCATGAGATCATCGCAAAATCTTTACTGATCTTTACAATCTCTGATTTTCTTCCACTTCTATGACTTCCACCACCTTTGATATTCCCCTTCAGCCTGCTGCCCAACGGCATAACCACTTCAGCCGTGAGGACTTTTTTCGTTTTGATCGCAGCAAGGGCACCCTGGCTGACTGGAACGGTAACCCCAATGTTTTAGTCAGTGAAGACTTTATCTTGGGCTTGCAACAGGGACTAGAAGAAGAGGTGGGGGATGCTTCTGCCTCTTTAATGTATACGATTGGCTTGGAGTGGGGGCGCAATGATGCCGTTGCCTATGCCCGTTGGTATGAAGAGGAATATCGCAAGAAGATCAAACAAAGCAATGTGATGTTTTTGTTGGAAACCTGGTGGTGGCCTTTGGCCTCACAGGGATGGGGGCGCTGGGAGGTGGATATGGAGGGGCGCAAGCAAGGGTTCATCTTCATCAACTTGTTTGACTCGGCAGTCGCCAGAACCCTAGGCAACGTCGGCAAACCCGTCTGCCACCTTTATGCCGGATTATTTGCTGGTTTTTTTACTGCTTTGGTGGATCGCCCCCTTAATTGCATTGAGATTCAGTGCTACTCGATGGGAGAAACCTACTGCAAATTTTTGTTGGGCAGCAAAGACCGAATTGATGCGGCAGCTTTTTGGTTGAATGAGGGAGCAACCGCCGCCGAAATTGCCGCTAAGCTGCGGGGTGGAGTAACCCCTTCCTAACCTCATGGCTACATCACTTCGGCTTGATCTGAGTGTGCAACAGTTTTTTGCTGATCTGAACTGGGATAACTATTCCCAGGAGACAGCAGAGTTACCTATACCTTTTCTCTCGGTGGAGGCTTTTTGGGCAGGGATCCCTTGGGCAGGGCAGCCATTTGAATTAGCCGCCCGTTCTCTGGCTGCGGCTACCGATCCGCCTCTTGTCGAGGGAGAAGCGGAAGAGGGCACAATGACCCTATCAGACTTGGTGGAGTTTTTCTAAACCAACAGGGCTTTTGAACCACCAGCAGGCACGCTTTGGGGATCCCTAGGAAGGCAAGCTAGCAGCCTGCCTCTGTCGATCCAGATCGGGGCGGAGGTGACGCGCTCCGTGCAAATAAACGTGGCGAATCTGAGACTGGGGCAGTAGAGTATTGAATTGAAGGAGAACCCGAATGCAGCGATCCAAATCGTGTGGCACCGCCATCTGCTGGACATCCAATAGAGGCACATATTGCCAGCCCTCCCGCAACCTTGCCCAACGGGCTGGATAGCAGGCATTCAAATCTGCCGTTACCGAAAAGATGACATTGACCACTTCTTCCAGATCGATATCATTTTCGGCCACCATTTGATCCAATAGCTCCGCCACAGCAGCAGCGATAGCCGCTTCCGTATTGGCTTCGACTGTGGTCGCCCCCCGTAATGCTCTGACTCGCCACCCCAAGTGATCGGCCTCGCTAGTTGTTTCGCTAGTTGTTTCGCTAGTTTGATGGATGATCTTTCAGAAATTATACGTCTTTGCCGGATCTTCCTTTTAGCTAAAGCGGCTTTCATCCCGACACTCACCCTACAAGTAGAGTGCGGGGATGAAAGCCGCGTCAGCCAGAGGCGAACAAGTTGGGGCATACTAGTGCTAAGCAGGTCTTTAGTATGCCTGTAATTATCGGTTCCACACCGACAACTGGAGTAGACACCCATAGTAGGAATACGCTTCCAAGGTTGAAAAGTGTATTGAACAAAGGGCAAGCCTCCCTTGTGGAGAAAATAATTAAAAGTGGGGCTGGGCGTCTCCCTCACTATAAAAAGCTCGAATCGGCTAACCAGAGGTAGTACTCGCGCCGTGGGAGAAGCCCGCAGTATAAGCCTGCTTTGCTGCCGCGAGTACGTCACATCCTTCCCCTTGATAAAATCCACTCCGATTAACCAGTCAAAAAGCAAGGGGATCCTTAATTATGGTTCCGAAAAGGCTGACTAGCCTTTGTTAAGATAGAAACAATCTGTTCTATGCCCATGAGTTGTCAGGATCCCTATGGTTGCCTCTGTCATGGTTCCCAAAGTCAAACTCAAAAATCCTCCCCTACGGATTCATCAGATGGGAGATAAGGTGCTGCGGCAACCAGCCAAGCGGGTTAGTCAGGTCAACGATGACATTCGTCAACTGGTGCGAGACATGCTGCAAACCATGTATAGTGCCGATGGTATTGGGTTGGCAGCTCCTCAGGTGGGAGTGGCGAAACGGTTATTGGTTGCGGATCCGGCTCCTGACAAGCCCGACTCCCCGCCGCTGGTGCTGATTAACCCTGAGATTCGGGAACATGGATCAAGCTTTGTTACCGATCAGGAAGGATGCCTAAGTATTCCCAATGTCTATTGTGAAGTCCAGCGCTATGACGAGATTGTGGTGAGTTTTAAGGATGAAACCGGTCGCCCTCGTACCATCAAGACCGATGGCTTACTCTCCCGCATCATTCAGCACGAAATGGATCATCTCGATGGAGTGTTGTTTGTAGACCATGTGGAGAACACTATCCTGCTGGATCAAGAACTCCGTAAGCATGGTTTCCAGATGCAGGATGTTGAGACAAAGACAGCAAGAACTGCTTAGTCTTCCTGAGCACCCGATAAGGTGTTGAGGCTTTAGGTGCCGAGAACAGCCAAGATCTCGGCTAGGGGGCTAAAAGGGATCCCTATTGGGTTAGTCGCTGAGCCAACAGTTGCTCCTCTAGGGCGGCGATCCGGTTATAGGCAGCCGTGAGTTGAGCAGTCAAGCGCTGAATCTGAGCCTCAGGAGCAATGTCATGGCTCATGTTGCGGGATCCCACGTTGGGTAGATCCTCATCCAGTAAAAAGCTATGACCTTCCTCCGCCATCTGGTGGGAATAGCGGTGATGGGTGCGGTTGGAGAGAGGGGGCTTGCTCTCTTGGTTAGCCAACAAAGTGGCCGCGATTTGTTCCGGTAACTGGGTAAGGGTAAGGTGTAACCTATCTACCTGTTCTTGCAGAAGACTGATCTGTCTAACCATAGTCTCTTCCATATATAGCCTTGACTTTTTCTGACTACTTTCATTGAATGCGACAGAATCCAGATTGGGGCTGCTTACTCCAAATCATTTAACCTTTGTCCGGCAAGATCTTGATGGAAAAGAGTCTCTACAGGTTCTCAGGCATCTGCTTAGATAAGCAAAACGAGGGAAGCAAAATAAGAGAGGTCAATGAATAAAATTAACAGAAGTTTAGCCAAGATATCTGAATCTAGTCGATTTAACCTGTGCATTTAAGCCGTGGGAAAAGAGTTTTATCTCTGTTGAAAACTATCCGTTGAAAGTCCCCGGTGTTTTTCAACTATATGAGGGGTACTACCCCCAATTATCAGTAGCCAAACCGGAATGGGTGGAATGCTTTCGGGAGCACCGGAGAACCCGTTAGATTGGGTGGGCATCTTGGTAAGGTAATCCCGCATGGCCGATTCTCCCCCACATCAACTGTCCGTGATTGGATTGGGGTTGGACGGGATCCCTATACCCCAGGCGCAGATCGCCCTGACCACGGCACGGGTGGTGGCCGGATCCCCTGCTCTCCTCACGAAATTGGGGGTGGAGAGCCATCGGCAGCGGGTGTTAACGGGAGCTGTGGAGGATTGGATCCCTCAGTTACAAGCAGACCTATGCCAGGGATCCGTTGTGTTATTGGCCAGCGGGGATCCCTTGTTCTTTGGGATTGGTCGGCTCCTCAATCAGGCTTTTCCGGCGGAGGCTCTGGTTTTTTATCCCCACATCAGTTCGGTGCAGTGGGCGTTTAGTCGCCTACACATTCCCTGGCAAGAGGCCACCATCCTCAGTATTCACGGGCGCACCCTCGATGCCCTGGAAAGCGCCCTTAAGCAGGGATCCTCACCGATTGCCGTGTTGACGGATGCCATCCATTCTCCGCTGGCGATTGTCCACCTCCTGCGGGATTTGCGCTTGCCTTATGACTACGAGATGTGGGTGTGTTGCCATCTGGGTTCGCCGCAGGAAAGCATCCACCACCTAGCCCCCTCCCAGAGGATTGATCAGCCGTTTGCGGATCCCAATCTAGTGGTGATGCAACGGCGAACCGATCCCCCTCCCTTAGCAGAGCTACCTTTATTAGGGATCCCGGATCGTTACTTTCACACCTTTGCCGATCAGCCGGGACTGATCACCAAGCAGGAGGTGCGTGTCTTAACCCTCAGCCTGCTACACCTGACGGAAACCGTCCAGATTCTCTGGGATATTGGGGCTGGGACTGGCTCGGTGAGCGTGGAAGTCGCCCGCTTACTCCCCAACGCTCAGGTGTTTGCTATCGAACAAAACGCCGCCGGACTCGCCCTGATTCGCCAAAACCGCCAGCGATTTCAAATTCACAACCTAGAGGTGGTAGCTGGCAAAGCCCCCACGGCTCTCAGTCCATTACCCAGTCCCGATCGTGTTGTGTTAGGGGGAGGGGGATCCGCTCTGCCCACCATTCTCTCAACAGTCTGCCAACGCCTGGGGGAGGGAGGAGTCTTGGTGGGCAATTTCGCCACCCTAGAACACTGCCTGCTGGCTCAAAACTTTCTGAAGGAAGCGGGCTGGCCAGTCAACCTGCTGCAAGTGCAACTGGCTCGTTCGGTGGCGATTGCCGAGGCCACCCGTTTTTCCCCCCTTCATCCGGTTATGCTGCTGCAAGCGGTCAAACCCCACCCGCCTGCACCAACCAACGGACAATCCACGGCACCACCACAATCACGCTGATCAGACGGGCTAAGTGCATCACCATCACCGTGCTGGTTTGCGCCCCCATATCCAAGGCAATCAAGCTCATATCCGTGATGCCGCCGGGGGCTGTACCCAAAAGAGCCGTCATCCGCTCCACCCCCAGCCAACGGGAAATCAAATAGGCCGATAGAACCCCTGTCCCCACGGCAATCCCCGTACACAGGAGAGCGGGTCGCCAGAGATCTTTCATGCCCACCAACACTTCCGCCGTTAACCGCGATCCCAACGTGATTCCCAGCACCACCTGCATGATCAGCCGCACCTGGGAGGGAGGATTGGGCACAGCGATCGCCCCACAGGCATTGACTAATCCTACCGCCAGCATGGATCCCACCAAAGCCCCCGCCGGAACTTTGAACTGGATCCCGACCCAGGCTCCCGCCAAGCCAATCATGATCGTCCACAAATAAGCTGCCATAGGGATCCCCACTCTTCATGCCCGACAAGCGGCGCACGTGCCATAGAAGTCAAGCACATGATAGTCGATCACAAACTCATATTTACTGGAGAGCTGTTGCTCCAGATCCCGTACCGGACAACTGGAGAGGGGCACCACTTGCCGACAGTTGGTGCAGATCAGGTGATGGCGATTGTGCCCACTGCTGGGGAGCAACTGATAATAAGCTTGGTGGTCCCCTAGGTTGACCTCCTGCAACTGCCCATCGTTGTGCAGAGACTCTAAAGCCCGATAAACAGTGGCCAGGCCCACCGACTGGGCAGAATTTTTGCGTAGTTCGACAAAGATTTCTTGGGCAGACATCGGTTGGGTATGCTGCCGCAAAATCTCTAAAATGACCTTTTGGCTACGAGTTTGGCGCACCATGAGACGAGGAAAAAAGAGCCTTACGCCTAATTATTGTTCAGCTTCGGCCTTCATGCGCTCCAGAGTTGAGTTCATGTGGTCGAACATCTGATAAGGAGAAACCCCGAAACTGCCCAGTTGCGTTTGCAGTTGCTTGACGGTCATCTGAGCCATAAAGTCGTCGGAAAGCTCCAGCCGCTTCATGAAAATGCGCTGCCGCTCGATCAACTCCTCCATCCGCTCAATAAAGATTTTTTTGCCCTCCCGATCAAACTTGCCGTAGTCACTGCCCAACTGCATCAACGTCTGAAAATCATGAAAAAGCTGCTTGGCCTCTTCTTGGACAATTTCAGAATCAAAGAAGCTCATATCCTTTTCCTAAAATTCTCAATGATCATTTAACGCCTGAATTTTATGCTATCGCATTCCTATCGGCAGGTTAAGGGCAAGAAATCCGTCCGCCGCCGGGGGGTTATTGCTCCAGAATCCGCTAGGATGCCAGATGAGTTGCTCTTTATTTTTCCTTCATTCACTGTGGATCTGGAACATGTCTTAGCGTTGGCGGAGCAGGCGGGAGCCAGCCATGCCGAAGTGTTTTATTCCGCTCATCTCAACCGCGTGGTCTCCTTTGAAGCGAACCGCCTCAAGCAATTGGAGACGACCCAATCGGAAGGGATAGGGCTGCGGGTCTGGCAGGAGGGTCGCTGGGGGCTGGTGGTTGCCTATGGGGACATAGAGCCTAAGACCCTCGTAGACAAAGCTTTGAGCCTTAGCCAAGTGGGACAACAGGAGGATCCCGACCTAGCCAGCCTATCTCCCCCCACCTGGTCATTACCCCCCCTCACCTGCACCCCCGATATCCTCATGGCATGGGCAGAACAAGGAATCGATCATCTGCGCCAGCATTATCCTGATATTCTCTGTCAAAGTGAGTGGGCGATCGGTCAAGAAGAAACACGCATTCTCAACAGTTGCGGTCTGGATTGCCGTTTCAGCGATGCCAGTTTAAGCGGCTATTTGGGGGCAGAGTGGGTGCGGGGAGATGATCTACTGGAGGTGGGATCCGCTCAGGTGATCTCCCCCCGTTTGGGTGATCTTACCCCCGAATTCCCTGTTGAAAGCCTGGAAAAGCAGGTGTTACAGCGATTGCGGTGGGCAGAAAAAACGGTGGATCCCCCGACGGGGCAAGTTCCGGTTATCTTCACCGCCCAAGCCGCCGATATCCTTTTGAGTACTCTGGCTGCTGCCCTGAATGGACGAGCGGTTTGGCAGCAATCCTCCCCCTGGTCGGATAAGCAGGGATGCGCGGTGGTGTCGCCCCTGTTGACCTGTCAGCAGGATCCTTTGCTAGGGCCTTACGGATCCCCGTTTGACGATGAGGGATCCCCCTGCCAACCCCTCACCCTGATTGAGCAGGGTCGGTTGCAGCATTTTTATTGCGATCGGCGGACGGCTCGGTTACTCTCCACGGTTAGCGCGGGGAATGGCTTTCGAGCCGGACTGGGAAGTTTGCCCACACCAGGGGTTTTCAATGTGATTTTGCCCCCAGCCACCATGAGTTTTGAGCAGTTATTGGCGACCATGCAGTGTGGGCTGGTCATCGACCAGATTTTGGGGGATGGGGGGGGACTGACAGGGGATTTTTCCTTCAACCTTGACTTGGGTTTTTGGGTGGAGGGAGGAGAAATTGTCGGTCGGGTGAAAGATACCCTGGTGGCCGGCAACGCTTATACGGCGCTCCAACAGGTAGTAGCTTTGGGAGGGGAGCGGCAGTGGGCAGGCTCCTTCTACACCCCTGCCTTTTGCATTGAGTATTTGTCGGTGACCGCTTGACCCAATCAGGTATGGGATCCCTGAGTTGGCTGCCAATCCTGACGGGTTAGGCCATAAACCCAGCAATCATCCTCACCAAAATAGCGGCGTTCTAGCCGTTGAAAACCCAGTCGTTCATAAAAACGGTGGGCACGGGTATTGCTAGCCAAGGGATCCACCAAGACGAGACTGACAGCGGGATCGGCAAAACAACGAGTCAGGGCAAACCGCATCATCAGCGTGCCATATCCTTGTCCCAGATCGCTGGCCTCACCGATCCAAATATCAATGGCGCGGCGGTCAGGGGGAATTTCTCCCCAGTAATGGCTTTCCTCCTGAGCAGGATCAATGATTTGGATAAACCCGATGGGTCGTCCGTCCAGAGCGGCGATCCATTGTTCTCGCCAGTCAGGGGTGCGGGCTAGCTCCGCTTCCCAGTGCCAGTCATCATTGGGATCCGAGTCCACAACATGGGGCTGTTCATCCCAATATCGCAATAGGGGAGCATCCTGAGGCTCCGCTAGCCGAAAGGTTATCTCCACAGTTTCCATATCCTGCGATCAAACGGGCATCGGACAAGTTGGTTGACCACTCCCTCAGGGAAGGAACTGGCTAGCCCTCAAAAGGGGTATCGACAAAGCCAATTTCCAGCAGTTGTTGATAAGCCTGTCGTCCCAAATCGCGGGTAGGACCTTGGCTGCCAATGACTTGCACCAGTTGGGCAACCGCTTCTTCAGGCTTGCCGGCAGCTCGGTAGACGACCGCTAGCTCATAGGTCACTTGATCCCGCCGTTCGGCGGCATCTCTGGCTAAGTCCCGCTGGGACTCGGAAATCTGGTTTTCGATACCAGCAAAGCTTTTGGACAGTTGTTGGTGGAAGTTGGAACGTTGGTTGTAGGCATTAAAGGCTTGTTGCAAAAACTCCGCCGCTTGATCATAGTTCTGAGATTGAATAGCCGTATTGGCCTCACTCCTCAGGGCTTCCGCCCGTTGCAAGCTGAGGGGACTGCTGGATTGTTCGAGGGCACGAAACTGCTGTGGGTTGGGGATCACCTGTTGCCCCGAAGCGGGTATGGTGGGATCCGTTGGTGTCGGGTCTGTAGGAGTTTGTGCCCAACTGTGCAACCCCAGCCCCCAGGCAAGCAGCACAGCCAAAAGGGATCCCAGCAGCCAGCGACCTTGCCCACTCAGGCGAATAGCTGGTAACCAGGTTCGGCAACGCTGGCTAGCCCGTTGGATCAAGGAAGGAAACTGAAACATGAGATTGGGTATTTTTTAAGAGTTAATCCGCAACCATTTTAGCGCAAGCGGCTTCTGGACTCAGGCTCTCCCCCAATATCCCCATCGGAACATCCTCCCGCAGCAGGTGGAAGGGTCGGTGTGTAACACTGAAGCTAGGCTTGTCCTTCTCAACCTTTTTGCTTGTGACCTACCCTGCCAACGATTCCCAACCCCTTCTACAGCTTTTGCAATCGGTTGCCAGCGGATCCCTGAGTCCCGAACAGGCGTTGGGAGAACTTAGGTATCTGCCCTTTGAAACCGTTGGAGACTTTGCCCGCCTAGACCACCACCGCCGCCTCCGCACGGGCTTTCCTGAGGCCATCTGGGGACCTGGCAAAACCGCTATTCAGATCGTTGAGTTGATGAAGCGAACCCATGCTCAGGGCAGCCTCGCTCTGGCCACACGGATCCCAATGGAGCAATATCAAGCCATTCGCCAACACCTGCCTGGAGTGGCCTATTCGGAGATGGCTCGATTGTGTTGGCTACCCACCCAGATTTCTGCCCACCCTGGCTTGGTAAGTGTGGTCTCGGCAGGCACCGCCGATTTGCCAGTGGCCGAAGAGTCTGCCCTCACCGCCGAATTATCGGGGTTTCAGGTCAAGCGGCTTTGGGATGTGGGGGTTGCAGGCATTCACCGATTGCTGCAAAATCGAGCGGCGTTGGAAGCGGATGTTGTGATCGTAGTGGCGGGCATGGAGGGGGCTTTAGCCAGTGTGGTGGCGGGCTTGGTGAATGGCCCGGTGATTGCGGTGCCCACCAGTATTGGCTATGGAGCCAGCTTTCAGGGGTTAGCCGCCCTCTTAACCATGCTAAACTCTTGTGCCGCAGGGGTAGGTGTGGTGAATATTGATAATGGGTTTGGAGCGGCTATCCTGGCTGGACAAATCTTGCGTTCAGCCGCCCGCCTACGATCCTCTGAAATAGCTTGAATTCTCTATTGATGATTAAGCAAGATGAAGAGATGTAAACCTCTCCAGAAGATGCTAGGGTTAGCTCACCGATGGTAATAATTCCCTAAACTGAGGATTTTGGCTAGTCTAAATCTCGGTTGTTGTCGTCTTGTCATCCCCTCTCGATTTTAAGGATCCATGGACTATTCTTGGTTGACGGTTGTTCAAACCTTTTTACAGTCTTTGACTTGGACAGATCTCGGTCTCGTAGTTGCTTTAGTGTTAATGGAGGCTGCTTTGTCCGCTGATAATGCGGTAGCATTGGCGGCTTTGGTGAAGCATCTACCCACTCCTCTACAACAAAATCGTGCTCTACGTTGGGGCATGGTGGGGGCTTATGGGTTTCGGATTGTGATTGTTTTGGCTGCCGTTTGGCTGGTGGAATATCAACCGGCACGGCTAGTGGGAGCAGCCTATTTGCTTTGGCTATCTTGGCAACACTTTCTTCCATCCGATGGAGATGAAGCGGAACGGATCCCGGGCAATGCCAATTTTTGGCAGACGTTAGTGTTGGTGGAATTAACCGATCTGGTCTTTTCTTTTGACAGTATTGCGGCCTCGGTAGCGGTCTCCCGAAAAACATGGGTGATCATTTTGGGGGGCATTATCGGCATCACGGTCATGCGCTACATGGCCTCTGTCTTTTTGCGCTGGTTGGATGAGTTTGGTCGTCTAGAAGATGCCGCTTACCTGATCATTGCCCTGGTGGGGGGAGAGATGCTGCTGGATGTGATCTTGCCAGGTCGCCTAGAAATTCCAGAGTGGCTGTTGATCTCGGCAGTGATGAGCTTATTTATCTGGGGCTTCTCACAGCGCAATCCCTCATCCCCATCGGCTCAGCCCACCATTGAACCAGAAAAGGCTTCTTCTGAAAGTGCGCTGGAGACTCTAGATCTTCCTCTCTCCCCAGATGGGGATCCCGCCCAATCGATCTTGGAGAGTTAGCCCAAGCTTAGCTAGATCTATCAATAATCAACGTCAACAGTGGGGATGTTGTCCATAATCACCTGTCGTGAAATTTGCTCGCTAAAAGCTTTTGCACCCTCTGGTGAGAGATGAATGGCATCAGGAAGAAATCGGTCATCTAAAGAATTTCGGAAACTAAATAATGATATTTGATTGGCACTAAGATATTTTCCTAAGCTAGTAAAATAGGTTTTTCGAGGATGGCTATCTTCCGCAAATTGATTTTGCAGATTAGACATTGGCATTTCAACCAGCAAAATCTTTATATCATTTTTGTTAGAAAACTCAACCAACTCACTTAGATAAGATTTGTCAGGTTTGAAAACCCATTTATCTGCTTCAGAATAAAAGTTTTGATATAAATTACTCTGCTCCTTGAGGATAGACTTGCTCAGTGTATTTCTATCATATAGCTTTGAAATTGAATCGCTTATCTTTTGTCTGTATCGATATAAATGACTAAATTCTTTTAGGGAAAAATCCACAATATGATTGAATGACCAGTCTGATATTTGAATGAGTGTAGGAATATCTTCCAAGCCTGAAACCAGATTTAAGTTCCAGTCATCCTTAAACTCTATTTCTGTTAACTCATTATCTTGAAATCCATATATGATTAAATTAGGTTTTTCCTCTTTCATTTGGAGAGAGTCTCGAATCAAAAAGTAATGTACTCCAATGGGAGTACTTCCCACTGCCAGGTTGTAAAATGTAAGATCATTTTCTTTTGGTAAGATGCTGTTGATTTCTTTTTCGATGATTGAGAGGTCGATAGCTGAAGCCATTCGCCCATCACCCATAAACACTATATTTGCCGTTGATCTTAAAAAATTGTTTTTGATTACTGAAATAGGCAGTCTATTTTCTCCCCACTTTCCGAGCAACAGATCTAATATTACAACCAACATAATTAACGCTAGCAAATAGAATAAGACTTTTTTAGATATTAGCTTGCCATAAGTAATTGATAGGCATGTGCCTAATTCTTGAGGTTTCCGAAAATACTTTCTCATTATGCTCACTCTCATAAAAATATTTTGACAAGCTTCTTATGATAAATATTTTTGCCTGAGAAATCTAATCTTGACTTAACAATAAAAAAGCCATCGAAGAGTTTTACCCCTTACAGCGTATCACTTTTGAAGTAATCGCAAATCAAAACTGGGAAATGCTGACAGGAGTGGATTACAGGCATTGTCGCTGTACTTCCTTGATCGACAATCTGCTGTATATCCATGCACATTATATCTGCTCACATAAAACTCTCTGGTAAAGCTCACGCATATCTGAAAACCAAGCTTGCCGAGAGTCATCCCAGCTATAAAACATGTGGCCGCCTAAATAGTGTTTGAGAGTTAGGTTGGGTCGTAGTTCGGGAGCTAGCTTCATCAGGGTTGCTAAATAATTAGATCCGAAATAAGCCGTCACCAAATCATAAATACCGTGGGAAACAACCACCTGCATATAGGGATTGAGGCTCATCCCAATCCGCAGATCGTCTAGGGATCCCAGATATCCTTGCTTAAGCTCACCTTCTGAGTTAAATTTCCAGGCTTTGAAAACCTCTTCATTTAACAAGTGGTAGGTCAGATCCGTCTCTACCTGCAACGTCTGTCGTAAATGACTGTTAATTGCCGCCGTGAATAGACGATCAATCCCATCTAGGGTGGGATCCGCTCCTCCATAGGTGAGGCGATCGGGGAAGGGATCAATGGCCGTCATGGATCCATCATACAGACCGACAATCCGCCGTTGATCGCGCAACAATTCTCGGGCAAAAACCTCGATGGTGATACGTCCGTCATGGCGTTCAATCACAGAAGGGGGAAGTCCAATCCAGCGGGATAGCTGCTGAAAAACCACCTGCCGCTCTCCATCCTCCACCCGACCCCCCAGCGCTAAAAAGGGAATCAAGATTTTCTGAGCAAACTGCTCGGCAGCCCCTAGAAAATCGGCTAGCGGCTGAGCAGACAAGTCGGGGTGGGCACGACCGTGGTGGCGGGCTGTGGCCGCAAAAGAGGGAATTAAACTGGCCCAAGCGGTCAAATTATAGTCATTGCCATATAACAGGCTGAACTCAATGGCAGGTGAAATTAAGATAGCTCCCGAAAGCCCCACCCCATAGCCTTGCTGCAGGTGGCGAGCTAATTTAGCTACCCGAAATCCTCCATAACTTTCTCCGGCGATGAAAACAGGGGATAGCCATCGCTGATGACGAGACAAAAATCTCTGGATAAATTCCCCCAGCGACTTGATATCCCGCTCCACTTCCCAGAAAACCTTTGCTGGCTCCGGCTCGGCGCTATCGGGGGAACTTTTGTCGCTGGGGGTTCCCTCAGGGGTAGGTTTGGATTCTTTTTTTTCTGGGGAATAACGGCTGAAGCCTGTGCCAATTGGGTCGATAAACACCAAATCGGTGAAACTCAACCAGCTCTCTGGGTTGTCCACAACCCGTGTCGGCGGCTTGGGTAGACTGCCATTCTGACCAAAGGCAACCCGCTTCGGGCCAAGGGATCCCATGTGCAAATAGGCAGCGGCGGCTCCTGGCCCTCCATTAAAAACAAAGGTGATGGGTCGCTCACTACTCCCCTGAGATGCTTGGGGTTGGGTGAGATAGGCAACATGGAACATCTGGGCAATCGGCTTCTCAGACTCATAGAGGGGTTGCCAACCAGCGATCGCGGTGTAGGCAATTTCTTGTTGGGGCAGAATCAGGCGGTGTTCGGTTCGACTGGTTTTGGCGAAGAGAGTGTCAGACATAAGGAAGATGGCTAGCGGAACCCAAAAAGCAAACATCAAGAGCATCAATCCTAAGCCATCCCCAGCATCCCCCTCAACCAATTCTCCTCAATCCAGAAATCCTTATAGAAGTTCTTGCCGTCGTTAGGTGCGATGGCACTGGAAGCCGCCGGGATCCCTCTGGGGAGAGAGGATTTACTACGTTTTCTGAACTTTCCTGAAACCCCGTATCTTTGCGGAAGAGATTCTTTTTATGAACCAACTATGATGACGCCAATATCGGTAGCGAGTATAACCTTAGCTGAGCAGGTGATCATTTGACACTTGCTCAGGGTTTATGTTAGGCTCTCTTGCCCTGAACTACAGAACTGCTCCCGAATCTTCCCTGACTCTTCATTCGATTGGGTCTTTGCTGATTCGTTGCGACAATGTTAAGAATGTTTACAATAGCCTATGATTCTCTCAGATTTGTCTCGAATTCATGAGAAGTCTCTAGCCAACCCACCCACTTGATAGGAAATCCCATGGTAGACCCGATGCCCCCACCCACCCTTGAGCAATACCTGCTAGAAGCCGGAATTGTGGATATGCCTCAGCTAAACCTCGCCAAAAAGCTGCAACGCCGTCAACAGGGGCCGTTGTTGATGATCCTGCTGGAACTGAGTTTTATCGATCTGCAACAGTTGTCTGGCTTACTGAATCTGTATGGAGCCTTGGGAACCTAGACCATGTTGCAGATTGTGGATGGTCAAGCCAACGATTGGGCTGAGCAGATTGCCCGCAAACGTCGCGATGCTCCCCAAGCCGCTCTCCTGATCCAAAACCTATCCCGACCCAGCCTGGGATCCCTAACCGTTCCTGAGGATCACCCCAGCAGCTTGTCGGCAACCCTAAGGCAGGTTTTGTTGGATCATTATCCGGCTCACCATTCCGTTACCCTCTTTGCCTCAACCGGATCGATCCTGATTCAGAAGGGTCGGCTAGACACTTGGCTGGATGGATGGACTCACCCCACGGACATAGATCAGGCTAATCCAACGGAATGGGTTCAGCTTTATCTGCCTCCCCCCCTTCAGGGGGAAATGCAGCGCTTGCATGAAGTGGTAGCCCACCTGCGCGGACCGGACGGCTGTCCTTGGGATCGCGCCCAAACCCCCGACTCCCTAACTCCCTACATTCTGGAAGAAGCCTACGAAACCGTAGCCGCCATTCGGGGGGGGGATCCCTCTGCTATTGCCGAAGAACTGGGGGATCTGCTCCTGCAAGTAGTGCTCCAGTCGCAGATTTTTAGCGAGAGCCAAACTTTTGACCTAGAAACAGTAGCTAAAGGAATTGCGGATAAACTGATCCGCCGCCACCCCCATGTTTTTGCGATGGCGGATTCCAACGCTGGGGATCCCTTGCCCATGCAGGCGATCCACCACACCTGGGATCAGATCAAACAAGCCGAACACCCTCAGCAAACTCTGGCTCAAAAACTGTTGCACTACGCCGAAACCCTCCCCCCCTTAATGGCCTGCCTAAAAATTTCCCAAAAAGTAGCCAGGGCGGGCTTTGAGTGGCCGGATGTGGAGGGAGTTTGGCAGAAAGTGGCGGAAGAAGAGGCGGAGCTACGGGCGGCACTTGCCCGCGATCTGAGTGGACTGGCGGAGGCGGAGCGGGCAGAGGTTCGCCGCCATCAGTTAGCGGAACTGGGGGATTTGCTGTTTACTTTGGTCAATCTGGGGCGCTGGTACGAGCTTGATGCCAGCCAAGCCTTGCAAACCACTAATAGCCGCTTTGCCCGGCGGCTGGGTCATATGGAGTCTACTCTAGGGGAAGCGGCTAGGGATCCCGACTGGCTGAAACACCATACACTGGCGCAACTGGAAGCCCTTTGGCAGCAGGCCAAACAACAGTATCCCTGAAGGATCCCTAAATATCTCGATTCACAAAGCCAGGATTCAGCGTCCTATGATAGTCTTGCCGGCAACCCCGGATTCGCGGGCGGCCAACTCCACAGCTCCCGCCACGGCAGGCACAACCCGATTATCAAAAACCGAGGGAATGATGTGTTCGGCACTCAAATCGGAGGGAGAGATCAGGGTAGCAATCGCTTCGGCGGCAGCCAGACCCATTTCTGGGGTAATCATGGTGGCACGGCAGTCGAGGGCACCGCGAAACACCCCCGGAAAGGCCAAGACGTTGTTGATCTGGTTGGCATAGTCACTGCGGCCAGTGGCCATCACCGCCACCAGCCCCGTTACCAACTCCGGCTGAATTTCGGGGATCGGGTTAGCCAGAGCAAACACTACCGGATCAGCCGCCATACTCTTGACCATCTCAACGGTCAAAACATCCTTTGTGCTTACCCCAATAAAGACATCACTCCCTGCCATCGCTACCGCCAGGGATCCCCCTTCGCTGACGGCCACCGCCGCTTTTTCGGGGGTGAGATCACGGCGGTCATGGCTGATAATGCCTGCGCGGTCACAGGCGATGATGTGTTTGGCTCCTGCTAACTTCAGCAGATTGATCACAGCAATGCCCGCTGCTCCCGCTCCATTTAAGACAATTCGCACCTGATCTAAGGGTTTTTGCACTACCTTTAGGGCGTTGATTAGGGCAGCTAAAACGACGATAGCGGTGCCATGCTGATCATCATGAAAAATCGGCATTTTCAGATGACTTTTGAGCTGAGCCTCAATGGTAAAACAGCGGGGTGCGCTGATATCTTCCAAGTTAAATCCACCAAAAACGGGAGCAAGATGTCGCACCGTTTGGACAATTTGATCAACATCTTGAGTGGCCAAGCAGATGGGAAAGGCATCTATATCGGCAAATTTCTTAAACAAAACCGCTTTCCCTTCCATAACGGGGAGAGCTGCCTCTGGTCCAATATTGCCTAGCCCCAAAACAGCACTGCCATCGGTAACAATTCCCACCGTATTGCTTTTGATGGTGTAGTCATAAACCAATGCGGGTTCCTGGGCAATCGCCATCGACACCCTACCCACACCGGGGGTATAGGCCATCGCCAAATCGGAAGCAGACTCTAAAGGTTGTTTGCCAAGCATTTGCAGTTTGCCACCCCGATGTAGCTCAAAGGTGCGGTCAAGCACCTGCAAAACCTGCACTCCTGTCACCGTTTTGATCGACTGCACAATGTGCTGGGCATGTTCGCTGCTAGAGGCATCTACAAAAATTTCCCGCTCCGAGAGCGTGGGGGTCTGTTGCAGCAATTCAATTTGATTGAGGTTGCCCCCCACATCAGCAATCGCCTGGGCTACTTTGGCCAACATCCCTGGTTGATTGGCAACTTGTAACCGGACTGCCACACCAAAGCTAGAGTTAGGAGTGAGATTTGCCATAGTGGGCTATTCCTCAAAAATTGCTAATCAATACCATACCTCCCCTCACACTACGCGAGAGTTCGCTATGACTCAACCGCCAACAAATTCTCATGATTCTTCCCCCGATCCTTCTTCATTGGCGTCAGCCGCCGCCCAAGCGGGAGATTGGCAAACCGCCCTCTGGGCTTTGCGAGAGGTACTGGCGGCAGATCCGCACCATCTGGAAGCCCGCTATCGCTTGGGGTGGGTCTTGGGATCCCTGGGGCAGGTGGAGGAGGCGATCCAGGCATTCCGGCAGGTTTTGCAAGCGGATCCCCACCACCTCAATGCCAACTACAACTTGGGGGCGTTGCGCCTGCAACAGGCTCAGCTTGTCGATCCTGAGGCTGAGTGGGTCAGCGCAGCGGTTGTGGAGAGTCTACAGGAAGCCCAGCAATGTTTTGAACGGGTCATGCAGCTTAGCCCCGACGATCAACGAGCCTATGCTTTTTTGACGATAGTGCGGCAAGCTCTCCGCCGTTATCAGCAAGCATCCCCTGCCCCAAGCCATCCATAGGTCAGGATCCCCTGTGGAAGTGCGTAGCTACACGGGCTGGTGTCTGTGGCAGAGTATTTTTTGCTGCCCTCAATAGGTTTGTCTCTCCCCCTTTCTCCTCAACACCCTATGCTAGTTGCCAAGGATCTCCACAAAACTTATGGAGACAAAGCTGTTGTTCGGGGAGTCGATCTCACCCTCGAACCGGGCTATGTTCTGGGCTTGCTTGGCCCGAATGGAGCGGGCAAAAGCACAACCGTCGGAATGCTCTACGGCATGGTGATTCCCAGCAAAGGCTATGTCCGCCTCGGTGAATATGACCTACAACAGCAGGGATCCCTAGCTCGCCGCTGGATGGGGGTGGTGACCCAAGATGACAACCTGGATCCCGATTTGAATGTTCTGGATAATCTGATTTGCTTTGCCCGCCACTCGCGCTTAGTGGGATCCGCCGCCCGCCACCGCATTGCTGAATTGATGGAACAAATGAATTTGTTGGGGCGAGAAACCGCCGCTATCGAGGAATTATCGGGGGGATTGAAGCGTCGTTTGGTGTTGGCAAGGGCGTTGCTCAACGATCCCAAAATCGTCTTTTTGGATGAACCCACCACTGGACTGGATCCCGATGCTCGTCAGGATTTTTGGAAGCTCGTCACCCAACTCAAACAGGCGGGGCGGGGGGTTTTGTTGACCACCCACTATATGGACGAAGCCGAGCGTCTGTGCGACAGTCTACTCTTGATGCAACAAGGCCAGATTGTGGATCAGGGATCCCCCCAAGATTTGATTTTCAGAACGGTGGGGCAGGAGGTGATCGAGGTAGAGGGGATCGCGGTGGAGCAGGTGCAAGCTTTAGCCGAGGTGGCAAAAACCTGGTGGCGACCTTTCAGCATGGGCTATGTGCTGGTTTTACCCCATCAGGATCCGCAAGCTTTGGTGCGGCAGGTGGAGCAAGCTCAGCCCAGTCGTCTGCTGCGTCGCCGCGCTAATTTGGAAGATGTCTTTTTGCGGTTGACAGGAGAGCGGCTATAGCAGTGTTAAGCCTTGGCATTAGAACGGCAAAACGCAGCGGCAGATAACCTCGAACACCCACCGATAACCTCTGTTCCGTCCACACCAACGCAGGGGTAAGCTGCCGTTGCTATCACAGGTTTAAAATATCCTCTCAGAGACGAGAAAAACAGATTTGCTTTACAAAAGTCTCATCCAAACTTTGTCATTTTCGACGACGCTGAAATGTCCAGCCCAATCATCTCGCAGGGTGATCACCACTACTGCCCTTTATGCCACTGCTGCACTGTAGGGGGCTGTAATGCAAAACAGAATAATACGGCTGAAAGAGGGAGGCTTTGCCCAAAAAGCAAGTTCACCAAAATCTTTATCAAAGGTCAGGAGGATGCGGTCTTCTGCTTGGGCAGGACTCAACATTTCAGGGTCGGAAATGCCAGGGGATTTTGTGCGAATCCAAACCACGTCATGTTCTTGTTGTTCTAATGCTTCTACAGCATCCAGAGGAAAGTTCTGGTTGGCAAGGAAGCGCATGGACTAGACCGGAATGGCATAAACCTTATAACGCTTTATAACGTTCCCCCCCAGGGGCAGCAAATAACCTGTAACACTAACCGATAACCCCTCGGCGGTCGGTGTGCATTGGGGTTGTTAGGCTGTATGGGGGTGTACTTAAAGATCTCTCAACGGGTTACAAGCAAACATAAATTCTTCAACAGGTCTCCCCTCTAACAAATGCTCTTGAATAATGCGTTCACAAACATTTGGGGTAACATGAGAATACCAAGTTCCTTCAGGGTAAATAACTGCAAGTGGGCCACCACGACAAAACATTAAACATTCCACTTCCGTGCGATAGAAGTTGTGTCCATCTTGAGCAAGTTGCTTCAGCCTTTTACCCAAATATTTCCAGGTTTTAGCACCTTCTTCAGCAGAGCAACAAGTATCTCCATTTTGTCGTAATCCAGTACACAGTAAAATATGTCGTTCATAACCGCCTCGACCATCAACAGAAATACCTCGTGATTTAGCCTTCTTTTGAAGTAGTTTTATATCCATCATGAGAATTGACCTAAGAATGATTAGAAATAGCGGTGTACAGGTATGTGTGATAAATCAGTCTTACAAAACCTTGATGATTGCAGAAGCGTTGATGGAATACAGCCAAATCTGAGATGAGCTTTTCTAATTCTTCTCCACTAGATGGTGTAAATCCTTGGCTGCGAGCTAAACCTATTAGTCCTGAGAAATTTAGGTTTTGATTCGACAAAAACTCATGTCGCTTTAAATGGGTGAAGTAAGGTAACCATAACCTCTGCCAAAACAATTGATAACGTATACTTTTGAGCCATGTTTTTGGTTGGATTCCAGATGGGGATTGATGCTTGCGATCTTGGGATGCCTTAAAGACTAAGCGAGTGTATTCCTTCGAGACAGGATCGTCTTGATGCCAAAAGCTCCACATCAAAGCTAAACGCCCGCTAGGTTTGAGAATACGGCAAAACTCTTGGAGACTTTTGTCAAAATCAAACCAATGAAATGCTTGAAAAGAGGCCACTAAATCGACTGATACATTCTTGAGAGGAATCTGCTCAGCAGTTGCAGCCAGAAACTGCACCCCTTCATGTGGGGTCGCTGCCGTTCTCATATCCTCGTTGGGTTCGATCGCTACAACCTGAATGCCTCGATCGGCCAACAATCTTGCTCCAATCCCTGTTCCTGCTCCAACATCAACAGCAGTAATCTGGGTCGGGGATCCCAGACCTGACAACATTGTATCAATGGCAGAGGCGGGATAAATCGGACGATACTTCTCGTAATCTTCCCCCCGATCAGAAAAATAACTCAACAGATCTGTTGTCGAATTTGAAGCAGTCGAATTTGAAGCAGTGGAAAAATTGAAGCTCATATTACCTTGCTACAGATCTCATTATGAGATTATCGGGGAAACCAACATTACAGTTTAACGGCTCAAATCAGCGGCGGCAAGTAGCCTCGAACTCAGCACCAGCGACTCTCAACCGTCCGCTGCATTTGAGTTATTGTGCTGCGCTGTCTATAAAATCTTAAGAACCTTTAACTTCAATCACCTCTCCTGGAGCAATGGTATTCAACACGTCACGAACATCTGGTATCAGAGGTACTAAATCAGGAAGTCTATTGCTGCATGCTACAAGAACAATTACAGCGACTCCAGCTTGGTGTAAGTTTTGTTGATAACGCAAATTTTGATCTTTGGTGAGCAAAATTGTGAAGCCCTCTTCACTCATAAGTCTCAGCAGCTCACCGTTCTTTTTTCCTGACCATCCCATCTCGACAACTGTGCGTATTTCGTAGTCGGCAAGTTCACGCTTTAGAGGACGTGGGGCACATTCGTCAAGCAGAATTCGCATAGGCTGTCAGCATTTCTTTTGCTAATTCAAGGGCTGCGATCGCTTGCTCACGCCTAACACTGGGAAAATGATCTAAGAATTCATCTAGTGGATTGCCTGCTTCAAGATAATCAAGCAGTGTTCTCATCGGTACACGAGTTCCAACAAAAACAGGAGTTCCTCCCAAAATGTCAGGGTCACTGTGAATGACACGCGCCACAGTTGTCATGTCAGTTATCTAGTAGCAGGAATCACTGTGATCTTAGCCCACAACTAACTGCTCAGAACACCACTCAAAAGCGATCGCCCCAACACCAATCTTAGAGGCAAACAGATGCACCTTTGGTACTGCCACCACCGAGGACTAAGCGGCACAACGACTAAGATAAGCGGCGGCATGCAACCTTTGGAACGCAACCAAGATCTCTCGATCGTTCGCTTCATCGACTTGTTAGCTGGCTGGCGCTACCGACAGATCTTAACGACTCGAACGTTCGACACCATTGAAGTTAAAGGAACTCTAGATCTTCAAACCATTGCGGTAACGCTGCCACCAACGATTTGCCAATTGCTTTTGTCTCTACGCCAAACTCTCATGTAGCGGTAATCACCTCTGAAGGCATTTCCTAAATAGGTGCCGCTCAAGAAAATTTGAGCCGAGGCAAGAACAAAGTGTTCGCTCCAAACTCGTATCTCTAGCTCTTTAGGCACAAACTCGTGAAACTGAGTACCGCCAGTACGGTGCAGGTCTAGATCCATCGCTTTAGTTGCCAGTTCACCAGTTGGCCCAGCGAAAAGCAGGTCATCAGCAATGAGTAGGTCTAATTCAGATACGTCAGAGGCTGACATCGCGGTGTAAAGTCGCGCTTCACACTCGCGAATTTGGGTTTCAATTTTTGAATCCATATTTACCGCTACAGTTCTGACGACACTTAATTATTCTTCATTATTACCCATCGCCTCATCAATGTGACTCCACGATTGCCTCTGGGACTTTCCGGTTCAAATCGATCCCCCTCATCCACAACTGCAAGAGCTGTGTGCAGAGTCAGCTAACGGTCTGGGTTTCAGCGGTGGCAAAGGTCTTAGAATTACCATCAGAGTGTTTCGACCATCCGCTGCAAACCCTTGTTAGCTCAGTGCAGAAATGACAATCAAAGTTTATTTGCCTGCTCGGTCCAACTCTTCGCGTAACACTCGTCTCAATATTGATTCTAAAGGTTCATGTTGTTTTTGAATATGTGTCCGTAATGCTTCGTTCATTAAGGTTTGATAATTTCCTCCTCCTGCTTGATGAACTTGCTCTCGAAACCATTCCAACACATCATCATCGATCCGAATTGTAATGCGTGTTTTGCCCGCACTAACAGGATCGATAGCACCACGTTTTCCTTGACTAAAATCATATTCCATATCCACAGAATCGTATTCTACTTCCATAATTTAGTCCTCTTCATACTGTCTTCGTTCTTGACGAGTCGCAGATCTAGCTGAAATTAGTCAAATTTTTTGACCGCGCCAGGTATATACCACCACAAGCACTCGACCTAGAGCATCTAGTCCGATGGTAATGAATCGCTCTTCATCAAATCGTTCATCTGGTGTTGTAATTGCTAGATCATCTGAGAACACAGAAACCGCATCGGCAAAATCAATACCGTGCTTACGGAGGTTTGTTGCTGCTTTGTTTTTGTCCCATTGATACGCCATTCAACTATTATATGCACAAGCGTACATACAAAGGTCAAATGTTAGAAAACTTGATGGGAGCAAAGACGGGCTTGCTGCTTAGATTCGTTTTAGTTGCTGAAGAGGAGAGCTAACGTCTCAAATCAGCGGCGGCAAACATAACATAACTCAGCACCAAAGTCTCTCAACCGTCCGCTGAATTTGAATTGTTATGCTGCGGTTAACATTGCTGTTTTTGTCAAAAGGCAACTGTCCAATCCTCAATTACTAATCCCACAACTTTACCAAAATCTCGATGATTACGAGTCAACAAAGTTAATTTATGAGACAAAGCAATTGCTGCAATCCGCGCATCCATCTTGGCTAATTGAATTCGTTGAGACCCTAACTCTGCGTATTCCGTAGCTGCACTTACATCAAATGAAACAATAGGTAGCACCTTGAAATTGCTCACTATCCTTGCCATTATCTCATATCCCTTCACTATCTCACTTGAAGTTCGAGCGCGATTGATATAAGCATGGCTACCAAGCATCTGCTCGTGAAACGTCACAATCGAGATCGCAAAATCTGATATTGGGTGCTGTGCCATACGTTTTGCAAGATTGTTGTAATCCTCACCCGTTTGGCGTTGCAGAATGCTCAGATGGTCTGTATCTAACAAATATCTCATCACTTATCTTTTGCTTCGAGCAGAGACTCATCTCCTTGGCGAATTGCTTGTCCATAAGCAAGTATGTCTTCAAAAGCAGGCTCATCTTTGAAAGATCCTGTAATTTGTTGCAGCCAATTTGTCTGCTGAGAAATTGTAATTTGCTTCTGCAACTGGGCGATCGCGGCTTCTACCACTGCAAGGCGTTCCTCCAACGAAGCATTAGCCGTCATTTCCTTTTCTCCTTGCTGATATTGAAAATCGAGTTTGTGTCCTTATCCTCTCGATTTTACTCAACATTCGACAGAAGGCGGCATGCTTTCCTGTACCGGTTTTTGCCGGAACAAAGCAGTATCGGTTTGAACGAATTGTTAGGCCGCACTTGTGCGCTATGTAAGACTAAGGCCGCCATCCACTGGGAGCAAGGCACCAGTAATGTAAGGGTTGAGCATGAGCGCAATGAAGGCCCCTGCGACCTCCTCCGGTTCAGCGAGATGTTTGACAGGGAGTGACGATTTTGCCCAGGTTCTGAGTTCTGTTCGTTGTTGTTCAGAGCTTTCCTCCCAAACGCCAGTATTGACGACGCCAGGTGCAATCACGTTGACGCGGATCGGGGCCAGTTCTGCAGCAAGTGTGCATCCGAATGTGGCTACCGCTCCACTCGCAGCAGACATTACCGAAACACCGCCCGTTGCAGATGGTTTCAGAATCGAAACACTAGATGTGAGTGTTATTGATCCTGTCTTTGAAAGCAACGGGGCTGCTGCGCGGCAGACAAAGAAGCTGCCCCAAAACTTCTCCATTCCGCGCATTGCTACCTGGGTAGACATGTCTCCGAGCGGAGATCGAAGCTTATTTTCGTCGGCAACAGCCGTCACTACAAGATGGTCGATCTTTCCAAGCGCGGAGAAAGCTTCAGCTACCGAAGCCTCGTCAAGCATGTTCAAAGCGATCACTTCTGCTGGGCCTCGTAGTTCCTCGCGAACCTTCTCAAGCTTGGGTCTGGTGCGACTCATGAGGAAGACGTGCGCACCATTTGCAGATGCCGCACGTGCAACCGCACGACCTGTTCCAGAACTCGCGCCAACGATTACAACGCGAGTGCCTTTAAGGGATTGACTGTTGAACATGGGAAGAACATCTGTCTATGCCGCCTAACGCTGCCCATCACCCGCCGCAGATAACGTTCCCCGTCAGCGGTTGCCGATACCTTTGCAATCACCCAAGCGGCTTCGGTCAATCCGCTGCACGGGGGTTGTTAGCTCGGAGCCGCCCTAAACTATCGCAGTGTCATTGATTTGTAGACTACAACGTCAACGAGTAAACCGTTTTGTATGTTATCAACAGGACGAATCAATGAAACCTGCCAACCCCGTCTCGTCAGGTCGTAGCAGAACTCTTGGATTTGTTGATGAAATTCTGGTGAGGACAGACAAGCATCAACATAGCGTTCAAACCAGCGATTATTACCTCTTTGTATACGCTGCAATGTCGATAACAAGCCAGAATCTTCTGTTCTAAATTCAAACTTAACAGTTCGTTGAAAAAGAGTACCCCCTGCACCCCCACCAACTTCGTCTGCATCCAAGCCAAGAAGTGCTTGCTTTGTTGCATCACTAGCTGCTTTTTGTACTGCCTGGTAAATGCTGGAATTATGGTTGATCATTCTGTCAATTTTTTGATCAACTCTCTTCCCAATGCTTTTGTCAATATCCCGACCCGCAATGTCGCCAGCGGTTCCACTAATATCGCCTACTGACACGCCAGAACCAAGAGGTGACTTTTTATCTTCAAAGCCCTCCACACCAAGCTCTATACCGATCTTCCTTAACATCAAATCAAGACGTTTTAAAGCATGAAGCTTGAAGAGAAATGCGAGAACAAGCCCTACAACGGCTCCAATAGCAAAACTAGTCCAGTCGATCTGCATTGATTGCTATTCCTATACCTAAATAACCTATATATAGCAGTTGTTCAACAGATAGCTTTCTGGGGATTCACCTCACCGGGAACTAGAGGGCTAACAGTTGAATTGAGCGGCTGAAGTTATCTTTCGGTTATCATTAAGAATATCATTTTTCAGTCCACTCCAATGATTAGTTAGGCTACATTTTGGATATTAAAGAATGCCTTTATCTCATATTAGCTGATTGCAATACACTCACTGGCTATGACTGCCCAATGTCCGTTCTCCTGCTGGAGATGATAGCTATATATCTGACCATCGCCACTGAAAAATGAACCACGTACCTCCACTTCCTTATCGTCGATCCACTTTATTGCCATAACCCGAAGTATCAATCCTGGCTCCCCTGTCTCTTTGTCCACAACCTGTGAACCACCATATGGAGGCATACCAAGCGTACTTTGCGAAAGTCTTTTCACCTTAGGGTTATCTGCAAATCTCTGCATGAACTCTTCACTGGGGTCATTGTGTTGTTCAAGTGCAAGGAAGTAACTTTTGTAGTTATCTTTATATCTTGTCTGAAGCTGGTAGTAGAACACGGTCTCTGCAATATTCTCTTCTTCGTTGAGTTTGAATTCATTTGTGTTGTTTATATTTTCGTTCATTGGTTACTCAACTTGCCCTTACTGCCTAACTATGTATTATACGGAAAATTTCCGTATAATACACCGGAACGGCATAACTATACCGAAAATTTCTGGGTAACACAACCAGCGGGTGTATTATCCGGATTTATTCTGGGTAAGATCCTCAAGAAGCGTGTTATGCCGAAAAATGCAAAGTTTTGTTTCGAGGCCGATACTTAAGGCCAAAGATGGCGAGGTAGAACTACTCATGCCTTTTGGCGGAGAAGTTCAGCCACCCCCTAGAAAACTGCTTGATAAAGTGCGTGATGTAATTCGGGTCAAGCATTACTCCTATCAGACCGAGAAGGCCTATGTACAATGGATCCGGCGTTTCATTCTGTTTCATAACAAACGACATCCCAGAGAAATGGGCGGTATCGAGGTCAACGCTTTTTTGACTCATCTTGCCGTCTCTGAGAATGTTGCAGCTTCCACCCAAAATCAGGCACTCAGTGCCATTCTGTTTCTTTATCGAGAGGTAGTCCAAACTGAACTCGATCTAAATTTGGATGCCGTTCGAGCCAAGCGTTCTCGATATTTGCCTACAGTCTTGACTAGCGATGAAGTTTTCTTAGTCTTGCAAAATATGTCGGGCGTTTATCAGCTTATTACGAAATTGCTCTACGGTTGCGGTTTACGACTGAATGAGGCGCTTCAACTACGGGTCAAAGACGTAGACTTTGCCCAGCACCAGATTATCGTTCGTGATGCTAAAGGGATGGAGAGTCGCGCAACAATGTTGCCCCTAAGTGTTGTTCAAGAGTTGACTGAGCATTTGCAGGCTGTAAAGCGCTTACATCAGCAAGATTTGGAACGAGGTTACGGGGTAGCCCATTTGCCGTTTGCTCTAGCCCGACAGTATCCCAATGCGGCTAAAGAATGGATTTGGCAGTATGTTTTTCCATCAGATCGGATCTCTCAGGATCCTCGTGGTGAGGCAATGCAGCGTTATCATCTCCATGAAAGCGGCTTGCAAAAGGCGATCAAACAAGCCGTGAAGGTCGCAGGTATTCAAAAAAGGGTAGGGTGCCATACGTTCCGGCATAGTTTTGCCACCCATTTGCTGCAAAACGGTTATGACATTCGCACGGTACAAGAGCTTCTGGGGCATAAAGATGTCAAGACAACCATGATCTACACTCATGTATTGAATAAAGGCGGTCGTGGAGTGAGAAGTCCACTGGATGATTGAAGCGTTGGGATCCCC
>JANRIL010000018.1:0-11109 GCA_033764955.1 Cyanobacteriota bacterium | reverse complement strand
TGGCAGACTCAAGGTCTTTCGGATCTTGTCGGAGCGATACCGCAACCGTCGTCGTCGCTTTCGACTGCGCTTTAATCTAATTGCTGCTCTCTATAACTTTGAGTTGGAGCTGTTTTTCTGACTTTCGCAAGAGGTTCACTGAAAGTTCTCAATTGCCCGACGGTGAGCAATGGGGTCGTGTCGATTCGCTAACCAATCGATCATCAGGGGTAAGTTGTAAAGGATAAGGCGGCTGTTGACTTCAGAGAAGTGAATCCCTTGAATCAAAGTGCCATCTCTACGAAGGGGTAAAAGCGTTTTGGTTGAGAGACCTAGCTTTTCCTGGAGAAGTCCCGGATCCACAAACAGCTCTCTAAGCACCAACTCTGGCAACTTGATGGAGATATTGCTCATGACTTCCTCCGCAAGTGTTGCATCTCAATGTCATAGGGACGGATCCATTCGTGATGGTGAAAGTAATCCTTCAAAGCCGTTACGGTAGCAACGGATCCCTTCACCCCCAACACCTTGAGATCCCGCCCCCGGCAAGTCACCCGCATCGGCCCATCGGATCCGACATAACGACAGATATCCCCCACCCGTAATAGCGGAATCACTCTCGCTGGACTGCGGGACTTGGCCTCTGGTTGCTCTAAGCGAAAATGGATCGGGATCCCCCAATTCACTCCCTTCAATTCGGATCCCAAACGATGCCACACCATCTCCATCGGATCCGGGAACTCCCCTTGCCAAGCCTGCGCCACTTCCACAAACTCCAGCAGCATTCTTCTAATTGACTGATGCAGGGCATTCACCTCGCTCTCGAAGTCAGAAAGGATTGCCGAAATTTGCTCCCCCATCGGAGTGGATTCAGGGGTAACACTAGGCGCTGAAACGGTCGGAACCGATAGAGGACTCTTAGGAAACTGGATCCCACCCAACGGATCCGTCAACAACACATCCATCAGATCTGCTTTCTTGGGCATGGGCACCAGAAATAGGGATCCCTTCGAGCGAGTCAGTGCCACATAAAGTAGATGCAGTTCTTGTTGAGATTGCCAACTTGTCGAGGCTAGAAAGGTAGCGGGCATCGAGTCTGATTTGAGCAAGAAAACTCGTTCCGCTTCATCTCCTTTAGCGCGGTGGATCGTGGCCAAGATGACATGATTGGCAAGGGGTGCATCATCGTCGAATAATCCTTCAATCCGTTGGCAGAAGTCTTGGACAGTGCCGCATTTTAAACCAAATGCCTCAAAACACGACTCAAGAGCAAGGGAGCGGTCATGAATGGATTCAATTGCAGATTCTTTGCCATTTCGCTGGTAGATTTCCACTTTGGCAGCAACGTGATTTCTAAGTTCAGATAGGAAGTTTTGTGGGAAATGGTCTGCCACATCTTTGGTCAAGGAAATGAGCATCTTGCCCAGATCTCGTCCCCGTACTTTGGCTGGGATCCGACTGTGAATCACCAACTTCAGACACAGGGCAATCAAAGGAGCCATGAAGCGGCAAATCACCAGATCTCCCACATTGACTTCATGCTTGATGCGGGTGGGATGAATGACTGAGATCTGTCCGGTTAGGGCATTCGGTCGTGCTTCGATTTGAGGAACCAGACGAGAAGCCAATCTCACATGGGATCCAGGGCAACGATAGGTGATGCTGAGGGGAAACTCTTTGGGGTGAATGGCCTCCCGGATCCGTTCCCAAGATTGGTCGTCTGACCCAGCAAACCCGAAGATAGCCTGGTTAGGATCCCCGACAAACACCATCCGCCCGGTTGATGAGGGAAGTTTCAGCACCAATTCCAATTGAGCGCGGCTTAAATCCTGAGCTTCATCGATCAGCACCCACTCTTTTTGGACGGGTTGCAGGTTCAGCACATGAGGCAGCCAAAGCAGATCATCGAGTCCGACATTTTGTTGATCAATCCCCAGAGCCTTACCTTGGTCGAGCAGTTTAGCCGGAAGAGGCAGCAACAATTCCAGCAAAGAGGGATCCTCCGGTGTCTCCAGTCCAAAATGCTGGATCAAGTGGTGAATGTTCTCTTCGGTCGGATCCGTCAGGGTGATTTGCAGGTAGTGGAGGATCTGTTTGAGGAAGCCGCGACATTCCCGTTCAACTGCTTTCAACTCCTTGGATGGTATGGATGCAAAGTTGGGTCGCAACTGATCCACGGCTGCGGTCGCTAAATCGTGATACTTCGCCTCATTGCACTGGAAGGTCGAACGGAAATAACGGGTCAGCATGAACATTCCCATCCGATGAATGGTGCTGACGGTGATCCGTTTGGGCAGTTTGGATTCCAGTTCGGCTGCCATGTGATTGTTGAAGGCTAAGACTGCCACCTTTTTATCCGAAGGGATCCGACTGACCAGCCCGCGCAAGGTTTGCGTTTTACCGGATCCCGCCACCGCATTGACCAGAGCATGACCGGATCCGTGGGTTGCCCAGTCGAAAATGGCCTGTTGATAGTGGCTCCACTCCACTTCTGTCAGTTTGTTTTTTGGGGTTCTGGGTTTGGTTGCCGTAGCCATCGTGGGATCCTCAAAAAGGACGAGCGGGGTTATACACAGGAGTCGTCGGTGAATAATATTCGGATCCGGCTCCCGGACTGGGTTTGGAATAATAGTCAGGATCCAGCGGCAGTTGAATAATATTTGGATCCCGCTCTGGGCTTGGGTTTGAAATATTAGTCACCAGCGGGTGGGTATAGACCTTCTTGGGCTTGCCCACGGATCCCGATTGCACAGTGTCTTCATTCACATAACCCAGCCGCCACAATTTCTTGAGGGCACGACGGGCGCTGCTCCAGCTGACACGAAACTCATGGGCGATCTCCTCAATCTCACGCGGGATCCCTGCCGTGCGCTCCATGAAACCGAGTAGCCGATCTTCGAGAGGTGACTTACCTTCCTGGTTGGGTTCTTTGGGCTTGAGGATCCAAGAGAAGTCTTCATCATTGAGTTCTAGGGTGTGAATGTCGTTACAACCGGTACGGGATTTGTCGATCACCAGCTTGCGTTCTAGGTTGCTCGGATCCGTTTTGTCCCCATGCTTCAGCAGCCAGACTTCGCCCACATTGTCGCGGATGGCAGTGGTGCCCCGTTCGATGCCCAGCTTATTCGTGTGGTGCAGTACCAAAAATGTTGTCCCATACTGGTTCGCCAGATCCCGCAGCTCATAAAGCACCAACCCATAGGCCGTGTCTCGCTCTTCTGCTTCGCTATGCCGATTGGTAGCGGTCAGGGAATCGATCATCACCAGCACAGGTTGATAGTGCTGCAACCACTTCTTAAGTAGAGGCAACTGAGAGAACTGCCAGTTGGTTTTGATGTAGACCAGGCCCGGATCCAACCCCTCGAAGTTGGCATCTCTCAGGCGGGCAGCACATTCTAGTTCCGGTTCATCGGATTGGATGATCAACACCCGTCCCTGTTTCACCGGCTTGCCATTCCAGGATCCGCCTCTGGCAATCGACAAACAAAGGTTATTCGCCAGCAAGGTCTTGCCCGTGCCGCCATCTGCCACCAACACCACAATCGTCCCAGTCGGCAGAAAGCCAGGAATCAGGAAAGGACGACGCTCAGGGGATTTCTCCACAAACTGATGTACCTCCAACGGATCCTGGGTGTCCTTCTCGGCAATATGGTTCATCCACATCGAGGTGAGGCGGGGGGTGGGGATCCGGACTGCGCGGCTGAGTAATTCCAGTTGATAGATCCGCTCTGAAGCTGACTCCAGTTGGTAGGCGCGTTCCAGTCGGGTGAGCAGGTCTCCATACACTTCTTGGGCTGGGCTTTTATCCCCTAAGTAGGGAGTGGCTTGAGCCGCAGCTTGTTGTAGATCTTTCAGAGTGAATCCGGCATTGAGGGTATCGGACACATCCCAACCCTTAGGGAAAATATCGGGTGCAGGTACCTGGGCAATGCGGCCACGGGATCCCAATCGCTTGGCTAGTTTCTCGGATCCGTTCTGCCCCGGCTGGTCACGGTCATAGAAGATAGTCACCTCGCCCACCAACCGCTCTAATTCCAGTTGCATCGGGATGGCATTGCAGCCACAGGTGAAGGTAGCCACGGCAATCTCAGGGATCCCTGCTTCTCTGACTTTCCAACCCAGCAACATGGCATCCCATTCCCCCTCGCACAGCCAAGTCTGCCTTGCACTCTCTAGTTGATGGGTGAAGAAGACCATTGCTGGGATCCCTTTCTGTGCCCAAGCTTTATTTCCAGTCCAGGGCGAGATGCGACTTTTGAGGTGATAACTGGATCCGTTCGTGGGAATGGGAATTTGCAGATGGGATCCGAACAGACCCAGCTTGTAGTGCAGGATCATCTCTGAGGTAAAGCCGCGTTTTTCTAGCCACTCTCTGGCAGCTATGGCATCGGGTGTTTGGCCATTGAGGAGGATCCCGACATGCTTCATCACCTGGGCTTCGGTGTAGACAAGCGGATCCTTCGCTGCTGGTTGGGAGGCTTTGGGTTTGGGATGCCCGATGGCCTCACGGATCTCTTCCACACTGCATCCGGCATGACAGAGATAGGCACCCTCGGATCCGGGGACAATCGCTAGGCTCCGCTGCTCTGGAAATCTGCCTTTCTTGAGGATGCAACTGGGACAGTAGGCTCGTCCTGCCGGGTTGAACTCTAGATGTTCTCGAATATCAAAGCTCATAAGTCCTCAGCTTTACTTGTAAAGTCAGATAGTGTGAGTTGCTTACTCCAAAGGGAGCTAGTGTCATACCGTTCAGGCCACACCTCTTTAGGCGACAGCTCCAGTTTCTCGGCGATCCATTTCTCGATCCGCTCCGAACGAGTGCCAGAAAGCACCAGCGTCACCGCCTGCCGAGTCACCCCCAGCTCTTTGGCCACCAGAGACAGCGGAAACCCTAGCTTGCGTAACCCAGCTTTGATGTCTTCTCGATTCAGCCCCTTTGTCCTGACATCCATGATTGCCTGCCAGATTAGATGAGCTTTACTTGTAAAGCTATTGACATCCTCAGCTTTACTTGTAAAGATAGTAGTATTGCTCTCACTATACTAAGAGTCTAGTCTCTCTAAGTGATAGAGTGTCAATAGCTGTTTCGTGCGGATCCCCATGTCTACGTCAACGATTCAAGACCGTCTACGGATCCTGTTGGGCGAGGAGGCGGTGTTTCACTTTGCCCATCGTTGTGGGTTGCCCGATAGCACGCTGCGAAAATATCTGAGCGGATCCCAACCGACAGCTGACCGATTGGCCTTAATTGCTCGATGTGCGGGGGTGAGCATAGATTGGCTGGTAACGGGGGAGGAGCCGATGTTTCGGACTGCCCCAGAGGAATCGGATCCGTTGGTGAAGATCCCGTTGTTTGACATCTCAGCTAGTGCCGGGTCGGGGATGTGTTTGGCGGAGGCGGATCTGCAAGGGGAGTTTGCCTTTCAGGAGAGTTGGATCCGGGCGCAGTGTCACACCAGTCCGCAGGGGTTGAACTTGATCTATGTGCGGGGGGAGAGCATGGAGCCAACCCTGAGATCTGGCGACATCATTTTGGTGGATACCAAGCCAGGGGATGTGCGGGAGGGGATTGGCGTGTTGCGAATGGACGGATCCTTGCTGGTCAAGCGGCTGAGTTTATTGCCGGGGCGACAGTTGAAGGTAGTGAGCGATAATCCGGCCTACGAGCCGTTTCAGATCGACCTGCGGGATCCGCCGGAGGATTTTGGCGTGATTGGGCGGGTGTTGTGGTCGTTTCGTTCCCATTGAGGTGACTATGCTAGTGACGCTCCCGGTGGCAGAGGCGGGCTTTCCTTCTCCGGCTGGTGATTATCTTGAGAAGGCGCTTGATCTGCATCGGTTGCTGGTGCCTCGTCCGGCGGCAACGTTTTTCATGCGGGCAACCGGGGATCCGATGGTGGAAGCGGGGATCTGGCCGGAGGATATTTTGGTGGTGGATAAGTCGCTGGAGCCAAGACCCAATCGCATCGTCGTGGCGGTGGTGGAAGGGGAATTACGGCTGATGCGGATCCGAGCTGGATCTGAGGTAGAGGTCTGGGGAGTGGTGACGGCAGGGATCCATTTTATGGGGTAGGGCAATGTGCGGACGATTTGGATTAGCAGCAACGGCTCAAGAACTATTTCAACACTTCGGACTGGATGAAATTTCCGACATTGCTCCTCGCTACAACATCGCCCCTGGGCAATCGATTTCATTAGTGGTTCAGGATCCAAACACCCGAAAGCGACACCTTCGCTCATGGCAATGGGGATTGATTCCAAGTTGGGCGAAGGATCTGAAGCCGATGCTCAATGCTCGCGCCGAAACACTGGCAGAGAAGCCCACCTTCAGAACCGCTTTACGCCAACGCCGTTGTCTGATTCCTACCGATGGATTTTATGAGTGGAAAGGTCAAGGTAAAAGCAAGCAACCCTTTCACATCGGACTCAAAACCGGATCCCTTTTCGCCTTTGCCGGACTCTGGGAAACCTGGAAATCTCCGGCAGGGAACATTATTCAATCCTGTGCCATTATCACCACCGCTCCCAATGAGTTGATGGCCGGGATCCATGACCGGATGCCTGTGATCATGGATCCACATGAGTATGAGATCTGGCTGGATCCGAAGATTCAGGATCCCGATATTGTCCTGCCATTGCTCAAGCCTTATCCCTTGCCTGATATGAGTGCGTATGCCGTCAGCACTAGGGTCAATAGTCCCAGCCACGATGATCCAGCTTGCCGGGAGAGCGTGAATGCTAGTACTGATTGATTACATCCTTTTCGCCCACGACAATAAGAGAGAGGCATCCCATTGAAAACCACTATGTCATCAGGGGAATAACCATGAATGAGCCTAGAGCATTGAACACTTCTCAGATCTTGAGGGTGAATGAACAAGGAGATCTCTTGATCCCCTCTGAACTATTGGGATCCGCTCCCCCCAAAGCTACCTATCGGATCCAAGTAGCAGATAACTCTTTAATTATTCATAGAGAAGCCGGATCCGAGCCAAGTCAGAAAGCCCATCGATGGAGACAGTGGGCCGCTAGCCATCCCTCTCAACCCCTAGAAATTCCCGATGCAGCACTCCAACGGGAGTCGATCTACGAGTGAATCATCGTTATTTATTGGATACCAACATCCTGCTCAGGGCGGCGGATCCGGCCTCTTCTCGCCATCATCAAGCGGTGGAAGCAGTGGCCTCCCTTTTGGAAACGGGATGGGACTGTGTTGTTACTGCCCAAGTATTAATCGAATTTTGGGTGGTGGCGACCCGCCCTCTTGAGGTCAATGGACTGGGCTGGACAGTCGAACATACCAACAGCGAAATAGGGTCTGTGCTGAACGAATTTCTTCTATTGGAAGACTCCCCAGCGATATTTCCCCTTTGGATAGATTATGTGACTACTCATCAAATCAAAGGGAAACGGGTTCATGATGTGCGGTTGCAGGCTGTGATGAAAGTCCACCAAGTTACGCATTTACTGACATTCAATTCAGGAGATTTCATTCCACTAGAAGGAATGGTGATTGTAGATCCCTCTCAGGTTATTCTCCGATGATTGCCTTAATTGGTTGCAATTTGTTTTACGTGTCTTGCGAGTTCGGTCAAGCCAAAACCGTCACACACTTACAGCAATGGAAGAGTCTAGGATCCCAGAATTTCTGTCGCTATCACAAAAAAGCATCAAGACCGAATTGTTACCAATCCAAATCCAGATTTGGTAGGCGATTCTTGAGGCTGTAGGGTTCATCAATGACTGGATCAGTAATGTTCAAGTCCTCTCGCCATTGACGCATTGTTTTATCCCAACCATCTTCCCATCGCTGAGCAATCAGCGGCTTCATTTGGATTGCCATTCCCATGCCTCTCGCAGCTTGGTTTGTTAAAAGTGGAAGTCTTTCCGGTTGTTGCCTCAGCGTTAAACCGATTGTAGCAACCTGAAGCATAACAAACGCTGGATAACCAATTTGTGCTGCTTGAATACAAAGCACACCTAGCTCTCCACCTGTGGGTCCAAATCCCGTTACCAGATGGTGTATATCATGGGTTTTGCGTAGGCGCATGATCACCCAGTCTTCATCCGTTTCGATCTTGCCGTGGCGGAAAAAATTTGGGTCATAGCCCAGTGCCTTCATCACCGTGGCATAAGTATGTCCCAGGGTGCCGCGGGACAATTGAGATAGTCCTTCAAGATCGATCTCTGACCCCATGTAATGACTTTCCATCATCGCACGCGCTTCGGGGATTTCCCTGACACGATCCACACAGAGTTTCATCTGAGTACTGCCCCGAAAGTTATCTTCCACATCAAATACGCTGTCAGTACTCTGACCCACCGACTTGATTAATTCTGTAACAGAATTTAGATTACGGACTGTACGGCTCAGATCTTCAAATTGCTTCAGCATTGGTTTACTCTAGATTGTAATTGGTTGCAATTGCCTTAGTGTTTTTTTTATTTCTGCTTCAGAACAGCTTAAAATTATACCCCAGACCAACAATTATCCCTACATCAGTGTTGCCGTTAGGAAAACCGATATTAAGTCGAGCTGTTGTTGTAAAGTCCTTGCTCAAGGGAATATCTGCTCCGGTGGAAACTAATGCACTGACTTCACTTTCTTCAATGATGACGCCAGGACCAATAAAAGGCTCAAACAAGGTGCTACCAGATTCACCAGATTTGACAGGGAGCCGAACCGTGAAAGCAAGATTACCCGTAAACTTATCGCCAAAAATAGCAACTGTATGAAGACCTAAGTTTTCGGTCAATCCAGCCCGTGAAATGATTGAGAACCCTCCTTTCCCCAAACCAGTTTGGAAACCAGCTTCATCGGGCTCCGATAGTCCGATGGTTGCTCCTACTCCGATGTAGCTTCTTCTGGGCTCTGGTGTTGAAGTCTCATCATTCTGCTGGCTGATCGGCATGGATACTGTCTGTGACTCAGTCTGAGTAACAGCTGCTGGTTGAGCTGATGACGGAGTACCAGTGAAAGCCGTGTCAATCACCATTGAAATTAGTAACCAGAGACTAAACTTGGCAAGAGTAATCAATTGCATCTTGAAAGACCGTAGCGAAAGACAAATAAATATTTGCACGTTGCCGACTTAGTGGGAAAGCGCGTGCGCGGCCAAAAAGTATTCATTTCTGACCTGAATTTCTATTTCTCTGTCCATCGCAAAACTCCCTAGTTTGATTCCTTGTCCAGCGTTTGAAGCTGCCTCGACAGTTATCTTCGATGTCAAATACGTTGTCTGTATACCCGTAGATTTGAGCAAATCTGTAACAGAATTTAGATTGCGGACTGTAAGGCTCAGATCTTCAAATTGATTTATCATTGGTTTTTCCTAGATTGTTGATTTCGTCATTGATTAGAATGTCTAGGATATGCAATGTCATAACGCCAGCGGACAGGTCGGGGATCACGGCATTGCGGCACAGTAACCCTAGATAGAACTAATCAGCATCTGCTTGATTTTCCTCCTTTTCAGACTTTGGTTTAATCCGATTCACGGCTTCAGAAAATACTAGGTTCATCGGAGTCAGAAACACATTAAACGCAAACATCGTTGACTGAGTATCTTGATTGACCGCACTGCTCGTAGCAATTAAAAAGCAAATTGCCACATTTCTCATGCTGCTTGTAATTGCCAACACTTTACGATTTTCAAGTTCCGGCCCACCCATCTGCCAGCCTACGAACCAAGACATCCCAATAAACACCAAGATCGCCGCCAACCCATTCCATCCCAGTGCTTGAATATCGAGAGCTTTGAACCTAGATGTGACAACCGTCAATGTAATGAAGAGAGCAATCGATAAAAAGGAAGATAGCTTTTGCACTTTCGTGGCGATCGACGCTAGCCAATGTTGAATGATCTGTGCTACTAGCAATGGGGGGATAATGAATAACATCAGGCGACCAAGGAGTGACAAAATAAATCCGTCCCTTGCGGCAATGCTAGGAAAAATCAGATAAATTAGAGTTGGTGTAATAACGATGGATAGGATCGACAACAGAAAAATCAGCCCCACAGCGTAGGCGAGATTGCCCTTGGCAAGGCGAGCAAAATGCAGACCCAGCATTCCTCCGGGGGCAAGGGCAACCATCATAAAGCCCACAGAAATTTCGGGCGTCAGCCTGAACAACCAAATCAAAATCAGACCCAATATCGGCAGCAGAATAAAATTTGCAACCAGCGATCGCCCCATCAGGCTTGATTTCATGAGAGTCAGGATTTTCTGCCTCGGTTTCTCCAGTGCTATGGACAGGAGAAATGTAAAAAGAAACAAGAAAACAACTATTTGGATGTAATTAGACAGAAGAAAATCAATCATCGCTCCCTCCGATACCGCGATTTAAGACATGAATAAGGTCGTCACCTAAAGCTGGTTTTGGCTCAGAAACCAACCTGAATCCAATGTGGCTAGTACCTGTGTCGGATGCTTGAAATTCACGAGCACCAGGACGATAGCGACTGCAATAGTTTTTAGCACAAAGGTAAGACCCACCTTTAATCACATGCATCGCTTCCTCCCAAGGTTTTTTAGGATCGTAACTTTCTACTCGGCTAGTACCTAAAGGATTAAAGCTATATTCCATCCCCCGCCGATCGATGCGAAACCAATCGGCTGTCCATTCCCATACATTACCAGTCATATCAAAAAGTCCAAATCCGTTCGGAGGGAACGAACCTACGGGAGAGATCCCTCCGAATCCGTCTTGTTGTTGATTGAAGAAGGGAAATTTCCCTTGCCATGTGTTTGCCTGCTGAGGGGAATATTGATTACCCCAGGTAAAGATCGTATTGAATCCCCCTCCCCGAGCGGCATACTCCCACTGTGCTTCTGTCGGCAAGTGCTTACCTGCCCAATTGGCGTAGGACTCAGCATCTTCATAGGCTACATGCACAACAGGATAATTGCCCATACAGCTTTTTCGTTATTTACATAGAACATGAATGAGTTAAGGTTAGAGAGGTTGAGTTTTGGGACAGCATGAGCCGTTATTCCCTTGACCTCCGAAAGAAAGTGGTAGCAGCCTATCATCTCGGCAATACCTCCATCCGCAAACTGGCGCAACAGTTTCTGATGAGCCCTGCTACAGTCCACAAGTTGCTTAAACAGTATCGAGAGACTCAAGAT